>JBEBWT010000014.1:0-55257 GCA_040392005.1 Parapedobacter defluvii
GCAGTCTAGAAACCAAATGTTTGCTGGTTCGGTAGAGCGTTATTTTAAAAAAGGAATGGATCTGATCGGAGACGCTTTAATGGACCCAACTACTGGTATCAGTGGTAGTTACAAGATAAACTACGCCAGTATCGATAGCTACGGTTGGGATGCGGAGCTGACTTTCAAACCTTTCTCCGGCCCTTTCCAGTGGTACGCCACACTGTTCAGCTCCTGGGTGGACAACAAGGTGACCCATTTTTACACGCAGGACTTCCCAGGCAATGGTACTTACTACCTGGTCGGGACCCCGCCTTACAGAGTAGGAGACTCAAAAGATATCCTCTATTCGGTTCCCTGGAATGGACTATCCCCGCTGGATGGGTTTCCAGTAATCATGATGAATGGGCAGGCATCGTCTGAGTACCGCAAATATTTTATTGAATATCTTGACCATGCAAACATGACGGTATCAGGGGTGAAAATCCCGCGTAACTATGGCTCCTTTCAAAGCAGAGTATCATGGAAAGGACTTGAGATGGGTTTTTTGGTAGGATGGAAGTTGGGCCATGTCTTTCGCAGGGCTTCGATGGCACCTCTTGGTGAATACCGGAACAATTATCACCTGGACTACCAGAAGCGCTGGGAAAAACCGGGTGACGAGCGCTATACCATTGTTCCTGCGTATATGCATCCAAGTGATGAGAATAATGATACTGGCATGATGGCCAGTATGTACAGATACTTTGATGCCTTGGTCGAATCCGGTGATCACATCCGTTTGCAGGAAGTGAATCTGTCTTATGGTCTGCCTACTTCCGTATCCTCAAAAGCTGGTATCCGCAAAATAACTTTAGGGTTGAATGCCCGTAATCTTGGGGTGTTGTGGCAGGCCGGCCCATCTGGACTGGACCCGGATTTTCCCAATTCGGAATATCCGCTTCCAAGGACATTTACGATCAGTATGAATCTACAATTCTAAAAAGTGAAGTATGAAACGAATAAAAATGAAGTTATTTAGTTTGTCCATGATCCTGTTTTTTATGGGATGTGGAAAATCATTTCTTGAAGTCAAATCTGATGTGAGTCTTGCCATACCCAAGAAGATAGCGGACTATCAAGCATTGCTCGACAATAGTACCTCTCTAATGAATCAGGGAAGTTCACATCGTCTGGGGGTAATTGGGTCAGATGAGTTGGACCTGAAGCATCCTGATTGGCAGAGTAGTATTTCTATTATGTACAGGAATGCCTATATATGGTCGGAAGATGTCTATCAGGGAGAACAGGTGCCGGACTGGAACGATGGTTATGAACGGATTCTTATTTCCAACTTGGTGCTGGATGGATTGAAGAGTATAGATCGAAATACTGATCCAGTTGCCTGGGATCATGCCCGTGGAGGGGCATTGTTTTTCCGGGCATTCAATTATTACCAACTGGCCCAGTTGTTTTGTTTGCCGTTCGATTCAAAGACGGCCGAAAGAGACTTGGGGATACCATTACGGCTGGAGGCAGATATTACGCTTACATCTCATAGGGCCACAGTAGAAGAGGTTTACAATCAGATCATAAATGACCTGGACGAGGCCCTATCTTTATTGCCATCAAATGTTTCTGTCAAAGTGAGGCCAACAAAACTGGCCGCACTTGCGTTGAAATCAAAGGTGTACCTGATGATGGGGATGTATGAAGACGCACTCTTATCTTCTGATATGGCTCTCGATGAATATGATCTGCTGCTTGACTATAACGATATAATTGTCAGTGGACAGTATAGTTTTGCCAACGACAGGGGACAGAGCAATCCAGAAGTAATTTTTCATTGTTACTTTGGTGCGATACCATTATTGACCCAGGCCACCATGAATGTTAGCGGAGACTTGTTGAGTCTATATGAACAAACGGATCTTCGGCGTTTCATATTCTTCAATACGCGTCCGAATGGTAGTATCGCTTTTCGGGGTAGCTTTACGGGTTCGGTCGCCTACTTCACAGGATTGACTACTTCGGAGTTATTGTTGATCAGGGCCGAATGTCTCACCCGTATGGATAGACTGCAGGAAGCTTTGGAAGCGTTGAACCGATTATTGAGGCATCGCTATACGAAGGGACAATTTATCCCTTTGGAAAGTACCGAAAAGAACGAGATACTAGATTGGATTGTCAAAGAGCGGAGAAAGGAGCTGGTATTTCGAGGTGTACGTTGGGAGGATCTCCGGAGATTAAACAAGGATGCTAAACTTGCAACAGCAATACAACGCAGCCTAGGAGACAAAGTATATGTTCTAGAACCCAATAGCCTGCGATATGTTTGGCCAATCCCGAGTATAGTTGTGGATTTGACAAATATGCCACAAAATGAGCGGTGAGAACATACAGTAATTAATCTGTCTCTTAGGGTTGATTTTTACAACGCTAAGAGACAGATTTGTGAACAGAGCTCAATCAATCTTCGATACTATTCGTCTTTCCGTGCGTATCCATCATCATTACCCGCTGCCAGTTCATCTATTTTAGCATGATCGGACAGGACATCTGATACCTTGGTTGTAGGCGTAAGGCTCGGTCCGTCATACATTGAAAAATCCAAATAAACGGCACAAGGTTCCGTGATTTCGTTTTCTGGGTCGCATCCGTCGCTTGGACCTTCATTTAAGAGAAACTCGATAGTCTGTTCTGCCACGTCGTTATAAACTATTGGCGCACTGTTTGCAGGTACGGAAATCGAATACCAACCACTTTCGGGATCATCGTTCAAGGTATCTGCCACCTTGAAAGCCGAAAACCCGACCACCATCATCACGGCCACTATGGCCATGAAGTATTTTTGAATTAAATTTTTCATTTTTTTTGATTTTAAATTTCATGTGTTTGTTTGGTCCGGTGCGCTTGCGCCGGGCCATTTTTTATTGTTGTTCGTTGCAGCCTCTTTTGACAACGGGCTGCCGGTCGTGTGTGCTCCCCGGCATCCGACCGGGATACCGCACCCATACTGTCCAGGGCGTACTGGGGGATCCGGTTCTTTAGATCTCCGGCCTGCCCGGGAAGGGGGCAAACCGGCGGGGATGCCGAAAGGAAAGCCACCATCCCACCACACTGATCAATAAAAACACCAGGTTGAACCAGAGATGCTGCTCCCAGCTCAGGCCGGAGATCACCGATCCGCAGCCACACGGCCGCTTTTCGTACCAGCCCAGTACCCCAAACAGGATAAACAAAGTGAACCCCAACATGAGCACGGAGGACAAGGCAAAACCCACATTCCGTATTTGTGCGGTTTTCAGCTTGCCCGTTTGGACTTTTCTTGTCGCTCCGGTCACAAGTAACAGCGCACACAGCAACTCCAGCAGAGGCAGCAACCAGTACAGCACCCCTGCCCACCAGCCCGGGAAAGGCTGCCGGAGCAGGGTCCGGTGGAATCCGGGCAGATCCCAGAGCTTGTCCAGTGCCACCGGGATCCAGAGAGCCAGCAGCAGCAGTGTGCAGAGAGTTAGTACAAGTTGTCTCAGTTTCATGGCCGGATCATTATTTCTATTCCGGATCCTCGATCTCAAATTCCAGATCGCCCTCGCCTTCGTATTCACCGTCTCCGTCCCCGCTTTCCTGGGTATTGTTCTTTTTGCGGACCAGTTTGCCGGTAGTGCCCTGACTTTTCTTTGCGCCAGACAGCAGGGTCAGTGTGATCGGCAGCCGGTTGTATATGGCTACCGCGGTGCTGTCTCCAGTCGAGATCAGGAAGAAAGAATTCA
This sequence comes from Parapedobacter defluvii, assembly GCA_040392005.1. Taxonomy (GTDB): domain Bacteria; phylum Bacteroidota; class Bacteroidia; order Sphingobacteriales; family Sphingobacteriaceae; genus DASRQK01. The sequence continues at coordinate 3,732 of JBEBWT010000014.1, forward strand.
GGGAAGAAATAAAATCAAGCTGTGAGGCGCTAAACTCAAAGGTGTCCAGCAGCCAGGCTACAAAGTCTGCCCGGACACTGAGTGCCACGGCATGCAATTGGTCATCGGGTAAGACATATAGTGCTGCCTGCATGTCTTGTACGCCCTGTGGTGTGAAAGGAAATTTTGACATCATTTTTTCGTTTTTAGTTGAAGATTAGTAAATAATAATTGGTTCTCATTGCCGGTAAACATAAGGGCAAATGGTTTGTGGAGCCAAAATTTTTGTGCTGAATCTGGACGAGCGATACATTTTTGGCTTTGAGCGATACAGGCTTGCCCATGACCGATACAAAAATTGCTACGACCGATACATTATTTTATGCGGAGAGAGTCTTCAATTCTTTGTTGGTGTTTGTGCCTTGAATTTTGTAAACTATTTTTTATTTAGTTAAAAAATATTTCTATTATTGCAGAAATACTTAGCGTCAGTCAAGCCAATTCTAACTTAATATTGTGACAGCTTACTGGAAATATCAGTGGCGTCTGAATACCTTGCTCAAGGGGATGATCGCCATCGTTTCGGCTCATATTATTTTGAGTCTAGGAGAACCTGAGCCCTTGTCACAACTGATTTTTTTGCCGGAGTACAGATCTCTTCTGTTGCCCAATGTCTTGTTGATCCTACTGATCATTGTTTCGGTATGGGCTATCCATATTTTTTGTTTCCAGCATAGTGCGAAGCATCGAATGCTGATATTATTTACAGGTATGGTGTTGCCCCTGACATTGGCTTACGGTATTGCTTTCCTTTATTTTGGGGTGTTGGATGTTCCATTTGAATCGGTCAATTATTGGAACGGGCTGTTCCCTGTCACCCTAATATTTGTGTTTCTGATGAATCTGTATGAGTTTTTCTGGTTACTCAGGTATCGCTTGCAGCAATCTGCTCAGCAGGAGTCGGTGGATTCTATACTGATACAACATGGAAGATATACTACACGTCTGCCATTGAGTGAATGTGGGTATTTTGAACGGAATGCCTTTCAATTAACGGTTTATGATCTGGAAGCCAACCCCCACACCCCCATATTGGCTTTTGAGCAAATACTCAAAATATTGCCTCCGGATGATTTTTTCCGAAACCATCGCAATTTGATTGTCCGACGTCAAATTATCCGGAAGGTGTGGCCTGGGACATCCAGAACTCATTCTTTGGAACTGGATGAAGTATTTGGTGTTAGGTTGCCGGTCAGTCAGCGATTGAGCACACGATTCAAGCATTGGTATGGTAGTGGCTGAAATGCTGATATTGCTTCCTCCGGCCGGACTACTGCGGACGACGATCAGGCAATTTCAAAATCATAGGTAATCGCTATCCCCCCTGCTGCCAGCATGTCGTGGACGGAGCAATATTTTTTGACGGCCAGTTCGGCCGCTTTTTCAGCTTTAAGTGGATCAATCTCCCCCTGCAAGGCAAAGTGGATATGGATAGCAGTAAAGATCCGTGGTGTTTCCTCCCTCCGCTGTCCGGTCACTTTGATATCCAGTCCGCTGATTTTCTGCCGTTGTTTGGTCAGGATGGTTACAAAATCGAGCGCAGCGCAGGAACCCAGAGCCATCAGCACCAATTCCAAAGGCCGGGCACCCAGATCCTGGCCTCCGATCTCGGGGGTACCGTCAATATGCACTTTTACATCCGGCACGACACCTGCTCCCTCAAAGTGGACGGCATCGTTTACTTTTTTCAGATTGATTTCCATTTTATCCTATTCTTGTCTTGTTCAATTGTAAACTTCTTTTTTATCAAGCAGGGCCTCCCACAGGATCTCCACGGGGTGGTAGGCCCGGCGGGCAGCGCCGTCCTTGATCTGGTGGCGGCAACTGGTGCCCGGGGCGGCGATGATTTCCGCTGCCGGGGTCTCCCGCACGGCCGGCATCAGTACCAGTTCGCTGACTTTCATAGACACTTCGTAATGTTCCTTTTCGTATCCGAATGATCCGGCCATTCCGCAACATCCGGAAGGGATGGTTTCCACCTCAAAGCCGGTGGGAAAAGACAGTATTTTCTCGGTGGCACCCATCAGGTGAAAGGCTTTCTGATAACAATGTCCGTGCAGTTTTATTTTTCGCGGAGCCGTACTGAACCGTTGCTGCGCAATGCGGCCCGCAGCCATTTCCGAGGCCAGGAATTCATCGATCAACAGGGCATTTTTCGCCAGTTTCTTCGAATCTTCAAGCAGATCATCATCCACCAGATCGGGGTATTCATCACGGAAGGTGAGGATGGCGGAAGGTTCGATCCCGATCAGGGGCGCATCCGCAGTGATCACTGAACGCAGGGTCCGTACATTCCGGTTGGCAATGGCTTTGGCCCGGCGGAGCAGACCTTTTGAAAGATAGGTGCGGCCACTTTCGCTATGGTCGGCCAGCGCCACTTCGTATCCCAGGGCAGTCAGCAGGCGATAAGCCGTCTGCCCGATCTCTACATCATTGTAATCGGTGAATTCGTCACAGAAGAGGTAAACTTTTCGGCGGACCACGTTGGCCGATGCGGTTGGCAAGGCCGTCGTGTTGCTTCTGCTGGCACGTTCGTTGGCCGGCTCATGGCTACGCTCGTCGGCCCGTTTATTGACACGCTCGCTGGCCCGAACCTGCCGCCCCTCTTGCCGCCGCACCCATTTCCGGAGGGTAGTCCCACCCACTTCCGGCAGGGAACGATCCGGAGCAAAGCCCAGCACCCCCTTGACCAAACGGGAAAGCAACCGGTTATTGATCACAAAATTATACAGGCCCGGCACCAGCGCGGCCAGTTGCTGGGATTTGGTGAAATTCGCAATGACCCAGGCGCGGAAAGGCGTTCCGTTGGCATCGTAGTAATGTTGCAGAAACTCGGCTTTCATCTTGGTGATATCCACTCCGGAAGGACATTCGCTCTTGCAGGCCTTGCAACTCAGGCAGAGATCCATCACTTCCTTGATCTCCTGGTGGTCAAAGCGATTGCTTTTGGTCGAATTGGTCAGGAATTGCCGGAGCATATTGGCCCTGGCACGGGTGGTATCCTTTTCTTTCCTTGTAGCCATATAGGAAGGGCACATGGTCCCTCCGGTAATATGGGTTTTGCGGCAATCGCCCGATCCTGAACATTTTTCGGATAGACGGAGAATGCTTTCCTGCCCGCTGAAATCAAAGATGGTGGGGATATCCAGAGAATGGGTTTCCTTTTCATAACGCAGGAAGTGATCCATCGGGGGCGTATCCACTATTTTCCCCCGGTTGAACACCTTATTCGGATCAAAGATCTGCTTGACTTTTTTGAGTAGGGAATAGACCTCTTCGCCCAGGACCGCCGGTATAAATTCGCCCCGCAGACGGCCGTCACCATGCTCTCCGCTGAGGGAGCCATTGTATTTTTTAACCAATTGGGCCGTTTCGGCCAATACCTGCCGGAATGCATATTTTCCATCCGGGGTTTTGAGGTTGATCAGGGGCTCAATATGCAGTTCGCCGGCCCCGGCATGGGCATAGTAGGAGGCTTGCAGACCATATTTTTGCAGGATCTGCCCCACTTCAGTGACATAAGAAGGCAGGTCTTCGGGGGATACCGCACAGTCCTCGATCAGATTGACCGGCTGGGTATCTCCGGGCAGGTTGCGGATCAGGCCCAGTCCGGCTTTGCGTACGTCCCAGACCCGATCGGTCTCCGGTCCGGTGATCAGCGGATAGGCGTAGCCTAATCCCCGCGCCTGCAGATCCGCTTTTAGTGCATTCGCTTTCTGATGGATTTCTTCCAGGTGATCGGCCCTGAATTCTACAATCAGCAGGGCTCCCGGATCGCCTTCAATAAAGAATCGGTTGTATTGGTAGGTAGGGTGACCTTTGGTAAAATCCAGAATATATTTGTCCACCAGTTCCGACGATTCGGGCTGGTGCTGTAAGGCCGTAATATTGGCATGCATGGATTCGAGTACGGACTCACAATGCACACAAAGTACCCCGACCTCTTTGGGTGGCAGGGGGATCAGGTTGAGCTTTGCCTCGGTCACAATGCCGATGGTGCCTTCCGACCCGGCCAATAAGGTACAAAGGTTAAATTTTTGATCAGGATCGATAGCCGGTTCAGAATCAGTTGCCTGGCCGGAACTGGTTTCAACCCCAACATAATTATCCAGCAGCAGATCCAGTGCGTAGCCGGTATTTCGACGGGTAATGCTTTTTTTAGGATAAGCTTTTTGGATGGCTGCCGCATTTTCCGGAGCCTCCAGCAGGGCCAGCATTTGCCGGTATATTTCCCCTTCCCGGCCAGCGGCCTGTAATTTTTCCTGCAATTCGCCAGCTTCCAATGCTTTGACAACGACTTCCGAAGCATCATCCAGCAGTAGCCGTGCTTCCAGCAGGTGGCTGCGGGTGTCCCCCCAGACAATGGAGTGCAGCCCACTCGAATTATTGCCGATCATACCGCCGATCATGGCCCGGCTGGCCGTCGAAGTTTCAGGCCCGAACATCAGTCCGAAAGGCCGGAGATAGGCATTCAGGTCATCACGGATGACTCCCGGCTGTACCCGGACCCACCGCTCTTCCACATCCACTTCCAGAATCTGGTTGAAATGCTCGGACACATCCACCACAATACCCCTTCCGACCACCTGCCCGGCCAGCGAGGTCCCGGCCGCACGGGGGATCAGGGTCACCCCAAAAACGGAGGAAAATGCAATCAATTCCCGGAGATCCTGTTTGGTTTTCGGGATGGCCACCGCAACCGGAAGCTCCTGATAGACGGAAGCATCGGTGGCGTAAGCAAGCAGGATTGTCTGATGCTTTGGACTCCGGTCATAGTAAAACCGGCCTTCCAGTTTGGAAGCCAAACCGGCTAAATGTTCCGATGAAAGGGTGATTTCCATTATCTATCGGCTAAAGTACGAAAAAGCAAGACTTAAACCCGTAATAGAAGTGTGAATTTCTCAAAGACACCTTCAGCAAACCAATCCCTAAAACCCGACGCTTTTCAACCGGAGTCCTGCTGTTTCACCAAGACCGAACAATAAGTTCATGTTTTGCACGGCCTGCCCCGAAGCACCTTTCACCAGATTGTCGGTGGCGTTCAGGATCAGCAGTTTTTCTCCGTGTTTCTGCAATTGCAGGATGCTTTTGTTGGTATTGACGACCTGCTTGAGGTCAATATCTTTGCGGCTCACATGCGTGAATGGATGGCTGGCATAAAATTTTTCGTAAATTTCTACTGCCTGTGCTTCAGAAAGGGTACAGTCCAGATAGGCTGCGGCAAAAATGCCACGGGTAAAATCCCCCCGTTGCGGCACGAAGTTGATCCGTTCGGCAGCCCGCTCCATCAGGGATTTTGCACCAACATTTTCTGTGCCTTCTCCTGTCTGAGCGGCATTTTTTGTAGCTTCGGGCAAAAACCCTGGCTGCAATTGATCCAGGGATTCGGAAACTTCCTGCAAATGCTGGTGCCCGAAGGCTTTATAAGCCGATAAGTTGTTATTTCTCCATGAAAAATGGGTGGTCGCTCCCGGTTTTTGACCTGCTCCGGTGGAACCCGTGGTCGCATTGACGTGGATCTGTTCCGGCAGCAGCCCGGCAGCGGCCAGTGGCAGCAAAGCCAATTGGAGGTTGGTGGCGAAACAACCCGGGTTGGCAATGTACCGGGCTGTGCGAATGATTTCGCGATTCAATTCCGGCAGGCCGTAAACAAAATGCTGCCCCTGATATTCTGTATGGGCCTTCAGCCTGTAATCCTGCGAAAGATCGATGATTTTCACGGCCGGGTCGATGGTTTGCGATTCCAGGAATTTCCGGGCATCCCCATGCCCCACACATAGAAATAAGACATCAATATCCGAATGGAAATCTGATGAAAACGTCAAATCCGTATCACCGAATAGATCATTATGGACCTCATAAAGTTTGTTGCCGGCATTTGAGGCACTATTGGCAAACACGATATCCACCTGTGGATGGTGGATCAGAATCCGCAGCAATTCTCCGCCGGTATAACCCGCGGAGCCCATAATTCCTACCCTGATTTTATCCTTCATAATGATTTCCTCTTTAGTTTCTCCTCATTTCCTGCCATAAATGCTGCAAGTGCCCGGGCGGTACTGTCCTTATCCTGTTCCAGTGAGGTGATGATCCGCTGCCGTTCTTCCGGCTTTTTATTCTGGCTCAGTTTATTGGTCGCTGAAAAATGACTGACCGTTAGCTCAAAAGCCACGATACCTTTCGCCATTTTCAGTTTGTAATCAGTGGGTAGCGTTGCCCACTGCGCAAAATAATCTTCCTCATTGCTTTTTATCAGGTCTTCCAACAAGGTAAAGACCTCTTTTTCTTCCGAGACAATGCGGGCTTTTCCGTAGGCATGTACGGCGATGTAATTCCAGGTCGGGACACTCTGCGTTGCATCATAGTGCTTTGGCGAGATGTAGGCATGGGGTTCAGAAAACACCACCAGCACCGTTTGGTTTTCGATATTTTCCCATTGGGGATTGGCTTTCGCAAAATGCGAGGTCAATTTGACCGTTTCCCCTTCCCGGCTTACTACAAATGGAAGGTGGGTAGCCTGCGGAACCCCATTCTGCACACTGACGATCAGGCCAAAGCTGTATTCCCTGATAAATCGTAAGATTTCTTCCTGATCGATGTCTGCAAAATGCTTTGGGATATACATTATTCCAAGTTTAAGCGTTGTTTCCCAGGCCTTATTTTCCGTTCACTTTATGCCAGATAATCGTCTGGTTGCCGAATATTTTTGAGAATCCTTTCACATCATCGCCGGTGTAACCCTCATTCATCTCACCATAGCTGCCGAATTTGCTGGACATCAGGTCATGGTCTGATTCGATCCCGGTCACTACAAAACGGTGTGGGTGCAATTCAACAAAAACACGACCGGAAACCGCTTGTTGGGTGCTTGCCAGGAATGCCTCAATATCCCGCATGACCGGATCGTGCATCTGCCCTTCGTGCATCCAGTTGCCGTAAAAACCGGAAATCTGGTCTTTCCAGGACAGTTGCCATTTGGTCAGCGTGTGCTTTTCGAGTTGATGATGAGCTTTGATCAGGATCAGGGGGCCGGCCGCTTCAAAACCCACACGACCCTTGATGCCGATAATGGTATCTCCTACATGGATGTCACGTCCGATCCCGTAGGGTTGAGCGAGTTCCTGCAAGGTCTGGATCACCCGGACGGCACCGATTCTTTCTCCATTCAATGCCACCGGCTCGCCTTTTTCAAAATCAATGCTGATCTGCTGCGGTTCCGTCAAGGTCAAAGGAGTAGGCCAGGCCGATTCCGGCAGATATTGATGCGATGTCAGGGTTTCTGCCCCACCCACCGAAGTTCCCCAAAGCCCTTTATTGATGGAGTATTTGGCCTTTTCGGCAGAATATTCCACCCCGTGCTTTTGCAGGTATTCGATCTCCGCTTCCCGGCTCAGTTTCAGATCCCGGATCGGGGTGATGATTTTCACCCCGGGGATCAACGTATGAAAAATCATATCAAAGCGTACCTGGTCATTGCCCGCCCCGGTGGAACCGTGGGCCACAGCCGTAGCACCGATTTTTCTGGCATAACCAGCAATGGCGGTAGCCTGGCATATCCGCTCGGCCGATACCGACAGGGGATAAGTGGCGTTTTTCAGCACATTCCCAAAGATCAGGTATTTGATGGTATCCCGATAGTAGCTTTCCGTTTCGTCAATGGTGGCATGGGACTTGACGCCCAGTGCATAGGCCCGCTGCTCGATTGCCTGCAATTCCTCTTCCGAAAAACCACCAGTATTGACGATCACGGAATGGACTTCCATGCCCAGGTCCCGGCTCAGGTAAATACAGCAAAACGAAGTGTCCAATCCGCCACTGAATGCTAAAACTACTTTTTCCATTGCTATTTTTATTGTTTGAATTTCTGAGATTATGGTGTATTAACGTATATTATTTTCAATTTTTCACTCCTTGCGGAATGGGGGAACCCGCTGCTGTCGTTGTCCCTACCGGCCCCTGTCCCGGATTACGTGGCTGCAGCGCGGCCTGGACAAACTTTTTGGTGGATTTCCATAACCTGGCCTCGATCCGCTTCAGCAGGGATGATTTTTTGGTCATCTCCTTGAGACGCTCCCTGGCTTTGGCTTTCATCTCGATTTTCGCCCGCAGCTCCTTTTCTTTTTCCACCGGATCCCAGAGCATGGCGGTACACATGCAGTTTTTCCGCTCTTTCATCATCAGAATGTCGTAATTGACACAGGATTGGCAGCCTTTCCAGAATTCTTCGTCCTGAGTCAGCTCCGAATAGGGGACCGGCTCATATCCCAGATCAGAATTGATCTTCATCACGGCCAGGCCGGTGGTCAGACCAAATAGCTTGGATTTGGGGTATTTTTCCCTCGAAAGGTCAAATATACGTTTTTTGATGGCTTTGGCCAATCCGAATTGCCTGAACTCCGGGCTGACGATCAATCCCGAATTGGCCACATATTCACCGTGGCTCCAGGTTTCTATATAGCAAAAGCCTGCCCAGCGACCGTCCTTGTGTAGGGCGATCACGGCTTTCCCCTCTTTCATTTTGTTTGCCACATATTCCGGAGTCCTCCGGGCAATACCTGTACCCCTGGCCTTGGCCGATTCAAACATTTCATCACAGATCTGCCCGGCATAATGCACATGCTGCTCCGATGCGGGAATGATCAAAAAATCTGTCGTATTCATTTGGATGTATGATCCCAATAAATGAAAACAATCCGTCAAACGGTGTTTTACTAATAAAAATTAATGTTGTTTGCTACTTGGACTCGCACAAGACCGGACTGGATAAAGTGCGGATTTCAGAGAAGGATGCCCACTATTAAGCCCGGGGCAAAATAGGTCGTCGGAGCCTCAGAACCGGGCGTTCTATATAAATAAATTCACAAAAAAAGCCACCGCCATAGTTCTGAAAACCAGGCTTGCTGACAAACTGTATGTTGTTTTTTGTGCTCATTCTTAAATATCTGACCGGACAACAAAAGCTGTGCCGATCTTGCAAAGATCAACACAATTAATGGAATTTCAAAAATTCTTTTGATTTTTTTCAAAAATGACATTGAAACTCCAAATCCAGTAAGATCCTGTTGCTTTAACCCTACTGTGGAACCTGGGGTTGAGGGTCATTCCCCGGAGTGAGCGGGGGTAGCCGTCGGGCTGCGGGATTGCGCTTGTACTGGGCAAAGCTGGAGCGTATGTAGAAGACAAGATTGTATTCACTGGTGCCCAACACAAAAAAGTAGGACGGACGGTATTGTAGCATAAAATCCCGGAGCTGTTCGCCTTTCAGCCCTGTGGCCTGACTGACCAGTTCGGGAGTGAACCGATAGTCAATAACCGATTCCCGGTAATCCCGCTCGATGATCTCCTGCAGGCGACGGGCATTTTTGCCCTCCCTGCTGATCATTTTGTAAAGGGCATCTATGTTGAGACCGGCTCCGGTAGGGCCAACGGTCAATAACGGCCCTACCGAACCTTTGGAATAAGCACTGCTGTATTCTCTTTGTTTTTCCTGCAATAACTCTTCCGGGTTTCTTCTGACAATGATCGGCACTTCCTGAATCCGGATGGAGGAGCGTTTGAGTTGGAAAAGGTGGGTGCGGTTTTCCACGACCGTGATGGTGTCTGCAAAATATCCCTCAACGGCTGCAATCAGCACATCTCCCGGTTTTGCTGGGAGGGTAAATTCCCCCTTGGTATTGTTGAATTCCCCTGCATCATTCGCGGGATTGTAAATAAATACCCGGGATACCCGCTGTTTGGTGTCCCGATCCATCACAATGCCGTGTGCGGTCTGCTGCGCCCTGACATTTCCCCAGAAAAGCAGACTGCATACAAGGGCAAGCGTATTTATTGCTGATCTCACGGTTGTAAATCTAAGATTTAGTTGGGAAGCAAAGAAATAATTAACACCATTTAGCATTTGAACGGGTTGTTGGAAGAGTATCTTTTGGGGACGAGCAGGTACGGATTGGCAGCATCCAGCCCTCAGTTGGAGACAATCAGCAATTGACCCAGGTGCAGATCCTGGCTCCGGAGGCCGTTGATGGTCAGCAATTGCTGAACGGACAGGCCGTATCGGGATGCTATTCCGGCAGCGGTGTCCCCGGCGGTCACTTCATGGATTTTCATGGTGACGGGGCCTTTGGTGACCGGTGGTGTGGTGGTGACGGACGATGAACTATTTGCGACCACTTTGTTTTCGGCCCCGGTCTGATCATACTGGTACAATTCATACCTTTCGATCAGATCGATCAGCAATTCGGCGTAACGGGGATTGGTGGCATAGCCCGCTTCTTTCAACCCTGTGGCCCAGGCCCGGTAATCGGTCCTGTCCAGGGTAAACAGTTTTTCATATCTTCTCCGCAACAAAAACTGGGAATGGTCGCGGAAGGATTGCTCGGCATGTTCATAGACCCGGAAGCAGTCATTTTCCGCATCGTCGTCCTGATAGGTGCGCCCTCCCGGCCAGTCACCGGTACATTTGATGCCGAAATGATTGTTGGCTTCCACCGCAAGCCGGCTGCTGCCATTACCCGATTCAAGAATGCCCTGTGCGAGTTTGATGCTGGCCGGGATGCCGTGAAGATCCATTTCCTCTATGGCGATCTGCCGGTACCGGTCTATGTAATTCAGCCCTGCCAGGGAAGTGCCCGGTTTGAGTACGGCTCCAGCCCCGATGCCCGGAGGGGAAACAGGGCCGGCATCTTTTCCGACGGTCTGACCACTTTGCCGGGCCGCATCCCGATCGGCATGCTGATCGGTACCCTGATCTGCAGCCCGGCCCGCAGCCCTGGTCTGCGAAGGTACCTGGGGCCGGTTGCCCCCCTGCCTGACGATTTCATGTTTTGGCAGACAGGAGGTGAATGCAAAAACGAATATTATCCAGATGGCTGCCTTTTTATTCATTTTTCCTTATTCATTTCCTGTGCCTTTTTTCATTTCTTCCGCAAGATATAAAGACCATCCCGTACAGGAAGAATCAGTTTTTCGACCCGAGGATCAGTCGCCAGCGTCTCATTCAATTCCAGAATCTGTCGGGTCTGCCTGTCCGGTTCTTCATCGAAAACCCGCCCTTTCCACAGTACATTGTCGATCAGGATGACCCCACCCGACGGCATTTTTCCCAGTACTAATTCAAAATAATGAAGGTTATTTTTTTTATCCGCATCGATAAATACCAGATCAAAGCTTCCCGTCAAAGAGGGAATGACCGTCAGCGCCTCCCCGATATGGTATTGGATCCAGTCAGCATTTCCCGATTCGTCAAAATACCCCTGTACCCGTTCCTGCAATTCTTCGTTATTGTCAATGGTGTGGATTTCCCCGTCCTCCCGGAGCCCTTCGGCCAGGCACAGGGTCGCATAGCCGGTAAAGGTCCCGATCTCAAGAATACGGGACGGGGCCAGCAGGCGGCTGATCATCGCCAATAGCCTGCCCTGATAATGACCGGACAGCATATGCGGATGAGCCTGCATCAAATGCGTCTCCCGGTTGATCCGGGCAAGTAATGCCGGTTCGGGATCGCAATTTTTATCCAGGTAACCCCCCAATGTGGCCTCGATGAACTCCATGAGTAGCAAAATTAACCAAATAGAGATAAAATACAACAACAAATTGTATCTTGTCCGCATCAAAATGAGAGCATGGTGAGGAAAGCCGGAAGGATACTATTGTTTCATTTGCTGATTTGTGGGATAGGGATCCATGTCGCATTTGCTCAAGCCCAACTGCGGGGCCGGGTGGTAGATGCGGAAACGGGTGCCCCGCTAAGTGGTGCCACTGTCTCAATAGTCAGTGCCGGACTGGTGACCGCCAGTGATGCAGAAGGACACTTCACTTTTTCGCTCAGTCAGCAAATCCTCGCCCGATCCCCGGACCTCCGGATCGAATTGAGGGCCCTGGGATACCGGACCCAGGAAGCAATATGGCAGCCGGAGGCGGAAGAACTCATCATCCGTCTCCACAAAGCCAATCTGACACTGGATGAAGTGGTGATCAGCAGGACGCTTCCATACAGCAACCGGGACAACCCAGCAGTGGATCTGATCCGCCGGGTGACCGACCATCGGGCCATCAACCGGAGCAACAACCTGCCATTTCTACGATTCAGTGCCTATGAAAAAATCATGATGGCATTGAGCGATCTGCCGGAATCCGTCAGCAAAAACCCCCTTTTCAAAAATTTTCAGTTTATTTTTGAGAATGTGGATACTACGCTTTCTCCGGGGAAAAAATTGCTGCCCCTGTATATGGAGGAAAAGCTGACTGAAGAATTCCGGCGCTTCCAGCCGGCTGCCAGAAAAACAATTATAAACGAATTTCTCAAAACCGAGCTGGACAAGCGTTTTGTCAATAATGAAAATATCCGGGCAGTGGTTTCCTACCTGCATAGTGAGATCGATCTGTATGACAATACCCTGCTTCTGTTCAACCGGCCATTTATGAGTCCGGTTGCGGTGGGTGCCCCGCTTTTTTATAAGTATGTGATTCTGGATACGGTAGCGCAGACGGACGGTCAGTATATACAGATTGGTTTTGTGCCGAGAAATGAGGAGGACCGCCTGTTTTCGGGTACACTCCTGATATCGACCGATGGGAGGTATGCCATCCGGGAGGCGGAGATCAATTTGGATCATAAGGCCAATATCAATTGGATCAATGATTTACAGATACAATTCGTTTATAAAAAGCATCTGTCCGGTATGTATTTGCCGGCAACTATTACCTCCAAGGTAAACTTCGGTCTCTATGGTTCCCGGCAGGGTATGTTCAGCCACTGGGTGAGGCGGTTTGATGATTACCACATGGAAGATTTGTCTTCCACTGTATTTCTGGGCCAGCAGATTGAGCGTAGGGATACCACGGGGAGAAGCCCCGCCACCTACCAGAATTTGCACCGGCCGCTGGCCCTGTCGCCTGTGGAAGAAAAGATTTATAGCAATATTGACAGTTTGCAGGAAAGCAGGAGTTTTCTCAAAACGCTGGATTGGTTATATTTTTTCTCAAAGGGATATAAATATATGGGGCCGGTGGAACTGGGGCCCCTGGAGAACGTTTATAGTTTCAATGACCTGGAAGGCAGTCGGGTACGCATCGGCGGACGGACCAACAACAGCATGTCCGAACGTTTCTTCGGCGAGGGATATGCGGCTTACGGCATTGGGGACCAGCGGTTCAAGTATTATGCACTGACGGCTTTCTCGCTCAATCACCGGCGCATTGCTGAATACCCGGCTCATTACCTGAGTTTTTCCTATCAGCAGGATGCCAGGGAGCCGGGGCAGCGGCTCGCTTTTTTGAATGGGGATGATTTCCTGCGTTCCTTCCGCAAGTCCAAACAGGAGATGTGGCTCTACCATTCCCTGTTCAGGGCAGAACACATTATCGAATTCGGACATCACCTGCGGTTGCAGACTTCCCTTTCCACACACCGGCAGGAAGCGGCCGGCAAGCTGTTTTTTCAGCGGGCCGGTGACGGAGAATTTCAGTCAGCGATCAATACCTCCGAATTGGCCCTCGATCTGCGCTGGGCTCCGAACGAGGAGTTTTTTCAGACCAACCTGACCCGTACGGTCATTGCTACCCGTTATCCCATCATCAACCTGCGTTACCAGGCAGGGATCAGTGGCTTGTTTGGCGGACAATATACCTATCACGCACTGCGGCTGGACGTCCGCAAGCGGTTGTACATGTCCCTGCTTGGATTTTCGGATTTTTCTTTCGGTACCGGTTATATTGCAGGTGCGGTGCCCTTCCTTTTGCTGGATATTCCCAAAGCTGATCAGAGTTATCTGCTGACCCCGGATGCTTATAGCCTGATGAAAGACCTGGAGTTTGTAAGTGATCAGTATATCAAGTTTGACCTCCGGCACCGTTTCCAGGGATTTTTTATCAATAAAATTCCCCTGCTGAATAAAACCAAGATCCGGGAACTTGCGGGTGTGAAAATGTATTACGGGCGATTGCGTCCTGAAAATAATCCGGCATACAATCTGGAATTGTTTGCGCTGCCTGCGGATGAAAACGGTACGCAGAAGACTTTCGCATTAGGAAAACACCCCTATGTGGAAGCCAGTGTGGGCCTGGAAAATATTTTCAAATTTTTGCGTGTTGAATATGTCAGGCGTTTGTCGTACCTTGACCATCCGGGCGTGAGCAAAGAAGGGCTGCGATTCAGTATAGGAATAGGCTTTTGACCCGCTTGCGGAATCCGGATTTAACCAGATTACAGACTTTATTCATCATATCAGGAAGATTCACCATCATAGGATCATAACAGGAAAGAAATATTATTATGGAATATCAGCATCTTTTGGTCCGGGACGAAGGTAGTATCCGGACGATCACGATCAACAGGGAAAGTAAACTGAATGCGCTCAATGGTGAAACCATTCGCGAATTGGCTAAGGTAGTCGATGATACCGAAAAAGATGAGGCCATCAGGGTGGCCATTATCACTGGTGCCGGAAACAAGGCTTTTGTGGCCGGGGCGGATATCTCCGAATTTTCCAATTACAATGCCAGTCAGGGGGAGGAGTTGGCGCGGATCGGGCAGCAACTGGTTTTTGACCGGATCCATCATTCACCCAAACCCTTTATCGCAGCGATCAATGGCTTTGCATTGGGCGGAGGTCTGGAATTGGCCCTGGCCTGTCACGTACGGGTGGCTTCGGAACAGGCAAAAATGGGGCTTCCGGAAGTAACCCTGGGGTTGATCCCCGGTTATGGGGGGACACAGCGGCTGACGCAGTTGGTGGGGCGTGGGAAGGCACTGGAGCTGATCACCACAGCGGATATGCTGAATGCGGCGGATGCCCTGAGTTGCGGACTAGTCAATCACGTAGTGGATCCGGCACAATTATTGGAAAAGGCAAATGAGATTGCAACCAAAATGTTGAGTCGTTCGGGCTCAGCGATTGCGGCAGCCATTCAGGCAGTGAACGCTTCGCTGGAGCCGGGGACCAATGGGTTTGATGTGGAGATCAAGGCCTTTGGTGCCTGTTTTGGAACAAGGGATTTTGAGGAGGGGGTTTCTGCATTTTTGGAAAAAAGAAAACCAAATTTCTAAACATAACTTTTATGTCCAATTCCATTTTTACCCTGAAAGAGCGCAACATCATCACGCTCATTATCCTGATCATTCTGACCTGTATCCTGATTTATGCGGTGCGGGGCATTGTGGGTTCGCTCTTGGGCACGTTGGTGATGTACACGATTTTCCGGCCGATGAATATCTGGCTGATCGAACGGCTGCGCTGGAAAAAACCGCTGGCCGCAGTGACCATTATTATTATTTCTTTTCTGATTATCGTGCTTCCCTTTCTGGGAATTGGTACCATGCTGACCAATAAGGTCATTGATTTGCTGAAAAATCCGGAATGGATCAACAATATCGTGGATTCGGTCAATAAATTTGCCGGGGATAAATTGGGCAAACCCGATCTTTTGCAGCAGCAATTGGAAAAGAGTGCTTCCTATATGGGCAATCTGGTCACTTCCCTGCTGAGCGGAGCGGCCGGACTATTTCTGGACATTACGGTAATGTATTTCCTGCTTTACTTTATGTTTGCCAATTACCGGGGTTTTGAGCGGGGGCTGCTGCGGTATTCACCATTCAAGATACAGAATGCGGTTTTGTTCGGGCATGAATTGAGGAACATTACCTACTCCAATGTGATCGGGCAGACCTTTATTGCCTTGGTGCAGGGGGCATCCCTTTCATTGGGTTTCTGGATTTTTGGCTTTAATGATGTCATATTCTGGGGGGTCATCTGTGCGGTACTGGCTTTTATTCCCTTGCTGGGACCTCCCCTGATCTTCGTGCCGGCAGCCATTCTTGCTTTGTCGCAGGGTGATAATGTAGCCGGGATCGGTTTGCTGGTCTATGGATTTGTGGTGGTGATCAATATTGACAATGTGCTGCGCCTGGTGATCGCGAAGCGGGTGGGCGATATACACCCCATTATTACAGTGGTGGGGGTCATTATCGGGATTCCACTGTTCGGGGTGATGGGATTGGTCTATGGCCCCCTGCTGCTGGCTTACTTCCTGATCACCGTGCGGATCTACGAAAGCGGCAAACGCATTACCTACGAAGAGGCGATGCAAAATGAAGAAGTGCATAAAGCGATGCAGGAGGGTACGCTGAGTCCGTTGAATCCGGATCCGGGCCTGAATCCGGATCAAAAACCGGATTAGGGGCTGGAGTGGCGGCCAGAGGGTAGGCAAAACCTTATCAGAGCAGTGGCAATCCGATCCGGATGGCATGATGCTGCAGGGTCTGCCCGCTGTGTACCGGCAGGCTGCTGCCGAATGACCGGGCATAAATAACCCGGAAGGTTTGCCTTTCCAAACCGATATGCACCTCCCCGTAGGAGGAAATTTCTCCGGTTTTCAATAAATGTATCCCGAGGATTTCCTGCAATTTCAGACGGCGTACCAATGGGATTTTGCTCGTGAGGATTGTAGAGAGGTTGTATTCGGCATGCGCCTCTGCAAACCGGGTGGAGGTGCTGTGCAGGTAAGGGTCCAATAATAAGAAAGAAGTAAGGCTTTGGTTTGAAACGAGTGTCCCGGTGCCTTTGAAGTGCCAGCGATCCGGGTAGGGTTTTTCCTCCCGGCCCAGAAAAGTGCCGGCTGAAAAGGAGTAGGAGATCTGTCCATACAATCCGAGCCGAACATCTGTTTTTTGGAGATTGGCCCGGATCAGGTCAAAGCCCGTATCTGAGCCGAACAATCCGGCGATCCCCCGTGTATAGACCAGGGTCAGCCGTGGGTATTTGCTGGGCAAATAACGCCTTCCGCTGGGGAAAGTCTGGTAACGGGTGGAGAAATCATAGGATAATGCGACCGTGGCTCGCAGGGCTTGATGCCGGTCGAAAAGCGGTCCCGGCTGATCCGGCAACCCGGGAGGATTTGGCAATATCGTCCCCGGCAGCCCGGAAGTAGGGCCGGTTTCATTTGCAAAAGGATTATTTGGCGTAAAATGCCGGTGCCGTTTGGCAATAAAAGCGTAGCTGCTGCTATTCTCCAGCCACCTCCGGTCCTCATAGAGCGAGGAAAGGGAGAGCTGCACATTGGAAGGCAGGGTGCGGGACCAGGTAATGCGTGCAAAGCCCCGTTCGTAAAGCTTCATCGGGTTTTCCCCGAAAAACAAGGTATAATATGTGTTGAACATGGATGGAATCGATCCCCTGCTGTTCAGGTCCTCCACGGAAGACCCACCCCCAAGCGTCAGGGAGGATTGTTTCCCAACAGGGAATGAGGTGCTGAGCTGCCCGTTCACACGGTGGTTGGCAAATCCATAGCGAAGCTGCCCGGCCACTACCCAGGAGGCGGCAGTCAGGGAATCCAGTCGTTTCCGGTAGGACGCCCCATAGCTTATTGCTGCGCCCTCTACTGTATTGTAGGAGAATGAAGAAAGCGGGCTCCCGAAAGTCAGCAGTGTACGTTTTGCCCGATTGCTATGCGAATAACCATTGAGCAGAAAACCCAGGGGCCTGAATCGGTTGGACCGGCGATCCAATGAGTCCAGATATGCAGGAGATTCCCTCCGGCGCCGGAGGCTGTCCTTCTTTATATAATCCAGTTGCTCTTCCTCGGTCAGGGCCAGGGGACGATGTTCGGCCCAATAGGCCGAATCTTTCTTATTGACATCCGCATCGATCCGCAGCAATTCCCGGAAGGCGGATTTTGGCAGCGGTTCGCCTCCGATCCGGTAATCCGAAAACACGGCCGCAAATTGCCCGCCGATCCGGAATCCGAAGATGCCCCCCTGAAAATCAAAGCGGATACTGGCGGGCATCCAGATTTCACCATCGACCGGGATAAACTCCTGCCGGATGCTCAGGCTGTCCACAAAATTGATTCCCGCATCCTTGGTGAGCAGGAGTTGCAGGCCATAAATCCGCCAGGAATCCTCAATAATATAGATATCCCCCTCATAGACCGGCTCGGCCTTTCGCCGGGGGATCACCCGGATCTTATTGATGGTCAGCCCGTCTTCTTCATAAAAGCCCAGGTATTGATAGCGATAATAGCTGAGTGCATTGTCTGCGATGGGGGAGACAAAGGGCCGGGGACTCAGTTCTTCCACAATCTGTTGGTGGTTCTCGTAAAAATTGACTTGCAGGTCGGCCGCCCGATTGATGCTGAATCCATTATTGCTGCCAGCAACAGTGGAGCTGATCATCTCCTCGCGGAAATGGCGGGGCGGGCTGACCGTAATCTTTGATTCGGACTCGGACAAGTACAGAATACCGGTCCGGTTGGAATCCAGGCCCAGCTCCGAACCTATTTCGGTGATATTCATGCCCATTAATTTACTGGGAGCCTGCAACATGCGGTGTACTCCTTTGATATAGACCCTGGCAGTATGCGGAGGAAACTCTTCAAGGTGCTTTTTCCTGTTTTTGATCGCCTTGCGGATGATCGCATAAGCCGGATCTTCCTGTTTTACAACGCTGACTTCTTCCATCCGGAAAATTTCCTTTTCGAGAATGATTTCCAACGGTTTGCTCTCCCCGGATTCTGGAGATAAGCGAAGAGACGTCTGGCGGTAACCCACGGCCCGGATAATCAGGGTAAGGGATTTTTGTGCTTTGAGCTGTTCGGTGCTGATGCTGAATCTGCCTTCCGCATTTGCAGAAGTGCCAATGCTGGTACCTTCAATATATAGCGTGGCATAGGGGACAGGTTCCCGGTTTTCGTCCAGCACCACTCCCGTGAATTCCTTTTGCTGGCCCATCACGCCAGCGGTGGACGTCTTGCTCTGATCCGTCACGCTGATGGCAAACGTCTTGCTCTGATCCGTCACGCCGGCGGTGAAGATCCCCCTGCGTTCCGACTCAATGCCAGCGAGCGCATTGGCTGATTTTGCGGAAGCCGGAAAAACGTTACACAGCAGCAACATTGATAAACAAAAAGCCCGGAACATGATTTTTCCCCTCATTTTAGTTGATGGCAATAATACGCTGATAATAACAATTTCTTCAAAAATATACTTTATTTTGGTAATTTTACCGAAAGATCAGTTGATGGAAAGCGTCAGGGCAAAGAAACACTTAGGACAACATTTTTTGACCGATAAAAATACAGCCGCCCGGATTGTAGGGGCTCTGCGGCCTGCGCTGGGTTACGGTCAGGTGCTGGAAGTCGGCCCGGGCATGGGGATACTCTCCGATTTTCTCCTGGCGGAAGCGGCTTATGAGTCCTGGATGGTGGATGTAGATGCCGAATCCATTGCGTATCTACGTAGCAGGTACCCGGAGCTGGGCGACCGGTTGATCCACGGAGATTTCCTGACCCTGGATTTCGGGGCCAATTTTACCGGAAAAGTAGCAGTGATTGGCAATTTTCCCTACCATATTTCTTCGCAGATCCTGTTTAAAGTGCTGGAGGAACGCCATCGGGTGCCCGAAGTGGTGGGGATGTTCCAAAAGGAAGTGGCCGAACGTTGCGCCGCCGGGCCGGGCAGCAAGGCCTATGGCATTCTGAGTGTACTGGTACAGGCCTATTATGAGGTTGAATATCTCTTTACGGTGAAAGCCGGGGCCTTCAATCCGCCCCCCAAAGTGCTTTCGGGCGTGATCCGGCTGACCCGCAACCAAACGGAAAATCTGGATTGTGACGAGACCCTTTTCTGGCGGGTGGTCAAAGCAGCCTTCAACCAAAGGCGCAAGACCCTGCGGAATGCCCTGTCCGGCGTGATTACCAAAGATCAGATGGACGATCACCTTTTTTGGGATTTGCGGGCCGAGCGGCTGAGTGTGGCCGATTTTGTGGAATTAACGCAAAAAATTGCAGGTAAAAAATAAGAAGACAATGCGCTTGTTGATCGTTGATGATATCCATGAGGTTTTTTTAGAAAAAATGCAGGTAGCCGGTATCCAGGCAGACTACCGGCCGGATATGGAATTGGAGGAGGCAAGGCAGGTGATCCCCGGATACGATGGTCTGGTGATCCGCTCCCAATTCAGGGTCACCCGCGATTTTATGGAACATGCCCCCGGTCTTCGTTTTATAGCCCGTGGTGGAGCCGGGATGGATAATATTGATGAGATCTATGCCGGAGAAAAAGGCATCGCTTTACTGAATGCCCCCGAAGGCAACCGGAATGCTGTTGCCGAACACATGACCGGGATGTTGCTGGCTTTGATGAATAAATTACATGCGGGCCATCAAGAAATCCAACAGGGCAAGTGGCAGCGGGAAGAAAACAGGGGGCTGGAATTGAGGGGTCGTACCGTGGCACTGATTGGTTATGGCAATAACGGACAGGCGATGGCCCAGTGTCTGGCGGGCTTCGGCGTGCGCATCATGGCCTATGACAAATACAAAACCGGCTTTGGAGACGAAAGGGTGATCGAGACCGATATGGATGAAATTTACAGGCAGGCAGATGTGCTGAGCCTGCATATCCCCCTGACGGCGGAAACCCATCAACTGATCAATGGGGCATTCCTGGAGCGTTTTCAGAACCCTATCTTTTTTCTCAATGGTGCCCGCGGGGAAATCGTGGAGATTCCAGCGGTATTGGCCGGACTGCGTGCCGGCAGCATACTCGGTGCCGCTTTTGATGTATTGCCCGTGGAGCAATTCCCCACCCTTGGCCGACAGGACTGGTTTGAGGACCTCATCCATCACCCCCGTGTGCTGCTCAGCCCCCATGTAGCCGGTTGGACGGTCGAAAGTTACTTCAAAATAGCTAATGTATTGGCAGACAAGATTATTGAGGTTGCCGGCGCCGTTAAATCCTGAATTATTGAAGCCATTGTTGCAGCGAAAGCTGGTCCAAAAACCTTTTTTGGACTGGTTGTTGTGTACTTACCTGATAGAACCGGTCAGGAAAACCGGTCAATAGTATTCACAAATCAAAAATTATTTGACATGGCTAACTGGAAATTAAGAGGAACGTGGAATGAAATCAAGGGTAAAGCAAAGCAGCAATATGCAGATTTGACGGATAATGATCTATTGTATGAAGAAGGGAAGGAAGATGAGATGATAGGGAAATTGCAGAATAAACTGGGTAAAACCAGAGATGAAGTGGTCGATTGGCTGAACAGTCTGTAATCATTTTGTAAGATTGGTTCAGAAATATAATTATCCTGGTCCGCAGGGACAAGAAAAAGCGTGAGGGACATTGTCTTTCACGCTTTTCTTTTTATCTTAGCCTGATGGGAAAAAAACGACCTTCGATCCTGGTGATCAACGATGATGGCATCACGGCACCGGGAATCAAAGTACTGATAGAGGAAATGCAGCATCTGGGGGATGTCACCGTTGTGGCTCCGGAAGGGCCGCAGTCTGGTATGGGGCATGCCATTACCATCGGGAAACCGCTGCGCATTGACCGGGTCTATATTTATGAGGGGGTCGAGATGTATAAATGCTCCGGCACCCCGGTGGACTGCGTGAAGCTGGCGGTCAATAAGGTCTTCAAGGGCAGAAAGCCCGATCTGTGTGTTTCGGGCATCAATCACGGCCTGAACAACTCAATCAATGTACTCTATTCCGGCACCATGTCAGCGGCGGTAGAGGGGGGAATCGAAGGAATCCCCTCCATTGGCTTTTCGTACGATGATTTTGATTATGATGCCGATTTCTCAAAATGCCGCCCCTTTGTGCGGGCCATTGCCCAGCAGGTACTGAGCAACGGATTGCCCAAAGGCTCTTTGCTGAATGTCAATTTTCCCAATGTTCCGGAAATTAAGGGCATCAAGATCTGCCGTCAGGCGAATGCGAAATGGGTGGAAGAGTTTGATGAGCGGACGGATCCTTACAAACGCAGTTATTTCTGGCTGACCGGGGTCTTTAAATTGCAGGACCGTGGGGAAGATACCGATGTCTGGGCGCTCAATAATGGCTTTGTTTCGGTCGTGCCGGTACAGTACGATATGACTGCCCACCACGTCATTCCGGAGCTGAATTCATGGAGTTTTAACGGATCGGATGCAATTTCTAAGAACAGATAATTTCTTTGTGGGCGCTGCCCTGGGTCTGGTCATGCCCCTGCTGGCTTTCGCCCTGACCCGCTGGACGGATTGGGCCATGCTGATCGGCCACAAACCATACAGCCTGTATGTGATTGCAGCACTCACTAATCTGCTGCTGCTGCGGTATTTTTATCGCCGGGGCAATGAAAATACCGCCAGAGGCGTGATCATGGTGACATTTCTTGGGGCCTTGTTGCTGATTTTCGGTCAGGGCCTGCGGGTCTGAGCCGGGAGTGCTGCTGATGGATCCGGCATAATCCGGGTTAGAAATAATCATTTGGTAACCAGATGAACTAAAAAGGATGAGATTAACACTGGGATTTTCCCCCTGTCCGAATGATACCTTTATATTTGATGCCCTGATCCACGGAAAGATCGATACGGAGGGATTGAGTTTCGATGTGCGCTATGAGGATGTGGAAACACTCAATCAGCAGGCTTTCAGAGGGGAATTGGATATTACTAAGCTGAGTTATCATGCGTATGCTTATGCTGTCGATCAGTATGTGCTGCTGGATGCGGGCAGTGCGCTTGGATTTGGGGTAGGCCCGCTGCTGATCTGCAAGGATCCGGGACTGGTGAAGCGTCTGGCAGGCGGGCAGGGAGGACTTGAAGATCGTCTGCCATCAACGGATCCGGGATCGGAGGGCCCCTCTTCCGATCCGGCCGGACTGAAGGCGCTCAGGGTCGGGATACCGGGAAAATTCACTACGGCCAACTTTTTATTGGGTCTCGCTTATCCGGGCCTGACCAACAAACAGATCATGGTTTTCTCCAAAATTGAAGATGCCCTGCTGGCCGGTGAAATTGACCTCGGTCTGATTATTCATGAAAACAGGTTTACCTATAAGGCCAGGGGACTGCACAAGATTGTGGATCTGGGGGATTATTGGGAACAGACCACCGGTAAACCCATTCCGCTGGGAGGGATTGTGGCCAGACGGAGTCTGCCCGCAGAAACCAAGCAGAAGATCAACCGGGTTCTGCGCCGCAGCGTGCAATTTGCATTCGATCATCCTGACTCCGGGATTGAATTTATCCGCCACCATGCCCAGGAGATGGAAGATTCGGTGATCTATCAGCATATAGAATTGTATGTCAATCAATTTTCCCTGGATCTTGGTCCGGCGGGAAAGGAAGCCATCCGGCAGCTTTACGATAAGGCCCGTTCCCTGAATCTGATTCCTGACGGGACTACCCGTTCTCTGTTTCTGGACTGATCCAGTTTTACGGTTTCGGCCGGATGCCGCTGTCACACAGTTTTTTGATTCCGCTTCTCAACCTATTTTGAGCACGTTTTCGTATCAAAAGTGTTAAAAAACGTTAATTACGAAAAATTCGTAAGAAAAATTTGGCGGTCTGATTTAATTACTATATTTTCGTAGAGTTGATTTTGAACCCTAATGCATATTGCAGGTTGAAAAGATCCACGGAGTTATGTTTTTTTAAAAGCGTTGAAAAGCGATGAAGAAATGCTTAGGAAGTTTGATATTGGTTTGCCTGTTTTTGCAGGGGATCGCCCAGGAAAGTGAACCGGCCCTGGCGCGGGTACATTATGAATTCTATCATATCAATGATACCCTGAACCCGGACAAGCCCGCACAGGAAGAGCTGGTGCTTTACCTCGGTCAGACCAGCACCCTGTATGGTAGTTATGAATTCAACCGGATCCTGCAGAGTATTGAAAAACAGATGAATGATGCTGCATTTGACGGGAACCTGACTATTATGACCAGCAGGGGACATTCATCTTCCTCCTATTATACCCAATTGCATCATCACCAATTCAAACAAATATACCAGAGCCAGGGAGCACATTATCTGATCGACGAGCGCTTTCCTGAGATTGATTGGGTGATCGGCGATGAAAGCAGGGAAATCGGGGGATATCAGACCCAGCAGGCCACGGGATGGTTTGGCGGACGGGAATATGTGGCCTGGTTCACAACTGAACTGCCTTTTCAGGGAGGCCCCTGGAAACTTCAAGGCTTGCCGGGACTCATTCTCGATGCGGCATCCAGAGATGGAGAGGTCCGGTTCAGCTATGCCGGTCTGGAAACAGTAATCGAAGGGGAGGCGAAGATCGGTATTCCGGCTCAGGCAATTCCGACTACCCCCCGTGCGCTGGAACGCTTGCAGGAAGCGATCAAAAAGAACCCCCAGGCAGCGATGAGTGCCCGTGGAGCCGCCAATCAACCTTCCGGAGGAGCCGCAGCGAATTCATCCGGAGGCGGAGGAGTCATTACGTTTTCATCGGGAGGAAACCCACTGGTAAATCCAAATCTGGACGCTTCCAGGATCAAGAGTATCTCCGTCCGGAGGGACGGCAGTACCCGCTCGGAAGTGACTAACAACCCATTAGAATTAAAAAAATAACTATTGAATTATGAAACGGATCGTATTGTTTTCAGGAATCATTTTTGGAGTTTTTCTGATAGGAGCTTTGAGTGCCAAAGCCCAGAAACCGGAGGCCGCACTGGCGAGTATTGATTATGAATTTGTTCACGTAAGTGATACCAATAACCGGGATAAACCGGTTAAATTGAATATGCGGGTTTATCTGGGGCTCGAAGGCAGCCATTATGTCAATCAGTCCATGGCTGAAGCAAGGGAGCGTATGGAAGCGCGCATGCGGGAGATGAATATCGCGAGTGTCGGAACCGTGACGGGTGTCCGGATCAATGTACGGGGCAGCAGTCGTTCCGGTAGTGAAGAATTTTACCTGTATCCCGCACAGAAGAAATTGGTGATGATCGATCAGATAGCCAGTACTGAGTACATCATCGATCAGGAATATCCCCGACTGGACTGGGAAATCGGTGAAGAAACAAAGGAGATCGGTGGTTTTCAGGTGCAGCAGGCCCGGACTACCTTTGGCGGCAGGGATTATACCGTATGGTTTGCACCGGAATTGCCCTTTACGTTTGGTCCCTGGAAACTACACGGACTGCCCGGATTGATTCTGGAGGCCAGGGATGAAACCGCAGAAGTACAGTTCAATTTCAAGAGTTTTGACCGGCTGGAGACCGATCAGGTACGGATTACCCTGCCTGAAAAAGGGGTAAAAGCCAGTCCTGCCCAGTTTGCAAGAGCGAAAGCGGCCTATGATGATAATCCTGCCTCTGCCTCTGTCGGTCAGAGTGCTGCGCCGGCAGGCACCACAGTAAGGGAAACCAGGATGGTGGTGATGGATGCAAGCAGCGGCAACCAACGGGTGCTTACCGGAGATGAAGCAGCGGCCGAGGTTGAACGGAGACGTTTACAGGAAGTTTCTTCAAATAACAATCCGGTGGAAAGAGTAAACAACAAGAAAAAATAGATACCAATACATTATAAGCTTTAAAATGATGAAAATTCAAAATTGTTTAGTTTCGGCAACTGTGTGTATGGTGCTTGCAGTTGCTTCTGCTACGGCACAATCAGGACAACAGAACGACAAAAAAGCACTGATCAAAGTGGTTTACGAATTTATCCATGTGGACGACAGTACCCAGCGGGACCGTCCGCGTCAGGAAGATACGTTTTTGTATATAAACAGTACTTCCAGCATGTATCGCAGGAGCAATGAAGAAGAAGGTGAGTATTACCGCTATCTGCAGGGTGGGGGCAGCAAGGAAACATATAATATCAACAGTATTCTGGCCAAGACCTCGTCCCTGTACCATTCTGTCCCCGAGCAGAAAACGATCAGCACGGAGCGAATCATCGAACAAATGTTCCAGATCAATGAACCATTGCATGCGATAATGTGGGATATCAGAGAAGAGCAGAAGCAGATCGGTGATTATCTTGCCCAACTGGCGACAGGAAGTTTCCGGGGGAGGGACTATTCCGTGTGGTTTGTCCCTGATATCCCAATGCCTTTCGGCCCATGGAAGTTGCAGGGCCTGCCAGGATTGATTTTAGAGGCACGGGATAGTAGGGAGGATGTGATTTTTGTGTTCAAATCCCTGGAGAGAATAGATGGACAAGTAGTAAATATTGAGTCTCCCAAAGGCATCAAACAAGTGAGTGGTGCCGAATATGCGAGAACCTATAAGGCCTTCATGGACAACCCCACAGCCTTTATCAGGGCTACATCAGCTCCCGGAACCAATGTGGTAGTCGGATCCGGCCGATCCACCAGAGCAGGCAGTAATACACTAAGGGAGAAGGTGTATAACAATCCATTGGAATTGACCAACCGATGATTACAGGCAGAAACGAACGTTTATACTTCTTTTTAACATGCGAAAACTAACATGCGGAAACTTAGATTTTTGATCCTTTCTTTTAGCCTGACAGCCATTGTCCTGACCGCTGCGGCCCAGCAACGCAAAGTCGATGGGGTACTGAAAACAGCCGACGGCAAACCGGTGGCCCACGCCAGCGTCATGCTGAAGCACAACTCCAACCGGATTATTTCGTTCAAACCGAGTGATGCCAACGGACAGTTCCAACTGGTGGTACCGGATACGGCTACCTGGTCTGCCCTGTTTATTGAGGTCAATTATTTGGGCTATGCAAAAGTAAACCGTCCCCTGGAAGCAGGTATTTTTCGCTACGAGATACAAATGGTAGAAAAGTCCATTGACCTGTCCGAGATCGAGGTCCGGAGCCGGCCGCGGATTGACTCGTACGGAGATACGCTCAGCTATGATGTGGCCTCTTTTGCCAGGGCGGAGGACCGTACCATCGGGGATGTATTGAAGAACATGCCGGGGATGGAGGTCAGTGAGAGCGGACAGATCAAATACAATGACAAACCAATTTCCAATTTTTATATTGACGGGGATGACCTGTTGTCTGACAAGTATTCGATCGGTACCAAGACCATTCCACATGCGATGGTGCAGAAGCTGGAGGTCCTGCAAAATCATCAGCCATTGAAAGTGCTGAGAAACAAGACGCTGAGTGATGATGTGGCCATCAACCTGGTCATCAAGGAAGAAGCAAAATTAAAAATGACCGGTCAGGCCAAACTGGGGGCGGGCCTGCCCCATCAGTATGACGGAGAACTCAATACCATCCTTTTCAACAAGAAGTACAAGATGCTGAATGTAGCGAAGGGCAATAATATAGGCACGGATCTGTCCACTGATTTCGCCTCACTCGGCCGTTTCGGATTGAGCGGAGGGTCACGTCCATCGGCCCTGCTGAATGTGGGAATTGGATCGCCACCCTTGCCCAGGAACCGCTATTACCTGAATAATTCAGGATCGCTGAATGCCAACAATCTGGTCAATCTGAAGAATGGCCTGCAACTGAAAACCAATATCTATGGATGGCTGGACCGCAATGAAATGGAAGCCAGCCACCGGACCGAGATATTTGCTACTGGCGATACCATCCGTTATTGGGAAAATCAGGCCATGACCAAGGATCCTTTTCTGACCGAAGTGACCCTCAGTGCCAATTCCAATAAGGATACCTATTATTTCAAGAACGACCTGAGGCTAAGCTACCGGGGTGATATGGGCCGTTCATCCCTGCTCAGCAATTCGCAGGATTTCTCCCAGTCCCTGCGCAGCCGGATCCGGGATTTTTCCAATGACTTGCAATATGTGCCCCAATTGAGGAATAAGAATATTCTGAACCTGGGCTGGCACCTCAATCACTACAATCAACCCCAGACCCTGCTGATTGATCCAGGCCTGAATGCAGACCTGCTGAACGGAGGTGAGCCTTTCCGGGAAATTGATCAGTTTGCCGAAATCCCCACCTGGTATAGCCAGATGAGCCTGGCCTATCAATTACCAAGAGGGCTGATCCGCCAGTCATACCGTATCAGCTCCGCCAATGAATTCCAGCAATTGAACTCTTCACTGCGCCTGTTGCAGGAGGACGGTTCCATCCGGCCTTTTACGGGCAGTCAGGATAATGGGCTGGATTGGCGGAGAAATGAGCTGTCCCTATCGGGAAATTATGAATATAAACAGGGAAGGATCGAAGCTTCCCTGGGCCTGCCACTGATTTTTCAACATATACGTTATGCGGATGAAGCCTTTGATCTGGATGTAAACCGGGCAAGGATGTTGTTTTCGCCTACACTGCGGGCAAAAGTCATGACCACCGCCGAAGATTACCTGTCTTTCAACTATCGCTATGGGGAGACGACCGGCAATATCAACGGGATATTCCGGGGTGCGGTACTGAGCGGATACCGCTCGCTGAGAGCCAATGATGCGGCATTGCAGGAGAGCCGCGGACACACCGGATCGTTGCATTACAATTTTCAGCGTTCCATTAGCATGTTGTTTATGAATGCAGGGATCAACTATAATCGTTCGATCGCCAATACCATCACTTCCAGTGTCATGACCGATGAAATTTCACAGTCGGTGCTGATCCCGTTTGACAATGATGTCAGCAGTTTTGGAGCAAGTGCCGGTATCAGCAAATATATATTTGCACTGGGTGCCACGACCGGCCTGAAAGGATCCTGGTCCTCCAGCCGCTCCAATCAATTACTGAATGGGGAATCCTTGCCTTACTACAATGAATCCTGGACTATCGCTCCCAATATTGAAGCCAGGTTGTGGAAGAAAGTCAGCGCAAATTACGAGGGTTCGGGTACCTGGACCGTGAGCCGTTCGGCAAAAGAAGGCTTGGCCGCAACCTCACTGAACCGTCAGATCAAGCGCTTTGACCAGACGCTGGCATTGAGCTATTCGCCGGTCCGGCCACTGTTTTTGAGGCTGACCGGACGGCATCAGTTTGTGAATCAACCCGGCATGGAAGATTTGAGTTATTATTTCATGGATGCCAAAGTACGCTATACCCTGGTCAAGTATAAGATGGATTTTGATCTGGATCTGAGCAATCTGGCCAATGTACGCAGCTATGAAACCTTTTCGCTGACAGCCAACCAGTTCAGTCACAGTCATTATCATTTGCGGGGCCGGATGGCAGTGTTGAAAGTTTCGTTTAATCTTTGATACTAATATCGCATAGGGTTTTAATTCCACAATTTTTTCTATATTCGTTGCGATAACCAAAACTGACCTGAAATGCAGCATGCATTGGAGAGGCAACGCGCCATTTATATGCAGGGAATGTCCAGCCGCAAGCCGTCCGTGCCCTTTCATGCCGAGATCCTGCGTCAGGAAGCGCGACAAAAAATGTCGCCGGTTGCCTGGGCTTATATTGACGGAGGAGCGGGTGAAGAAAGAACGATGCAGACCAACCTGAATGCCTTTGCTGAAGTACAGATCCGTCCGAAAATGATGCAGGACAACTCGGCCGCTGATTTTTCCAGTCAATTGCTGGGGCTTGATCTGGATTTCCCGTTGTTGCTGGCTCCCATCGGTGCCCTGGATATGATCTGTCCCGGCGCCGACCTGAAAGTGGCTGCTGCCTGCCGGGAAACTGGTACACCCTACGTGTTTTCCAATCAGGCTGGTGTACCGATGGAGTCCTGCGCCCGCGCGATGGGTACAGTCCCGCACTGGTTCCAGTTGTATTGGAGCAGGTCAGATGAACTGGTGCTATCCTTTGTGAAACGGGCCGAATCTGCTGGCTGCAAGGCGATCGTATTGACGGTGGACACTACCTTGCTGGGCTGGCGCAGCCGGGATCTCGCATTGGGCTATCTTCCCTTTCTGCGCGGACTTGGCATCGCCCAATACACGTCGGATCCGGTCTTTCAGCGATTGCTCCGTGAGGGGGCGGATCAGTATATCCCTGCCGGTGCCACTGCCGCCAAACCTCCGATAACCCTGACCACCATTGCCAATCTGCTGCGCCTGAAGTCCAATTACCCTGGAGGGTTCTGGAAAAACCTGACCCGAAGTGAGGCTTTGGAAGCCGTCCGGCTTTTTGTCAATATATATTCCAATCCGGCCCTGAGCTGGGAGCAAGTCCGCTGGTTGCGCAGTCAAACCGATTTACCCATACTGATCAAGGGCATTCTGCGTCCGGACGATGCCGCAAAGGCAGTGGAAGCAGGAGCGGACGGGATCATCGTATCCAATCATGGCGGCAGGCAGGTGGACGGCGCTGTTTCCTCCTTATCCGCCCTTCGGGAAATACGCAAGGCATTGCCCAGACCCTTCCCCCTGCTGATGGATAGTGGCATCCGTTCCGGCAGTGATGTATTCAAAGCCATTGCTTCGGGGGCAGATGCGGTGTTACTGGGCAGGCCCTATGCCTATGGTCTGGCCCTCGCCGGGCAATCCGGGGTGGCTTCGGTCATCAATAATATCTGTAATGATTTTGAATTGGCGGCCCGGCTTTCCGGTTGCCGGAATCTAAATGAAATAGCTGAAAACAGAATAACATAATGCAAGGAAGAAAGTTGATCATTATCCTGATGCTGGTGGCCGGTTTTTATGTGCAGGCCGGTGAAGATCCAGCCGGCGATACACCGGCAGGAAAAAATTCCAGCTTGTTTCTGAGTATTTTTGATAAATACATGCAGATGCAGCCTGCCCTGAAAGACCTGGATTTGCCGGTCTTTATGAATGCTTATCTGGGATACCTCAACCTGAAAGCCGCCGGATTGGCCCAATCGCCCATTCTCACCATTGTGGATTTCAAAAAGCCCAGCACCAGTCCCAGGATGTGGATACTGGATCTGGAAAAGGATAGCCTGCTCCTGCATACCTGGTCTGCGCATGGAAAGGGCAGCGGACTGGAAAAGGCCGAAACGTTTTCAAACATTCCCGGCTCCCAGCAAACCAGCCTGGGTTTTTACCTGACCGGGGAAGAGTACATAGGGAAAAATGGTCGTTCCCTGCGCATCGATGGCATGGATGAAGGCTTCAATACCAATGCCCGCAAGCGCCATGTAGTGATGCATGGGGCTGATTATGTGAGTATGGAAACCATTGCAGCAAAAGGCTATCTGGGCAATAGCGAAGGTTGCCCGGCTGTTTCACATGAGGTGAACGACCAGGTCATCGACTGGGTGAAGGGTCGTTCCGTCCTCTTTATTGCCGGCAATACGGAAGGCTATCGTTCCAAATGGCTTGAGACGGAATTACTCCGCTCTTCCGGAGATTATTCCGCACCCCCGCACCGCTCCTCTGCCAATTGAGATTACTCCTCTCCACCGGACCGGACGCCCGCTAAGGCATCCAGAATAATCTGCCGGTAGGCCGGATCCTTTTCCTGCAATTCAATCCGCTGATGATACGTGTCATGGGTAAAGAAAATTTCACCCGGTTCTGCTGCGTCCGGATCAAAAAACAATTTGAAGTTGTGGGTAGCCGGTTTGCTGAAATCCACCGCTTTATTATTGGAAGAAAAAACCAGTGGTAGTACCACTTCCGCCGAGAAGCTATTGCCCGCCGGTTCAGTTTCCCAGATGGATGCCAGTGCAGCAATAAAACGATCGCTTTCATCCCCTGAACGGAGAAATTTGATGCTGCCTGTTTTGAAGCCGTCCATCGTGGCGCTACCCTCCGCATCGATCCCTGCCGGAATTTCTTTGTCGAGTGATACATAAAATCCGACCGTATCCCCGTTGAATGCCCCCTTGACCGTATAGAGGAAACTGGTATCCTGTTCGGTTTGATCCACAATGGACAGGAACAGCGATTTGTTGTACTGGCCACTGCCCGTCAGTGACAGTACACGAGGGGCGTCATCCCCTTCAGATTGTTTGTTTCCGGAGCAGGCTGCTGCCATGATTGCCGCAACGAACAGCAGAAGTACCTTGTTTAATTTGTTCATGATTTCCAAATTTTATAAACGATTGATAGAAAAAGCGATATGATCAATGATATCCTTACTGACCTGCGTGTAATATCCGCCATTCTGATAACCGTACCAGGACATGGTGACGGTCTCATACAGATTGTTTTCGTAACGCTTGTCATGGGTAATATACCCTATATAATTTCCGTTGAAGCTGGTGACGATCAGATCCAGACCCTTTACTCTGGCATATTCATCCAGTTCAGTCATGATTTCTCCCGAAAAATCCGCAGGCATGCCCAATATCAACGTGCGCCCGATCAGGGTCACTTTGATATCCCCGGGAGAATGGCCAAACAGGCCGTTAAATACCCAGGTTCTCAGGGCATAATTCAGATTGACGCGGGCGGTTGGAGCCGGCAGGGGTACAGAAACCCATTCTGAAAAGAAGGGGAATTGCTGCCTCAAACTGTCCGTATTGCCCGGATTTTCCAGGATGGCGGTTTTGGCCGGATCGGCGAATGCATTCATCGTATTTTCCCGTTCGAGCCTTGTCAGAAAGTGGTCTGCAAGCTGACGGCCCAGGTAGGCGGATTGTTCCGACTTGGTTTCGCCTTCGGACCGGTAACCCATGCTGCCTACGGCTCCGGCATAATACAGGGCGAAATCAATACCTTCCTCTGCTTCCAGATCATCCACCAGATGGCCCGGAAAATCCCTTGAAAGTTCGAGCAGCTCTGCCGGCAAAATCACGGTATGCGCCCCATAGACCAGTATTACTGCTTTTTTCCCGTCTGCGCGGGTAAACACCAGGTTCCGGACTTCCGGGTCAATGGTTTTATCTTCCACGTTGAGCCGGTTTTTGATCCCTTCCTCATACACTGTTTCCATGTATTGTACGGTGGCAGGAAGTGGATTCTGCCGGGAAGCCAGAATGGCATCCCGGAACCGCTCGGCCAGCATAATCTCGACCTGCTCATCGTATTTCCCGGCAAATAATCTCCCGATCAGCTTTTTGCCCCAGGCTCCCAGCCCGTGATGGGAGTGAATGGCACCCAGATGGATCTCGTCCTTAGCGATTCCTTCCTTTTCCAGCAGGGCTTCCAGGCGCAGTCTGACATCGATGGGGACAATCAGCAGATCCGCCGAGACAAAGGTGACATTGCCCGCAGGCGACAAGACCGAAATGGCCCTGACATACAGGGAATCACGGACTCCTTCAAAATGCTTGCCCCAGCGATCCCCGTATCCCGCCATCGGGAAAGGCTGATCCGGTGTAATGTTCCTTTTGGCCCAGGCCACCTGGACGGGCTGCATGCTGACCGCAAAATCCTGATCTGCAATCCAGGATTGCCAGGCTGCATAATGTTTGGTTTCCTGAAAGGGGGTGCGGTCCACTTTTCCGACCAATGCGATCAGGATAATCAGCACGACCAACAGGATAATCCCTAATACCTTGAGTAATTTTTTCATCCGAATGAAATACTTGTTACGCTGATAAAGTTATCAAATTTTTTATACTCTTCGAATTCCGCAAAGACAACAGTAGAGAAAAGTGCTGTTATTTTCTATATAACTGGGAGAAAAGTGTGTTTTATTGTTGCTTTTTTGGGAGAAAAGTGTAATTTAGATGCGAAAAATAGGGAGAAAAATGTATAGATATAAAGTTAATAGCTTGAATAAGTGGAAATTGTCGAAAAACAGGAAGCCGCTTATTTTTTTGGGTGCAAGACAGGTAGGAAAGACTTATCTTTTGCAGGAATTTGGGAAAACAGCCTACAAACAACTGGCTTACGTAAATTTTGAACATCCCAATGCTCCGAAAAACCTGTTTGAAATAGACTTTGATGCTGACAGGATTATGACCGTACTGAATGCGTATTGCAACCTTAAAATCAATGCCGAAGATACATTGATTGTCTTCGATGAGATACAGGCAGTCCCCAAAGGTATTACAGCATTGAAATATTTTTGTGAGGATGCTCCCGAATACCATATTATCGGAGCAGGTTCGCTTTTGGGTGTAAGCATTCATCCCGGAACATCTTTTCCTGTGGGAAAAGTGGATTTTATGCGGCTCTGTCCGATGTCATTTTACGAATTTTTGCTTGCTATGGGCGAAACTGGAATAGCAGAACTTTTGGAAAAGAACGATCTGGAGAACCTGAATTTCTTCAAGCAAAAGCTCATCAATTATTTGCGCTATTATCTGTTTGTAGGAGGAATGCCCGAAGCCATTAGCAATTTTATTGAAAACCGTGATTGGCAAAATGTACGCCGCATCCAAAACCAGATCATCACTTCGTACCGGAGTGATTTTTCAAAATACGCCCCGAAGGAAATTCTGCCCCGCATCAATATGGTATGGGACAGTATGCCAGCCCAATTGTCGAAAGAAAACAAAAAATTCATTTACGGGGTCATCAAAGAGGGAGCAAGGGCAAAAGATTTTGAACTGGCCATCCAATGGCTTACGGACGCAGGGCTGTTGCACAAGGTGTACAATACTTCCAAAGCGGCTTTGCCGCTGGTTGCCTATCAGGAATTGTCAGCATTTAAGCTCTTCCACAATGACGTTGGATTGTTAGGGGCGATGTCCCGGCTGAATGCCCGCACCATTGCCGATGGCGATGCTATATTCTCCGAGTTTAAAGGTGCATTGGCAGAGCAATATGTCTTTCAACAACTTGTTCAGAACGAAGCACTCTCTGTTTATTACCACACGTTCGACAACAGCAAATACGAACTTGATTTTTTGGTGCAGACGGAAAAGGATGAGATTATCCCAATCGAAGTGAAAGCGGGAGAAAATTTAAAATCAAACAGCTTCCGGCTTTTTTGCCAAAAGAATAATCCTCAAACAGCCATACGAACTTCGCTTTCGGATTACAAAGAAGAAACGTGGATGACCAATATACCCTTGTACGGTATCAGTGCCGGTCTGCAGGAGTAGATTCCAGGGTTGTTTTTCAGGAATTTATTTCAGGTTCATTATCTTCAGATTCCTCCAAAGAGTCACTGTCGATCTGCTTGGAGGCCTTGGCTCCCAGGCGTTTCAGGTTTTCAACCCGCCGGATCACATTTCCGGCGCCTGACCCCAGTTTTTTGCGGGCCTCTGAATGTGCTTTTTGTGCATTTTCCAATTGGGCACCGACCTTGTCCAGATCCCCCAGAAAGCCTACAAACTTGTCATACAGTGCGCCGGCCTCTTTGGCGATTTCCAGCACATTCCGGGTCTGGCGCTCCTGTTTCCAGATGCTGGCAATCGTCCGCAGGGTCGCCAATAAAGTCGATGGACTCACAATCACCACCCGGCGGTCCCAGGCATCCGAAAACAACTCGGGCTTGTAGGTCACCGACATGCTGAATGCCGACTCAATGGGCATGAAGAGCAGTACGAAATCCGGAGAGTTGATCTGATAAAGTTCCTGGTAGTTTTTTGCGGACAGACTTTTGACATGGTTTTCCACGGATAGCACATGCTGACGCGCAAACTGATCCCTGTCCTCCTCCTCGGCATTCACCCAGCGTTCATAAGCCACCAGCGATACTTTGGAATCCACCACCAGGTGCTTATTATCGGGCAGGTGGATGATCGCATCCGGTTGCAGTCGCCGTCCATCCTCGTCCAGCAGGGAGGCCTGTAAGTGATATTCCTGATCTTTTGTCAGACCGGACCTTTCCAGCACACGTTCCAGGATCACCTCTCCCCAGTTGCCCTGTTTCTTACTGTCCCCTCTCAGGGCCCGGGTCAGGCTGTTGGCTTCATCTTTGATATGCCGGCTCTGCTCCATCAACTGCTCCACCACCCCTTTCAGAATATTGCGTTCATCGGATTCTGCTTTGTATGTTTTATCCACCTTTTCCTCAAACGCTTTGATCTTTTCTTTCAAAGGATTGAGGATCTGATCCAGGTTGCGGGTATTGGTTTCGGTAAATTTCTGTGTTTTTTCTTCCAGGATTTTATTGGCCAGCGCCTGAAATTCAAGGTTGAATTCCTTTTTGGTCTTTTCAATATCGTCTTTTTGTGCCTGCAACTGCTCGGACTGCGATTTGAAATAAGAGCGGGCACTTTCGAGGGATTTTTCGGCTTGCATATGCTGGGAGCGTACCTCATCCAGCTCCGCCCGAAGTTGTTGCTGTTCCACTTTGAACAAGGCATTCAGCCGCTCCTTTTCTTCGGTCAAGCTTTCCACCTGCTGCTGTGACCGCGCCAGCGCAATGGTCAGCTCCTCTTTTTGACCCTTCAGGGCAATCAGTTCCTGTTCCGATGCCCCCGGAGCAGAATTCACCGATTGATTTTTACGGATAAACAAGATAACCGCAATCAAAAGGATGACAACAGAAAGGATGATCGGGTACAGTTCCATACCTACAAACTTACAAAAAAAAATGTAGCAAACAGATGTTTAGTCCGTTGCTACATTGCACATTGAAAAAATCAATGCTGATAGTGGCCTTAGTTATTTTGCAACACGCACATTAGTGGCATTGGTGCCTTTTTGTCCTTGTTCAACATCATATGTCACGCTATCGTTTTCACGAATATCATGTATAAGTCCTGAGGAGTGTACGAATACATCCTGACCACCGCTTACGGGTGTAATGAAACCGAAACCTTTGGTCGCATTAAAAAATTTTACTGTTCCTTCTAACATTATATTATTATATTAATTGATAATTCACCAAAGGTAAATGAAATTAATCATAAATAAAAGAGTTTTGTTGTTTTTTTAATTTTTGAATCATTGGTGGTTATGCCGTACTTATCGTATCTTATCTGATATGATGGCGGGATCTCCCGATTTCATACCCGATCCGTACTCGGCAAAGGCGAAAGGCGGGTATTTGGAATAACCTCCTTGTTCTAAGGTTGCATTTTGCGATCTTAGAACGGTGTCATATTCTGCTCGGGTCAGTTCAAATATGTAGTTGCGTTTCAAACGGGTAATTATTGCAACTTCTGATGTGTGCGCCACCAGAGATCCGGCATTTCCCCCGAAAGCGCCTGCTGATAATCCTCATAGCGGCAGGGGACCAGATAATAACGTTCATTGACGGATCTTGACCCGAAATAAGGCACCTGCATCCACCAGCGGTCTGTTTTTTTGCTTTTTACGAATGTCAATTCGTGGCCTTCATGCTCCAGCGTGGCCCGGTAGGTAATATAGGCAGTCTGCGGTACAAAGGGCAGATCATTTTTACGGTTGTAAAAACCATCTATGAAATACCAGATCATTTGAGCCAGCAGCTTTGCGGTCTGACGGCGTATATCCAGCGTAGGATTGTACTCATAAAAACCGATGGAAGCAAGTTTATCGCTCATTCCCGCATAGCGGCACAATTGGCAGGCTTCCTGTCCGAATAGGCCGTTTGGGGTGACATT
Source organism: Parapedobacter defluvii (assembly GCA_040392005.1). Taxonomy (GTDB): domain Bacteria; phylum Bacteroidota; class Bacteroidia; order Sphingobacteriales; family Sphingobacteriaceae; genus DASRQK01. The sequence continues at coordinate 40,749 of JBEBWT010000014.1, forward strand.
GGCATTGGCCGGTGCATCCGAAAAGCGAATGGCGGAAACATCAAAACTCAGCATATCCGCACTGCGTACCAGCGGCTCGGCAAATTCGATCTTACCGGCGAGTTCCCCGACCCGGGTGGTATTGAAATACAGTTTTTCATAGAGATCCACCGATTCCCGGCTGACAAAATAACTTTGGTAGCCTATGCTGTTGATGTTGAACAGAAAATCCGGTTCATGCAGGATGATGTGGTTGAGAAAGGTCTGTGAGTTGAGGGGAGCCTGTTCTGTATTGTGCTGATCCAGGTCGAAACGGGGATCGACTACGGCGACTTCCACCTTGCGCTCCAGGGCTTCGAAAGCGGTGTATTGGGCATAGGTCAGGTCCTGTCCGCCTCCGATCAGGATCGGAATAATATCCGCCTTCATCAATTCCTCGCAGACCCTGGTGACCGCAATATAGGTGTCTTTGACCGTCTCTCCGGCGGCAATATTTCCCAGATCGGCAATGCGTACCGGATAATCGCCGGTATATAGACTATATAATTGTCTGCGAACCGCGTCCGCACCACCGGTGCAGCCCTCGTTACCAATGGCTTTTCGATCATCATCCACCCCGAACAGGGCCAGATGCGGTTTTTCCGGACCGGTGAGTTCGGGAACATCTTTGAGGTGGATCTGGATCAGCGAACCTAATTGCACGGAGGAATACCCTTCATCCGGGATGAATTGCGCGAGCGGCACGGCTTGAAAAAAATCGGATAGTGACATGCGTTTATCGTTTCATGTATTGCTTGGCAAATATCGGCTTTATCGTGGATAATCAGGCACCGAAATTTTCTTTCAGCAGATCTTCTAGCGCAAAGAGTTCGTCCCGCAGCTTGGCCGCTTGCAGGAAATCCAGGTCCCTGGCTGCCCGCTCCATGTCTTTGCGGACTTTTTCAATGGCTTTCTTGAGCTGGGGCTTACTCATGTATTGCATCACCGGATCATTCAGTACGGCCTGTGAGGCATCTGGTTCCATATAGGCTTTGGGTTCTCCACCTTTCCGGTAATTGGCCACGGAGGTCTGCTCCATAATGGATTCCCTGGATTTGCCCACCGTGCGCGGCGTGATCCCGTGTTCCTCATTGTACTTTATTTGCTTCTCCCGGCGGCGGTTAGTCTCCTCAATGGTATCCCGCATGCTGTCAGTCATTTTGTCGGCATACATAATGACCCGGCCACGGTCATTCCGGGCCGCCCGTCCGATGGTCTGTATCAGGGCGCGTGACGAGCGCAGAAAACCTTCCTTGTCCGCATCCAGAATGGCCACCAGGGTGACCTCCGGCAGATCCAGACCCTCCCGGAGCAGGTTGATCCCCACCAGGACATCAAACACACCGAGCCGGAGATCCCTCAGGATCTCCACCCGTTCCAGGGTTTTGACTTCCGAATGTATATAGCGAACCTTGATACCCAGCCGGGCCATGTATTTGGTGAGCTCTTCACTCATGCGCTTGGTCAATGTAGTGACCAGCACTCGTCCGCCCTCCTTCACCACCGTATCCACTTCTTCCAGCAGATCGTCCACCTGATTGCCCAGCGGGCGGATCTCGATGGAAGGATCCACCAGACCGGTAGGCCGGATCACCTGCTCCACAAACACCCCTTCGGTCTGTTGCAATTCATAGTCACCCGGAGTAGCACTGACGTAAATCGTCTGATTGGTCATGGATTCAAATTCCGAAAAATTGAGCGGCCGGTTGTCCAGTGCGGCCGGCAGGCGGAACCCATACTCGACCAGGGATAGTTTCCGGGAACGGTCCCCTCCATACATGGCCCGGATCTGGGGAAGGGTCACATGGCTCTCGTCGATCATCAGTAGGTAGTCCTCCGGAAAATAATCCAGCAGACAGAAGGGCCTCATTCCGGGCGAACGGCCGTCAAAAAACCTGGAATAATTCTCGATCCCGCTGCAATAGCCCAGTTCCCGCATCATTTCCAGATCGTAATTGACCCTTTCTTCCAATCGTTTCGCTTCGAGTGCCTGCCCGTTGAGCAGCAACTGTTCCTTGCGCATTTCCAGTTCTTCCCCGATGGCCCATATGGACTGTGTGAATTTTTCTTTTGGTGTCACAAAGAGATTGGCAGGAAACAGGGCCATATCTTCCATACGTTCCAGTGTGGCCCCGGAAATGGGATCGATCACACTCAATTCGTCAATTTCATCCCCAAAAAATGAAATGCGGTAAGCCTCGTCCATATAGGCGGGGAAAACATCCACCGTATCCCCCTTCACCCGGAAGGTACCCCGTTTGAAATCCACCGTAGTCCTAGCGTAGAGAATCTCGACCAGCCTGTGCAGAAAAGCATTGCGGCTGATCACCGTGCCGACTGCAAAACGGAAGATCGAACGGGAGAAATCTTCCGGATTGCCCATACCATAAATGCAGGATACTGAAGACACTACAATCACATCGCGGCGGCCCGACATCAGGGCCGAGGTGGTGCGCAGCCTCAGTTTCTCAATCTCCTCATTGATGGCCAGATCCTTTTCTATATATGTATTGGTGGAAGCGATGAAAGCCTCCGGCTGATAATAATCGTAATAGGAGACAAAGTAATTCACTGCATTTTCCGGAAAAAACTGTTTGAATTCCCCGTAAAGCTGGGCCGCCAGCGTCTTGTTGTGGCTGAGTATAAGGGTGGGCCGCTGTGTTTCCGCAATGACATTGGCCATGGTAAACGTTTTTCCAGATCCGGTCACCCCCAGCAAAGTCTGATAATTTTCACCGGCATTCACTCCTCCGACCAGTTGGCGGATGGCTTCGGGCTGGTCCCCGGTCGGTGCGTATTCGGAAGTTAGTTCAAATTTCATGGGAATTTTAAGCGGAAAACAACAAATACAAAAATACATTAAAAATTGCAGAAAATCCAGTACATTTACCCTATGGTATATGTATTGACAGATCACCCCAGCATCGCCAATGACTATCTGGTCGAATTGCGGCATGTGGATATCCAGCGGGACCGGCTCCGCTTTCGCCGGAATCTGGAGCGTATCGGTGAGCTGCTGGCCTATGAGATCAGCAAGACCCTGGCTTACGAACAGGTGGAAATTGAAACCTCGCTGGGGCAGGCCAATACTGCTATGTTGAAGGAACAGCCGGTGATCGCCACCATTCTGCGGGCCGGAATCCCCATGCACCAGGGCTTTATGAATGTGTTTGACCGGGCCGATGCGGCCTTTGTGGGGGCCTACCGGAAAGTCAGGAAGAGCGGGGCTTTTGAGATCCATAAGGAGTACGTCACCACCCCCGATCTGAGCGGGAAAGTGCTGATCGTGGTAGATCCCATGTTGGGAACCGGCCGGAGCATGGTGCTTTCCTGCAAGGAGCTGCTGGACAAATACAAGGTAAAAGAACTGCACATTGCGGCTGTCATCGCTTCGGAAGAAGGCATTGCGCATGTAAAGGCTTTCCTGCCGCAGGCCCGGATCTGGGTAGGCGATATAGACAGCGAGCTGACCAGTAAAGCCTATATTGTGCCCGGGTTGGGCGATGCCGGAGACCTGGCCTACGGGGAGAAGGCGGATGGTGATGTTGAAAATTAACGGATTGTTAATAAAAACCTAAGCTTAAGTTGTTGGATGTAAGCATGTTTTAGCGGTATCTTTAGGGAGAAATCCAAAACGGACCGCACCATGACCAACTGGAAAAAATTTAGTGGCGAACCCATACGCCGACCCATCCTCAATGAAGTGACCCACGCTATTCAGCGGGAATACCTGATCGGCAACAAACTCAAAGTCTGTATCGGTACCGATTCGCAGGTCAAGGGAGCCAGTACCGATTTTGCCACCGTCATTGTTTTCGTCCGGGAAAAGAAAGGAGCCTTTATGTTTATCCATCAGGATCGGACTACCGTGCGCATGACGATCAAAGAACGGATGCTGGCTGAAGTGCAGCGTTCCATCGAGATTGCCTATGCGCTCTGTGACACCCTGGATCGTTATGACGTGGAGCTGGAGGTGCATGCCGATATCAATACCAACCCCATGTTCAAGTCCAATCAGGCCTTGAGCGATGCGATGGGCTATATTCTGAGTATGGGCTTTGTGTTCAAGGCCAAACCGGAAGCCTTTGCCAGTTCGGCCTGTGCCAATAAGGTAGTGCAATAGAGAATTGTGGCTCATTTTTTGCGGTGGAACTCTTTCCGGCCGGTTTATCGGCGGAATCTTGAAAAGACCCGAGAATGAAGTGTTTATTACGATTATTTGTCAGTTTCCTGCCTGTTTTTCTGCTTTTTTCTGCCTGTAAAAAGGAAGAAAAGGTCGAAATCCCCAAAGAGTTTCCGGTGGATCTGCTGGCTGAACGCTGGGAGTTGCGGGCAGATACCCGTCTGTTTTCAAATAATTCGGAGATCAAGGATAAATCCGTGATACAGGCTTTTGCAGAGAAAGAGGCGATGGAGGAATTATTTGAAACCCCCTTTCAGCAGGGGGGGCAGGAGGCCGGATTGCGATTTGAAAGTGAATTGCAGGCCCGCTTCCACCACGGGGAAAACCAGGGAATGCTGTTTGATATTGAGCGTAAAGGCACACGTTTTTTGTTTTTTTCCCGCGATTCCTACCTTGTCAATCCTCAAAGCCCACCGACGGACAATTCCCTGGGCTACTTCCATAGTATGCTGGAATATACTGACAAATTGGGGGGCATTTTGATGGATGGCATGCGCCCCACCCGTGAAGTGCGGGTAGCCCACGGTAATTATAAAGTGTTGAAGGTCTCTGCATTTGCCTATGTACTGAACAGTTACTCCGGGATCGCAGCCGATCTGGGAGTGGTGCATCAAAAGGGTTTGCTGTTTAACGAATTTGACGATGAAGTGATCAAGTACCTGAAGCTCACCGATACCCTGGCGGTCAGGGAATATTCCATTATTTATTCCCTTCGCAAATAGGGGATATTCCATTATTTATTCCCTTCGGAATCTGGGTTAAACAAATTCGGTTTTATTACCTATCTTTGTTCCTATGATTGAATTACCGGTTATACCTGTGGAGCAAAGACAGCGTAAACCCGATTGGTTGCGTGTGAAATTGCCTGTGGGCAAGGAATATAGGCATGTCAGAGGTTTGGTCGATGAACACAAGCTGCATACGATCTGTGAGAGCGGAAATTGTCCGAATATGGGCGAATGCTGGGGGGCGGGGACGGCTACCTTTATGATTCTGGGGAATATCTGTACCAGGTCCTGTTCCTTTTGTGCGGTGGCGACCGGCAGGCCGCTGGCCGTTGATCTGGATGAACCCAACCGTGTCGCCCAATCCGTAAAATTGATGGAAGTCAAGCATTGCGTGATCACATCGGTCGATCGGGATGACCTGAAGGACGGAGGCTCGACCATCTGGGCCGAGACCATCCGGGCCATCCGCAGGGAAAGCCCCGGCACGACATTGGAAACATTGATCCCCGATTTCAGGGGGCAGTGGGAAAATCTGGAGCGGGTGCTGGAAGTACGCCCCGAAGTGGTGTCCCACAACCTGGAAACCGTCCGGCGCCTGACCCGGGAAGTGCGGATCCAGGCCAAATACGACCGCAGTCTGGAATGTCTGCGCCGGATTTCCGAATACGGCCTGCGCACCAAGTCCGGAATCATGCTGGGTTTTGGTGAAACCGAGGAGGATGTAGTGGAAGCCATGCAGGACCTTTATAATGTGGGAGTGCATGTGCTGACTCTGGGCCAATACCTGCAGCCTACCAAAGCACACCATCCGGTCGTGGAATGGATCACACCCCAGCAATTCAAATATTATCAGGAAATCGGCCTGGAAATGGGCTTCCGGTATGTGGAAAGCGGCCCGCTGGTGCGATCATCCTACCATGCTGAGAAACATCTGTTCGACATGCAGTAATCGGGCCGGTATTTTTTATCGGGCAGGCCCCACATCACGAAGTTTTCTTTTTTCCCAAACCGTAATATAAATAAGGGCGATGATGATCCCTATGCCCGTTCCCTGCATGATATAAGGGATTCTGGCCACAGTGTCGTAATAGATCCAGCCTGAGAAAAGCGCCCCCATGCCGATCCCGGCTTCCAGCGCAATGTACATGGTAGCCAGGGCCTTGCCCCGGTAACTGGGATTGCTGAGATCGATGGTCCAGGCATTCAGCGCGGGTGAAATGATCCCGGTAGCCACTCCGTACAGGGCTGCCCCCGAAAGTAGCCAGATCAGATTCTTGCCAAATCCCAGTACAGTCATGGCCACGAGCAGCAGAACCAAACCCGCCTTCACCACCGGTAGCCGACCGTGGGTGTCCGACACCCTGCCTGCCAGAAAGCGCACTGCCAGTGAGGAGAGGGTGTAGGCCACAAAGAAGAGGCCCTTATTGGCAATCCCTATATGTCCGGTCCAGTCCGGGATCAGCGTGAGGATCACTCCATAGGTCAGGTAATAGAGTAGCGTGACCAGAGCCGCTGGAAATACGCGGAGATCAATGATGTCATGCCGGGAAATCCGCAGCAGCGAGCCGGACCAGGGCTTGACGGTGGTGAGCGTTTCTTTCATATTGAGCAGGATCACGACCGAAATCAAAGCAATCGCCGACGAAGTATAAAACAATCCGTTGATGGAGGTGAGCTGGGTGATACTGCTGCCGATGGCCGGCCCGATGGCCATCCCCAGACTGAAAGCCAGCCCATGCATGCCCAATGCTTCGCCCCACCTCTCCTGTGGAATAATGTCTGCGATATATGCCGCCGTGGCAGTAGGCTTGAAACCTGTCGAAAATCCGTGGATGAGGCGCAGCAGCAAAAAACCGGACACACTGCTCAGAATCGGGTAAAGGATGCCGCAGATCACGCACACCAGTGAGCCGATGGCCATCACCGGGACACGTCCCACCGTGTCTGTGAGTTTTCCGCTAAAAGGCCGGGCAATCCCCGCTGTCAGGGTAAACAAAGCAATGATCAAACCCTTGTATTCGGCCCCGCCCAGACTGCTGAGGTAATCCGGCAACTCCGGAATCAGCATATTGAAACTGGTCGAAAACAGCATCGAGCTCAGGCACAGTAAAATAAAAGGAAGGGTATAGATGTTACCCTTATTATTTGACATGTTTACAGAATTTTCCAAATACCCCCAGCGGCAGCTTGCTGCCTTCGGTGGCTTGCAGATACAACTCCCCGGTCTCCAGGTTCTGGACCAGTGGGTAGGCGGTTTTGATCAGATTCTCTACAATAACCGATGAAAAACCCAGTGAATAGGTGTTGAGGATCAGAAAATGCTCCCGTGGGTCCAGGAGCTGCACCACCTCCCGCATCATTTCCATAATGTGATCCTCCAGCTTCCATTTCTCTCCTTTTGGCCCGTGACCATAGGCCGGTGGATCCAGAATGATTCCCTGATATTTATTGCCCCGTTTCAATTCGCGCTTGACAAATTTCAGGGCATCCTCCACCACCCAGCGGATATCCGTCAGACCGGAAAGCTCCTGGTTTTCATTGGCCCAGGTCACTACCTGTTTGATAGAATCCACATGGGTCACATCCGCCCCAGCGGCCCGTGCAGCCAGTGAAGCCCCTCCGGTATATGCAAAAAGGTTGAGTACCTTTGGTTTTTCAGCAGAAAAGGCCTGCACTTTCTCAGTAATATAATCCCAGTTCACGGCCTGCTCCGGGAAGATTCCCACATGCTTGAAAGAGGTCAGGCCTAGGCGGAAACGGATGGCTACCTGCTCATTTTTGTAGCCGATCTGCCAGCGGTCCTCCAGGCGGGGTTGCTTCTTGATCCATTCCCCGCTGGTGGCAGAACGCCCCCTGAAGCGGATGTGGTGCCGTTTGGCCCATTCACCTTCGGGCAATGCCTTCGGCCAGACCGCCTGCGGTTCCGGGCGGATTAGGATCACCTCGCCAAAGCGTTCCAATTTCTCGAAATCACCGCAATCGATGAGTTCGTAATCCTTCCAGTGTTGCGGGGTGAGTAGCTGTATGCTTTCCAATTTTTTCCGTATTTTCCGTATTGAGCAAGCAAAGCTAAGGATTCACCAGGATTTTTTCTTATTTTCGGCAGTCAAATTCCATTTTATTCAATTGCCCACTATTATTCACTATTGCCCATGCTCGATTATCTTATCCACACCCCCGTTGCCAGCATCATTTTTGCATTTACCATCGTGACCAGTATTTATGCATTCTCCAACCACGATCTTCTGGGGAAATTCATGCTGCATCCTTACAGCGTACACCGGGGCAAAGGCATCTATACCATTCTGACCAGTGGCGTGGTGCACCGGGACTGGGGGCATTTGCTGTTCAACATGATTACCTTTTATTTCTTTGGCTTTTCCTTGGAGGCCATGCTGGTCGGTATAAGTGCCTGGGGGCATCTGCAATTTGCCTTGATCTATGTGCTGGGCCTGGTGCTGAGTGATGTGACTACCCTTGTCAAACACAAAAACAATCCGGTCTACCGCAGTCTGGGTGCTTCGGGAGCGATCTGTGCCGTATTGTTTTCTTATATCCTTTTTCAGCCCAAAACCATGCTGGGAGTATTTCTCATTATCCCTATGCCGGCCTGGCTGTTTGGCATTCTCTTTCTGGTCTATTGCGCCTGGGCAGCCAGGAATGCACGCGACAGCATCAACCACGATGCCCACTTTTACGGAGCCCTGGTGGGGGTTGTGGCCACCCTGATCCTGCATCCCTGGGTATTTCAGCATTTCCTGGGGCAGTTTTTTTAAATTTTATTTTGAAAGATAGGATTGCCTGCCTATATTTGCCCACCCGAAAATAGTGAAGCAATTTTTTGCTGATTTTTGGGAATAAATTTTGGCCCGTTCGTCTAGGGGTTAGGACGCCAGATTTTCATTCTGGAAACAGGGGTTCGATTCCCCTACGGGCTACTGGGATACTCCAAAGAGAGTCAGCAAGATTCAAAAACAGCCTTCTAATATATTAGAAGGCTGTTTTTCGTTTTATAGCTTTCGCTGAAACTCACCCAAATTCAATGAGCCACTGCTCGACAGATTGAGATTTTCTCCCCAAAAACGAGTAATGGTGATTTATGATTTATACATCTTTGTTTTTAACCACAGGCTCACCCTCACCAACAGTATCAGCACAGGCACTTCTACCAGTGGACCGATAACGCCCACAAATGCCTGGGGTGAATGGATGCCGAATACAGCAATGGACACGGCTATTGCCAGTTCAAAATTGTTGCCTGTGGCGGTAAAGGCAATGGATGCGTTTTTATCGTAAGGCACTTTAAGGGATTTATTGATAAAGAAGCTCACGAAAAACATCAGTACGAAATAGATGATCAAGGGTATGGCTACTATTACCACATCCATTGGCAATTCCAATATCTTATCACCTTTCAGACTGAACATCAAGACAATGGTAAACAGTAAAGCATACAATGTAATAGGCGATATCCGGGGTACGAATTTGCGATTATACCATGCGATACCTTTTGACTTTACAAGCGTATAACGGCTTATAAAACCTGCGAGAAAAGGAATGCCCAAATAGATCATCACACTTTCGGTTACATCTTGAATGGATACGCTTACGTTGAAATTAGCTAAGCCTAATTTGTTGGGCAATACGTTAATGAACAGCCAGACAAAGAAACTATAAGTTATTATCTGAAAGATACTGTTCAATGCCACCAACAATGCCGTATATTCCCTGTTCCCTTTTGCCAGGTCACTCCATACAATAACCATTGCGATACATCTTGCCAAACCAATCAGTATCAGACCTGCCATATAATCGGGGTCGTTCCGTAAGAACAAAACGGCTAAACCAAACATCAGCCCCGTACCGATAACCCAATTCAGCAATAAAGATATGCCGATTACTTTGGTGTCTTTAAGTGCTTTGGGCAACAATGAATAATCCACCTTAGCCAATGGAGGGTACATCATCAATATAAGCCCTATTGCCAAAGGGATATTGGTCGTGCCTGCGGATAAGGCATCGGTAGCTTTGGAAATGTTTGGAAAGAAATGCCCTAACCCTATCCCGGTCGCCATGGCAAGGAATATCCATAGGGTAAGGTAACGGTCAAGAAATTTTAGTTTCGGCTGCATCGGCTAACGTCTAATCATCGAAAAAACATAGAACATCTCCGTTGCTATTTGCAAACTCCTTTCCGCATATACTTGTGCCTGTTCGGGAGTGCTGTCTGAAATCTTGGGGTCTTCAAATGTGATGGGGATTCTCTTTTCCGCTCCGATGATGAACGGGCACCCACCGTCTGCCTGTGAGCAGGTCATAATGGCTGCAAATGCCGATGCAGGATTGAAAGGACTATTGTATTTTTTGGAAAAAGCAATGATGGGTACAGCATTATCACTGTATTTTATGGCATATACAGGATTGTCGGTTTCCGCAATCTTGAAAACAGTAAAACCCTGATCGGCCAATGTTTCAGCCACTTTCGGGAATAGTGCTGTTTCTTCCGTACCGCCCGAATAACAATGAACGTGAGGGATATTGAAATACGCACTTGCGACCTGCGCCCATACCTGAGCTAAAAGGCTTCTGCGTGAATTATGGGTACAGATAAAATGAAGATTTATATCCTCTCTGCCGGTTGCTTTTCGCTGTATAAAATCTATCAGCGGTTGCAGGTTGGTTTTGCGCTCCCCGTTTATAGTTTGGGCGTTGATAATCCCTTTTATGGTTTCAGCTAAATTCTTGTACATTACGATTGGTTTTTTGTGTTTAGCAACATTCCGAATAGTATTTAGCAACACCCCGAATCAGCGGTACAGCAGGTGCTGTTCAACTCCGATAAGTTCACTTTTTGTTTCTCCGCAGGAATACCACAGGCATCGCTTGCCAGGCAAGCCGTCTGTTTATTCTTTAGGATGAAATGCTGACCGTCAAAGTCCAGGTCGAATTTGCCAATCGTTTCGTTTTGGTATTCCACTTCAATTTCGGTGTCTTCCATACCCAGTTTTTCTTCGGACAGCTTGATAATATGCAATAGTTTGACCGGCTTTAATCTGTGGTTGTAGTCGCCCGCATCCCACAGCTGGAAGTTTACTGCGCTCTCTGTACGGACTACACCACCGCAATCAATAAAATGTTTGGTAATCTGTCCTATTTCCGTCACGTGAAAGTGTTCGGGAACATATGTTCCGTTCTCTAACTGAAATTCCACATTGGACAATGTTGGCAGGATTTCTTTGATTTGTGATAGCTTCATAAAAGTAAGATTTGAAAGTTATGTTAATGTTATATTGCAATATTACGATAATAAATGTCAAAAGAAAATGGTCAAAAAATATTAAGGACAACAACCGGTGAGTTTTACTTCCTGATTGAAAAAAGTATTCAATTCGGCCTGAATCTCTTTCCAAATATTTTCATCAATACAATAGCACACGGATTTGCCCTCAATTGTTCCCTGAATGATACCTATATTCTTTAGCTCTTTTAAATGCTGTGAAATTGTCGCTTGTGCCAATCCCAATTCATCAACCAAATCATTACAGATACAGGCTTTCTCATTGATGATATATTGAAGAATAGCAACCCTTGCAGGATGCCCTAAAACCTTAAACAACGAAGCCAATCTGTTCTGTTCGTCCGTAAATATTTCTGATTTTGTGAGTCCCATGGTCTAATATTTTATAATCGCAATATTACGATATTATTTGAAAACAAAAAAACGGTAATTTTACAATATGGAAAATCCTTTTTGAGTGGAAAGGAACAAAGCATCAAGAAAGTTGAAGTGAAAAAATTTAAAATAAAACTTTGGGTTACATTAATGGCAATAGGACTTATTGGCATTGTTTCGTTACTGTTTTCAGATTTGCCACTTGACAAATTACCCAAAGAAGTTACTCAAAAATTTTCTTTTCAGGCATTGAAATTACTCGTTCTGATTAACCCTGCACTGCTCTTAACCATCATGGTCACAGTTGGTATTTTGGTATATGACAAAGTTGGTTTTCGGCTTCCTGTTTTTGAGAAAATACTCAGCAGACCCGGCAGAACCTCTTTTTCTTTGAGAAGTATCATAAAACAAGGAGTAATTTTGGGAATGTTGTCGGGCGTTCTGATTGTTTGTATAGCAAAACTTTTCGCCCCGTATTTGCCGATCGCCTTAACGGATCCAAATAATCAGGCAAACCTCCATATTTTTACCAAACTCCTCTATGGTGGTTTTTTTGAAGAATTACTTACTCGTTTCGGGTTAATGAGCCTGTTTGTTTGGTTGCTATTCAAAATCGTAAAAAAGCAAACAAAAACCGTTTATTGGATAGCTATTGTGCTGACTTCCCTGTTATTCGCTTTGGGACATTTGCCGTACGTATTCCAGATTGTGAGTGAACCAACGTTGGCTACTTACGCATACATCATACTTGGCAATAGTATCGGTGGATTACTTTGCGGTTATGCCTATTGGAAACAAGGACTTGAAAGTGCATTTATCGCACATTTTTTTGCTCACTTAACCATGATCGCGCTGGAACAAATAATGTAATCAACCTTAATATGCATTTTGCAGCAGTAGAGTTTGCAGAAAAAACATTTAGATGGAAAAAACAAAAATAGCAATTATAGGCGGCGGAATAGGCGGCTTGACAACAGCCTTAGCTTTAAAGCAGAGCGGGCAAGAGTTAATGGTTTATGAAAGTGCAGCGGAAATTAAACCTGTTGGTGCGGGAATTGTTATGGCAAATAATGCGATGCAAGTTTTTGACAAACTCGGTATTCGTCATAAAATTGAAAATGCAGGGCGTAAAATTTCCAATATCAAACTTACAGACACACGACTCAACACACTTTCCGATGCAAGACTTGACAAGTTCGAAAGTAAATACGGAGTGTATAACGTAGCTATTCATCGGGCTGATCTGCAAAAAATATTAGCTGACGAAATCGGTTTCGAAAACATTCGATTATCAAAACGACTTCTGAAAATTGAAAAAGACAACAATTTTAAACTGAATTTTGAGGACGGGACGACCGTAAATAGCGAAGTTGTAATTGGTGCAGACGGCATAAAATCAGTCGTAAGAAATCAGTTGTTTGGAACAGGAACTATCAGAGACACCAAACAAAGGTGCTGGCGTGGAGTCAGCGAATTTGATTGGACTTCAAAATACAATCACGAAGCATTTGAAGTGTGGGGAAGAGGCAAACGTTTTGGCTTTGTGAAAATCAGTGACAAAAAAGTGTATTGGTATGCTGTGATTAACGAAATGCTGATGAAGAAGAGTGCGGGCATCATAGAATTATTTAATAATTTTCACCCTGAAGTTTTGCAAATCATTTCAGAAACACCAAAAGAGCAAATTATTTTCAGCGATATCATAGACCTGCAACCCATACCAAAATGGCAAAACGGAAAAGTGTGTTTAATAGGCGATGCTGCTCACGCCACCACCCCCAATATGGGACAGGGAGCTTGTCAGGCGGTGGAAGATGCTTATGTAATTGGCAGGTTATTCGGACAAAGAAACAGCGTTGAAGAAGTATTTGATCGATACGAAAAACTGCGAATGAAAAAAGCACATTTCATTGTAAACACAAGTTGGAAAATCGGTAAAGTTGCTCACTTTGAAAACAGCGTAGCAGTCTGGTTGAGAAATGCGTTGGTAAAGACAACGCCGAAATCTGTAAACGGGAAACAATTGGACAAAGTCTTTAACATTGAATATGACATCTCTTGACAAACTGCCCGAACCTGATGATTTATGAAGTCTAAACGGTAAGATATCACGATATATAGAAATTAATAAACAGGAAGCCATAAAATCAAAACAATGCGGACATCCAAAACAATGCGGACATCCAAAAAATAAATAGGGCAGTTGAATATGAGGGATAAAAAAATACTAACCGACAGACTTTTACTCAGACCGGTTGTTGCCGGCGACATTGATGATGTTTTCAAGGGACTTTCTCACCCGGATGTCATCAAATATTACGGCGTGAGCTTTCATACCTTAGAAGCGACAAAAGAACAAATGACCTGGTTTGCGGATCTTGAAAAAAACGGAACGGGCATCTGGTTTGCCGTTTGTTCATTGGATGACAAAACATTCTATGGTGCAGGTGGACTGAGTAGTTTGAGCAAAGAACACAGAAAGGCAGAAATCGGATTTTGGTTGATACCCGGTTTTTGGGGACAGGGCATCATGAAAGAAGCGATGCCCTTGATCTGTGACTATGGTTTTGACAGACTTGGGCTTCACAGAATCGAAGGTTTTGTCGAGTCAGACAATACAAATTGTAAAAACGCAATGGCTAAACTTGACTTTCAGCACGAGGGGACCATGAAAGAATGCGAAATGAAGAACGGTCGGTTTATCAGCCTGGATATTTATGCAAAGCACCATTCAAGTCGCTGAATTGAACAAGTCGGCTTAAATCGCTAAGAAGTATTGGTTGTAAATTTTTTATGCTACCAAAAAAATTACAGGATTTTTTGTATGTTTGAATTGGCACGTAACTTTAATTTTGGCACGTAACTATATCCTAATTCATAAATAAAAACACAATTATGGGAAAATTT
>JBEBWT010000015.1:0-51440 GCA_040392005.1 Parapedobacter defluvii
ACAATGGTCAGTAAGGCCGAAAAACTAAAAACCGTGGGTGAGACGGTGCGGAGTGCTGCCTCTGCAAGAGGAGGCTGGCTTTTTATCAGGATGAATACTGTGAGGCCGATCATCATCAGGCCCAGTATTTTGGCAAACAGATCCATAGCCTTTCCGGCTTCCTTATACAGAAAAATCCCGATGGCGATCACCGCACTGAGCATCGCCCCAACGGTCACATTCCAGCCCAGCAATACATTCAATCCAAGTCCGGCACCGGCGATATTGCCTATATTGAATGCCAGACCGCCCAGAAAAACCAGGGTTGCGATCACATACCCCAATCCGGGCAATAGCTTATTGGCAACCTCCTGTGCCGGACGGTCTGCCATGGTGATCACTCTCCAGATATTCAGTTGGGCAATCAGATCGATCAGAATAGAAAGCAGAATAATGAAACCGAAACTGGCTCCAAACTGCGAGGTAAATAAGGCTGTCTGTGTCAGAAAACCGGGACCAATGGCCGACATGGCCATCAGAAAGGCGGCCCCCAGAAGGGCGTTCCAATTGTATTTACGCATGTTTACTCAGGCTACGGTTTATCAAATTGGTTTCATTGTCATATGAGCTAACTCACTGTTCCGCCGGCAGATCTGATCGTGATATTGCATTTTTTAAGTGCGGAATACAGTGTTTTCACAAACATCAGGGCCTCTTCACCATCTCCGTGGACACACAGACTGTCCACTTTTCGTTGTTTTGCCATTGAGGTGGCCTGCGCGATCATTTCTGCGGGATCCCTGATCATTGCATTTTCCTGACCCCTGGGCACCAGTCCTCCGTTGTCCAGATAGCGCCTGTCGGCAAATCCTTCCCGGACAAAATGCAGATCCTTCGCCGCGGCAGCCAGTTCGAGCTGGCTGCCCGGCAATCCATATAAAAGCAACGAAGCATCAAAATCAGCGACGGCCCGTGCAATTGCATCTGCCAGTCCGCGATCCCGGGAAGCCAAATGATAAAGCGCCCCATGCGGTTTCACATGATGCATCCTGCTTTTCAATCCCCTGACAATGCCGCCAAGCGCACCGATCTGGTACAACATCAATTGATATACCTCCTCCGGAGTGATCGCCCGCTCTATCCTTCCGAAACCTTCTTTGTCAGCTAAACCAGGATGAGCGCCAATGGCAACCCCATGCCGGACAGCCAACTGGGCAGTGTGATACATTTGGTTTTCGTTTCCGGCATGATAACCGCAGGCAATATTGGCAGAAGAAATATAGGGCATCAGGGCAGCATCCAGCTCCATACCGGAGCTGCCTGGCAATTCGCCCATATCACAATTCAGATCGATAAAACTCATGAATCGCTATTTGTAGCTTATTCAGTTCCTTTTCCCGGTAAATATAGAGTTTTTCAGCTTCCATTGCACTTACTTCCTTGAAAGAAATGGTCTCCCCAGGACGCATTTGTGCACACAACGGCAGATCCACGGCGGCAACCTGTGCAATCCGGGGATAACCACCCGTCGTCTGACAATCGCTCATCAGCAAAATCAAGCTTCCATCGTTGGTGACTTGCAGCGTGCCGGCCGTCACTGCGGTGGACACCAGTTCCCGCCGATGCACTCTTTCCATCACCGGACCTTCCAGCACCTGACCGATCCGATTCCCGATCTTGGAAATTGAGTAAGCGCCGTTCAGCATCCGTTTCCAGGACGCAGCAGTAAACCAGTCCTGTTCCCTGCCTTTTACGATCCGGACAGAAAAGTCATCTCCGGCAGGTAAAAACAATTGTCTGGCAACCGACCAATTGGGAAATTTAATGGTATGACCCTCCAATTGTTTCCAGAAGTGGTTGCTCACTGCGGAAATAAAGGTGTGGGCTTGCAATATATCGCCCGTACGGAGCGCACGACCCTGAAATCCGCCAAATCCGGCTATCAGGCAGGTACTTCGGCTACCCATCACTTCCGGGACATCCCAACCTCCGGCAACGGCCAGATACGTCCGGCACCCCGCTCCATGATCCAGTATCCGGATAGATGTGCCGGAAGGTATAAACACAGGAGTGTTCATGGGTAATTCAAGTGTATCCGTGCGGACACTACCGGCCCCGGAGAATGCCAGCAACAAATCCGCCTGTGTTTCAAATATGATATTGGCCTGCGTAAATTCCAGTACTGCGTCATTCTGGGGATTGCCGAGGGCGATATTCGCTATCCTGGCAGACAGTTCATCCATTGCACCTGAGGCAGGCACACCATCTGCCAGATGCTCCCAGCGTCCCCTATCCTGTATGGTGGTCAAAATACCAGCCTTTATAAACTTGATACCCATCTCCTTGAAAGCAAAATCAATCCATTTGAACCGGTGGTTCTGTGTTTAGTGGTAATTCCATATTCAGCGGCGGTTTTGTGTCTATAAATCGGACCCTATCCCCTATTTTCAACAATACGGGAGGCATCCGCTCCGGATCAAAAAGTTTCAGCGAAATCCGGCCTATAATCTGCCAGCCCCCGGGCGTGTCCAGCGAATAAATGCCGGTTTGTGCCCCGGCAATACCGACCGAACCCGCCGGAACGGTCTGTTGCGGGATCTGTTTGCGAGGACAGGCCAACCCATCCGGCAAACCGGAAAGATAGGTAAATCCCGGCATAAATCCGATCATGCTCACCTCATAAACCTGCCCACTGTGTATCCGGATGACTTCCTGCGGGCTAAGTCCGCAGACGGAAGCCACATCTCCGAGATCCGGCCCATATTCACCGCCATAAAAAACAGGAATGCGGACAGTCCGGGATTCGGTTGATCCGGCATCCTCCGGAACTGTGCCCGGGCCGGTAACTGTTGCCTTGCCCGGATCAGCGGCTAATGTCCCGGTTTGAAGTGACTCCAGATACCGGATTACACGTTCCTGTGGAGTTCTTCCTTTCATTTCCAGGCTATCCAGCACCATCACAGGATCATAAAAGACCGTCAGGCTGGTATAGGCAGGTACAGATGACAGCAAGCCCGGAAAAGGATTTATATTCAGGAGATGGTAAAAACCGGTGATTCTCCGAGAAGTTTCCGGATGGATGGTTGTGCCGAAATCCAGGGTCAGGGCACGTTCACTCAGGACATAGCAGGTGAAATCCCGGGCAGAAAACAATTTGGCCGACGAATTCATAGTCCATCAAAAAAATAATCCGGAGTATAGGTATAATTGTCCATTGGGGCGTGATCTATTCCATAATCCGCAAAGACCAGCATTTCGCTGTCCGGGGACAGGGCCCGGAAGGCCGTACCATAACCCGCAGGCACATGCAGCAGTTCCTGCTGATCGGCGGCAAGGGTCCTGCGCTCCACCGGAAGGTCTCTGGCAGGTTGATCCCAATCATTAATTTTTACGATAGCGACCGAAAAGCTGCCTGAAAGTACATAGAACCACCGTTGCTCGATACGGTGTGCCCTCCAGCCCCGGACCAGTTCGGTGTCTGCATTCCGGATCAGGTAAAAACGCCTCACCTGCTCCATATCAAAATCATTCACGAAACGGATCTGACCGCGGTGGTCCTTGGCCTTACCTCCCTGAATGAATGATATATCCGGTTTTTTCATGCTGTTTCCATTTATCTTTTTGCGATCAGGTGCCATCTTCCATCAACATTATCTCCAATCCACATGCTGACGCGATTTTCCAAAATAAAACTGGGCACCTACGGAAGGATACAGGAAAACGGTTGGTTTAAATAATCTTCCGATCAATGAGGACCTTGCTGCGGATGCGGCATCCACATTGGGAGCGATTGGTTTATCCTGAAAAGAATTGAACTGCGCAGTCAGGTCAAAAGTGAAAGCAAGGGAAGAAAAGGGCCTGTATTGCAGGGTCGAACCAAGCAAACCGGTAATAATCCGGTCCCGTCCCCCAGAAGAGTTGTAATAGATTCCAAAAGAATAAGCTCCTCCCGCATGTGCCAGCACATTCCATTCTCTGGGACGGGAAATGCGGCCCTCCGGAAAAAAGCTGGAGAAACTATAAACTCCCTCTATTGCATAGGTGTGTATCCTCAGCTTTTCACTTGATTTGGCAAAATGGTGATGAATATATGACGAACGCACCCCAACTGTACGGGAAAACATATACCTCAGGCCGACCGAGAAACTGGGAAAGCTCAGGTTATAGATCGTACTGGTGTCACCCATGTCCGAAACATATTTTCCATTACTAAATGGGGTGCCAGCACCGACCTGCGCTTCCACAGACCACCTGTTGGCAGGAAAACGATCGCTCAGGCTTCGGCTCTGCCCATAAGCCACTGGAGATAGCAATATTAGCACTACGCCAATTAAAAGAGCTGGAGATTTAACCGGAACCGCAAAAATATTCAATCGAAAAGTATCCATAATGAAATGCTCAAAAACCAAAGTCAAGCAATTTCCGAACCATAAATAGTGCTTTCACAAAACTAAGCTTTTTTTGGATATGGCTTATAGTTTTAATAACTTTGCATATAGAATATTTACCCACAAAACTTATATAAATAATGTCGAAAGGTTTTTTTAATGTCCCAGATCCGGTGAATGAACCGGTCTATGGATATGCGCCGGGGAGTCCGGAAAGACAATTGCTGCAGGATGCGATCAAGGCCGCCCGTAGCCAGGAAATCGATGTACCCATGTATATTGGCGGACAGGAAGTGCGCACTGACAAAAAGGTGGCCATGCGCCCACCTCATGACCATCAGCATATACTTGGATATTACCATCAGGGTGCTAAAAAACATATCAAGGAAGCCATCGATGCGGCCCTGGCGGCCAAAGCCGGATGGGAAGCCCTTTCCTGGGAACAGCGTGCTTCCATTTTCCTGAAAGCAGCAGACCTGATCGCCGGTCCATGGCGCTATAAGCTGAATGCGGCCACCATGCTGGGACAATCAAAAAACGCTTATCAGGCAGAGATTGATTCAGCTTGTGAAATTATTGACTTCCTGAGATTCAACGTGCAGTATATGAGCGAAATATACAGTCAACAGCCTCCGGTTTCACCCCGTGGTGTCTGGAACCGGGTGGAACAGCGTCCGCTGGAAGGATTTGTATTCGCCCTCACTCCGTTCAATTTTACGGCAATTGCAGGGAATCTCCCCACCTCGGTGGCCATGATGGGAAATGTGGTGGTCTGGAAACCTTCCAATACCCAGATCTACTCCGCGAATGTGCTGATGCAGATCTTCCGGGAAGCGGGATTGCCCGATGGCGTGATCAATCTGGTTTATGTTTCAGGCCCGGATGCGGGTGATGTCATTTTCAAACACCCTGAGTTTGCAGGAATCCACTTTACCGGTTCCACAGGCGTATTCCAGGATATCTGGAAAACAATCGGGGAAAACATCCATCGTTATAAATCTTATCCACGCATTGTGGGTGAAACCGGTGGAAAAGACTTTATTCTGGTCCATCCGTCTGCCGATGTGGATGTAGCTGCTACGGCATTGACCCGGGGAGCTTTTGAATACCAGGGCCAGAAATGTTCGGCCGCATCCAGGGCTTATGTTCCGAAATCTTTATGGACAAAAATTAAAAAGCGTGTACAGGCCGACCTTGCCTCCTTCAAAATGGGCGGCACCGAGGATTTTGGCAATTTTATCAATGCCGTCATCGATGAGAAATCTTTTGATAAACTGGCGGGCTATATTGACCGGGCAAAAAAATCAAAGGATGCCGAGATCATTGCCGGTGGGTCCTATGACAAGAGCGTGGGTTATTTCATCGAACCGACGGTGATTGTCGCCGGAAAACCGGATTATGTGACAATGGTTGAGGAATTGTTCGGCCCTGTGCTAACGGTCTATGTTTATGAGGATAAAAAATGGGAGCAAACGCTGGAATTAGTGGATCAGACCAGTATCTATGCGCTCACCGGGGCGGTCATCGCCCAGGATCGCTATGCCATTGCACAGGCGTCAAAGGCGCTGCGCAATGCGGCCGGCAACTTCTATATCAATGATAAGTGTACCGGAGCCGTGGTCGGGCAACAACCGTTTGGGGGTGCAAGGGGTTCGGGTACCAATGACAAGGCGGGATCGATGATCAATCTGCTCCGCTGGGTATCCCCGAGGACGATCAAAGAGACCTTTGATCCGCCAAAGGATTACCGCTATCCATTTTTGGGTTAATGCCTGCGGAAAGCCCAAAAGAAAGCCTCCGATCAGGGAAAGCGTATGTTTTTTTAGGGCACTTAGCAGCTCCGCTGTGTGGCCCGAAAAAACCATACCCTTTCCCTCTTTATTTACGGAAAGAAAAGACTTTGCCCAGGTCCTCCGGACCGGTAAAGGTAATGCCCAGATCGATCAGCTCTCCCGTACCCGTCTCGATCACCAGTCCGTGAATGGCCAGATCATCCCTTTCCCTCCAGGCATTCTGGACAATACTGGTGGTGCAAAGATTAAATACCTGCTCGGCCACATTCAGCTCGACCAATCGATTGGTCCGCGCCTCCTTGCCCTTGATGGCATCAATTTCGTCCTGATGCAAGCGGTAAACATCCTTGATATGGCAAAGCCAGTTGTCAATGATCCCAAATTGCTTTCTGCTCAGGACAGCATCCACTCCCCCGCAACCATAGTGCCCGGCCACGATCACATGCTTCACTTTCAATACATTCACCGCATAATCGAGCACACTCAGCATATTCATATCCGAGTGAACGCACATATTGGCAATATTCCGGTGCACAAATACTTCCCCGGGCAGGGTATTGGTGATCATATTCGCAGGCACCCGGCTATCTGAACAACCGATCCAGAACAGTTCGGGATTCTGGCCTTTCGCAAGCTGTTTCAGTTTTCCGGTGGTGTCTTCTGCTACTTGTCTTATCCATTCCTTATTTCCAGTCATGATCTGGTAAAACCCCTCCCGCAATACTGGATTGATCAATTTTTCTTTTGTTTCCTTCGACATATGCTTGAATTTACTGCTTGATATTCCTCAATTTTACCAGGGATAGGATCCGGATTGCATTCCCCTCCTTTACGATCAGCTTTTCGTCCTTGAAATCACTGAGCATGCGGCTGATCGTCTCATTAGCCGTACCCGCGAGCGCAGCAAGATCATCCCGGGAAATCCGGATCAGGCATTCGTCAGCCTCCAGTCCGCTTAGCGTTTTCTCGGCCACCTGGATCAATGCATTGGCCACCCGTTTGCGCACGGTATCATAGGCAAAACCAAGCAACTGCTCCTCTTTTTCCCGGACATTCCCCGACAGCAACTTGATAAATTGGCTGGCAATCGCCGGCTGCCGGTACAGCAATTCAAAGAAATCGTCCTTGCTGATCAGCGCTACTTCCGAGTCTTCGAGGGTCTCGGTATTGTCGGAATAACTTTCCTGCAGCAAGAGCGATTCATATCCGAAAAAACTTTGCTCGGTAAAAATGCCGGTGGACAATTCCCGGCCATCCAGATAGTATAAAAAACTGCGAATTTTTCCCTTTTTAATGTAATAGAGATAAAGCGGATTGTCGCTTTCCTGATAAACGAATTGTTTTTTCCGGTACGCTTTGACCCGGGCCCCTTCCACCAGTGCTTCCAGCAAGGCTTCCTGTTCCTCATCCCCGATCGGACGGGCAGGCTTGAAGCGGTCGCCTGTCAATTGCTTGTGCTTCTTGAGACGCGATTCAATGGCATTCAGCAATTCCATATCATCAAAGGGCTTGGTCAGATAGTCATCGGCCCCCATTTCCATTGCCTTGCGCAAATCCGCACGTTCAGCTTTGGCCGTCAGAAACACGAAAGGGATATTCGCAGTCTCCTCATGTTTTCCCAGCATATACAAGACTCCATAACCATCCAGTTCGGGCATCATAATATCACACAGAATCAGATCGGGGTGATGTTTCAATGCCAGATCTACACCTGTCTTACCTTCCGCTGCCGTAATGACCCGGTAACCGGTCAGCTCCAGGATCTCAGCAGTCCCTTCACGGATATCGTCATTGTCTTCAATAATCAGTACAGTGGTATTCTGTGTCTTCATGCTTGTTGGATTTGGGAATGGATGTCTTTGATTTCTTTATTGCTCCTCCGGTCAAAATATAAGGTAATGGTCGTTCCCTGATGCTGCGCACTCTGAAAACTGACACTGCCTCCCATGAGCTTGACGTAGCGCTGAACGATGTTCAATCCCAATCCGGTACCGGGGATACTGCCGGTGTTATGCGCCCGGAAAAAGGGTTCAAACAGGTTCTTCTGATCCTCTTCGGGGATGCCGATGCCGTTGTCCTTGACAATGATCGTACACTGGTCATCACTGATTTCTGTGTAGAACTCAATAAAAGTATCTTCCCCCGAATATTTGATGGCATTGGATATCAGATTGATAATACTGTTTTTCAGGAGATTGGCATCAAATACAAACAGGCCGGTCGCACCTGTATGCTGATAAACAATGTGCTGGTTTTTTTTGCAGATCAATTGCATTTCCTCGGTAATCTCCTCTCCCAACTGCAAGAGATTGACCAACTGCTGATTGACGGTGATACTGCCGGCCTCCAGTCGTTCAAGAGATAGGAAATCGTTGAGGATACTGGTGAGCAATTGTACTGAATTTTTGATGCGGCCCGTGTGTTTCATCACATTATCCACATCTGGACGGGTCACATATTTTTCGATCAGGGAAGCCGAGAGCTGCACGGAGCTGAGCGGTGTTCTGAATTCATGGGATGCCATAGATACAAATCTGGATTTTAACTGGTTAAGCTCCTTTTCCTTCTCCAATGATACACTTACTTCCGCCTTTGCCTTCTCCAGTTCTCCCACCGTTTTGATCAGGTCTTTGGTCCGTTCGCTGACTTTTCGTTCCAGCTCCTCCGTATAATGCAATAGTTTGTCCTCAGCAGCCTTTTCTTTGGAAAGATCGTGGATAAATCCGGTATAAATCGTCTTATCCTTATAATGCACCTCGCTTACCGCAAGGCGGAATGGGAAAGTACTGCCGTCTTTGCACCTGCCCCGCACTTCCCGGCCGATACCGATGATCTTTTTCTGGCCGGTACTGTGATAATTATCCATATAACCATCATGCTCAGAGTGATAAGGTTCCGGCATCAGAACAGAAATATTATGCCCGATCACTTCCTGTGCTTCGTATCCGAAAAGCCTCAGGGCAGCAGGATTGATGGTTTCGACAATACCTCTTTTATCGATGGTGATAATTCCGTCGATTGCATTTTCAATAATTGCCTGGAGTAGTTTTGCCGAATCCATAACAGGCTATTTCACCAATTTTTTATACTTGATCCGTTTGGGGGTCTGATCACCTCCCAGCCGTTTTTTCCGGTTTTCTTCGTATTCCGTATAATTCCCCTCAAAATAATAAACCTGAGAGTCACCCTCAAAAGCCAGAATATGGGTACAGATGCGGTCCAGGAACCACCGGTCGTGGGAAATAATCACCGCACAACCACCAAAATTTTCCAGTCCTTCTTCCAGTGCACGCAGGGTATTGACATCGATATCGTTTGTTGGCTCATCCAGCAGCAATACATTGGCCCCTTTTTTCAGGGTAATCGAAAGATGCACCCTGTTTCTCTCTCCACCCGAAAGCACACCCACTTTCTTCTGCTGATCGGCTCCATTGAAGTTGAATTTGGAAACATAGGCTCGGGAATTAATGTTACGATTGCCCAGCATAATGTTCTCATTGCCATCGGTAATATTCTCCCACACCGTCTTTTCGGGGTCCAGATCATCATGCAATTGATCCACATAACCCAGGCTGACGGTTTCGCCTACCCGGAACGTTCCGCTGTCGGGTTGTTCCTGTCCGGTAATCAAACGGAATAAAGTGGTTTTACCCGCGCCATTCGGGCCGATAATGCCCACAATGCCCGCAGGAGGCAGGGAAAAATCAAGATTTTCAAATAAGATCCGGTCACCATAAGCCTTGCTGACACCCTGCGCCTCGATGACTACATTGCCCAGACGGGGTCCCGGCGGAATGAACAATTCCAGTTTTTCCTCCCGGTCTCTGGTTTCTTCCGAAGCCAGCTTTTCATAATTGTGCAGGCGGGCCTTGGACTTGGCATGCCGGGCTTTCGGGGCCATGCGGACCCATTCCAATTCACGTTCCAGTGTTTTCTGGCGTTTGGTCTCCTGTTTTTCTTCCATTGCCAGCCTTTTAGCCTTCTGATCCAGCCAGGAGGAATAATTGCCCTTCCACGGAATCCCCTCGCCCCGGTCCAGTTCCAGGATCCATCCGGCAACATTGTCCAGAAAATAACGGTCGTGGGTCACGGCAATGACGGTACCTTTGTATTGCTGCAGATGCTGCTCCAGCCAGTCAATGGATTCGGCATCCAGGTGGTTGGTGGGTTCATCGAGCAATAACACATCGGGCTCCTGCAGCAAGAGGCGACACAATGCCACTCTTCTGCGCTCTCCGCCTGACAATGTGACAATCTTGTTTTCCGGCTCCGGGCAGCGCAGGGCATCCATGGCCCGTTCCAGTCTGGTGTCCAGTTCCCAGGCAGCGGAAGCATCGATCTGATCCTGCAATTCACCCTGACGGGCCAGCAGTTTGTCCATTTCGTCCGGGTTCTCATAGACTTCGGGGAGGCCGAATCTTTCGTTGATTTCCTCGTATTCCTTCAGCAGGGCCGTGATTCCGGCGACTCCCTCTTCCACAATCTCCCGCACCGTTTTTTCAGGATCCAATTCAGGCTCCTGAGCCAGATAACCAACACTATAACCCGGTGAAAAGACCACTTCTCCCTGATATGACTTGTCCAGACCGGCGATGATCCGCAGTAAGGATGACTTACCGGAACCATTCAATCCGATGACCCCTATTTTGGCACCATAGAAAAAGGAAAGATATATATTTTTGAGTACTTGCTTTTGGGGCGGGTATATTTTATTGACCCCGGCCATTGAAAAGATGATTTTCTCGTCTGACATAGTTTCTGGTTACAAAATATGCAAAGATAGTCAGTTTACCCAAATTCACACCATCTTGAGGGGATAAAGTCACTGACATTTTGATCGGCTTTTGTCTAATGGCTTAATTGTTGATAAATATTAAAGGAATTTGGACGATATGCGCTCTTTTTTTTTATACATTTATAGCGTCATGTCAAATAAGAAAGGTTAGATACAACATGGAAGCAAAATTTTCACCACGTGTAAAGGATGTGATCTCTTACAGCAGAGAAGAAGCCATCAGGCTCAAACACGACTATATAGGCACCGAACACCTGCTCCTCGGACTGATCCGGGAAGGTGACGGCACAGCCATCAAATTGTTGCGGGAGGCAGGGGTGGACATGGCAGATTTGCGCAAGACGATCGAATCGGCCGTGCGCGGAGCCTCGGGCACCCGCATGCCGGTCAATAATATGCCCCTGACAAAGCAGGCAGAAAAAGTATTAAAAATCACCTACCTGGAAGCAAAAATTTTTAAAAGCGAATTGATAGGTACGGAACATCTGCTGCTGTCGATCCTGCGGGATGAAGACAATATTGCATCTCAGATTCTGATGCAGTACAAGGTCAGTTACGATACGTTCAGAACAGCCATAGAGGAGAACAAGGCTGGAATCAATGAGCAGCGGCCGACGATGGGCCCGACAGAGGGAGGAGAAGGATTCCGCGAGGATGATCCGCCCTATTCCGTCCCCAAGAAAGCCTCTGACATCAAATCCAAGACGCCGGTACTTGATAATTTTGGCCGGGACCTGACCAAAGCAGCCGAAGAAGGCCGCCTGGATCCGATCGTCGGCCGGGATAAGGAGATCGAGCGGGTTTCCCAGATTCTTTCGAGGAGAAAGAAGAACAATCCTATTCTGATCGGTGAACCCGGTGTTGGTAAATCTGCCATTGCCGAGGGCCTGGCGCTGCGCATTGTACAACGGAAAGTGTCCAGGGTATTATTTGACAAGCGGGTGGTGACGCTGGATCTGGCATCGCTGGTCGCAGGCACCAAATACCGGGGACAGTTTGAGGAGCGGATGAAAGCAGTGATGAATGAACTGGAAAAATCCCCGGACGTGATCCTGTTCATTGATGAAATCCACACCATTGTGGGTGCCGGTGGTGCGTCCGGCTCGCTGGATGCCTCGAATATGTTCAAACCTGCCCTGGCCAGGGGGGAAATCCAGTGCATCGGTGCGACCACATTGGATGAATATCGTCAGTATATTGAAAAGGACGGGGCTTTGGATCGCCGTTTCCAGAAGGTCATGATCGAGCCAGCCACCCAGGAAGAAACCATTGAGATCCTGAACCGGATCAAGGATAAGTATGAGGAACACCACAATGTCACCTATACGCCGGAAGCCATTGAGGCCTGTGTGACACTCACGACCCGGTACATTACAGACCGTTTCCTCCCCGATAAGGCCATTGATGCACTGGATGAATCAGGTTCAAGGGTGCACCTGACCAATATCCATGTTCCGCAGGCCATTATCGATATCGAGGAAAAAATTGAGGAGATCAAGCAGGAGAAAAATCGCGTAGTCCGCAGTCAGAAGTACGAAGAGGCGGCACAATTGCGGGATAATGAAAAGAAACTCCTGGAAGAATTGCAGACTGAAAAGGACAGTTGGGAAGCGGACACCAAAAACAGACGGCACGTAGTCACCGAAGAAAACGTAGCGGAGGTAGTGTCTATGATGACCGGCATCCCGGTACAGCGTGTGGGACAATCGGACAGCCAGAAGCTGCTGGGCATGGCCGAATCCATGAAGGGGCGGATCATCGGACAGGACGATGCGGTGCAGAAACTGGTGAAAGCCATTCAACGTACGCGGGCCGGTCTGAAAGATCCCAAAAAACCAATCGGCTCCTTTATTTTCCTGGGTCCTACCGGGGTAGGGAAAACCGAGCTGGCCAAAGAACTTTCCCGTTTTATGTTTGACGGCGAGGAGTCTTTGATCCAGGTGGACATGAGTGAATATATGGAAAAATTCTCTGTCTCCCGTCTGGTGGGTGCGCCTCCGGGCTATGTGGGTTACGAGGAAGGCGGACAGCTCACCGAAAAGGTGCGTCGCAAGCCATATTGCGTTGTTTTACTGGATGAAATTGAGAAGGCCCACCCGGATGTTTTCAACCTGCTCCTGCAAGTGCTGGATGAAGGGCAACTGACGGATAGCCTGGGCCGGAAAGTTGATTTCCGGAATACCATTATCATTATGACTTCCAATATCGGTGCAAGACAGCTCAAGGACTTCGGCCAGGGAGTAGGATTTACCACCTCTGCCAAAGTGGATCAGGCGGAGGCACATTCCCGGGGGGTCATTGAAAGTGCACTCAAAAAAGCCTTTGCCCCTGAATTTTTGAATCGGGTGGACGATGTGATCGTATTCAATTCGCTTTCCAAAGAAGATATATTCAAGATTATTGATATCGAGCTGCGTTCCCTGTTTGTACGGATCGAAGGTCTCGGATACAGGATTGAACTTACCGGGACCGCAAAGGATTATATTGCGGAAAAGGGATTTGACACCAATTTTGGCGCAAGACCGCTGAAAAGGGCCATCCAAAAGTACCTGGAAGATCCGATCGCAGAAGAAATCCTCAAAGGGGATGTCAAAGAAGGGGGTGTATTGCTCGTGAATTACGATAGTGATAAAAAGGAAATAGGCATCAGCGTAGAAAATAAAGAGAAAGAAGACCAGCCCGAAAATGGCCCCGTAAACCCATAGGAAGGAATGAGCCGCCGCCTGCTTCTCTTTGTGATCCCCTTTGTGGGCCTTTGCATGATGGGCTGCCGCTCATACAAGGTTTTTCCGGATGGCTATCTGCTCAGGGGGCATGACTATTTCGTCAGTATCTCCGGTAAGCTTGCGGTCTATACCGGACCGGAATTTATGGAGGATACAGCCTGGCAGGATGGTATTCCTCCACTGGGTGTCCGGAAACTCAGCCGCAGGCAGACGAAGGTGCTGAAGCAGATCGGATATGATCCGAAAGGCTATTCCGTTGTATTCAAAAGCAATCCCAGCTCTCCTATTGATTTTTATGCAGTGGCCAATAACGAACCCGTCAAAAAAGAGGAAGGAAAGATCCGGCTTTTGAATACGTCTGCCTTACAGCAAAAAACATCCGGGCAGGGCAAATGGTATTACAGCATACAGCAGAGCGGAGGAAAACAGTTTTATCATGCCGTTCTCCCGGTTTCGGAGCGGTTATTTGCTGAAAAATATGTGGGGCTGATATTTCCGCTCTCTGGAGACCCTGCCGATCTTTCAACTGCGGAGCAATTTATTGCGGACAACCTGTACCAATTGCACTCCGGGGGCATCCGGCACGTTCAGAACAAAACAGTCATTGGTGTATGCCCCGACGACCCCGGAGTTGATTATTATCATGGATATATTATCCCCGATGAAGTCATTAACAATGATGGATACATGCTACTGGCGGCCTATCGTCCGCAAGTGGATGGGAAAAAAGAACTGATCTATTACCGGGTTCTGGATCCCGGACTGAAGATGGGTGCTTTCCGGATATGTCCTGGGGAATACATACTGGAATACCTCACGCTGGAGAGTCAAATCCGCTGGAGCGCCCCTTTTTCACCGATTCCGCAAAAGGATTGAGCGGAGCGAACGAGTTTTGTGTGTTTTAGTTTTTTGCAGCGTATATTCAGTGAGCGAGATACAGCCATGAAAAAAGACATGTTACTTAATTCAGTGAGCGAGATACAGCCATGAAAAAAGACACCCTACTCCTCGATGTAATCCAGATCCTTGTCAAAACTCTCTTCCAATTTACTCAAAGCCCAGATCGCAATACCACTCAAAAAGAAGATCATCAGATAAGCCGCAGTAATAATGCCCGTAAAGGGGACGAGCAATTCAAACACGATCGTAGAAGGAATCAGCGCTCCACGGACAAAATTGGGGGCCGTTGTAGTCACGGTGGCCCGCAGGTTCGTGCCAAACTGCTCTGAAGCAATCGTCACAAAGGTGGCCCAGTAACCCACTGCAAAACCCATAAACAAAGCCAGCCACTTGAACTGGGACACCGTAATACCTGTACTGCTGAGATAGAGGACCGAACTGAGAATGATCAATAGCTGGAAGACAAACACCGCTTTCTTCCGGGATTTTGTCCATTGCGCGAGCAAGCCGGCAAAAATATCACCCACCGAAATCCCCAGGTAGCAGAAAAGAACACCCTGCCCGGCACTCAATACCTCCGGTGCGCCCAAAGCCTTGCCAAATTCCGGTGATTGGGCGACCAGAATCCCTACCACAAACCAGATGGGCAGACCGATCAGCAAACAATAAATATAGCGGAGCAGACGCTTCCGGTCCGTAAATAACATACTGAGCTGCCCTTTCCGGACATGTTGTTTCACACTGGTCTTTTCAAACAGGCCCGATTCATAAATACCCAACCGGAGGATCAGCAACAAAAGCCCCATGCCACCTCCCACAAAATACGCATTCCGCCAGGCAAACCATTCCGATACGAAATAAGCAGCCACCGCCCCCATTACGCCAACGGCAGCAATGATCATAGTACCATAACCCCGCTGATCCTTTCGCATCGTTTCACTGACCAGGGTCACCCCTGCTCCCAGTTCTCCGGCCAGACCCACACCGGCAATAAAACGGATGATCGCATACGTATGGATATCCTGTACAAAACCATTGGCAATATTGGCGAGCGAATAGAGAAGAATCGATCCGAAGAGGACTTTGATACGGCCGAAACGGTCACCGATGACACCCCAGAGCAGTCCTCCCAACAACAATCCGCCCATCTGCATATTGAGCACAAAGGCTCCGTCAATGCGCATGGAATCCTCCGGAATCCCAATATCCCTGAAACTCTCGATGCGTACGATGGAGAAAATGATCAGGTCATAGATATCCACGAAATAACCCAGGGAGGCCACTGCAACGAGCAGCCAGACACTGCGCCTCTTCATGGTGTCAGATGCTGATGCTTCCATGTTCAGATCAATTTACTCTCCCGTAAAAAACAGGAAATTTCATCCGTAATGGCGATCATCTGCTGCGGATCATCGGTATTATTGATAATCACCCGGTCGCAGATCGGTTTATAGGGCAGCAAAAATTCCTCGAAAGCGGGCACTACGTGATGGGCCCATTTGTAACGGACATCCTCCTCGGAATAACCTCTTTCGACCAGATCCCGTTTGAGCCTTCGTTCCAGCGCAATTTCTTCATCCGCATGTATAAATATGCGATGGTCCAGCAGATCATTCACTTCTTCGTAATGAAAAATAAACAAGCCTTCCACGATCAGGATGGGAGCCGGTTTGATTTCCAGCATCTTCGGTTTGATCGACGGGTTATTGAATGTATATTCCTCCTTATAGACGGTATTACCTTCAAAAAGAGTTTTGATGTCTTTATAAAAACTGGCCC
Organism: Parapedobacter defluvii; assembly: GCA_040392005.1. GTDB lineage: Bacteria > Bacteroidota > Bacteroidia > Sphingobacteriales > Sphingobacteriaceae > DASRQK01. The sequence continues at coordinate 16,361 of JBEBWT010000015.1, forward strand.
GGTCTATGGCCGTGGGTAAATCAAAATTATACAGCTTGTTCTCTTCCTGGGTCTTGGTGTTGGCGGGAATATAGTAATCATCCTGGGAAATAAGCGTCACTTCATCAGCGGCAAAATGATTGAGAAAACAACGCAGGAAAAATGTTTTACCCGATCCACTGCTCCCGGCTATGCCCATGACAAAAGGTTTGGCGTGCATAAGAATATGATTTGTTAGGTTGTTTTCAACTGTCCGGATGACCTATTTAGGTTCTTCCTCCACCGGCGCCCCATAAGCGATTTCCACCTGAAAACGCCGGTCCAGAATACCAATGATGGAGGCCACCGATCTGGAAATGATGATGACGGCACCCTGGGTATCCGCCGTGTCAATAAATTTGCCCACCACCTTCACAAAGGTGGAAAGGTTGGTCATGGGATTGGTCACTTTGACGATCGTCCCTACCGGAACCGTTTTATGGAGGGCGAGCATGGTCGCTCCGTCCTGATTGAGATCATCGATCCAGACGCCCAGCCCTTTTTCATTCATTTCCCGGATCCCGTACCGGTTTTTGGGCATTTCAAAATCGATGTTCCCACCGGAATCCAGGGTCGTGTCCATCACGGTACTGGCAGCAATGGCCGGTTCAATCGTTTCGATCACTTCTACTGGTGGTGTGACCTGCTGTATTGCTTTTTTGGGCACCTGCAATAATTGACCTTCCTGAATACCGTCCCCGCTCAAGCCATTGGCCAGTTTGATGCTCTCTACCGGAACATTGAAGCGACGGGAAACGGTATAGAGCGTTTCTCCCTTGCTGACCTTATAATCGGTATATTCACCGGGTGCCAACTGTACACGCGGGGCTGCCGGTGGCGCTGATTCCCGTGCTGCTGGTTGCTGACCGACAGGTTGTTGAGCCTGATTACCCTGATTTTGAGTCCTCTGAGCCGGGACGGCCTGATTGGTTGTACTGGCAACCACCGCCCGGTTGGTCGGAATCCGGACGTTCTCCCCTATTTTGAGGGCTTTGTTATTATTTGCAGCGATCAGATCACTCAGTGCGATCCCGTATTGCTTGCTGAGACCATAATAGGTTTCTTTGGGTTTCAAACGATGGATGACCACCTGTTTGCCATTGACCACTTCCACGCCGATGCTGTCGGGAACAGTGAACAAATCTCTTTCAATCAACAATATACCTTTCGCAAAAGAGGCTGATGTAGCGGCAAACACAAAAAATATAGCTATAAAAATTACTGTCCTCATGTCGGATATCTGTCTCGCAGAATATGGATTCAAAGTGCAATAATACTAATTAAGGGACACATAATGACTCAAAATTTTTCAATTTTAAGAATTTTTAACATTTGGACAGACAGATTATCCTACTTTTGTGCAGCAAAAAAAAGCGATATGTTTCCGATAAAAAGGCAGAAATCTTTGTTGCAGGTGACGGTTTCAAGTCTTGGAGTCCTGTTTTTATGGATCGGGGCCGGGCTGCTGATCGACAGCAAATATGTATTTCCCTATTTTTCCCAATCACAGTGGCTGGCCAATTTCATCATCACCCTGCTGTTTGCTTTTTCTTATTATCTGGCGACAAAAAGAGTACGTGAAATGATGGTCTATGCCGTGCTGATTGCGGTAGCGGGCGAATGTTTCTTTTCGTTATTGCTCGAAATGTACACCTATCGTCTGCATAATGTCCCCATTTATGTGTTTTTCGGCCATGCGCTTCTGTATATAGCCGTGATGTATTTTTCAAAAAGTGTGGCGGCACGTAATCACAGGCATCGACTGGAGATCGTGCTGACCAGCTTTATCGTGATCTACGCCTGCTTATTCCTGATTTTCAAAAACGACGTGTTCGGCTTTATTCTGACCGGAATCACTTTGCTTATTCTGCGGAAACATCCCCGTGAACGCCTGTTTTACCTGACCATGTACGTTTCCATCGCTTATCTCGAAATCGTGGGGACGCATTATGAGTGTTGGTACTGGCCCCCATATGCCCTTAATCTGAATGACACCTTTCTGATGAGTGCGAATCCTCCAAGTGGGATCAGCTTTTTCTATTTCGGGCTGGATCTGGGGAGTCTGTATTTCTACAAATTGCGGCACAGGACCGCATGGATGCGTATGAAAAATATCCGCAGCATGCGGTGGCGCATAAGTCCAGATTCCTAATGTGAATTCTGGGTTAAACCCCGAAAAAATATTGGCAGCATGATTTCTTCTGGATTTTTTGTATATTTAGCAATCCGTAGCCGTTCGCTGCGAATGGATTTAACTTAACAATTGCCGATGAAACGTATCTATACGATTGCACGCATGATCTGCCTAATGGTCGGTCTCAGTATTTCCGCAGGGGCCATAAACCAGGCCAGCGCTCAGGAAGTTTACCAGTTTTCCATCAAGGAAGATATAGGCCCCAATGCCTGGAGGACGGTAAAGAATGCATTCCAGCAAGCGGAGCAAAAAGGAGTCTCGGCGGTGCTGATCGAGATGGACACTTTTGGCGGAATGGTCAATTTTGCAGATTCCATCCGCAGCCGGATCCTGGATTCCCGGATCAAAACCATTGTTTTTATCAATCATAATGCCGCTTCCGCCGGTGCACTGATTTCCCTGGCCTCCGACCGCATCTATATGAGCAAAGGATCCAGTATCGGTGCGGCCAGTGTGGTGGATCAGACCGGGGAGATCATGCCAGAAAAGTATCAATCCTATATGCGGGGTCTGATGCGGGCAACAGCGGAAGCCAAAGGCAGGGATCCCAGGGTCGCCGAAGCGTTCGTGGATCCGGAGATCGATCTGCCTGGCATCAAACCGGCAGGTAAGATCCTGACCCTGACTTCTTCCGAAGCGGTCGCCATTGGTCTGGCGGACGGTGAACTGAACACCGTTGCAGAGATACTGGCAGCAGAGGGTATTTCAGCACCGGCAGTGACCCAGCATCAGATCACCTGGATCGACAGTTTGATTTCTTTTCTGATCAATCCGGCGGTCAGTGGTATTTTGATCCTGCTGATCATTGGTGGCATATATTTTGAGATACAGACACCGGGTATTGGCTTTGCCCTGATTGTGGCTATCATAGCGGCCGTCCTGTTTTTTGCTCCCCTGTATATTCAGGGACTGGCAGATAACTGGGAAATTGCGCTCTTTGTGGTCGGGGTCATATTGGTCATACTGGAAATATTTGTCATACCGGGCTTTGGATTGCCGGGAATACTGGGGATCATTTTTATAGTCTGTGGACTGGCATTCAGTATGGTGGCCAATGACTGGCTCAATTTCAGAGTATCCGCCCCGGGACTGCTCATGCAGTCTTTCCTGGTGGTCATCTTCTCCATGATCATTGCCGTGATCCTGATGGTCGTCTTTGGAAAAAGTATGCTGCAGTCCCGTGCTTTCAAACGGCTTGTTCTCCAGGATGAGCAGCGATCGGTGGAAGGTTATACTTCCTCCCGGCAATATGTGGATCTGGTGGGCCGGGAAGCAATCGCCAAAACGGTGCTGAGACCCTCGGGGAAAATCGAGATTGACGGAAAATGGTACGATGCAGTAGCGCTGGATGGCTATGTCGATCTCGGAGAGCAGGTATATGTGGAAAAACACGAGAATTATAATTTATTTGTCAGAAAAATTGAAACGTCATGAATCCTACATCCATTAGTTTAGAAGCCAAAAAGCTAAAACCGGTAGTCGATCTGCTCAATGACCTGTTGGCAAACTACCATATTCATTACCAAAAACTGAGGGGTTGCCACTGGAATGTGCGGGGCAATCATTTTTTTACGCTCCATGCCAAATTTGAAGAGCTCTATACCAATGCACTGACTACCATTGATGAATTGGCCGAACGTATCCTTACCCTGGGTAAATCACCGTATAGTACTTTTGCAGATTATGTGAGCAATGCCGAGCTGTCCGAAATCGACACTATCGGGATGAAAGATCTGGATATGGTGAAAGCAATTATCGAAGATCTGGAAGCCCTGATCGGCTTGCAAAGAGATTTGCTGGAAGTCACCTCAAAAGCCGGCGACGAAGGGACAAACGATATGATCAATGCCTTTATGCAGTTTAACGAAAAGCAAAACTGGATGCTGCGTGCCTTTGTAAAATAGGTGTTCAAAGTGTTAAATTTTGTTAAATGTTGGTGATTTTCAGGGAGTGATCTGAAAGTTATGCGGTTTTGATTGTTTATTTTCCAAATATAATTCGTTCCTTAGTAGGATGAATCTAAACAATCGGACAAGATTGATCATCGGTGGTTCAGTTCTTCTGGTGGTCGCCGGGTTTATCGGACTTTCATCTTTTGACAATGCTGACCTTCAGCAAAACGCAGAAGATACTTCCCTGTCAGCGGAAAATTCACAAGCAACGCTCTATTTTGACCTTCCCGTCCATCAGTATGAATTGGAAGAGGGAGTGGTGGCAAAAAATGAATTTTTATCCACGATCCTTCAACGATATCAGATTGATCTGGGCACGGTGTCGGAATTGGCCGAAAAATCAAAGGCAGTCTATGATGTGCGGCGCATCAGTGCCGGCAATCCCTATACGGTTTTCAAAGACGCAGATGGCAAAGCAGCCTATTTTGTCTATCAGCCCAATAAAATTGAATATGTTACCTATCGCCTGACCGATGGCATCGATGTCAGTATCAGTAGAAAAGAAGTTATTTCGGAGATCCGGACCGTGACCGGTATCATCAACAATTCCCTGTATCAGGCACTGGACGAACAATCCGTCAATCCGGACATGGCCACTAAACTGGCCGAGATTTATGGTTGGGCGGTCAATTTTTATAGTATCCGGAAAGGAGACTGGTTCAAGATCATGTATGAAAACCGGGAAGTGGATGGAGAGACCGTTGGCTCTGGAAAAATATTGTCTGCCGTTTTTTCCCATCAGGGAAAAGAATATGAAGCTTATTATTTTGAGACCGATGAAGAAGGCAAGGGCACCTATTATGATGAGCAGGGCAACAGCCTCCGCCGTGCTTTCCTGAAGGCGCCTCTCAAATATTCTCGTATTTCATCCCGGTTCAGTCCGCGCAGACTACATCCTGTACAGGGCGTATGGAAAGCACACCTGGGTACCGATTTTGCAGCACCACAGGGCACACCGATCGTCGCCACGGGAGATGGAATGGTGATTGCCTCGGCTTACGCCGGCGGCAATGGGAATTATGTGAAAATCCAGCACGACAATGTGTACGCTACCCAGTATCTGCACATGAGCAAACGTGCGGTCAAGAGAGGCGACCGGGTGAAGCAGGGACAGGTAATCGGCTATGTGGGCAGTACCGGTCTGGCCACCGGCCCCCACGTATGCTACCGTTTCTGGAAAAACGGTCAGCAGGTGGATGCCCTGAAACAGGAATTCCCTTCTGCCGAACCCATTGGCACTCAATATAAACTGGCTTATAGCCAACATATTGCCACTCACCGGAATATGCTGGCAAGGGTCAATCCATTGAATCCGGTCCAGCGGCCGAGTCTGCGTGAACAGCAGACCTTCAATATGGAAAAATTACTGGCAAATGCCTGGGCGGATGATGCGCAGGCACCTGCTGCGACTCCGTTTGGTCCCAGAATGCTGTAAATTTCCTCAGGGTTCCATTTCAGGCACATGCTCATCCGCATAAAAGCGTCCGGCAGTGGCCTTTCGGATCTCATCGACTGATATGCCGGGAGCTCGCTCGATCAGGTGAAAACCGCCATTTTCGGTATCCACATCAAACACACCCATTTCGGTGACAATTTTCTTGATGCAGCGGACACCCGTGAGCGGCAGGCTGCATTGAGGAAGGAGTTTGCTCTCCCCTGCCTTATTGACCTGCTGCATAGCAACAATAATATTTTTGGCGGAGGCCACCAGGTCCATTGCCCCTCCCATTCCCTTCACCATTTTTCCGGGAATCTTCCAGTTGGCAATATCACCGTATTCAGAAACCTCCATCGCCCCCAGGATGGTCAGATCCACTTTTTGCGCCCGGATCATCCCAAAGCTCATGGCTGAATCAAACACAGCGGAACCGGGCAACATCGTAATGGTCTGCTTGCCGGCATTGATCAGATCCGGATCCTCATTCCCTTCATAGGGAAAAGGGCCCATGCCCAACAAGCCATTTTCAGATTGCAGTACCACTTCTATTCCCTCAGGGATATAATTGGCAACCAATGTAGGAATTCCTATTCCCAGATTGACATAATATCCGGTTTTTATTTCCTTTGCGATTCTTTTCGCAATTCCATTTTTATCTAACATCGTATTTTTCGCTATTGTGAACAAGATGCTTCCCCAGGTTCCTGTTTCCGAAAGGCCCTATCCGCATCCCGATTCCTGGTTATCTTTGCCTTACCGTCTTTTGTTCGATCCGCTTCTCGTAATCCTTTCCCTGGAAAATCCGGTGGACATAAATCCCCGGAGTGTGGATATGGTCCGGATCCAGTTCACCGACCTCTACAAGTTCTTCCACCTCGGCCACCGTGATTTTGCCCGCCATCGCCATCATGGGATTGAAATTGCGGGCAGTCTGCCGGTATATCAGGTTGCCCGCAGTATCTCCTTTCCAGGCCTTTACCAAAGCGAAATCAGCATCAAAGGCCATTTCCAGCAGGTAATCCTTGCCATTGAAATTCCGTACTTCCTTCCCTTCGGCGACTTCCGTGCCCACTCCCGCAGGAGTAAAAATGGCCGGCATCCCGTATCCCGAGGCCAGGCAGCGGGTCGCCAGGGTCCCCTGCGGGATAAGCTCCACTTCCAGTTCCCCGCTCAGCAACTGTCGTTCAAATTCGGCATTCTCCCCCACATAAGAAGCGATCATTTTCTTCACCTGACGGGTTTGCAACATCAGTCCGATCCCAAAATCATCCACTCCTGCATTATTGGAAATGCAGGTCAGATTCATGACACCTTTCTGAACCAGGGCACGGATACAGTTTTCCGGGATCCCGCACAGGCCAAAACCTCCCAGCATGACCGTCATACCGTCAGAAATATCACGAAGTGCTTCCTCAGCATTATATACTACTTTATTTATCATGGTTTACAGATTATCTTTTGGGGTCAAGTTACGAAATATTTCAGTAAATTTGCGGATAAGATGAAACTTTCTGAAAGAGCCTTGACCTGGGTGATGCGATTGTACCCACCCTTTTTGTTCCAGCGGATCTGGGTACGGAAATTCCATAAGGGGTATTATGCTGTGGATGTAAGGGTACACAGAAGTTTTCTGAACCGCAATTCAAACGGATCCATTTTTGGGGGGACGATTTTTGCGGCAACCGATCCCCTGTATGCCTTGCTTTTCGGACAATTGATGCGCAGAAAGGGTTATCGCACCATTGTCTGGCTCAAAAGTGCCCAGATCCGGTATATCAAACCCGCCATGACCAGTCTGAATATTTCGGTCCGGATCACCGATGAACAGGTGCAGGAAGTAGAACAGACATTGAAGAACCAGGGGAAATTTGTGAAAGTATTTTCTATCGAATTGGTGGACCGGATGGGTGAGGTCTGTGCAATCGCTGAAAACGAGGTCTATATCCGGGATCTCGATTGGTCAAGGGAAGCTGGTCAGGAAAGCAATCAGAAGCAATATATGGAAAAATAAACCCGGATCCCGTATTGGGATTTTATACAAATCCTCATACGAAATCCAGGTTAAAACAAGATCGCTCCTCAGAACGGCTTGTCAGGATATGAATCTACTCGGTGATAATCCTTCCGGAAGCATCAAATTTTACAACTCTCAATTCTTCCTGTTCCAGCCTTTGCAGGGTTATTTCATAAAAAGCCTCTTTTTCTTCAGGCTCTACAAAATAAGCACTCAGGATCACCCAACCCTGAAACTCATCCTCTCCCAGTTTGGTGTGGATTGCTTCGGGCAGATCAGAGGGCTGGACCATCGTCCTTTTCACACTGTCGGGCGCAAGTACAACTTCATTGTTCACCTGAAAGCTTTCGGTATCTTTCAAATTCACCTTCGTAGTTTCATTGGCGTTTGCGATTGCGAATCCTGCAAATCCCAAAACGATTACTGACAACATCTTCTTCATCATTTCGAACAATTTTAGTTAAAAAATAAATTAATACTAATAATTCATGATGAACACAGAAATTATCATACCAAAAACAGCCCAGGCCATCCGGAATCGGATGGCCTGGGCTAAAGTAACATTTCTATTGAATAAGTCTTTTGCTCTGGCTTAAAGAGCTTTGAGTTCTGTGATCAGGTCCTGCAAAACTTTTTTTGCATCGCCAAAAAGCATACTGGTTTTGGGGCGGAAAAACAGATCATTCTCGATACCGGCATAGCCTGGTTTCATGCTCCGCTTATTGACGATCACATGATCGGCAGCCTCTACCTCCAGGATCGGCATTCCATAAATAGGGCTGGAAGGATCTTCCTTAGCGGCCGGATTGACCACGTCATTGGCACCCAGGATCAAAGCTACCGTTGTACTGGGCAGTTCCTGATTGGCATCCTCCATCTCGACCAATTTATCATAAGGCACATCCGCCTCGGCCAGCAGGACATTCATGTGGCCCGGCATGCGGCCGGCCACCGGGTGGATCCCATAACGGACCTCCACTCCTTTGTCCTCGAGGATTTTCTCCAGCTCATGACAGGTATGCTGGGCCTGGGCTACCGCCAGTCCGTATCCGGGAATAATGTAAACTCTTTTAGAATATGCCATCAGCACCGCTGTGTCGGTCACCCCGATCTCTTTATGCTGTCCCTGGGCCTGATCACCCTGCTTAGCGGCCGCACTGCCTCCAAAGGCACCGATCAGCACATTTTTGAGAGAGCGGTTCATGGCCTTGCACATCAGCAGGGTCAGAATGGTACCGGCTGACCCCACCAGGATACCTCCGGTCAGCATGACCGGATTGTCATACAGGAATCCTCCGAAAGCGGCCGCAACCCCGGTAAATGAATTGAGCAGCGAAATCACAACGGGCATATCCGCCCCTCCGATCGGCATGACGAATAGGATTCCATACATTGCAGCCAAAGCCAAAATAATGTAGAAATAGATGCTTGCGTTGGACGATCCGGGCTGGAGCAACAATACGACCGAAAGAATCAACACGGCACCGATCAGGACGAAATTGAGGTATTGTCCTCCCGGAAAACGCTTGTCCCGGATACTGCCGTTAAGTTTCCCCCAGGCGATCATACTACCCGAAAATGACACCGTACCGATGATGAGTCCCAGCAGGATGATCAGCAGAATACCCGCACCCGGCGCAGCAGCTCCCGCAGCGGACGGATCGGCTCCGTGGAAAAGATGATCAAATTCGACAATAGAAATCAGCATGGCACAGGCACCCCCCATCCCATTAAAGAGGCTGACCATTTCCGGCATAGCCGTCATCTGTACACGCTTGGCCATCAGGGTGCCCGCAACGGTCCCTACGGCGAGTCCCGCAAAAATCCAGCTATAATTGCCCAATGGCGCTCCCTGGGAATCCCGGTATAAAAAGATGGTCGCAAAAATGGCGACTCCCATTCCAAAGGCAGCCAGCAAGTTGCCTCCACGGGCCGTTTCGGGGTGGGACAATCGTTTGAGTCCTATAATAAAGGTGATCGATCCGATCAGGTAAGCAATTAATAATACGGTCTCCATATATGTTAGGTTGTTATCCTTCTAATTTTAAAATATTGAATCTCCCGCTATTTTCCCGGTTTTTTCTTTTTGAACATTTCCAGCATCCGGTCCGTCACTACAAATCCCCCAACCACATTCAACGTACCCAGGATTACCGCCAGAAAGCCCAGTATCAATGCCAGATAATTGTCTGCCTGCGCCTGCCCCATCACGATGATAGCACCGATGATGACCACTCCGTGAATGGCATTGGCCCCACTCATCAATGGAGTATGCAGCACGGACGGCACATGACTGATCACCTCAATGCCCAGAAATATAGACAAAACGACAATGGTGATCAGGTCGTAATGCTGTTGTATGAATTGCATGATTTCTTCCATGTTTAATGCTTTATTTTATGAGTATCCAATCAAAATTCAATGCGTATTATTTCAAAATTCAATGTGCTTCCACCTGGCGGATACGTTCATAGATCACCTCACCTCCGTGGAGAATGCAGGCACCCCTGACCAGATCGTCCTCAAAATTGATCTCAAACTTGCCTTCAGCAGTGATCATCAGTTTGAGGAAGTTGTGTATGTTTTTGGAATACAGGCGGCTCGCATCGGCCGATGCCAGGCCATACAATGCAGAATTTCCAATAATCGTGACACCATGTTCCACCACCGTCTGCTGGTCCTGTGTCAGTTCGGTATTGCCTCCGGTTGCAGAAGCCAGGTCAATGATGACCGAACCGGCCCGCATACCCACAATCATTTCTTTGGTAATCAGGATCGGTGCCTGCCGTCCCGGAATCTGCGCTGTGGTAATGATAATGTCTGATTTGGCAGCATGCTCCGCAATTTTTTCCTTCTGCCTGCGCTGAAAATCCTGGTCCTGCTCCACCGCATACCCACCTGCTTTACTGGCATCAGCGGCCCCTTCCACCTCCACGAACTTCGCTCCCAGACTCATGACCTCTTCCTTCACTGCCGGCCGGGTATCGAAAACCTCTACCACTGCCCCCAGTCGTTTTGCGGTGGCAATAGCTTGCAGACCGGCCACTCCCGCACCCAGGATCAATACCTTGGCGGGTGGAATACTGCCCGCTGCTGTCATCAGCATCGGAAAATATCGGGAATACTGGGTAGCAGCAAGAACCACGGCCTTATAACCTGCAATATTGGCCTGCGAACTGAGTACATCCATGGATTGGGCCCGGGTGGTCCTGGGAAGGGTATCCATACTGAATACCGTGTGTCCCTGATCATTCCACCGGTGCATAAATTCCGGAGAAAACAGAGGTTGATACATGCCTATCCAACTTTTACTACCCGATTCTGCCGGAAGTCCGGAAAGATTCGGACGATTGATGGCCAGCAACAATTCACTCCGGGTCAGTACCCCTTCCCGGTCGAGAATCTCGGCTCCCTGCTCAACATATTGTGAATCATCAATGTATGACCTTAACCCCGCACCCTTCTCTATCAAAATCTTTACGTTTGATTTGCACAGTGCCGCCACGGTCTCCGGGGTCAGGGACACTCTATTCTCGTTTTCAGGCTCTTTCAATACACCTATTGTAAAAGTCTCCATATAACTATCGGTTATTTTTGCGTGTTTAAGCTGCTTTATATGTTTACACTAACAAAATAAGCATAAAAAATCAGTCTGCAAAATGTAATTGATCAAAAAAAAATATGCGCTGCATTATATAAAAAAACGGATTCCCGGGTGTCGATTTTCAGTTATAGAAGATGTTGGGAGCTGCCTGCCTGCTGCGACCGGGCCACTCGCTGAGCTTCTTTCATGACACGGAAGAAATTGCCGCTCCAGATTTTTTTGATATCTTCCTCACTATATCCTCTCTTGACCAGCTCATACGTAATATTGCCGGCTTCGCTGACATCGTACATGCCCCTGACACCACCGCCTCCATCCAGATCCGGCCCGATCCCCACATAGTCCACACCCACCAATTTCACAATATGATCAATATGGTCCACCACCAATTGCAGCGTTGCTGGTTCTTCCGGATACTTACTGTTGATTTCCTCCATTTCTTTTGCTCTTTCAGCACGTTGTGCCTCCGTGAGATCCCGCATATTCGGGTATTTCTCTCTCAGTGCTGATAGGGCCTGCACCCGTCGGGCAGGCTGGTTTTTGAGATAGGATCCCAGCATATTCATCTGCACCACGCCTCCACCAGCCGCCAGCGCTTTGATCATATCATCCGTCAGGTTGCGGGGATGGTCAAACAAAGCCCTTGCAGAGCTGTGGGTGGCTACAATGGGTGCCTTGGAATGCTTCAAGCAATCATAAAACGAATCATCGGATATATGGGAAACATCCACGATCATCCCGAGCCGGTTCATCTCCCGTACTACTTCGATCCCAAAGGGGGTCAGGCCCCGGTGCTCCGGCTCATCGGTAGAAGAATCACAGATATCATTGTTGCGGGTATGGGTCAAAGTCATATATCTGGCCCCCAGATCATAATATGTCTGCAACAGGGACAGATCCTTGCCAATAGTCCATCCATTCTCCACACCGATAAAAATGGCCCGCTTTCCATCCTTTTCCAGCGCAAAAGCATCTTCGGGCGTAGTTGCCAGACCGGCCAGATCGGGATGCTTCTCCACAATCCCGTGGATCAGGTCAAACTGGGCCATCGCCCGTTTCTTGGCATCGGCATAGCCTTCGTTCGTACGGGGTCCCTGTCCCAGATACACTGCAAAAAACATGGCATCCAGACCGCCCTGTTTCATGCGGGGCAGGTCAATGCGGGATCCGGTCTTATAGGGATCGTGGGACTGTGAAATATCAAAATCAGGACGGGAAATCATAAAATTGGGGAGATCCCCGTGGGTATCCAGGGTCAGGGCCGCTTCATGTATGCGGGCCGCTTTGGCCTTGATCACCGGATCATCATAGGTCTGAGCCGAAAGCCCGGCAGGAGAAATGGCAATCGCAACGATCATCATGGGCGCAGTCATCAGCGACACCCTTTTAAAAAACTTGTTTGTGGTCATGGGTCCGTTCTTTTTGTGTTTATATTGGTTTCTTGTGCAAAGCACAAGCATAATTACTAAAAAATAATGGAATTCCTCAAATTACCACAAAAAATTGACAGATTTTGCAAAACTCTCCAAGAGATAGGAAAGGTCACTTCCACCGATGCCGGAATACCGGGTACAGAAAAACCGCGCCCAGAATCATCACCGCCCCGGTATAGAATCCCAGGCTCATGACTTCCTTCTCCCCGAAGATCAACCAGGCCAGGATAATCCCATAGATCGGTTCCAGATTGCTGGCCAGCGCCACCCGGAAGGGGCTGATCTCTTTCATGACCATTACCGCAGCCACGTAGGCACCGGCTGTACAGACCGTCCCCAACAACAGCAGGTATAAGAGATCCCCGGTTTGCAGGCGGAGATCGGTGTTGAAGCCGCCTGAAAACAACATGAACAGGGATATCCAGCAGAAGGCGCCGATCATCTCATAGAAACTGATCTTGGATGCATCGCTCCGCTGCACCAGCTTGGAATTGGCAATGGAAAACAAGCTGGCCATCAGCGCACAGAGCAGGCCCAGCACGATCCCTTTGATATACTGGGTCTCAAACTTGAAGATGAGATAAATGCCCAGGATGACAAACAGGCCGGTGATGAGTTCGATTTTTGATATTTTGCGTTTATAGAACAGGGGTTCCAGCAGGGAGGTAAACAGGGTCACCGAGGATAAACAGACCAGGGTGACGGACACGGTGGACACTTTGATGGATTCAAAAAACAGGATCCAATGTCCGCCCACCAGGGCACCGGTCAGTATAAAATTCCGCAGGTTCCGGGGGGTATCCTTCAGTGACTGGCCGGTCACCCGGAAATAAACAAACAGCGCCAAAAAAGCAATCATCACCCGGTACCAGACCAGTTGGGTGGCCGAAATGGTAATCAGGTTGCCCAGAATACCTGTAAATCCCCAAACGAGGACAGTCAGGTGCAGGATCAGCAGATTGCGGTTCGTAGCCATTTTTTTCAGGAACAAGGTGTTATTTGGGTGCGCGGCGGACCAGGATCAGGGCCACCAGGCCAAAAATAATGTTCGGAATAATCACACCGATGAAGGGGTGCAGCCCCCCTTGCAGGGAAAAGGTGGTTGAGAATTGCATAAACACCATATAGGTAAAACTGAGACCGATTCCGATCCCCAGACTCAGGCCGATCCCCCCCCTCACCTTTTTTGAGGACAGCGCTACTCCCATCAGGGTGAGTACAAAGGCGGAAAAGGGATAAACATAGCGTTTGTATTTTTCCACCAGCATCGTGGTCATGTGACCGGTCCCCCTGATTTTTTCTTTCTCGATCCGTTGATTCAGTTCCTGCATACCCATTGCCATAAACACATTGTTATACACTTCAAAATCGCGAGGGTGAATGTCCAGCAGGGTATCGATCCGGGTGCCGGAAATCATTTCTTCCTCCATTCCCCTGATTTTTCGGATGGTATAATGATCGATGGCCCATCGGTTGGTAACGGAATCCCAGGTAATTCGGTCTGCCATCAGTTTTTCCGTCAATTCTTTATTTTCAAAATTCTCCAGCACAAAATTGTAGCCGATCTTCCGGTCATTGTCAAAGTTATCGATATAGACATAGGTGCTGTCGTCCAACTGCATATGGGTGGAGACTTTCGTCCTGTTTTCAATGGGTTTGATATAGACATTTTCAAATCCGACCATCAGACGGTTGGTATGGGGAATAATGAAAATATTGAAGATAAACATGATCACGAAGATCACGATCGCACCTACCGTATAGGGCCACAGCAGGCGATTGAAACTCATGCCGCCACTAAGTATGGGTACAATCTCGGTCTGATCGGCCATGCGGGATGTAAAGAACAGCACGGCAATGAAGTTGATCAGCGGTGACAGCATGTTGAGGTAAAACGGTACCCATCCGGCATAATATTCAAAAACGATCTTGCTGACCGGCGCGTTGTATTTGAGAAAATCGTCCAGACGTTCGGAAATGTCAAAGATCACTATGATCACGGTAAAAATAGCCATCGCAAACACATAGGTCGATAGGTACTTGCGGATGATGTATTTGTCAATGATCTTCATGCTTCGTTTTCGGTTGTCTCCTGCTGCCTTTTATTGTCTCCTGTATTCTGCTGATTTGCTGTCCGGTGTCAATCTCCGATCCTGTTACCCAATTTCCGTACCATCCCTTCTTTCCAGTCCCTGAAATCTCCTGCCAGTATATGCCTGCGGGCTTCACCCATCAGCCACAGGTAGAAATGCAGGTTGTGCAGGGAGGCAATCTGTGCCCCCAGGATTTCTTTGGAGCGGATCAGGTGCCGCAGATAGGCCTTACTGTATTGGCGGTCCGCCAGCAGGTCACTTTCCGCATCAATGGGATTGAAATCCTTTTCCCAGACTTTATTTTTAATATTGATAATGCCTTCTCTGGTGAATAACATCCCGTTCCGGGCATTCCGGGTCGGCATGACACAATCAAACATATCGATACCCAGGGCAATGTTTTCAAGCAGATTGACCGGAGTGCCCACTCCCATCAGGTAGCGAGGCCTGTCAGCGGGCAGAATCCCGCAGACCACTTCGGTCATGGCATACATATCCTCAGCCGGCTCGCCTACCGAAAGTCCGCCAATGGCATTCCCTTCACGAC
Source organism: Parapedobacter defluvii (assembly GCA_040392005.1). Classification (GTDB taxonomy): domain Bacteria; phylum Bacteroidota; class Bacteroidia; order Sphingobacteriales; family Sphingobacteriaceae; genus DASRQK01. Next base: position 31,654 of record JBEBWT010000015.1, read on the forward strand.
CGAAGGAAGCGATCGTTTCCGCAGACCGGGCCCGCAGATCTTTATAGACGGATCCCTGCACAATGGGAAATAAACTCTGCTGATACCCATATAAGGGTTCCGTGTCGTCAAAACGATCACAGCAACGTTTCAGCCAGCGGTGGGTCATGTCCAGGGAGCGTTTCGCATAGGAATAATCACAGGGATAGGGGGTGCATTCATCAAAAGCCATGACAATATCCGCACCGATAATACGCTGGGTATCCATTACGTTTTCAGGCGTAAACAGATGCTTGGAGCCGTCTATATGCGAACGGAACGTGACCCCTTCTTCCCTGATCTTCCGCACCTCGGTCAGAGAATAAACCTGATATCCTCCGCTGTCGGTGAGAATGGGTTTGTCCCATCCATTGAAAGCGTGCAGGCCACCTGCCTGTTGCAGCACCTCCAGTCCGGGCCGGAGGTAAAGATGATAGGTGTTACCCAGGATGATCTGTGCCTGAATATCATTGACCAGCTCATGCTGGTGCACAGCTTTGACCGTGCCGGCAGTACCCACAGGCATAAAAATAGGAGTCTGAATGACTCCGTGGGCAGTCTCCATAAGACCTGCTCTTGCTCCGGACTGGGGATCAGTGGCCTGAAGGGTAAAATTCATTGCGCAAACTTAGTCAAACTTGGGTTTCCTGCCAAATGTTTGAACCTTTATATTGGCTTGTTTGAACAAATTTAAGTATGTTTGACCCTCAATATATGGATGCGTATTTTTTGCTTTTGGATCAGGCCGGATACTTCCTTTTTGGGGGGTGTTTGCTGCTACTGTTGGTGCAGCTCTATTTTATTCTGCTGATCCACGGCAAGCTGGCTTTCCACAAAACCAGGAATGCGGAGTCCATCCGGAACGATCCGGCCGGCCCGCCTCTCCCCCTATCAGTGATCATCTGTACCCGCAACCATGAGCAGCACCTCAGGGACAACCTGGCTGCCATCCTGGAACAGGACTATCCGGATTTTGAAGTAATCGTGGTCAATGACCGTTCTGAAGACGACACCAAATGGTTATTGCGGGAGCTGGAAGCCGCCCACCCCCGCCTGAAAGTGGTGGAAATCGCCGAACACGTCTTGTCCCAGCAGGGGAAAAAATTCGGGGTGGCCATGGGCATCAAAGCAGCCACACACGAGCATCTGGTCTTTACGGATGTGGATTGTATCCCGGCCACCGATCAATGGCTGCGGCATCTGAGTGCCGGTTTTACGATTGGCTCCGGCAAAGAGATCGTATTGGGCTACGTACCTTTAAAAAGGAAAAAGGGTCTGCAAAGTGCCATGATCCGTTTTGGACATTTTTATCAATCCATCAATTATCTGGCATTCGCCCTGAATAAAAACGCTTATATGGGGCTGGGACAGAACATGGCTTATTCCAAAGAACTGTTTTTCCGGGGCAAGGGCTTTGCTTCGCATATCCATGTCAGCTCCGGATACGACGATCTGATGGTCAATCAGCATGCGACCCGGAAGAATACAGCCATCGCCATCCACCGGGAAGCCCATGTCTGGAGGCCCATGCCCAAGTCTCAGGAAGAATACAGAATACAGCAAAAACTGCATAAACAGGCCGTGAGCCTATATAGGGGGAAACACCGGTTTCAACTAAAATTACAGGCTGTTTCGGCTTTTTTATTTTATTGCGGACTGCTGGCACTGCTTGCTTATGCGCCGGGAGCCTGGCCTTTTGTGTTGGGCACCTATCTGATCCGTTTGCTGGTTCAGTATGCGATCTATATTCCGATAGGGAGAAAATTACGCATTACCAGAACGCTATGGTTTCTGCCGGTAATGGATGTATTGCATAGTTTAAAAATATGGAGATAACAGATTCTAAACCAGCAGGCGGAGAACCGGTCATTCTGGATCCGGGTCCCGGACTGATATTCAGCTATTTTCCCAAACTTTCTGAAAAACAACAGGAACAAATCCGTTTGCTGGGAGAATTATATCCTTTCTGGAATGCGCAGATCAATGTGATTTCCCGGAAGGATATGAGCAGTTTGTACCTGCACCATGTGCTGCACTCACTGGCCATTGCTCGTTTTCTCACCCTGATGCCGGGCGCACAGGTACTGGACGTGGGTACAGGAGGTGGTTTTCCAGGTATTCCCCTTGCCATCCTGTTTCCTGAAACCCGGTTCCATCTGGTGGATTCCATCGGTAAGAAAATCAAGGTAGTCAGGGAGGTTGCGGCAGGATTGGGTCTGGAGAATGTGGAGGCAGACCATATCCGGGCGGAGCAAATTGACACCAGATATGATTTTGTGGTGTCCCGTGCGGTCACCCGATTGGCTGAATTTTACCCCTGGGTGCAGGGCAAATTTCTCAAAAAGGACAGGCATGCCTTGCCGAACGGCATCATTTACCTCAAAGGAGGGGATTTACAGGCCGAAATCAGGGAAAGCCGGCTGCCTGCACAGGTATTCCCCGTTGGACAATATTTTAAAGAACCATTCTTTGATACCAAGTCCATCGTATATATACCGGTCAATTAGGATTCGGCCGATGCATCCGGGCGTAACGTCTGCGGCGTATCCCATATTGCAGCCATCCGGCCAGCAATAAGCATGCGATCGGCACCGCCACATTGAATAACTGCCAGCGGGTTTGCTGCTCTCCGAGGCGGAGTCTGTCCAACAAACGCAGCTTGATTTCTTTATTGCGCAGGGCAATGACGGCCGGGTCATCCGTCATGTAATCCAGCAGATTGAGCAGCAATGTCTTATTGGCATATTGCTGGTTGGTATATCGGTCCCATCCCAGTGGATAGACGGAACCATCTCCCGGATTTTGCTGGTTTCTGAATACATCCCCATCGCTGATCGCAAACAATCTGGCCGGATTGCCTTTGTCCGGGAGTGTCGAGGCCCCAGCAATCCCCTCCGGAGGCATCCTGTTCCGGAAAGCGGAGGAGAAACTTCCCTCCAGCAGTACCGCCACTGCTTTCGGCGGGCTGCGGAAGTCTGCCGGATCCGGCAAATCCTGCGCCAGGGCAAGGGATACGGCAACCGGAGGCTGCAAACTCCTTGCAAACGGGGATGAATACAGAACTATATTTTTGGTAATGCCCTGCACCGCAATAGTGTCCAGACTGCCTATGTAGGTCGTCATAATGCTCCCCAGATTTTTCACGATCGGATGTTCCGAAACCGGCACGATCAGTGGATGCAGAGGCCAGGGCATAAACTGGAGCTGCGAGTACTGCGCTGAAAGCTGGCCTCCGGTGCCCGGTTGCAGGGGGATTTGCAAACAATGGAGATCTGCAATCACGTCATAATTGAACCGCACGCCATAGGTAAACAGCAAATCATCCAGGTTCAGCTCCCTGGACAGCAAAAGCTGCGTGGCATCCGCGCTCCCCCTCAGGCTGTCCAGACTCCCGTTCAACTGATCCAGACTGACAATCAGATTGCCTCCCCTCATCATAAAATAATCGAGCTTATACTTGACAGCTTCGCTGAATGATTGGGTGGGCCTGGCAATAACGAGCGCATCCAATCTATCCAACCCATCAAAATCAATGGCCTGTAAATCAATTCGTCCAACCTGATAATTTAAACTTAACGTATAGATAGCATCCTGCAATTCCGCGTCGTTCAGTTCTCCGTGATCTTCGGTAAACCCAATAATGGGTTTTCCCTGTTCCGCCCTCCCCATTTTCCGCAAGGCCGAAATAAAGGCATATTCCAGATTTTCAATGGCCTGATTCAAGGTTGTTTCCGGAGATTCTCCCTGCTGGCCCTGCAAAAGATGCACCACCTGTTCTTCATTCCCATTGGAAAGCACGGCATAGGGATACACCAGTTGCTGATGGAGGCTTCCGTCCGGTTTCCGCACGCTGAGATTGACCGGATCCAGGTGCCTTTCGGCCAAAGTGATCCTGTTGGTTTCCCGCTGTTGTTCATTCCCGCTCAGAGGATTCAAAAAGTGATAACGCAGGTGGCCCCGTGCATGGGATTGAAAGTCAGACAAAAGATCATGGGTCGCAGTGCGCAGCCTTTGAAAATTAGGGGGTAGGCTCCCTTCCAGAAATACTGTTACCTCCACATCTCCCGGGAGCGCTTTCAGGGATTGTTTTGAAATCGGAGACAGCGTATATCGCTGGTCTTGTGTTAGATCCAGACGGGCAAACCATTTATTGCTAGCATAATTAATGGCAAAAAGCGCAATAATGACAGATAAAACCTGAAATCCCAATGATCTGACCTGCCGTTGCGGTAAGCGGCGTGCCAGCAAAATGCGGTGCGCCATTAACAGAAAAAGGCAGATGACACTCAGAAAATAGAGCAGTGAACGGCTATCCAGCACGCCCCGTGCCAGCACCTCAAAATGATAGGACATGCCCATCATGCGAATGGTTTCGGCCCATTTGCCGGGAGCCATCAGGCCCGAAAGGTCTCCAAACCCTGAATAGAGGATCAGACAAAGGGTCACTGCAACCAAAAATGCAGGAATCACCTGCTTGCAGAGGGCCGAGGCAAAAAGACCAGCGGCCACAAATCCGGCAGCAAAAAGCAACAAGCCCAGATAGGATCCCATCATACCGCCAAGATCCACATTGCCTGCCGGCAAAGCCAGATTATATAGCGAATATACATAGATCAGCGTGGGCAGAATCGCCAGAAAAAAGATAGTCAGGCTGCCGAAAAACTTGCCCAGGATCAGGGCTCCTGTACTGACCGGACGGGTCTGCAGCCATTCCAGGGTTCCGTCCGTCCGTTCTCCGGCCAGACTTCGCATGGTGATGGCCGGCACCAGCAGCAAAAGCAGGTAAGGTGTCAGGGAAAAAAACGGATCCAGAGAAGCATATCCCTGCGTAATAATGGAAGTATCGGGAAAGATCCAGTTCAACAGACCGTTCAACAACAAAAACAGGCCGATGACCAGATAACCTGTCCAGGCATTGAAGTATCCTGCAATTTCTTTCTTATAGATACTGAATATCATACAGTAAAACTGAATATTCCGTATTCAATCCAGATTCCTAATGCGGATTCTGGGTTCAATACGGCTTATATTGTGTAAATATGCTTGCCTGGTATGATCAGGTCCTGTTGCTGATGGTCGCAAACGGCATAGGTGAATCCTTGCTGAAGCGCATAGGCCCCGTACTGTCCATTTTTACCGAGTGCCAGAAAGCCCACCTGAATCTCTTTGGCTGTATCCGGTTTTTTCCGGATAATGCGCTCCACAGCTTCCTTGCAGGCATCTTCCGGGGTATAGCCCTGCCGCATCAATTCCACGACCAGAAAGCTGCCTACCGTCCGGATGACTTCTTCGCCCACGCCGGTAGAAGTGGCCGCCCCGACTTCATTATCGACATACAGACCGGCTCCGATGATGGGACTATCCCCCACCCGGCCATGCATTTTGAAAGCCATACCACTGGTGGTACAGGCTCCGGAAAGGTTCCCGTGCTGGTCGAGCGCAAGCATTCCGATCGTATCGTGATTGTATTGCTGATTTTCAATATTGATAATAGGACTGTATTTTTCTTGTTTGAGCCATTCCTTCCAGGCTCTTTGCCCGCCCTCAGTCAGTAATTCCTCTTTCTGAAATCCATGGCTGAGCGCAAATTGCAGTGCACCCTCACCTACCAGCATGACATGCGGCGTTTTCTCCATGACCAGACGAGCCACGGAAATCGGGTGTGCAATATGTTGGAGAGCTGCTACTGATCCGCAATTTCCTTCTTCATCCATAATACAGGCATCCAGGGTGACGTAACCGTCCCGATCCGGGTATCCTCCTTTGCCAACCGTGGGATTTTCCAGATCAGCCTCCGCAATCCGGGTACCGGCCTCTACCGCATCCAATGCTTTTCCTCCTGTGGACAAAATTTTCCAGGCAGCCTGATTAGCCGCCACTCCAAAATCCCAGGTAGAAATTACAATCGGTTTATTTTTGGCCTGTTGTGTCTTGTTACCAAAGGTAAAATTGCCAGATCCGCTCGTGGCCAGCGTACATCCTCCCACTGTGGACAGGACCGCCAGGCCTCCGATGCCTTTTTTAATAAAATCACGTCTTTCCATGGATTGCGTTCAAAGTGTGGCAATTTACATATTTATCACTGAAACGAATAAAATATACCTGAAAGGCATAAATATAGTTAAATCCAGGTTCTGCATTCGCCTTAGTAATGCAGAATCTGGGTTAAACTCTTGCAGAAACACGGAAAATCTTCTATCTTAGACAAAAATACAAGACCCGATAAAACTGGTTTTTAGTGGAAAATAATACGCTTTGATCATATGAAAATAAATAAAACAAAGACAATGATATTGATATTCAGCATCATAGGATTCAATAGTCAGGCCGCACAGGAATCGCCTGATTCTGCCGGTTCGGAAATAATCACGCAACTAACCGAACAGGTGAAGGCAAAATACGCACCGGATAAACGGACGGCATTGTTTGAATTGAAAGCTGACGAAAAAAATGAAGGCGGATACCTGATCGAAACAACTGTGCCAGCAGCGAAAGATGAATTTGAACATCTGCTGGCCGCATCCGGAAGTCAGGCCAGGGTGGTATTCAATGTATTGCCTGATGCCACTGTGGGAGATAAAAAGAAGGGTATTGTCCGGCTTTCAGTGGTCGATATCCGTTATACACCTGCCAATCAGGCCGAAATGGTGACCCAGGCCTTGCTGGGAACTTCGGTAGATCTGTTGAAAAAACAGAACGATTATTACCTGATCCGCACCCCTGAAGGCTATATTGCCTGGTTGAAAGGTGCTTCTCTGACTGCAATGGATGAAGACGCTTATAAAGTATGGCAAACTTCGGACAAACTGATATTCACGGATGATTTCGGGCATTCCTATTCGCAGGCGGACAAAACCGCCCAGCGGGTATCGGACCTGGTGATGGGAAATCTGACGAGGTTGATCGGTAAAACTGGCAATTTCTATCATGTTGCCTATCCCGATGGTCGGGAAGCCTATATTCCGCAAGATCAGGCTCTTCCCTATGCCGACTGGCTGGCACGGACCGAACTGACCGCTGAAAACGTGTTGAAAGTAGCCAAAACAATGATCGGAGTACCTTATCTGTGGGGTGGCACCTCGGTGAAGGGCGTGGATTGCAGCGGCTTTACCAAGACTTCCTATTATATGAGTGGGCTGGTCATCCCGCGCGATGCCTCACAGCAGGTCAATTCCGGGTTGAATATTGATATCCTGACGGATAATGAAATCGATCGGACCAAAGTACTGGCCAACCTGAAACCAGCGGATCTCCTCTTTTTTGCCGATCGCAAGGGCCGGGTGGAAAATCCCCGGGTGACCCACGTAGCCCTTTATCTGGGAAATGGAGAATTTATTCATGCTTCGGGCCTGGTGCGTATCAATAGCTTGTTTGCGGATGCCGAAAATTTTGACGGCCATCAGGCGAGAACAATCGTTGCCGCAAAACGATATATCGGACAAACCGGAACCAATGGGCTGGATCCATTGACAAAACATCCTGCCTATTCGGGTACGGAATTGCAATAGACGGCACTAAACATTTAATTGAAATCAATGAGTACAATTTCTCCTTCGGGCCACCCCCTGTTTCAGGACCCCACACAGATAGTCACCCGCAAAATGGGCAAATTTACGCTGAGATTCCGGCCCTACACACTGGAGTTGCGGTATGTTTTTACGGTGGCAGCGGCTTCCCGAAGCACGACTCCCGTTGTCCTGACGGAACTGGAATACGAGGGTATTTTCGGTTATGGCGAGGCTTCCATGCCTCCCTATCTGGGTGAGTCCCACGCCTCTGTCATGGAGTTTTTGAGTAAGGTCGATCTTTCTGCCTTTTCTTCCCCATTCCTGACCGAAGACATATTGCATTATGTAGATGGGATCGCTGCGAAAAATACGGCCGCCAAAGCGGCGGTGGATATTGCCCTGCACGATCTGCTGGGCAAATTGATGGGCCAGTCCTGGCACCGGATCTGGGGGTATAATCCGGCAGACACCCCCGATACCACCATGACCATCGGGATCGACACGCCGGATGTGGTCCGAAAAAAGACCCGGGAAGCGGCCGATTTCAAGATTATCAAGGTCAAATTGGGGCTGGACACGGATAAAATGATGATCGAAACCATTCGGGAGGTGACCGACCGACCCTTATGTGCCGATGTCAATCAGGGTTGGAAGACCCGGGAAGAGGCACTGGAAATGGCCCACTGGCTGGCCGAACGGGGCGTGGTTTTTCTGGAACAGCCCATGCCCAAGGAGCAGATTGATGATAATGCCTGGCTGACCGAGCACAGTCCCATTCCCACTGTCGGAGATGAAGCGGTGCAGCGGTTGAGCGATGTGAGGGCATCCCTGGGGGTTTACAGCGGGATCAACATCAAGCTGATGAAATGTACCGGCATGCGGGAAGCCCGCAAAATGGCCGAATTGGCCCGTGCCCTGGAGATGAAGGTCATGCTGGGCTGCATGACCGAAACTTCCTGCGCCATTTCAGCGGCGGCCCAGCTCTCCCCCATTGTGGATTGGGCAGATCTGGATGGTGCCCTGCTGATCGGCAATGATGTTTATGACGGCATGACCGTCAGGGGTGGAAAAGTGATTCTGCCGGACGGACCGGGGATCGGGGTAGTCCCGCGATAAATCCGTTTTTCAAAAAATTCCCGCGGAATATTACTGATTTCAGACCATTATTTCAGGCCATTATTTCTAATCTTTATTTCAGATCAATTAATTGCCCGTTCACGACCGCATAAAGCAACTCTCCGTCTTTTACCAGGAAAAAATGGGCTTCCCGGCCCAGTGCCGGTAATCCGAGATTGGGTGTGCGCTGATTGAAGATAAGCAGTGGCAACTTCTGACTTTCCGGCTCGGTAGGTATCCGGTTTACACGGACCGCACAATAACCTTCCCGCAGGATTTCAAGGGCTTTCGCAGCATCCAACTGGGCCGCACTGGTAAAGGTCCGGGGATAAATTTTACCCGGAACGTATTCCAACCCGTCAGCAGCCAATTCATCATAACCATAATTTTCTTTCAGATCTCCTAAATCTGCAATTCTGCCCCGCAGGGTAAAAGTAGTATCCTGGTTGATTTCATCCCGGTTGATACCCAGGTCGGCCACAAAGCTGAGGCTGTCATTGTGCCGAATGTGGACGCCTCTCACCAACAGATCAAAAAGTTTGGAATCATTGATCGGGATCTGCTCGTATTCATGAATCATATGTTTTTCATAACTACCCTGTGCGATCTCGATCAGGGCATTGAGGATAATCTTAAAATTGAGCTCCCGGATAAATTGTTTTTCCGGATCACCCTTATATCCACCGGATTCAATCAGGACGGTGCTGGCTCCCCACTGCTGGAAATTATCCCCGAAACCGCGGGGAGTAAAGGCATCATCGTAACGGGCAACGGCACCAGGAACCAATTCCTGCAAAAGCCGGTTCATCCCCACTGCGAGTTTGATGGCCCGGCCCCTGACATCGTTGATTTCCCTTTCATAATTATAAGCCGGTGCCAGCAAGGCAATGGTTACCGGAGTAGGTGTACCCGGCACATTATAATAAATATTCTGATCATGCAAATTGAATCCATATCCGGGCTTGATCGCTGAGGCCCGTTGCTTCAATAGCTGACCCTCCGGAGTGGCCCCGGCACGCGCATCCCGGTTGAGGTCAATATCCAGTGCATTGCGCCGCACATAGCGATCTGCCCCATCCGGATTGAGCATGGGAATAAAATGCAGGGTCGTACGGTCCCGGATCAGATGGCGTACGGAATCCAGCCCATCATCCCGGCCTTCAAGAAAATTAAAGAGGTCCAGCAGGGCCATCGTAGCCGTGGGTTCATTCCCATGCATCTGCGACCATAACATTACTTTTTTGGAGCCATTTCCATAACTCAGCTCATAGATAGATTTATCCAGCACGGAACGACCGATCTCTTCTACCCTGAGAATGCCAGTCTCCTGATGGCCCATAATCAGATTCTGAATAGCTGCGTGCTTAAAGCGACGGTGGGTAATACTTTGTTCCTTATAGCGTTGGTAAGCCTGCTGTAACATACTGGTATCTGCTTTGGGTGGAGAAGTGACAACGGTCGGTAAGCCCCCGCCCGATTGACAGGAGGAGACGGCCAGCGCCATAATCAATATTAAAACGGAAAATCTCATGGTTATCTATCTTCTTTTCTATAATGGTTCTATTGGAATACACGAATGATGATCTTTTTGGAATACACAAACTTAAACATCCGCCGGTGAATTAACAAACCGGATTTTCTTCATGTCCGGCAGGAAATAAGCAATCACGCCCAACAGGGGCAGATACGCACAGACCTGATACACAAAGGCCACCGAAGTATGATCGGCCCACCAGCCCAGCAATGCAGAACCCAGTCCCCCCATTCCAAAAGCAAAACCATAAAACAGGCCCGAAACGACTCCGATTTTACGGGGCAGCAATTCCTGGGCATATACGAGTATAGATGGGAATGCCGAAGCCATGATCAAGCCAATGATCACTACCAGCACAGCGGTCCAGAACAAATCGGCATGGGGCAGCATCAGTGCAAAGGGGGCCGGCCCCAGCACCGAAAACCAGATGATAAACTTACGTCCTATACGGTCTCCCAATGCACCTCCGACCAGCGTGCCGATGGCTGCGGCCATCAGAAAGTAAAAAAGATAAATCTGCGCCTGTACCTCGGTCAAACCGAATTTCTCCATGGTATAGAACTGGAAATAACTGGAAATACTGGCAAAATAGAAGTATTTGGAAAAAATCAGTATCAATAAAATACCGATCGTAATTGCAATCCGGTGATTGCGGAGGGCAGGAACGAGGACCATTCTTTTTTCACTGGAACCTTGCCTGCTTTGCAACACCTGCTTGTACCAGGAACCCATATAATAATAAACGCCCTGGGCCACTACCCCAACCAACAAGAAACTGAGCAGATACCGCTGTTCATTGGGAAGGATCAGCCAGGCTACCAAAAGCGGTCCGAGTGCAGTCCCGGAATTGCCACCCAGTTGAAAAATAGCCTGGGCCAGACTGCGCCTGCCTCCAGCCGCCAAAAAGGCGATCCGCGAAGATTCCGGATGGAAAATAGAGGAGCCGATGCCCACTAAAGACACGGCTACCAGAATAGCGGCATATCCCGGTGCATAGGCCAGTAAAACCACTCCGATCATGCTAAATACCATTCCGTAAAGCTGGGAAAAGGGAAGTGGTTTTTTGTCGGTGAAATTACCTACTACCGGCTGGAATACCGAGGAAGCGATCTGAAAACAAAAAGTGATCATCCCGATCTGGGCAAAACTCAGTTGATAATTGCTTTTCAACAGCGGATACATGGCCGGAATCAATGCCTGTATCAGGTCGTTGAGCATATGCCCTATGCTGACAGCCAGCAGGATCGGAAAAACGGTTTTACTGCTGTTGGACATTAGTGGCTGCGGTCAAAAGTCAATCGTTCTCCTGTTCCATATTCTCTGATCTGCCCGTTCTCATAAGCCAGGTGACCGGACACAATGGTATGAGTGATACTGGCCGGGAATGTGTGCCCTTCAAAGGGTGACCAACCACATTTCGACAAAATCTGTTGCTTGCTGACTGTATAGGGGCGGTTGAGATCCACCAGCACCAGATCTGCCCAATAGCCTTCCCGGATAAAACCCCGTTTTTCCACACCAAAACAAATCGCGGTGTTATGGGCCGTTTTCTGCACCACCTGTTCTAAACTGATTTTGCCCTGCGCACGCAGTTCCAGTAAGGCCTGCAAAGCAAATTGAACCAACGGGCCACCGGACGGTGCCTCCAGATAAGGCCTGTTTTTTTCTTCAAGGGTATGGGGTGCGTGGTCCGTTGCAATCACATCAATATGTCCATCCAGTACCCCTTCCAGGATTCCTGCCCTGTCCGCTGCCGTTTTGACCGCCGGATTCCACTTGATCAGATTGCCTTTGGCCGCATAATCTGCATCTGAAAACCACAAGTGGTGGATGCAGGCTTCTGCGGTAATCCGTTTTTTCTCCAGGGGGGCGCTGTTATCGAAGAGTCCGACCTCGCGGGCCGTGGAAATATGTAAAATATGCAGCCGGGTATTGAATTTTTTGGCCAGGGCTACTGCCCGGGAAGAAGACAGGTAGCAAGCCTCTGCCGAACGGATCAGATGGTGCTGATCCGCCTGGATCGCATCACCATAGCGGGCTTTGAATACCTCCAGATTGTGCCGGATGGTCGCTTCATCTTCACAGTGCGTCGCCACCAGCATGGGGGTATTGGCAAAAATCCCTTCGAGGGTCTTTTCATCGTCCACCAGCATATTACCGGTGGATGATCCCATAAAGATCTTGATGCCACAAACCTTGTGCGGATCCGTGGCCAGCACCTGTCCGAGATTGTCATTGGAAGCCCCCATATAAAAGGAGTAATTGGCCAGGGATTGCCGGGATGCGATGTTGTATTTGTCCTCCAGCAATTCTTGGGTCAGGGTGTTGGGAACCGTGTTGGGCATTTCCATAAAGGAAGTAGTTCCACCGGCTACTGCGGCACGGCTTTCATGCCAGATATCGGCTTTGTGGGTCAGACCAGGTTCCCGGAAATGCACCTGATCATCGATCAGTCCCGGCAGCAGGTGCAATCCTTCGGCATTGATCTCCCGGTCTGCCTCCCGGTCAATCACCGGAGCAATCTCCCTGATCAGCCCGTCTTTCAGCAAAACATCCGCCACAAAGGTTTGTCCTTCATTGACTAATGTAGCTGATTTTATTAATATTGAAGACATTATATTGTTTTATATAAACTAATTCTTTAATACCCGCTGGATCTCATCCAGTTTCATCAGGGCCTCGACCGGAGTCAGTGAATTGACATCCAGATTATTCAGCATATCCCTGATTTTCTCCAGTACCGGATCGTCAATGGAGAACATCTGCAATTGATAAGCCTGTTTCTGCACTTTTTTAAGACTGTCCTTGATCTGCTCCCCTCCGGTACGTTCCTGCTCCAGTCTTTTCAGAATTTCACCTGCTCTTTGTACCAATTTCGGGGGCATGCCGGCCATGCGGGCTACATGTATCCCAAAACTGTGTTCACTTCCGCCCGGCACCAGTTTGCGCAGAAAAATCACCCGGTTGCCCAATTCCTTGACCGATACATTGTAGTTTTTGATCCGGGGGAATGTATTGGTCAGCTCATTCAGCTCATGGTAATGCGTGGCGAATAAGGTCTTGGCCTTTGCCGAATGATGATTGTGCAAATACTCCGCAATAGCCCAGGCAATGGAAATACCGTCATAGGTACTGGTACCCCGCCCGATTTCATCCAGCAGGATCAGACTGCGGGGGGACAGATTGTTCATGATACTGGCTGTTTCATTCATCTCTACCATGAAAGTAGATTCACCGGAGGAGATATTGTCCGAAGCACCCACCCGGGTAAATATCTTATCCACCAAACCGATTTTTGCCTCGGTGGCCGGAACAAAGCAACCCATCTGCGCCATCAGCACCAATAGGCCCGTCTGACGCAGAATGGCCGATTTACCCGACATATTCGGACCGGTAATGATCATAATCTGCTGGGAATCACTGTCCAGAAATACATCATTGGTAATGTAATCTTCTCCGGGTGGCATCTGCCGTTCAATGACCGGATGGCGCCCTCCTTTGATATCGATCACATGCCCCTTGTTGAGGATAGGTTTGATATAGCGGTTTTTCCCAGCAATGACCGCAAAACAGATTAATACATCCAGTCGGGCCAGTTGCCGGGCGTTCTGCTGCACGGGCACAATGGCTTCCGCCACCTCCGCTATCAGATCCGCATAGATACGGGCCTCCAGCGCCTGGATCTTTTCCTCTGCTCCCAGTATCTGTTCCTCGTAGGTTTTGAGTTCTTCGGTAATATAGCGTTCGGCATTCACCAGGGTCTGCTTGCGCAGCCAATCTCCAGGCACCTTATCCTTATGGGCATTGGTGACCTCCAGATAATATCCGAACACATTGTTGAATGCTATTTTCAGGGATGGAATGCCCGTGGCTTCCGCTTCCCTGCGCTGGATTTCCAGCAAATAATCCTTCCCTCCGAAAGCGATTTTCCGGAGCCGGTCGAGTTCGGCGTCCACCCCCTCAGCAATGACCTGTCCCTTTGCCAATTGTACAGGAGGTTCGGGGGTCAATACGGATCCGATCCGATCCCTGATATTCACGCATGTGTCCAACGACACGGCAATCTGCTGAATAGGCCCACCCTTTTCTGCACCTGAGCCCAGCAGGAGCTGCTCCCGGATGGATTCCACGGCAAACAAGGCCCGCTTCAACTGTACCATTTCCCGTGGGTTGGCCTTTTGCAGGCCGATTTTACTGATCAATCGCTCCAGATCCCCGATCTGTCCCAGTTCCCTCAGCAATCCTTCCAGTAAACCGGGATCGGCAGCCAGCGCAGAAACCAGATCCAAACGTTCCTGAATGGGTTTGAGCTCTTTCAGTGGCATCAGAATCCAGCGTTTGAGCAGCCGGGCCCCCATCGGAGTCACCGTTTGATCCAGCACATCTGTCAACGTTACCGCCTGTTCATTGGCCGAAGCCACCAATTCCAGATTGCGGATCGTAAAGCGATCCAGCCACATATAACGATCTTCTTCTATCCTTGAAATATTGGAAATATGCTGCAAATGCCGGTGTTCGGTATCATTCAGATAATGCAGGGCCACCCCTGCGGCACGCTGGGCCAATGTCATCCGGTCAATGCCGAAACCTTTCAGGGAACTGACTTCAAAATGCTTCAGCAATGTTTCCTGCGCATAGTCACCGGTATAAGGCCATTCTTCCAGCGTATAGGTATAATAACGACTGCCAAATTTCTCAACAAACTCCTTGTACTGTCTTTTTCCGAGGATCACCTCCCGGGGCTGAAAACCCTGCAACAATTTGTCAATATAGGATTCAGGTCCCTGTGCCACCAAAAATTCACCGGTGGAAATATCCAGAAAGGACACACCGGCCTGCCCCTTTTCCAGCAGGACCGAGGCTAGGTAATTATTGGATTTTTGCTGGACAATATTGTCATTGTAGGAAACGCCAGGGGTCACCAGTTCGGTCACTCCCCTTTTGACAATGGTTTTGGTCGTTTTGGGGTCTTCCAACTGATCACAGATGGCCACCCTTTGACCGGCCCGTACCAGTTTTGGCAAATAGGTTTCCAGGGAATGGTGCGGAAAGCCGGCCAATGCCGTCTCCGACTCACTGCCATTGCCCCTTTTGGTCAATACGATCCCCAGAATCCCGGCAGCTTTGACCGCATCCTCCCCGAAGGTTTCATAAAAATCCCCCACCCTGAACAGCAGGAGTGTTCCGGGATATTTGGTCTTGATGCTGTTGTATTGCTGCATCAAGGGAGTCTCTTTTTTTGCTGCTTTCGTCTTTGTGTCTTTTGCTCTATCTTTTGCCAAGCCCAATCGATGATTATATAATCCGTAAAAATAGGATAATCGCCTGATTTGGCAAAATAAACAAAAAAATCCCCGATCGCTCGGATCGGGGATTTTTTATTCCCGGGTGTCAGTCAGACTGCTCCGGGATATATACCTGAATCCTGATACAGGACCCGGGTCAAAATCAGATTACTCAGTACCCAGACTATCCAGGGTCACTGTTGTCGAATCACTGTCATGATCGTGATCGTGGTCATGGTCGTGATCATGATCATGTTCGTGGTCATGATCGTGAGCTTCTTCTGTTGTTGCGTTATTGCAGGAAGCAAAAGCAAAAGCTCCGGCAAATAAAGCGATCAATGCAACTTTTTTCATAATTTCTTTTCTTTTTGTGGTTAATTAAAAGTATTTATTGTTAATGAACTGCCAAATATGGGGCAAAAAAATCAAAATACAAAGTATCCAGAAAAATCCGGGGTACAAAAACAGGCGAACTTGAGCGGACTCAATCCGGATAAACCGTTTTTTTTGCAGCTTCCAGTGTGTTTTTCAGCAGACCCACAATGGTCATCAGGCCCACCCCACCCGGTACCGGTGTGATCCAGGAAGCCTTGGGTGCCACCTGTTCAAAATCCACATCACCGTACAATTTATAACCGGATTTGGTCTGGGTACTGTTCTCCCGGTTGATGCCCACATCGATCACAATGGCTCCCTCCCTGACCATATCGGCCGTGATAAAATTCTTTTTACCAATAGCTGCCACCACAATATCCGCACGCAGCACCTCCGCTCTGAGATCCTTTGTACGGCTATGGGTCAGGGTCACGGTACAATTGCCCGGATTCGCATTGCGTGCCAGCAGGATACTCATGGGGCTACCCACAATATTGCTCCGGCCTACCACCACTGCATGCTTGCCCGAAGTCTCCAGACCATAATATTCCAGCATCATCAGGATACCGTAGGGAGTCGCAGGAATAAAGCAGGGCAGATTGCGCTGCATGCGCCCCAGATTGACCGGATGGAAACCATCCACATCCTTGCGGTAATCAATGGCCTCGGTCACTTTCTCCGGATCAATATGCCGGGGGAGCGGCAACTGTACGATCAACCCATCCACGCGGTCATCGGCATTTATTTCCTGTATTTTGGCAATCAGTTCGGCCTCCGTGATGTCATTCTCATACCGCAGATTGGTGGACTGAAATCCGACCAGTTCACAGTTGCGCATTTTACTGGCCACATACGTTTCACTCCCTCCATCATGGCCTACCAAAATCGCTACCAGATGCGGTTTCCGACCTCTACTTGCAACAAATTGAGCGGTTTCGGCCTTTATTTCTTCTTTGAGTGCTGCTGAAACCAGCTTTCCGTCCAGTAATTTCATTATATTCCTATTCTTTGAATGAGTGATTCGTTGAATTCCCAATCTAATCTTAATCCAATTTCAATACCGCCATAAAAGCCGATTGCGGAATTTCCACATTGCCCACCTGCCGCATCCGTTTCTTACCTTTTTTCTGCTTTTCCAGCAATTTACGCTTACGCGAAATATCACCACCGTAACACTTGGCCGTCACATCCTTACGCAGGGCACGCACAGTTTCCCTTGCAATGATCTTTGCTCCGATCGAAGCCTGGATCGCAATCTCAAATTGCTGACGGGGCAACAATTCCTTGAGCTTTTCACAGATTTTTTTTCCAAAATCATAAGAATTGGAACGGTGGATCAGGGACGACAGGGCATCCACAGGCTCCCCGTTGAGCCGGATATCCATCTTCACCAGATCCGACTGACGATAGCCGATCATATGGTAATCAAATGATGCATAACCTTTGGAAATCGTTTTCAATTTATCGTAAAAATCAAAAACGATCTCGCCCATAGGCATCTCAAAAACCAACTCGACCCGATCTGCGGTCAAATAGGATTGATTGATAATAACCCCGCGCTTCTGGATACACAGCGACATTACCGGGCCTACAAATTCGGATTTAGTGATAATATTCGCCTTGATATAAGGTTCTTCGACAAAATCGAGCTTGGATGGATCCGGCAGATCGGATGGATTGTGCACCACTACCTCTTCCTGATCCTTGGTCAGGTAGGCTTTGTAGGACACGTTCGGCACCGTAGTAATCACGGTCATATCAAATTCCCGCTCCAGACGCTCCTGGATAATCTCCATGTGCAGCATGCCCAGAAATCCGCAACGGAACCCGAAACCCAGTGCCGCCGACGATTCAGGTTCAAAGACCAGGGATGCGTCATTGAGCTGTAAGCGGTGCATACTCTCCCTCAACTCTTCGTAATCTTCGGTGTCCACCGGATAAATACCCGCGAAAACCATTGGTTTGACTTCCTCAAACCCCTGAATGGCAGCCGCACATGGCCGGGCCACATGCGTAATAGTATCACCCACCTTTACCTCCCGGGCTTCCTTGATGCCCGAAATGATATACCCCACATCGCCCGTCCGGATCACGTCTTTGGGCACCTGGTTCAATTTGAGGGTTCCGATCTCGTCCGCTTCATATTCCTTGCCAGTCGCTACAAATTTCACCTTATCCCCTTTGCGGATCTCTCCATTGACCACCTTGAAATAGGCCATGATCCCCCTGAAGGAATTATAGACAGAGTCAAAAATCAACGCCTGCAACGGAGCCTGGGGATCACCGACCGGTGGAGGTACCCGCTCCACAATCGCATCCAGGATTTCCGGAATCCCCATTCCGGTCTTGCCGGAAGCCGGGATAATATCTTCTCTTTTGCCACCGATCAGATCGATGATCTGGTCTTTCACCTCTTCGGGCATGGCCCCAGGCAGGTCCATTTTGTTCAGTACCGGGATAATCTCCAGATCATGTTCCAGCGCCAGGTAAAGATTTGAAATGGTCTGGGCCTGAATCCCCTGTGAAGCATCCACGATCAGCAACGCTCCCTCACAAGCAGCAATCGAGCGGGATACTTCATAGGAAAAGTCCACGTGGCCGGGAGTATCGATCAGGTTGAAAATATATTCCTGTCCGTCCCTGATATAATTCATCTGGATCGCGTGGCTCTTGATGGTAATCCCCCGCTCCCTTTCCAGATCCATATTATCCAGCAACTGAGCCTGAGCCTCCCGCTGGGATACAGTTTGTGTAAATTCAAGTAAACGATCTGCCAGCGTACTTTTGCCGTGATCAATGTGTGCAATGATACAAAAATTGCGTATTTGCTTCATATAAGATTTTCAAATCAATTTGCAAAGATAAATTTTTGACGCCACATATTTAGGATATGTCATTTATAAATCTATTTTTGTTCTCCAATGCCTGAATCAGGTCCGGTATAGGATTGATTTTGGTCCGGTACAGGATTGATTCAGGGCTTCATAACTTTCAACGGATAACTATGCGATTATTACCAACTTTTCTCATTTCCCTTATTCTAATACTCTTAACAGGGTTTTCTACTCCACTAAATGCCCGGCAAAGCAAGGAGGATCCTACTTTGAAGCGGGCCCGGGATTATGGTATCCATATCGGAGTGATGCAGCCCGGCGAATGGAATGCCATCACCGATGTGGCCGGTGTTCGGGTGGGACATACTACCCTGATCGAAGGGGAAGGTATCCGGACCGGAGTCACTGCCATTATCCCCCATCCGGGGAATTTATTTCAGGAAAAAGTCCCAGCTGCGGTGTATGTGGGCAATGGTTTTGGAAAACTGGCCGGCAGCACACAGGTGCAGGAACTGGGCAACCTGGAAACCCCGATCGTGCTGACCAATACCTTGTCGGTGGCTACCGCAATGAATGCCCTGATCAGCTATACATTGGGACAGACTGGCAATGAACAGGTACGTTCGGTCAATGCGCTGGTCGGGGAAACCAATGATGGCACGCTCAATGACATCCGGGGGCGACATGTACAGGAGTCAGATGTGCTGCGAGCATTGGAACATGCGGCCGGGGGGGCGGTAGCTGAGGGAAATGTGGGTGCAGGTACCGGTACGGTTTGCTTCGGATATAAAGGTGGGATCGGCACCGCTTCCCGGAAACTCCCTGCGAGCCTGGGGGGGTATACGGTCGGGGTATTGGTTCAGAGCAATTTTGGGGGAGTCCTGCAGATTGATGGAGTACAAGTCGGCGAAGCATTAGGTAAATTCAATTTTAGCAATCATCTCCTGAACAATGTGGATGGTTCCTGCATGATCATCGTGGCGACTGATGCCCCCCTGGACAGCCGCAACCTGGAAAGACTGGCCAAGCGGGCATTTCTGGGTCTGGGCAAGACCGGCGGCATCGCCTCCAATGGCAGTGGCGACTATGTGATCGCTTTTTCCACGGCGGCTGATTT
>JBEBWT010000016.1:0-50717 GCA_040392005.1 Parapedobacter defluvii
CTGTGCTTCTTGCCATAGGCAAAATACAGACCGATACCGATAGCCATCCAGATGGCCAGACGCTCCCAGCTTTCCAGTGGCAGGGAAGCCATCATCAGCACACACACAATGATACCCAGAATCGGGATCAATGGCACCAATGGGGTTTTGAATGGTCTTGGGATATCCGGATTGGTTTTGCGGAGCACAATGATACCGATACAAACAAGCGTAAAGGCGAACAGGGTACCGATACTGACCATGTGTCCCAGATCAGATACAGGCACAAATCCGGCAAATACACTGACAAAAACCATAAAGATCAGATTCGTTTTCCAGGGAGTCTGTTTTTTGGAAAGATCAGAGAAGATTTTTGGCAACAAGCCGTCTTTACTCATGGTATAAAATACCCGGCTCTGTCCCAGCAACATCACCAGAATCACGGAAGTATAACCGGCCAGAATGGCAATAATCAGTGCTGTATTGAGGAAATGGTATCCCGTCTTGGCAAACGCAGTCGCTACCGGTTTGGCATCGCCTGCAAACATGGTGTAGTGTTCCAGACCAGTCAGCACGTATGCAAACAGGACATAAAGGATGGTGCAGACAATCAAAGAACCAATGATACCGATCGGCATTCCTTTTTGGGGATTTTTGGCCTCCTGGGCTGCTGTACTCACCGCATCGAATCCAATGAATGCAAAGAACACGACACCGGCCCCCCGCATGATTCCGCTGATTCCGAATTCACCGAAATAATCACCTTTGAAAAATTCCAGGAAACCCAATTGGCCGCTCCGGAGCATTTGCTCACCCTCATTTGCCGGGATAAACGGCGAGTGGTTGGCGGGGTTGATAAAGCTCCAGCCCAGGGCGATGAAGATCAGTACAACCGCTACTTTGACCACTACAAGGATGTTATTGACAAAGGAGGATTCCTGTGTGCCCCTGACCAGGAGCAAAGACAGGAGACAAACAATGACGATGGCGGGAAGATTGACGATTCCTCCCTCCCAGGGCCCGTAGAGAAATTCTCTGGGAAGGTCTATATTAAATATGATTAAAAACTGATTGAAATACTGGGACCAGCTTGAGGCTACTGTGGCTGCAGCCAATGCATATTCCAATACGAGATCCCAACCGATTACCCAGGCCATGAACTCGCCCATTGTGGCATAAGAATAGGTGTAGGCAGACCCTGCTACCGGGATCATGGCAGCAAATTCAGCATAACATAAACCGGCAAAGGCACAGCCGACTGCTGCAATAATAAAAGATAAGGTCACTGCAGGACCCGCATTTTCCGCAGCAGCAATACCTGTCAGTGAAAAAAGTCCGGCACCAATGATGGCACCTACACCCAAAGCGACCAATCCACTACTGGTCAGGGTTCTTTTGAGCGTACCTTCTCCACTCTCTTCTGCTTCAGCAATCAGGCTGGGAATCGATTTCTTGTATAGCATGTTAAATATAATTTGAAAAAAATTTAGATTTTGTTAGTTCCATGCCAAACCTACAAATTTTTATTCTTTTGCAACGTAAAAATCTTGTTTTTCAATTTCCTGCTGAACGATGCGGACGGCATAAGAGGAAGGCCGGATTCCGTTCCCATATTTCTCCGCGTAGATTTTGGTAAATTCCGCACCGAAATAAAGGATGGCTGCAGAATAATATACCCAGAGCAGGAGTACAATAATGGATCCCGCCGCTCCATAAGCGGACGCAGGGGCAGCAAACTGCATATAGACCGAGATCAGAAAACGGCCGAGCATAAACAGGAAGGCAGTAAACAGAGCACCCCCCAATACATCCCGGAAACGCATTTTTGCATCGGGCAATACACTGAATATGGTGCCGAAGAGGATGGTGATAATGATAAACGTAATTCCCGCATTCACCCAACCCATCACATAGACCGAAAGATCGGGCAGGTATTTGGTAATGTAACTGCTCATTGCTCCGATGATACCGTTCAATAGCAGGGAAACGATCAGCAAAAAGCCCAGCCCTACCACCATAGAGAAGGAAAGTGCCCGGTTGAGAATCATTTTGAGCCATCCTTTCTGTGGCTTGGCTCTGACCTTCCAGATGATATTGATAGAGTCCTGGATCTCCATAAAGATGGTGGTCGAACCGATGATCAGGGTGATAATCCCCACGGCAATACCAATACCGGATTTATTGGATACACTGATTTTCTGGATTACCTGCTGGATCTGCGATGCGACTTCTGCCCCGAAAAGTGCCGTAAACTCTTCAAACACCTCGGTCTGCACCCCTTGTTGGCCTTCTACAAATTCGCCGAACAGAAATCCGACCAGCCAGATAATGATCAGGAGCAGCGGAGCAATGGAGAAAATAGCATAATACGCCAGGGAGGCACTCATTTTCATAGCTTTGTCTGCTCCAAAGCCTTTGGCGCTCAGTAGCAGTAAGTCCAAAATTTCCCGATAGAACCTCCTGGTGAAAATCTTCATCCGATCATGCTATATGTTAGCTTTGGTAAATTTTAGTTTTGATAAATCCCTTCAATTTCCTGTTGATGTTTGGCCATGATGGCTTTTCTTTTCAGGCTCAGCTTGGGGGTTAGTTCGCCACCGTCAATGGTCCACTCCTTTGGCAGCAGCACAAATTTCTTGACTTTTTCCCATTGACCAAAACCCTCGTTGAGCCGGTCGATCTCGCGCTGGTATTTGTCGGTCACATCCGGGTTGTGAATGATGGTCGCCCTGGATCCAAACTCAATTTCTTTGATTTTACACCAGTTTTCCAATACATCGAAAGCCGGTACGATCAGCGCCGCCGGGAATCGCTGGTTTTCACCCACGACCATGACCTGGGCGATAAAGGTGGATTCCATAAATTTGTTTTCCAGTACCTGGGGAGCCACGTATTTTCCTCCGGCGGTCTTGAAAATCTCTTTCTTGCGATCGGTAATGCGCAGGTATCCCTCAGGGGTCAGTTCACCGATATCACCGGTGTGCAGATAGCCATCCGCATCGATCAGTTCGGCGGTGGCTTCCGGATTGTTATAATATCCTTTGGTCACATTCGGGCCCTTGCAGAGGATTTCTCCGTCGGCCGCAATTTTCACTTCCACGCTTTTGATGACTTTTCCGACTGATCCGAAGTGCAGACCGCCGGGCTCCAATGAGTTTACACCGATCACCGGCGAGGTCTCGGTCAGTCCGTAACCTTCCAGTACCGGAATTCCGGCCGCCCAGAAAATCCGGGCCAGACGGGGTTGCAGGGCTGCCCCGCCGGAGATGATCACCTTGATATTGCCTCCCAGGGCCGCTTGCCATTTGCTGAAAATCAGCTTACGGGCAATGCCCAGCCTGAAATTGTACCAGGCACTGTTTTTTTCCGGTTCCTGAAACTGATGGCCCAGATTGACCGCCCAGAAGAAAAGCGCTTTCTTGATGCCGGTCAGTTGTTTACCTTTGGCCATGATGCTGTCATAGACTTTCTCCAATACCCGCGGCACCGTAGTAAAGCCATCGGGTTTTACATCATTGATATCGGCCACAATGGTATCCAGACTTTCCGCATAATGAATTTCAATCCCCCTCGACAGATACAGATAAATCACCATCCGCTCAAAAATATGGCTGAGCGGCAGAAAACTGAGCGCCTTTTTATAGTATTCCGGCAACAGGTTCTGACAATCATTGACATTGCTCATCACGTTTCCGTGGGACAGATGGACCCCCTTTGGTTTTCCGGTCGTGCCGGAGGTATAGATCAGGGTAAACAGATCATCTTCTTCCACGGCGTCCTGATAGGGTTGCAGGTCAATGTCCTCCGCATTTTTCCCCACTTCCATCAGAGCGGCCCAGGAGGTCACGCCCGCCACCTCATCAAAGGAAAAAACCGGGATGGTCATATTGTTCTTTTCCAGGGCTTTCCTGACCTTTTCATAGAGATCGGCATTGCTGACAAATACCACTTTGACCCCCGCATCCAGCAGGATATGGACGAGATCCTGTTCCGCCAGGGTCGGGTAGAGCGGGACGAGGGCCGCTCCCAGTTGATTGACGGCAAAATCACAGATATTCCATTCCGGCCGATTGCCCGACATCAGTCCGATCTTGTCCGATTTACCTATATTTTCCTGGCGGATCAGACCCCGGCTGAGCTGATCGACCATACTCGTGAATTGTTCGGTTGAAAAATTTTTCCAAACCCCCTGGCTTTTGCCCGCTACCATAATGGGTTTGGCATATTTTTTTTTGTAATTGGTCAATAAGTCGAAGATTCTCTTATTCTCACTCATGATAAAATATTTTTTTAAGGTTTAAACGGTTCTATCCGACTAATATACGACAATTTACAGATCTGCAAGAGGATTTTCCGATTATTTTTGAATATTTTCCTGCCTTGGCATCGGTTTTGAGTACTGTTTGAGTGTTATTTACAACAGTCTTAATCATCCATTTTTTTAATCGATAAAATATGTTGAAATCATTATTCAGTACGAAATCAGTTTTTGTTCTTATTGTATGTATGTCGTTGGGTCTTTTTTCATTCGCGCAGGAGCGGAATGAGGAATACAGGCGTGCGATCGGCGGACGGTTTGGCGTGGCCAATGGGCTTACTTACAAGCAATTTCTAAACAATAGCAAGCATGCGATCGATGGGATTGTCAATTTTCAGGGCAACCGTGACTGGGGCGTATTCAAGGTAGTGGGACTTTATGAAATCCACGATCAGATTGCTGTTGCAGACTATGAAGGGCTGCTTTGGTATTACGGGGCAGGGGGCGGATTGGGCTTCCACAATGATAAGATCGCCGATGCCACTTCAGTTGCGTTCAGTCTGGACGGGGTCCTGGGTTTGGATTTTAAACTTCCCACGGCTCCCATCAACATCTCACTGGACTGGAAACCCATGCTTGAACTTTCCCCCAATCCGGGACTGAAGTTTGATGGGTTTGGGCTGTCTATCAGGTTTGCTTTTTGAGCCGGTTTGCTTTTTGAGAAGGCATTTCTATGCCGCTCCAGACGCTTTTCAAGTATCGTCTCTCTCCCTAAAACACAAATCCCCAAATTTGCATGAATTTGGGGATTTGTGTTTTTTGTGAATAGAATATAAGTAACGTGAGTTCGGTTTAAGGCCCTACAAAAGTTGGTCATTCTTTCTGCTAAAAACGCCATCTACTCGTTAAACATTCAGTTCGAACAAAACAACAACCAATTGGTACTTGCTGCTTAAGCCGAACTCACGTTAAGTATGCTGTTTTTTACTGACCCGTGCTTAACCATACATCTCCCAATCGGGTTTGTTCTGCCGTTGCATCCGGCGATCTGCTGATTGTAAAACTGCGATTGCCGTCCTTTTTTAAGTCAAGTGCCAATTCCCGGATCAATCCATCCCGTGAAATCAGTACCCTGAGGCGATCGCCGGCCTTATATTGCTGGATGATGGTATTCAATTCTCTGCCGGCCGCATCCAGTCGTTCACCGTTGATGGCGATCACTTCGTCCCGTACATTCAGTCCACCATCCCAGGCCGCGGAACCGCGAACGACCGAGGTCACGACGACACGACCGTTTTGCAGACTGGTGACGGCCCCCAGTGCAGGTAGGTCTGCCGCCTGATCGGTCAGTGTGAAACCTACCGCATTCAGGTATTTATTGTAATCAATACGTTCCACCGTATGGGCCATGCGGAATATTTCAGCGACCGAAACCCCGGTCACCCGCTCGATCAGGGCCTCCAGTTCATGCTCCTCAAATCCCCGCTGTTTTTCCACATAAAACTCCTGATAGGCTGCTTTCATTACATCGTCCATATTGTGCTTTCCTTTGGTTTCAGCTATGATTTTCACATCCATCAACAGAGCCAGCAATGCACCTTTATTATAATAGGAGATACTTGAATTGCCTGAATTTTCATCCGGGCGGTAATATTTGATCCAGGTGTCCTGACTGGCCAGTGCGACCGGCTGTATCTCATTTCCGGGCTTATTTTCCACGGCATCAAAATCCGTAGTCAGTAACTGGAGGTACGCCCTTTCATTGACCATTCCGGTACGGCGAAGGATCAGGTTGTCAAAATAGGAAGTGAAACCTTCCATGATCCAGAGTGCCGTGGTATAATTTTCCCCGTCATAATTGAAAGGACCCAGCTCAATGGGACGGATCCGTTTGACAAACCAGAGATGGAAGTATTCGTGGGCGACCAGCCCCAGAAAATTGGAGTAGAGCCTCGGATTGCTGTAAGCATTGCGGCTGGCACCCAGTACGGTGGAATTGAGATGTTCCAGTCCGCCTCCACCGGATTTAAAGTGATGTACTATAAACACATAACGCTTGTTGGGATTGACGCCAAAGATGCGGGTACACTCATCGATCAGTATGGTGAAATCCTTTTTTAATTTTTCGGCATCGTAATCCCCTGCGCCCACCATGGCCACTTCATGCAGGACCCCGCTGGCTTCAAAGGTGAATACATCCTGATTGCCGACCTCAATGGGTGAATCAAATAAGATATCAAAATCTGGTGAATAGTAGGTAAACTCCTGTCCCGCTACTTTTTCCAGCCCGGTGGAAACTTTCGACCAATTGGCATGAGGGTGGATGGTGACCGTGGAGGAGTGGTCCAGCATGCCATCCACATACAAAAAGGTAGCGGCAGGTGATAAAAAGGCATGGGAATCATCTATATAATTGGTTCTGACCGACACTTCGAAGCCGTAAAGGCGATAGCTGAACCGGATCTGGCTGCGGTTTCCTGAAAAAACCCTCCAGGTATTTTTATTGATTTTTTTGACCTCAACCGCACGGCCGTCCTGATCCTGTGCCATTGCACGCTCTACATGCCGGGCATATTCCCTGACCAGATACGATCCTGGAGTCCATACCGGCATCTTCAGGTCTATGTACTCCCTCTCC
Source organism: Parapedobacter defluvii (assembly GCA_040392005.1). GTDB lineage: Bacteria > Bacteroidota > Bacteroidia > Sphingobacteriales > Sphingobacteriaceae > DASRQK01. The sequence continues at coordinate 6,876 of JBEBWT010000016.1, forward strand.
ATCCCGGTGATGGTCATCTGGACATCGGCATAATGGGCCTGTGGTTCGGAAAATGAAACATCGAATGAGAGGGTTGATTGTGCCTGAGCATCAACCTGTGTAGAGATTGCCATAAATAAAAGGATTAATGGATACAGCCTTTTGCGAGTGATCAACATAATTTTTTGGTTTTAAGAGCCTGTTAAAGTCACAAAAGTATCGGAATTCGGCTTATTGTCCAAAGATTTATGGCAGATCCTCCCTCCAATCAGGCGAGAAGCTGTAAAAAATGTGATACAGGTAGTATATTTCCCGGAAACCTTAACTGATTAAACCAAAATATCCTATTTTTAACTAATTTATTATTATGAATCGAAAATACATATACATTCTATTGAGTTTGGTGGTCATCGCAGGGGTAAGTTACTGGCTGACCCGGGAAAGAAAATCCGATAACCCTGCTGCAGGAGCATCGAGGGGAGGGGGGCAATTGACTGTGGACGCCCTGGTGATCGACACGCGTTCTTTCTCAAATACTATTACCATATCCGGCACCATTGAACCGGACGAACAGGTGCAGATCCGGAGTGAGATTTCGGGAGTCGTGCGGGAGCTGGCCTTTCAGGAGGGGGGCAATGTCACCAAAGGGCAGTTGCTGATCCGGATGGATGACTCGGAACTCCAGGCATTGCTCATTCAGGCCCAAACCCGGGAGAAACTGAATGAAGACAACGAAAAAAGAGCCAAACTGCTGCTCGAAAGGGAAGCCATCAGCAGTCAGGAATACGACGTGGCCCATGCAGATTATGAATCCGCCAAAGCCCAGACCGCTTTGATCAGGGCGCAGTTGGCAAAGACCCGGGTACTGGCACCTTTTAGCGGAAGGATCGGATTGCGCTCTGTTTCCGAGGGAGAATACCTGACACCTACTGCCATAGTGGCCAATCTGATGAGTGTGGGACGTGTGAAGCTGTTATTTGCCATCCCCGAAAAGTACAGCGGTCAGATCAAACCGGGACACCCCCTGCGTTTTACTTCCAGCAATATGGACCAGGAAAATGAAGCAACCGTATATGCAGTGGAGCCCGGAGTGGATGAAGACACCCGGACGATCCGCATCCGGGCCATTGCCGATAACAAGGATGGGCGGCTGGTGCCCGGCTCTTTTGCAAGGGTCGTATTGCCTCTCGACCGCATTCAGGATGCCATCCTGATCCCGACGTATGCGGTGATCCCGATCCAGGATGGAAAGCAGGTCTATCTATATAGAAATGGAAGAAGCGTAGCGGTCCCGGTGCAGACTGAAAGCAGGACCCAGTACGATGTACTGGTCACCCTGGGATTGCAGCAGGGGGATACTCTGATCACTTCCGGGATTATGAGCATCCGGGATGGCATGCCGGTAGGTGTACGTATTGTTGAACAGGATCAAAAACCTTAAAGGATGAGTCTATCTACCATTAGCATAAAACGGCCGGTTCTGACCATTGTCATGAACCTGATGCTGATATTGTTTGGAATCGTGGGTTATTCCTATCTGGGTATCCGGGAATTTCCATCCATTGACCCCCCCATCATTTCGGTCAGTACCAGTTATGCGGGAGCCAATCCGGACATTATCAAATCACAGATTACCGAACCGCTGGAGCGGGCTATTAACCAGATCGATGGGATCCGGAATATTACTTCAACCAGCTCGCAGGGTTCCAGCCGGATCAATATCGAGTTTAACCTGAGCAAGGACCTGGAAGAAGCAGCCAACGATGTGCGCGACAAGGTTTCGCAAGCTGCCCGCAGCCTGCCCCAGGACATCAATGCGCCCCCGGTGGTGTCTAAGGCCGATGCGGATTCCGAACCCATCATTACCCTGACCGTACGGAGTAACTCCAGGGATGCTCTGGACCTGAATGATATTGCCGATAATATGATCGCGCAGCGGATTCAGACATTGCCCGGAGTCAGCTCCATTCAGATTTGGGGACAGAAACGCTACGCCATGCGGCTCTGGATCGATCCGATGAAACTGGCGGCTTACGGCGTGACTCCGCTGGATGTGCGCAATGCTTTGAATCGTCAGAATGTGGAATTGCCTTCGGGGAAGATCACGGGTGCCAACACGGAACTGACCATCAAAACCATTGGGAATCTGACCAGTGAAGAGGATTTTAACCGTTTGATTATTCGTTCGGATGGGGACCGGATCGTGCGCTTCAGTGATATTGGCGAGGCGGTACTCGCACCGGAAAATCTGGAAACTGATATCAGTGAATCGGGTATGCCGATGGTGGCAATGGCCGTGGTCCCACAGCCGGGCACCAACTATATTGATATAGCAGATGCTTTTTATGAGCGCCTGGAGCAGATCAAACATGAAGTGCCATCGGATATTGAACTGGATGTAGCCATTGATAATACCTTGTTTATCAAACGTTCGGTGACCGAGGTGGCAGAAACCATTCTGATCGCACTCGTACTGGTAATCCTGATCATTTATTTGTTTTTCCGGAACTGGGGCATTGCGTTCAGGCCGCTGATCGATATCCCGGTCTCCCTGATCGCTACCTTTTTCATTATGTACCTCCTCGGTTTTTCGATCAACGTGCTGACTTTGCTGGCGATTGTGCTGGCTACGGGGCTGGTGGTGGATGATGGGATTGTCGTGACGGAAAATATCTATAAAAAGGTAGAAGAGGGGATGAGTCCGATGGAAGCTGCCATCAAGGGTTCCAATGAGATTTTCTTTGCGGTCATTTCCATTTCGGTGACTCTGGCTGCCGTATTCCTGCCGGTGATGTTTATGGAAGGATTTGTGGGGCGGCTGTTCAGGGAATTTGGGGTCGTGATCGCCTCGGCGGTGCTGATCTCTGCCTTTGTTGCGCTTTCACTGACCCCGATGCTCAATGCATACCTGATGAGAAAGGGTGGTCCGAAACATTCTAAGTTTTATAACCTCACCGAACCCATGTTTGTCAAAATGACCACGGGTTATGCCAATACCTTACGCAAGTTTATGTATGCCAAGTGGTTGAGCTTTCCGATCCTGGCCATTTGTTTTGGCCTGATCGCCTGGTTCTGGGTGCATTTGAAGAAAGAAACGGCTCCTTATGAGGACCGGAGTCTGGTGAGTGCCAGCATTACCGGCCCCGAAGGCAGTACCTATGAGTACATGCAGCGGTTTATGGTTGATATTACCCAATTGGTCAATGATTCAGTCCCCGAAAAACGGGTGAATATCATCAATACTGCTCCTGGCTGGGGAGGAGGGTCCCCCAATAGCGGAAGGATGCGGATCGGTTTGGTCGATCCCGATGAAAGGGAACGCTCCCAGCAGGACATTGTCAATGATCTGACCCGGCAGGTACGTCAGTTTACCGGGGCCCGGACCTTCATTTCCCAGCAGCCCACGATTTCAGTAGGCCGCCGGGGCGGAATGCCGATCCAGTATATTATCCAGGCGCCCAATTTCGAAAAGCTGGAAGAAAAGATCCCCGAATTTATGGAATTGGCTACCCAGGATCCCACGTTCGTGAATGTGGATGTAAACCTGAAGTTCAACCGGCCGGAGCTCAATATCAGCATCAACCGGGAAAAGGCACAGAGTATGGGGGTGTCGGTGCTGGATGTGGCACAGACGCTTCAATTGTCCCTGAGCGGACAGCGATTTGGCTATTTCCTGATGAATGGCAAACAGTATCAGGTGATCGGACAGTTTATGGAAATAGACAGAAGTTCTCCGCTGGACCTGGCGTCGATTACGGTAAGGGGCAATGATGGAAAACTGATACAATTGGACAATCTGGTCTATATGGAAGAGCGAAGCAGCCCGCCACAATTGTATCATAACAATCGTTTTATGTCGGCTACGGTTTCGGCATCGCTGGCACAGGATATGACCATTTCCGATGGGATCGCGGCGATGGACCGGATCGCGGATCAGGTACTGGATGATAGCTTCTCCACCGATCTGGGCGGTGAATCCCGGGATTTTCAGGAGAGCAGCTCCAACACCCTGTTTGCCTTTGGCCTGGCCCTGTTGCTGGTTTATCTGATCCTGGCTGCCCAGTTTGAAAGTTTTCTGGACCCGTTTATTATCATTCTGACCGTACCAATGGCAGTGGCGGGAGCCATGTTATCGCTGTGGCTTACCGGTCAGACCTGGAATATCTTTAGTCAGATCGGGACGATCATGCTCATAGGGCTGGTGACGAAGAATGGTATATTGATTGTGGAATTTGCCAATCAATTGAAACATAAGGGTATGTCGGTCAAAGAAGCGATTATACATGCCTCGGAAGCCCGTCTCCGTCCCATTTTGATGACCAGTCTGGCCATTGCGCTGGGCGCCCTGCCGATTGCGGTAGCCTTTGGCGCAGCGGCCACCAGCCGGATCGGGATGGGGGTAGTGATTGTGGGGGGTACCCTGTTTTCCCTGATCCTCACGCTCTTTGTGATTCCGGCAGTATATGGTATGTGGTCACGGGAGCACAAGGGAAATGCCGAACTGGAAGCCATGGAATTAAACGAAAAGTGAGATTGTAATAAAAGATGAGAATAAGAATTGCAGGATTTTTATGTGTTGCCTGGGTGCTATGCTTTTCCTTTCAGATCAGGGCGCAGGAAGTATTGCGTCTGGAGGAAGCTATCGCAGTGGCGCTGGAAAATAATTATGCGATCAAGCTGGTCGCAAATGATCGGGAGATTGCTGAAAATAATGTCACCCTGGGCAATGCCGGCATGTTGCCGGTGGTTTCCGCAGATGCTTCTGCGGCCCTGTCCATTCAAAATACCAGGCAAACCCTGCTGAGCGGAGAGGTCCGGGAATTGAGCAATGCACAAAACCGTTCGTCTTCCTACGGAGCCAACCTGCGATGGACCATATTTGATGGCTTTCAGATGTTTACCCGCTATGAGCAATTGAAACAATTGGAGGTGAGGGGAGAAGCCCAGTTGAAAGCTGCTATCCTGCAAACTGTATCATCCGTATTCAGTACCTATTATGAGTTGGTACAGCAGAAACAATTGATTGTGGCCACGGAGACCGCCTTGGAGCTTTCGCAATTCCGTTATCAGACTGCTGAAAACCGCTACCAGATCGGCCGGGCTTCCAAGCTTGAAGTCCTGAGTGCAAGCGTGGATCTCAATACCGATACCACTAACCTGCTGAGGCAAAGGGATAATTTCAGGAATGCCCAGGTCCGCCTGAATGAACTGATGGCAAGGGATGCGCATCTGGAGTTTGATGTGGTCGGGGATATTGATGTCAGTGCTTTCCTGGATTTTGGAGAATTGTCCCAATCCGCCCAGCGCCTGAACCCTGCACTGAAGGTTGCCCTGCTGGATCAACGGTTTGCGGAACTGGAAGCTAAAAGAATACAGGGACAGCGTTATCCCCAGGTCAATCTGACCAGCGCCTATACCCGCTCCAATTCTCGGAATCCACTGGGATTCTCCACCGAATCCCGCAATGTGGGCTTCAATATGGGGATTTCGGCGAGTGTCAATATTTTCAATGGTTTTATCCAGCGGAAGAATGAACGGAATGCCCGTATCGAAATAGAATCCGCGGCCTTGCAGGTGGAGGAAGTGAGCAAGCAGATCGAAGCAGGATTGCTGATGGCCTTCCGTACGTACACTACCAATCTGGAATTGGTCCGTCTGGAAAAAGCCAACCGGGATATTGCGCAGGAAAACCTCGATATTACCCTTGAGAAATTCAAGCTGGGCAGTATTGCCCCTCTGGAATTCCGGGAGGCCCAGCGCAATTTTGTGGATGCAAGCACCCGTTATAGCACGGCCTTGTATCAGTCCAAAATGGCTGAAATCGCCTTGAAACAGATTGCCGGCACACTGGTGCTTGATTGATAAATTTTTGTGAAAACCGGATTTTTTTCCTATATTTGATATTGGTTTCCTTGGATATTCCTTAGATGTGGGAGAGTACTGAATTATGATTTTAGTCGCAGATAGTGGTTCGTCGAGATCTGACTGGATGCTGGCCTTGCCCGACAGCAAGCCCCTTTCCTTTACTACAAAAGGGTTAAATCCGTTTTTTGTTAATGAAAAGGATATAGAGCGCGTATTGCAGAATGTGCCTGAAATCATTCCCTATGCCGATGAAGTGAGCGAGGTTTATTTCTTTGGTTCAGGCTGTTCCAGTCCAGATCGGCGTGAAATCGTTTCCAATGCCCTTTCCCGACTTTTCATCAATGCGTTCATTGATGTGGAGATCGATCTGGTAGGATCCGCCTATGCGACCTGTGGTACACGGAAGGGGTATATTGCCACACTGGGGACCGGTTCGGATATTACCTTTTTTGATGGAGAAGACATTCTGCCCTCTCGTCAGGGCATCGGGTATGTGCTGGGTGATGAAGGATCGGGGGTCTGGTTCGGCAAGCAGCTCATTACGGATTATCTGTATGGGAGGATGCCTGATGAGCTTTCGGTCCGTTTTGGTGAAAAGTACAGGGTCAGCAAAGAGGCGGTGATCAAAAACGTGTATCATAAACCCATGCCAAATACCTATCTGGCCTCCTTTGCTCCATTTATTTCGGAGAATATAGAACATCCCTACATGGATGAACTGCTCCGGAAGGGATTCAGCGAATATATTGAAACCAATATTGTGCCCTATGCGGATTATATGGAATATGTATGCCATTTTGTGGGTTCCATCGCTTTCCATTTCGAAGAGCACCTGCACATTGTTTGTGAGCGCTATGGGGTACAGGTGGGAATGATTTTGAAAAGCCCGATCGAACGGTTGTTTGATTTTGTTTTTCAGCGTGAAAAAAAGTACGAAATACAATTATAATTACGGAGTTTATCATTTAACATATTAGCTATGAAGACATTAATCAGCATGATGGTCGCTACCCTGATCCTGGGAACGGCAGATGGAGTACACAACTTTAGTTTTACCTCTATCGATGGAAAAAAAGTGGATCTGGCCCAATTTAAGGGCAAGAAGATCCTGATTGTCAATACCGCCTCCAAATGTGGTTATACCAAGCAGTATGCCGGACTCCAGGAGCTTTCGGAGCAACACGGAAAGGATCTGGTCGTGATCGGTTTCCCTTCGGGTAATTTCAGGGAACAGGAATTTGGCACCAATGATGAGATCCAGGAGTTCTGTGAGAAAAACTATGGGGTGACCTTTTTGCTGGCCGAGAAAACCGAGGTCAAAGGGAATGCGATTTCTCCCTTATTTGCTTATCTGACCACTGCCGATAATCCGGACTTTAAGGGGGATATCGATTGGAATTTTGAGAAATTCCTGATCGACGAACAAGGCAGACTGGTTCACCGCTTCCGCTCCAAAGTGGAGCCGCTGTCAGAGGAGTTGTTGGGTAAGCTTTGATTCCGGCGGCTTGACTGCTTCATCCGAACCCACCTTATTTATTCTCCGGAAAGCCTGCGTTGAAGCATTCCCGGCAACGGGGTTCGTAATGGTCCTTTTCCCCTAAGAGCAGTTTATTGCTGTCTGCCGTCAGTCTATAAGAATAATTGGCGGGCGCACCACAGCACATGCAGACTGCATGTACCTTTGAAACATGCTCGGCGATGGCCATCAGTGCGGGTATTGGCCCGAAGGGTCTGCCCATAAAATCCATATCCAATCCAGCAACGATCACCCGGATACCCCTGTCTGCAAGTTCATTGCACACATCCACCAGGCCATCATCAAAAAACTGGGCTTCATCTATACCCACCACACGGGTATTCTGACTAAGTAGCAGAATAGCTGAGGAATGGTCCACCGGGGTGGAAAGGATGCTGTTGGCATCGTGTGAAACAATTTCTTCATCGTGGTACCTTTTGTCAATGGCGGGTTTGAAAATTTCAACCTGCATTCTGGCAAATTGGGCACGTTTCATCCGACGGATCAGCTCCTCCGTCTTTCCCGAAAACATAGAGCCGCAGATCACCTCTATACTGCCCCGCAGTCCATCTGTATGAGAAAGTTGTTGTTCGGAAAAGAGCATGTTCAAATGTTAATTATTTTGCAAATAAACGCATTTTTAATTAGATTTGGAAAGTAAAAGCAGAGATTAAAAGGCATGACTAAAAGACCAGATTTGGAGACCATCGGCAATTTATTGGCAGATGTCCGGGAACAATATTCGCAATTGAAAATAGCAGGAAACCAGCCGGATCCCCTGGATCTGGAGTTGCTGGAGGCGACCGTCCAGTTTATGGCTGCCAATATCTCCGTATTACGCAAGTCTGTCAAAGAGGGCATGGATAATGTAATTGCCGGAGTCATTGGGTCGGATGAAATTGATCCGGAAGAAGAAATTGATATTTATACAGAAGCAGAGGTTTATCCGGAGGAGAGAACCGATGCTGATCCGGAGGAGGAAGCGGATCCCATCGAAATCTATGAAGTGGCGGCCGATACGGCAGCGCTTGTTGCGGAGTCAGCGGAGGATTCAGGTGCGGTGGCATTTTCTGATGATGAGTATGAGGAATTTCCTGGTGACGAAACTTTTTCTGATGATGACGAGTCTTCCGATGACGAGTTTTCAGGTGAGGGGGAAGCAGAATTTGTTGATGAAGTACCTCCACCGTCAGCGCCACAAAATCCTCCGGCCTACCAGCGCTCACCGGCAGAAGATTTATTCGATAATGCGCCGGTTCCGGAAAGAGAGCCTCCAGCTCGTCCAATGTCCATCAATGAGATGCTGGCCAATCAATTCAAGTCCAGTCCGGGTGCAGGCCCGGGAGGAACCAACCGGAATGAGCAGGCAAGGATCACTGATCTGAAATCCGCTATCAGTCTGAATGACAAATTATTGTTTATCAAAGATCTGTTCAACGGTTACAGCCTGGCTTACAGTGAAGCCATTGAGTTGCTGAATCGCTATGATCATATGGATGAAGCCGATGCATTCCTGCAATCCAACTATGCGGTCAAGAATCAGTGGACATCCAAGCAGGAGACGGTTGATAAGCTGTATGCGATTTTGCAGAGGCGTTACGTGTGAAGTGGTAAAGGCCATGATCTCCGGATCGCCTTGATCCGTATCTGCATTACTAATTGCCGATAATCCTGAATTCCGTTCTGCGGTTCAGCCGCCGGCCCTCTTCGGTCTGATTGCTTGCGATCGGTGCATGTTGCCCATAGCCCCTTGATTCAATGCGAGCGGAGGAAATGCCCAGATTGATAAGATAATCCCTGACCACCCCGGCTCTTTTTTCGGACAGGATCTGGTTGGAATGTTCGCTTCCGGTATTATCGGTGTGTCCGCTGATTTCTGCCCTGACCCGGGGGTTGGCATGGAGAAATTCGTATAGTTTATTCAATTCCGTAGTGGATTCATCCAGCAGCGCATATTCGCCTGTTGCGAAAAAAATATTTTCGAGGATCTCCGAATGCCCCACTTTGATGCGGTGGAGCAGAATTGTAATCTCGAATCCATCGGTTCGAGCGATGGCATCCTGTAAGCTGTAATTTCCGGAATGGAACAGGTAATCCGGATGATCGATATGCAGGGCATACTGGCTGCCAAATACCAGAGGAGCCAAAAAAGTACCGTCATCCTGGTCAGTCACAGCGAAATAGGAGGATGTGGCCCGCTCCAATTCGGTGATGCGGACAGCAGCCTCCGGGATGGGTTCACCGCTTTCGCCATCCACCACCAATCCCTTGAGATAAGCCACATGGGCCGGACGCTGATCTGCCGGCAAGACGACACGGTAAATGTCCAGCCCACCCTTACCTCCGGAGGATCTGCTTGAAAAGAACCCTTCTGCTCCATTCATGGATACTGACCAGGAGCTTTGTTCGGTATGATCATTGACCGGAAAACCCATATTGACCGGTTGTTGCCATTGGCCGAGGCTGTCCAGCGTACTCCAAAATATATCCTTGTCCCCAAAGCCAGGCCAGCCGTTTGAGGTAAAATAAAGCGTTTTGTTGTCGGCGTGGATAAAAGGTGCACTTTCGTCAAATGCAGTATTGATGGCCGGCCCCAGATTTTCTGCGGGTCCCCATTCCCCGTTTTCCAGCAGATCAGATTTCCAGATGTCATAACCACCGATTCCACCCGAACGGTTGCTGACAAAGTACAGACTGCGGCCGTCCGCGCTCAAAGCAGGCTGAGCCTCCCAACCAGGAGTGTTGATATTGGATCCCAGATTGCGGGGGGTCCCCCACCTGTCTCCGCTACGTCTTGATACATAAATGTCGCAGCTCCCCATTCCGCCGGGCCGGTTGCAGCCGGTGAAGTATAGAAATTTCCCGTCAGGGGAAATGCAATGTGCCCCTTCATTGTAATGTGCGGTGTTGATTTCCCCCTCCAGCAGCCGGGACTCAGACCAATCAGTTTGTTGTAATCCTTCTGTTTGTAGCGATTGTTCGGTTTCCGGATCAGTCTGCCAGGCCTCAAAAAAACTTTCCTGCTGATTGACCTTGCGGGTGAAGATCATCTGCCGGCCATCGGCGGTCAGTTTTGGGAAATATTCATCCTCCGCTGTGTTGATGCCCGGCCCCAGATTGACGGGTTGTCCGGAGTGGGTGCGCTGCGCTTCTTTATTGCGGAAAAAATCAATGCTGAACAGACAATCCTGAATGTATTTGCTGCTGATCTTTCGTTGAGGCGATGTGCCGGCTGCCCTGTGTTCATATTCCTGTAATGCCTGGAGGGCATCCTGATATTCTCCGGTCAGGAGCAGACTCTCCCCCAGGCCGAACCAGGTCATGGCCGTCAGATGGGGTTTCAGTTGGAGCACTTTGTTGTAATGTGCCGCAGCCTTCTGGTATTGCTTATTTCTCCGGTACAGATCTCCCAGACCCTGATGTGCCTCCGCAAAATTGTCATCGGCCTGAATGGCTTGTTCCAAATAATTAGCGGCCTGATCCCATCTGCCTTGTTGCAATGCCTGCATGGCCGATTGATACCGTTGATTGGCCCGTCTTGAATTGGAGAGTTGTTGCGCTACTGCGGATATGGACAATAAGCAGGCAAACAGCAGGCAGAGGAGTTCTGCTGACCACAAAGTTTTTGTTTTGACTGCTTTTCGCATATTTATGGAATGTCCATATATTTATGGGTTTGCAGGGAAACCATCCATTGCGGGTGTTCTTTTACATATTCCACGATCAATGGCGTCATCTGCGTTGCTTTGGACCATTCGGGCTGCAGGAACAGCCTGCAATCCGGATTGGTCAGGGCCGCATGCTGCTCCCCCCACTGAAAATCACTTTTATTATAGACCACTACTTTTAGTTCATGGGCTGCCTGCAATACGTCGGGCAGGGGAGCCTTGAATTTTTTTGGTGAGACGCAGATCCAGTCCCATTCTCCGGTCAGCGGATAGGCACCTGATGTTTCCAGAAAGATGCGGATGCCTGCTGCTTTCAGGGCGGCAGTCAAAGCGGATAAGTCATACATCAACGGTTCTCCGCCAGTGATCACTACTGTTTTTGCGGGGTATTTACTGGCCTGGCCAACAATATCACGGACTGATTTTTTTGGGTGGGTGTCCGCATCCCAGCTTTCTTTGACATCACACCAGTGGCAACCCACATCACAACCTCCCAGCCGTATAAAGTAAGCGGCCGTTCCACTGTTATACCCTTCGCCCTGGATGGTATAAAATTCTTCCATCACGGGGAGCATATCGGTTTTGGTCAAAGTATTCAATTCCATTTTATCCATTTCAAAATACAAAGTTACGCATTTTAGAAATCAGATTCTTTTCACAATTTAATTTTATTTTTAATTTTAAAGAAATAAAATTCTATTTTTGTAGAAATATTTGTATCGAAAATGATGTGGATAAAGAATGATTATAGACTCGCGAAGCTGGCAGACAAAATTATACAAAGGGCATGTGCCGTTTGTCTGGTTTTTGCTGTTCTGTATATTTGGAGTTCTGTTGTCCACCTATATGACTCCGGGTCCACTGTGGTTTTTGGGCCTGAAGATCCTTAGTGTTCTTTTGTTTCTGGCCTGCCTGGCTTGTTTCCGGCTACCGGCATTTTTTGGCTTCTTCTTTTTATTGTTTTTATCCTGTTTGTGCTGGATGCGGGCCTGGGAAGGCCATCCGAATGTCAATCCTATGCATTTCAGTCATCATGGTTCCGGATTTCTGTTTGGATTTGTGGCGGATGAACCACGGGAAAATGAAAAATATACCCGCTTTCGCTTGCAGGTCACTGGAGGCGGCAATGCGGAGAGTGAGAGAGTCCTGACCTTGAATGGCAGCATACAGATCACGGCAGAAAGGGGTCTGAAATTGTCATACGGGGATCTGATTGTGATCCCGGGAGACCGATATATGACAGTGGCACCTCCACGGAATCCGGGAGAAATGGATTATGCGGCCCACCTTGCCAAGCAGAATTGCTGGCATCAGGCTTATCTGGGAGAAGGTCAGATCCGATTGCTGGAGGGCAGGGACGGGCGGGCAATGACTGCTTTCGCACTGGCCACAAGAAAGGGAATGGTGGAGAAATTTGAGCATTTTGTGCCGGATAAGGATGCTCTTTCCATTGCATCTACGCTTATTCTGGGGTACAGGGCGGACCTGAGTCCGGAGTTGATGGAGGTTTTTTCCGCTACCGGCACGATCCATGTGCTCAGCGTGTCGGGAATGCATGTGGTAATTGTATTCTGGTTGCTGGCCAAGCTGCTGTTCTGGATGGATTGGCGGAAAAGCCTGAAGATGCTGCGGTTTCCGCTGCTGTTGCTGGCGATCTGGGCTTATGCGTTTCTGACCGGTTTTTCGCCCTCTGTGTTGCGGGCAGCGATGATGTTGGGTTTTGTGCTGTGGGCTGAGGCGTGGGGCCGCCATTCGCGAACCTATAATAATATTGCCGCATCTGCTTTCTTTCTGCTGCTGTTTGATCCAAAACTCCTGCTTGATATTGGATTCCAACTATCTTATCTGGCCGTGGCAGGGATTGTTTTTCTGTATCCCCTCCTGCAAAAGCTGTATAGGGTAAGGCACCGCTTTTTGAAGCCGGCGGCAGATTATTCGATGATGTCCCTGGCAGCCCAGGCAGGCGCATTCCCACTGGCCATGTATTATTTCCAGCAGTTTCCGGTGTATTTTTTACTGGCGAACCTGTTGATCGTCCTCCCCGCAAGTGCCATTATGTACCTGGGTTTTGCTTTGCTTCTGCTCCCGGAAACAACAGTGACCGAGTTTTGGCTGCGGGTGCTGGGTCAATTGCTGAGTGGCCTGATTGTGTGGATGAACCGGGCATTGGCATGGATACAGGGCTTGCCCGCGGCCAGTCTGACCGGCCTGGAGACTTCTGTATGGCAGTGCTTGCTAATCTATTTGTTGATGTTGAGCCTGATTTTTGCCATTCTCAGACGTTCAAAGGTGTTGTTTGGTAGTTTTTTGCTGATTGCTTTATGCCTGACTCTGTTAGCTGCCATTCCCTCTTATCAGAAATGGTCGCAACGAAAACTGATCGTGCATCAGGTGCGTTCTGCAATGGCCATCAGCTATACGGGCAGAGGGCAAGCCTGGATTTATAGCGATCTGCCGGATCGGGATCACAGTACTGTCCGTTTCTCATTGCTCCCCCATTTGCGAACTTTTGTTTCTCCCGGAAAGATTCAATGGATTGCGGCGGATAGTTTATTTGATGATGGACGGACGATGATTTCCGGTGGGCTCCTGCAGATTGGGGAAAAGCGGGTTTATGTTTACGACCGGGAGGACTGGCTGGAATCACATCGGGATGGCCCGGAGAAAGGGGAGGGATCTGCACCGGCACCATTGAAGGTCGATCTATTGCTGATCCGGAAGAATCCCCGCAAACCGCTTTCGGAAATCCTGGCCCGTTATCCCAGTCCGGTCATTCTGCTGGACGGATCCAATCATGGGTGGACGATCGAAAGACTGGAAAAGGAGGCAATGGAGGCTGGTCTTGCATATTATGTGCTGAAAGATAATTTTGCGTATGTTTGGCTATTGGATGAATAGTTTTGATTGAAGCATGCAAATGGATATACTTGGGATTTTGCGGAAATACTGGGGACACGGCGCTTTCCGGCCCTTGCAGGAGACTATTATCCAGTCGGTGCTGGAGGGGCGGGACACTCTGGCGCTGATGCCTACGGGGGGAGGAAAATCTGTCTGTTTTCAGGTGCCGGCCATGGCGCAGGAGGGGATCTGTATTGTGGTGACCCCACTGATCGCTTTGATGAAGGACCAGGTGGAGAACCTGAAGGAAAGGGGGATAGCAGCGGTGGCGATCTATTCGGGAATGCGTAAGCGTGAAGTGGATATTGCGCTGGACAATTGCATCTATGGCCCCATCAAATTCCTTTATCTTTCACCGGAACGCCTGACCAGCGAGCTGGTCAGGGAGCGGATCCGGCATATGAATGTCAATCTTTTTGCTATCGATGAAGCACACTGTATTTCCCAGTGGGGCTATGATTTCAGACCTCCTTACCTGCAATTGAGTGATCTCAGAGAACTCCATCCCGATGTGCCTTATCTGGCATTGACGGCCACGGCTACTCCGGATGTGGTCACCGATATACAGGAAAAACTGGGATTCCGGAACGGGGTCGTGCTGAAAAAAAGCTTTTACCGGGAAAATCTGGCCTACATGGTGCTGCACGAGGAAGACAAGCAAAGGCGCATGCTTCGGATCATCCGTAAACTTGGGGGGAGTGGGATTGTCTATGTGAGAAACCGGAGGGAAACCCAGGAAACGGCCCGATTTCTGGTGAATGAGGGTATTTCAGCCGATTTTTATCATGCCGGCCTGCCCCCGGAAGAGCGTACGGCCAAACAGGACAACTGGAAATCCGGCCACACCCGGGTGATCGTGGCGACCAACGCTTTTGGAATGGGGATTGACAAAGCCGATGTGCGGTTTGTGATCCACCTGGAACCTCCGGATTCCCTGGAGGCTTATTATCAGGAAGCAGGCCGGGCCGGGCGGGACGGCAAAAAATCCCATGCTGTACTGTTGTATCAGGATGGGGATCTGACCCAGTTGAAGAAAAATTTTGAAGACAGTTTCCCTTCGGTTGATGATATCCGCAAGGTGTATCAGTACCTGGGCAACTTCTTTCAATTGGCCTATGGTGCCGGAGAAAACTTAACACTGGATTTTGATATCGGGGAGTTTTGTCACCGTTATGGGTTGGAACCTATTCCCGTACTTAATTCATTGAAATTTCTGGAAAGGGACGGCTGGGTCCTATTGACCGAGAGTGTATATCTTCCGTCCCGGATCAAATTTGAGGTGCAACCAGATGAATTATATAAATTCCAGGTGGAGAATCAGCAACTGGATAGTTTTATTAAAATGATCCTGAGAGCCTATGGTGGGGCTTTCGATCACTATATTCCCATCCGGGAGCAGGAATTGTCCCGTAAATTCGGTCTTGCCTACCAGGGGGTGATCGACCGCCTGCTATACCTGCACAAAATGCAGATCATCGATTATCTGCCACGGACCGACAGCCCGCAAATGCAATATCTGCGACCCAGAATGGATAGTCAGCATCTGTATATTGATGCCTCATTTATCAATATACGAAAAAAAATCAAAGAAAACAAATTGCAGGCTGTCTTTGATTATCTGAGCAGCCAGCGATGCCGCAGTCAGTCGCTGCTGGCCTATTTCGACGAGCCGGAGTCGGCGGCTTGCGGGGAATGCGATGTATGCCTCCGGAAAAACAGGAAAAACCCCACCGATTCTGAAATGAAAACCGCTTTGGACAAAGCACTGTCATTAGGCCCACTGGCTCTCAGGGACCTGGTGGATCACATGGATGCCGGAGATGAGGAGCAACGCCTTGTTTTTCTGCGTAAATGCCTGGATCATGGCCTGTTGGAGGAGCGGGATGGCCTTTTGTACCACGTGTCCTGATTCCCCTTGTACCGGGTGCCCTGATTCTGCTTTTTTTTGATTAAATTTGTGCTCGTTTTGCAGGACCTGCGAAACCCTGTTTTTTTGATTTTTAACATTATTCAATACAGTAAATATGAGTTCAAAAAAAGCAACGATCCATTATACGCGGACGGATGAAGCTCCGCTGCTGGCCACCTATTCATTTTTGCCGATCGTCAAGGCATTCACTGCCGCGGCAGACATTGAGGTGGTAGAAAAAGACATTTCTCTTGCCGGAAGGATTCTGGCCAATTTTCCGGAGTACCTGACTGCGGAACAGCGGATCGGGGATGCCCTGGGCGAATTGGGCGAACTGGCGACCCGGCCAGAGGCAAATATTATCAAATTACCCAATATTTCGGCTTCCATTCCCCAATTGAAAGCGGCCATCGCAGAATTGCAGGCCAAAGGATTTGCGGTGCCGGCTTTTCCGGAAGAACCTGCAACAGAGGAAGAAAAGGCTATAAAAACACGGTATGCAAAGGTTTTGGGTTCTGCCGTCAATCCGGTTTTGCGTGAGGGCAATTCGGATCGCCGGGCGCCGAGAGCAGTAAAAAATTATGCGAAGCAGCATCCTCATTCAATGGGAAAATGGTCACCGGATTCCCGGACCAGGGTGGCTTCTTTGTCGGACGGGGACTTTTATGGCAGTGAAAAATCGGTGACGGTCCCATCGGCCAACACATATTCCATTGAATTTGTAGGTGAGGACGGCGTACAGACCACTTTGAAATCCGCTGCTCCGTTGCTGGCCGGAGAGGTGATTGACAGTTCCAGCCTGAGCCTGAAAGCACTGAAAGCCTTTGTAGCGGAGGAAATCCAAAAAACGAAGGAAGAAGGTGTATTACTTTCCGCTCACCTCAAGGCAACCATGATGAAAGTGTCCGACCCCATTATTTTCGGAGCCATTGTGGAAGTTTATTTTGCAGAGATATTTGAAAAATATGCAACCCTATTTGATGAACTGGGAGTGGATACCAGCAATGGGCTGGGCGATGTCTATGCCAAGATCGCCGGACATGCACAGGAAGCAGAAGTGAAGGCCGCATTGGCAACCGCGATTGCACAGGGACCGGATCTGGCTATGGTCAATTCGGATAAGGGCATTACCAATCTGCATGTGCCATCGGATGTGATTGTGGATGCTTCCATGCCTGCCATGATCCGCAATTCGGGTCAGATGTGGGATAATGACGGTAAAACAAGGGATACAGTGGCCCTGATCCCGGATCGTTCCTATGCGGGCGTATATGTGGCTACTATTGAAGATTGTAAGCAGCATGGTGCCTTTGATCCGGCAACGATGGGTTCGGTGCCCAATGTAGGACTGATGGCCCAGAAAGCGGAGGAATACGGATCGCACGACAAAACCTTCCAGGCTCCGGCTAACGGGATCGTCCGGGTGGTGGATGGTAATGGACAGGTGCTGATGGAACAGCCCGTGGAAACCGGTGATATTTTCCGTATGTGCCAGACTAAAGACGCCCCCATTCGTGACTGGGTCAAACTGGCAGTCAATCGTGCCCGTTTGTCCGATACTCCTGCTGTATTCTGGCTGGATGAAAACCGGGCGCATGACCGGGAGCTGATTAGGAAAGTAAATGAATATCTCAAAGAGCACGATACAACCGGTCTGGATATCCGTATCCTGGATCCGGTTGCGGCGACCCGCTTCACCCTGGAGCGGATCCGTCGGGGTGAGGACACGATTTCAGTAACCGGCAACGTGCTGCGGGACTATCTGACCGACCTGTTCCCGATCCTGGAGCTGGGTACCTCAGCCAAAATGCTTTCCATCGTCCCGCTGATGAATGGGGGAGGTCTGTTTGAAACCGGAGCGGGTGGATCTGCTCCCAAACACGTAGAGCAATTTGTGCAGGAGGGCTATCTGCGCTGGGATTCCCTGGGTGAATTCCTGGCATTGGCGGTTTCCCTGGAACATATAGGGCAGACCCTGGACAATCCCAAAGCTGCAGTGCTGGCAGAGGCCCTGGATGCAGCAACGGAGAAATTCCTGGAGAACGATCGGTCCCCGGCCCGGAAAGTTGGACAGATTGACAATCGGGGATCCCATTTTTACCTGGCCCAGTATTGGGCAGAGGCGTTGGCCGCGCAGGATCGGGACGCTTCACTGAAAGCCCTGTTCACTCCGGTTGCGGAGGTACTGGTTCGTGAGGAACAAAAGATCAACGAAGAATTGATCGCGGCCCAGGGACAGGCTCAGGACATTGGCGGGTACTACTTCCCGGATGATGCCCTGATCTCGGCAGCCATGCGGCCAAGTCCCGCCTTCAACCTGGTGGTCGATTCGCTGATTGCCTGAGAGCAGCGTTTGTCTGAGGAATATAAGATAGGGTAAGGAAAGAAAAGAAAGATTTTTCCGAATAGATCTTTTCCGATAGGGTAGGAGAGGCCCGGATCATGCAATTGGTCCGGGTTTTTTTTGTCGCGCCTCTTATGTAGATTTTGTCGCGCATCCTAAGTGGATTGACTGTTGTAGAGGGCAAGACACGGACATAAAAAAGGCTCTGAAACGGGGAGGATCAGAGCCTTTCAACTAACCAATTATAAACCTAAATTATGAAAAGACAAATTTTAAAACGACTATCCGACCTAACTATTTTTTATCAGATAATCTATCTTGTATTTATCAATTAGTGTGCCGGAATCAGGGTATCGGTGTTAAATATTTGTTAAATATTCAGGGTCGGTCGTTTGGGGACGTTTCTTCGGAAAACCATCGTTTTTTGCTGATTTTTTCAAAATTTCTTAAAGATTTTTTATTTATGTTTTGATATATAAATACTTTATAATCAGTTTTATATAACTTTTATATTATTTTTATATTTATATTGATCTGCTGATTTATGCTAATAATTTTAGTGATTCTGAATAAACATAGTTTTTTTCGCAAAAATTATGTTATAAATACTTTATAATGAGTAATATATGTTGTTTAAATGATCTTTTAATATATATAATATTTTAGAATTGATTTCTCAGGATAATTTCAATTTCACAAAGAAATTTTAATCTCTAAATTCTGACTTGGCATAAAAGAATCACAAAAAATCTTCAAAAGGAAGTATAGAAAATAGAATCCAAGGAGGAATTGGAAGTATAAAAAATGAGTCCATAGAGAGTCCTGGCCGATCGAGTACAGGGTATGGAAATTGGAAAAATCAGGAGTGATTGCAGATCGGAATACATACGAAACAACACAAGAAAAAAAGGGCAGCGAAACAAGTGTTCACTGCCCTTTGCTATGGTTTGTTAAGAGCCGGATTTCTGCCCGGTCCCAATTAATCAGGATTCTACTTTTTTCATCTGAACCCCACAATTTCAATCATCAGAACTCTGCATTTTTCGGGGTCCGCGGGAACGGGATCACATCCCGGATATTGGTCATGCCGGTGACAAATAGGACCAACCTTTCGAAGCCGACCCCGAAGCCGGCGTGTGGGGCAGTACCAAAGCGGCGGGTATCCAGGAACCAATCCAGTTCTGCGGCCGGTACATTCATCTCGTCCATCCGCTGCGTGAGCCGGTCATAGCGTTCCTCCCGTTGGGAACCGCCGACCATCTCGCCGATGCCGGGAAACAGAATATCCATAGCCCGGACGGTACGGCGGCCCTGCTCATCCGGCTCGTTCTGCCGCATGTAGAAGGCTTTGATGTCCGCCGGATAGTCTGTCAGAATGACCGGTTTTTTGAAATGTTTTTCGACCAGATAACGTTCGTGCTCGGATTGGAGGTCTGCACCCCAGCCTTCGATCAGGTATTTGAATTGCTTTTTCTGATTGGGTTTGCTGTGTTGCAGGATATCGATCGCCTCTGTGTAGGTCAGGCGCTCAAATTCGTTGTCCAGACAGAATTGCAATTTGGCCACCAGATCCAGCTCAGCCCGATCCTGTTGCGGTTTTTGTTTTTCTTCCTCCAGCAGACGGTTTTTCAGGAACTCAATCTCGTCAGGACAACGTTCCAGGGCAAAGCGGATCACATATTTCAGCAATTCCTCTGCCAGATCCATGTTGTCATTGAGATCATAGAAGGCCATTTCCGGCTCGATCATCCAGAATTCGGCCAGGTGCCGGGTGGTATTGGAATTTTCCGCACGGAAAGTAGGACCGAAGGTATAGATGTTTCCCAGGCCCATAGCCGCCAGCTCTCCTTCCAATTGTCCGGAAACAGTCAGATTAGTGGATTTCCCGAAGAAATCTTCCCTGAAATTCACCGTGCCATCCTCGTTGCGGGGGAGATTATCCAGATCCAGGGTAGTGACCCTGAACATTTCCCCTGCACCTTCGGCGTCCGAGCCGGTAATGATGGGTGTATGCATATAGACGAAACCCTTCTCAAAGAAGAACTGATGAATGGCAAAGGAGAGGGCGTTGCGCACCGTAAAGATTGCATTGAAAGTTGTGGTCCGGAAGCGTAGGTGTGCAATCTCCCGGAGAAACTCCAGACTGTGTTTTTTGGGCTGCAGGGGGAATTTTTCCGGATCGCTGTCGCCCAGGATTTCCACCGAGGTCGCTTTGACTTCTACCGTCTGCCCCTTGCCCAGGGATTCCACCAGCACACCGGTCACTGCGAGCGCCGCCCCGGTGGTGATGCGTTTCAGCAGGGCGTCATCCGTCGCATTGAAATCCACCACGACCTGTATATTGGCCAGGCTCGAACCGTCGTTCATGGCAATGAACTGGTTATTACGGAAGGTTTTGACCCATCCCTTGACCAATACTTCCCGGCCAAAATCGCGGGAAGCCAGCAATTCTTTGATTCGTGTATGTTTCATCTGAATTAATTCAATACTTTTGGATCAATTCAATACTTTGGTTACCAGATCCGCTGCTTCTTTGAGCAGAATGGCCGAATATACTTCCAGTCCCGATTCATCGATCAGTTTTTTGGCTTCCTCGGCATTGGTGCCCTGCAAGCGTACAATGATCGGCACCGGAATATTTCCGATTTCATTATAAGCATCTATCACTCCCTGCGCTACCCGGTCGCAACGTACGATCCCACCAAAAATATTGATCAGAATGGCTTTTACATTCGGGTCCTTCAGAATAATGTTGAATCCGGCTTTTACCGTTTCCGCATTGGCAGTACCGCCTACATCGAGGAAGTTGGCAGGTTCACCACCGGCGATCTTGATAATGTCCATCGTGGCCATAGCCAGTCCGGCACCATTGACCATACAGCCTACGTTTCCATCCAGTTTCACATAATTCAGGTTGGATTCTCCGGCTTCAACCTCGGTAGGATCCTCTTCGGTAATGTCGCGCATGGCCAGGTAATCCGGATGGCGGTACAAAGCGTTTTCGTCCAGATTGACCTTCGCATCCACGGCGAGAATCTTGTCGTCTGAAGTTTTCAGTACCGGATTGATTTCAAATTGCGAAGAATCGGTCGCATCATACGCCTTGTACAAAGCGGATACAAACTTGACCATGTCTTTGTGGGCTGCACCCGACAGACCCAGATTGAAGGCAATTTTACGGGCCTGGAAGCCCTGCAAGCCTACTTTTGGATCGATTTCTTCTTTCAGAATTTTATGAGGGGTTTTTTCGGCCACCTCTTCAATATCCATTCCACCCTCGGTGGAGTACATGATGATATTGCGGCCACTTGCGCGATCCAGCAGAACACTCATGTAAAACTCTTTGGTTTCGCTATCTCCCGGATAATACACATCCTGAGCGACCAGGACTTTATTGACTTTTTTACCTTCCGGACCGGTCTGCGGGGTCACTAATTGCATACCGATGATATCGCCGGCACGCTGCCTGACTTCATCCAGGTTTTTGGCGAGTTTGACACCGCCTCCTTTTCCCCTGCCACCTGCGTGGATCTGTGCTTTGACGACCACCCAATCCGAATCGTAGTCTTCCTTCATCTTTTTGGCCGCTTCCACAGCTTGCTCTGGGGTGTCCACAACGATGCCTTCCTGCACCCGTACACCGAAACTTTTCAGTATTTCTTTACCTTGGTATTCGTGAATATTCATTATGAAAAAATTTGCCGTAAAAGTACAGTTTTAAACCGGTAACGTCAAGTTAAATTGAAAATCATTACCTTTGCACTCATGTTGGATGCAAGCGGTATTTATAAGTCCTATGGCGACCTGATGATCCTGAAAGGGGTGGACTTCCATGTCAAAAAAGGAGAGATCGTTGCGATTGTCGGCGCTTCGGGAGCGGGAAAGAGTACGTTGTTGCATATTGTGGGCACACTGGACCGGGCAGACAAAGGAGAAGTGCGGATCAACGGTACAGATATTAATCGGCTCACAACCCGTCAGCTCAGTGCCTTCCGCAATGAACACATAGGGTTTATTTTTCAATTCCATCATCTCCTGCCGGAATTTACAGCATTGGAAAATGTTTGCATTCCGGCCTTTATACGCAAGATGGACCGGCGTGCAGCAGAGCAAAGAGCGCTGGAGTTGTTAAAATTGCTGGGTGTAGATCACCGGAGCCACCACAAGCCCAATGAGCTGTCAGGCGGCGAACAACAGCGGGTATCGGTCGCCAGAGCATTGATCAATAACCCCTCTATCGTGCTGGCGGACGAGCCATCGGGCAATCTGGATTCGGAAAATGCCACCGCCCTGCACAACCTTTTTATGGATCTGCGTCAGCAACTGGGTCAGACCTTTGTGATCGTCACCCATAATAAGGAACTGGCACGCATCTCTGACCGTACCGTGATCATGAAGGATGGACTTATCGTATCCGGGGAATGATTATTGAGGATGTATCATGGGTTAATGGCTGAGTATGGAACATGTATCACAACTTTCCGGGTCTATTATGCTTACAAAAGGGATTGCACCTTTTGCACAGCGGCTCGCCGCAAAATATTTCCAGGATTGGAACGTGTCGTTTGCTTCTGCGTCCCCCATCCCTCAACCTTTATTGGATGCTGACCATTATCATCTGATTCCACCGGCGGACCAACCGGCATTTATTCATGAGTTGCTGAAGCTGTGCCTCGATCAACAGATCAGTTATTTGATGCCTCTTGACCGGGAAGAAGCCGCCATGCTGAGCGGTGCGAAAGTGCTGTTCAGTGAATATGGAATCGAGGTGCTGGCTTCCGATCCGGAAATATTGGACAGCTTGTCCGTGATGGAAAATCCGCCGCGTGCGCTGGAGCTGGTGATTTTGAAGAACGGGACCGATTTGCTGGGAGAAACCCATTTGGGTGTTGATTTGCCTGACGGAACGGATACGGATATCAAACCGGCGCCGGACCCAACCTATAATCCGCATTACTCAGGTGTCTTCTGTCTGAATGATGAAGGAGAAGTTTATCAATGTTTTGCTGTATGAAACAGGACAATGATTTCCCTACGAAGCCAAGCAATGATTTCCCTATGAAGCCGAACGAAAAATACACATCGATCCTTCCGAAGAAAGCGATCATCCTGGATCTGGACGACGTCCTGTACCCAAAACGTGATTACTTGCTGCAGGTCTATTATTTGTTTGCCAATTTTATTGAATTCAGTCTCTTAAATCCCCCGGCCGGTGAATTGCTGGCGTACCTGAAAGAACAGTATGAAGCGAATGGGGAAAGCGGGCTTTTTGACCGGGCAGCAACCCAATTTCCTGAAATCGAAACGTATCGTGAAAACTTTGACCGGTTGCACCATCAGGCACAGCTTCCGCTGAAATTGCTTCTGTTTCCGGAAATAGCAGCATTGATCCATCATTTTCGGACCTGTCAAAAAGAGATATTTCTCCTGACCGCCGGTGATCCCCTCATGCAGTTGAACAAGATCCGGCAGATTGACTGGCAGGGGCTGGAGGAAAACGTGAAGGTTTACTTTGAGGATGAGCTGAAATTCAGGGGACAGGAACCCTTGTCATTTATTTTGGAAGAACATGGTTTGCGAGCTGATGAAGTTGCGTATATTGGCCATTCTGAAAAATTTAAAAGTTAATTTTGAAACAAAAAATGTCCATGAAGAAAATAGTAGTTGCAGTACTTGCCCTTGCTTCGGGCTTCGGGATGATCGGCTGTGAAAAGGAAAGCAGTAATCTGGTCATGCCGAAGCGGCCAAATGTCGGAGTGGGATCGGAGGGTGATGATGATTATGATTATTTCCGGTACTCATCGGAAGGCCGGCTGCGGGACTCGGTCTATTTATATACCTATTACTTTTATTTATGGCAGGATCAACTGCCCAGGAGTTTTGCCACACACAATTACCGCACCGCGGACGGGGTGCTCAATGCGCTGAAGGGATTTGCCAGGGATGGAAACGGATACCAGTTGGATCGTTTCAGCTTTCTGGACAGAGAAGGTACCGTTAGCCAGGAATTGCAGGAAGGTTATATTGGTAGTTTTGGATTTGATATACGCTTCCGGGACACGGATTCTATTCTATTTGTCAGCAAGGTGGACTCAGGGTCCCCTGCTTACCTTGCCGGGATGAGGCGTGGAATGCGTATTACCGAGATCAATGGCCGTCAAAATCTGTCATACAAGGTATTGGAGGCAGATAATTTCAATTTCTTGTTTGATGCACTCTATGCCCGGAATATCCAGATGAAAATGAGGAACACCCAGGGTCAGGAACTATCCGTGTCCCTGCAGGCCGGCATTTATGGTTACCGCCCGATTATTGCCTCCAGGATTTTTGATCTGGGTACCAAAAAAGTAGGATATTTTGCCCTCGATGCCTTTTTGTCAAATCAACTGATCAAGTCTGAGCTGGATGCTATGATGGATGACTTTCAGGCGGCGGGTACGAAGGAAGTCATTGTGGATCTGCGCTATAATGGAGGAGGAGATGTTGCTACGGCCAATTATATCTCCAATTTGCTGGCCCCCTCCTCCGCGAAGGATAAGCTGATGAATTATTATATTATCAACAATACGTTGCGGTCGGAAGGTTGGGACCTGTTTCTCTTTTATCCTTCCTATTATTATCAGGTGAATTCCCTGGAACTGGATCGTATCTACTTTCTGGTGACCAACGGGACCGCTTCCGCAAGTGAATTGCTGATCAATAATCTGAAACCCTATATTGATGTAAAACTCATTGGGAAGAATCGTACCTATGGTAAGCCGGTTGGATATTTTGGCTGGGATATTATGGGAGTGGATCTGTATGCCGTATCCTTTCAAACCATGAATGCCAATAATGAAGGAGATTATTTCGACGGAATACCGGTGGACAAAAGTGTTTTCGATGATCTGAGCAGGGATTTTGGAGATCCCCAGGAATGGATGACCGCTGAAGCCCTGTATCATGCCCAGCACGGATATTTTACCGCGGGCAGTGGTCTCAACCAATCGCTGGGCCGTATTCAAAGTATTCCCGCAGAAGGGGAGCTGAATAAGCAACTGAACCAACGCGGCCGGAAAGATATGTTTGACTTTAGAAAAATGGAGATAAAATGAGTGATCGTTCAAAAAAGATATTCCTGGGTATCTGCATTATTATACCCTTTTTCCTGTATTGCTATTATTATTACAGCACCATGCTGAATAATGCCCCGTTCCGCTATGTGGATTTTCAGTCCATTGTGTTGAAATACGGAGATGGAGGGAAATTGCAGAATGAATTTGATTCGGAGACCGGCATCTTTACCTATCTCAATGCCAGGGACTCCGTGATTACCGACACGGTGCGCATGCGGGATGATGATCTGCTGTATTTGCATCGCAAGGCGGCAGAATTGGGATTCTGGAACCTGCCGGAAGATATGACCGGGACAGGCTTTGACACTACAAGTTCGGAAGTGCCCCGATTTATACTCCAGTACAACTATAAAGAGAAAAGCAAAACAGTCACGTACGATGCTGATTTTGAGGGTAATCCCAAAATGAAGGATGCCGCCCGCTCGGTGATCGATGAGGTCAGGAGAGTTCTGAGCGATGCCCGGGGCCGCTGACAGGTGGTTGCACCGTCAGGTTTAACCCCCGGATATCATCGGATGCCGGGGCTTCAAACACTTCCAGATCAAAATATTTGATCGCCGCAAACAGGTGATCAAAGATATCGGACATGATGTTTTCATAAAAGGCCCAGCGTGTATCGGCCGTAAACATATACAATTCCAGGGGCAACCCATGCTCGGTGGGGGCCAGTTGCCTGACCAGCAGAGTCATATCCTGCCGGATCTTGGGATTGTTGCGTACATACCGGTTGATATATTCCCGGAACAATCCGACATTGGTCAGATTCCGGCCATTGACCGGCATGCTGCGGTCTGCCCCGGTCCGCTGATTATGGGTTTCGATTTCTGCCTGTCTTTCCCCTATAAACGGCGCCAGTAACTGTATTTTCTTCAGTTCTTCAATCTCTTCCTGATTGAGGTATCGGATGGAAGAAATTTTGATGTTGATCGCTCTTTTGATCCGGCGTCCACCGGTTTCCTGCATCCCCCTCCAGTTTTTGAAAGAATCGGTCACCAGATAGTGGGTTGGGACGGTGGTAATGGTTTTGTCCCAATTCTGGATTTTGACCGTATTCAGATTGATCTCAATCACATCTCCGTCCGCATTGTATTTTGGCATTTCTATCCAGTCTCCGATCCGCACCATATCATTGACAGATACCTGGATACTGGCTACAAATCCTAAGATGGTGTCTTTAAAGACCAGCATAGCCACGGCGGAAGCTGCACCCATTGCGGTCAGAAATGCCCAGGGATTTTTACCGGTCAGCATGGTGAAGAGAATGATGGCCAGAATAAAAATCAGCACAATATCTGCCACCTGCACGTAACTTCCCAGCGGTTTATCCCTGAAACCCTCTTTGGTACTAAGGTGATCTTTTATGGAGCGTAATACAGCCTTGAATATGAAGTACCAGGTGATCAACAGCAGGATATCGGTCACGGTCATCCAGAAAGCTACCGAATCCGGAAAATCGGTCAGAATAGTGGGCAGCAGGTTTTTGAAAATGATCAGTAATATCAACCTGGATATATAGACAAAGGTTTTATTGGCTGCCAGATGATCGTCGAATTTGGTGGTGGACTTGTCTGTCAGCCGGAGTACGCTGCGGATCAGAATTTTCCGGAAAACCAGATCAACAATGTAGAGGATGATGGCTGCGGTAACCAGCAGAACACCCGTATGGAGCCAGATCACATATTCCTCAGCAACCCCCCAACTTAATAATAATTCTTTTGACCAGTTAAAGTCCATATATTCAAACCTTTCCTATTACGCGCTAACCGTTCTTACTGTGCGCTAACCTTTCTTATTGTACGGTTTTTGTCGTTTTTAAAGACAAACGGGAAAATGACCATCAAAATGAGGGCATACCCGGCAAAAGTAAACCAAATACTTTGCCAGTCCCTGATGCCTTCCGCATTCGTGAAATGATCCACTACCCATCCGCTGCCTATGCCTCCCAGGATCGCCCCAAATCCATTGGTCATGATCATAAACAGACCCTGGGCACTGGAACGGATCCGCGGATCTGCTTCTTTTTCCACAAATAAAGAGCCGGAAATATTGAAGAAATCAAAGGCCATCCCATAAATGATCATCGAAAGTACCAATAAATAGAGTTTATCCGCCGGATTGCCCAATCCAAACAACCCAAACCGCAGGGCCCAGGCAATGATACTGAACAGAATCACATTTTTGATCCCGAAACGGGTCAGGAAAAAGGGGATCAGCAGTATAAAAAAGGTCTCCGAGATCTGTGAAATAGATAAGAGCAGATTGGGATGTTTGACTCCGAAGGAATCCGGATATACATGCTTGAAATCGTCCAGAAACGGCCCTCCGAAGGCATTGGTAATTTGCAGGGCAGCACCCAATAACAGGGAAAAGATAAAAAACACCAGCATTTTGCGTTCCCTGAACAGGACCAGCGCATCCAGCCCCAGTGAAGAGGCCAGACTCTTTTTGCGGGTTTCGTCTTTATAGGGCGGGGAAGGCGGAATGGTGAATGCGTACAGACCCAACAGGATACCGAAACCGGAGGCCAGGTACAGTTGATTGGCACTCTTGGTCCAGCCCATCAGATCGATCGTCCACATGGCGGCAATGAAACCGATGGTCCCCCAAACCCTTATCGGAGGAAAAGCCTTGATGACATCGAATTTTTTCTGGGTGAGTACATTATAACATACCGAATTGGACAAGGCGATTGTAGGCATGTAAAACAGGGAGTTGATCAGCATCAATGAGTAAAAGGTCGGAAAATCACTGACATTCGCGACTCCGATCAACGCCAGGGCCCCCAGTATGTGGGCGATGCCCAGTACTCGCTCTGCATTGATCCAGCGGTCGGCGATAATCCCCAATATACCGGGCATGAAAACGGAAGCGATCCCCATAGTGGCATAGACCGAACCGATCTGAAGTCCCGAAAAGCCCAAATTGGCGCCCATATATCCCCCGAGAGAGATAAGCCAGGAGCCCCACACAAAGAATTGCATGAAGCTCAGGGCAGTAAGTCTGATTTTTGTCGACATAATTTTTCGACTGGTTTTTAGGTTAGTGAATATAGTCTTTTATCAATTCGATTTTCTTTTGCTGATTTCATCCCTGATCTTTGCCGCCTTTTCATAGGACTCGTTTTCAATCGCTTTGATCAGGTTTTCCTCCAATTGCGCATCGGTCATTTTTGCGTAGGGCGTAGGTTGGTTGGAGGGTGTGATTTCCGCACCGATAGAACTGGAATCAAGATTTTCAAGAAATGCAAAATCCCCGTCCTCGATAATGACCCCCGAAGACGACAGCAGAAATTCATGGGTATAGATCGGTACATTGAACCGCACAGCCAGTGCAATGGCATCCGAAGTTCTGGCATCGATCTCTGCCAGTTTCCCGTTGCCATTGCAGATTAGTTTTGCATAAAATATACCGTTCACCAGATTGTAAATCAGGACTTCTTCTATTCTGATATGGTAGGTTTCGGCGAATGTTTTGAACAGATCATGCGTGAGTGGCCTGCTGGGGGTCATCTTTTCAATCTCAATAGCAATAGCCTGGGCCTCAAATCCTCCGATAATGACCGGTAGCCTTCTTTTGCCCGAAACTTCACCCAGGACCAAAGCATAGGCACCAGATTGTGTCTGGCTGTGGGAAAGTCCCACAATTTCAAGCTTGATCTTTTTCATCTGTGCCATAACCCGCTTGCGTGAAAATCCTGATCGGTATGCGCAAAATATGGATACATTTGTCAATTTCCCTTATGGGCGCGGATGGCTTCGGTCAATTTCGGTACGACCTCAAAAGCATCCCCCACGATTCCGTAGTCGGCTACCTTGAAAAAGGGTGCTTCCGGATCCTTGTTGATGACCACAATGGTTTTTGAGGAGCTGACACCGGCCAGATGTTGTATGGCTCCTGAAATACCGATTGCTATGTACAGATTGGGGCTGACCGCAATCCCGGTCTGGCCAACGTGCTCAGAGTGAGGGCGCCAGCCGGCATCAGATACAGGTTTGGAACAAGCCGTCGCCGCACCCAGTACGTCCGCAAGTTCTTCGATCATCCCCCAGTTTTCAGGACCTTTCATGCCTCTACCCGCTGAAACCACAATTTCCGCATCCGGCAGGGATACCTTGTCGGTGGCGCGGACGATCTCATTGATCACCGTGGCAAGATCCTGGCTTCCCAATGCCGGTTCAAAGGCAGTCACTGAAGCCGACCCCCCGTTTTCCCGCAGTTCAAATGAATTGGGATTGAGGGCGATCACTTTTTTACCGGCGAGCAGTTCCACCTGGGCAAAAGCCTTGCCCGAAAAGGCAGTTTTTTTGATTTTGAAGGTACTGCCATTGATTTCAGGCAATCCAACGGCTCCGTCAGCCAGTGCGGCCCCCAGTTTTGCGGCAACCCTGGGTGCAAGACCTTTTCCGCTGAATGAATTGGACAGAACGATGGTATCGGCACCGGCTTTTTCGGCAGCCGAGGCGATCACTGAAGCATAGGCCTGATTGATAAACTGCTTCAACTGGCCGGAAGAAACATTCAACACCCCGGAAGCTCCGTATTTACCCAGACTCTGTAATTCATCGTCTGCCACATCACCGATGGAAACCGCTGTGAGGCTGCCGCCCGTGCTGTCCGCAATTGCTTTTGCGTATGAAACCACCTCATATACGGATTTCTTGAATTTGCCATCCGTGTTTTCTACATATACTAATACTGACATAATTTTCTATTTTATATTAAATAACCCTTGCCTTATTGTGCAATAAAGCGACCAACTCATCCACATTTCCCGCATCGACCAGTGTGACCGAGCTTCTTGGAGCGGGTGTTTCATACTCCACAATCTTGGAGAGCTCCGCTACGGCCACCGGCTCCACCACATTCAGCGGTTTGGTCCGGGCACTCATAATTCCCCGCATATTTGGGATCCTGGCCTCGGCCACTCCTTCACCCGTACCCGCCACAAAGGGCAGGGGGACAGTTATGACTTCCTTGCCACCCTCTATTTCCCGTTCCACGGTCGCCGAATTTCCATTGATATCAATTTTTTTGGCGGAGGAAACGGAAGGAAGATCCAGCAATTCCCCGAGATAGGAAGCGACCTGTGAGCCATTGTAATCAATGGATTCCTTGCCGGTCAGGATCAGGTCAAAGTTATTTGCTTTCGCATAGGAGGCAATCTGATTGGCCACAAACCAGGCATCGCGCGGGGCCGCATTGACCCGGACCGCATCATCCGCTCCCGTAGCCAGGGCCTTGCGGATGCTTGCCTCTGTACTTGCGTCACCCACATTGATGACCGTCACGCTGCCTCCATCTGTCTCAACCAGACCGATCGCTTTGGAAAGGGCGATTTCGTCATACGGATTGACAATATATTGCACTCCTGCCGTATTGAACACCGTATTATTATCCGAAAATGTAATTTTCGAAGTGGTATCAGGCACATTACTCACACATACTAATATCTTCATTATGATTGATTTTATGTTTCTACAAACTTAAAAGAAAATTTTGTTTTTCCCATATGGAGCGGGGTGAAATAAAAATTTTTAAGTTTGTCTGACAAGAAAATGAAATGGGAACAAGACTTGAAAAATTGAGGGAATTTCTGAAAGAGAGTCCGCAGGATCCTTTTTTGCATTATGCGATCGCCAGTGAATTGCTCAAAGAGGAGGACGTCGCCGGGGCTCTGGCCGGTTTTGAAGGGCTGGTAAGGGATTTTCCGGATTATGTTGGGACCTATTACCATCTGGGAAAACTATACGAGCAATCGGGACAGATGGAGGAAGCCGCCAGCACTTATCGTAAGGGAATGCTGGTCGCGCAACGGGCCGGGGACCGGAATGCGCTCAATGAATTGAATGCGGCCTGGATGCTGATTGCCGGTGAAGATGATGATTCATAAACAGTTGATCCCGCACTGGAATTATTTGCAGTGATCCCACCGGGGTTTTGATCCCCCGCCAACAGGGTCAGGCATGCTGCATGCACAGGTTCTTCACTTTTTCCACCACATAATCGATCTCCTCGCGGGTATTATTTTTGGAGAATGAAAACCGCACACAGGGCCGTTCCGCCGGAGCCTTGATCGCATTCAAAACATGCGAACCTATGTTCGAACCCGAACTGCATGCACTGCCACCGGATGCGCAGATACCCTCGATATCCAGACTGAAAAGCATCATATCGGACATATCCGTACAGGGAAAAGAAACATTCAGTACGGTATAAAGACTGTTTTCAGGATCGAGATCCCCATTGAAACGGATATCGGCTATTTCCGAACGCAGACGTTCAGCCATATAATCTTTCAGGCCCTGAATGTAACTGCGGTGTCCGGCCATGTCGGCATAACTCAATTCGAGTGCCTTTGCCAGACCGACAATACCATAGACATTTTCGGTGCCACCGCGCATATTCCGTTCCTGGGCACCTCCATAGATCAGAGGGTTGATTTTTGTATCCTGCCGGATATACAGAAAACCGACACCTTTGGGTCCGTGGAATTTATGGGCAGCCCCATTGATAAAATGGACCGGCAGTTGTTGCAGGTCGTGGGCGAAATGCCCCATCGTCTGGACCGTATCCGAATGGAATAGGGCTCCATGTTCCCTGCAAAGTTCGCCAACACGGGTGATATCGGTCATGGTGCCTATTTCATTATTGGCATGCATCAGGGAAACGAAAGAATGGGGGTTGTCTGTAAGGAGTGTGGCCAATTGATCCAGATCCACATGCCCCTGCTGGTCCACTTCCAGCAGACTGAGCCGGATCCGGCCCTCTTTTTCCAGTGCTTCCAACGTATGCAGTACAGCATGATGTTCCAGTGGAGAGCTGATGGCATGGCTGATCGCATGATCCCTGATCGCCCGCACAATGGCAAAATTATCCGCCTCGGTACCTCCGGAAGTAAAGAATATCTCGGCCGGGGAGGCGTTGATCAGTCCGGCCACTGTTTTGCGGGCTTTTTCCACAATGGTTTTGACCTGCCGTCCGCGGGCATGGATGGAAGAAGGGTTGCCGAAATCGTTTTCCATCGTTTCCACCATCACACGGATGACTTCCGGGTCAATGGCCGTTGTGGCCGCATTATCAAAATATACCTGCATACTGCAAAGATAATATAATTTGGTGGATTTCTCCCCGGTGTTTTCGCTTAGTGTCTTCTCCTCAGCGAAGAGAGGGCAATGGATCCGGCCGAAAACAGGGCAATCCCCATCAGGAGGTAAGCGATCAGATCCCCGTTGCGGACGTAAAAAGTAAGGGACTCGTTGAGATTGATTTCCTGGCTTGCTGAATAGGGTGCCCACCATTCACTTTGCTGGATGACATCCCCTTTTTGATCAATAAAGCCGGAAATACCAGTGTTGGCTGCACGGGCTACCCAACGGCGGGTCTCGATGGCCCGCAGCCGGGCATAATCAAAGTGCTGATCTTTGCCGGAAGTATTGCCCCACCAGCCATCATTGGTGACAATTGCGATAAATTGCGCCCCCTGACGGATATACTCGGTCACATAATCGCCCCAGATGGATTCATAGCAGATGACCGGTGCCACACCGATCCCACTTTGGGCGTATAAAACACTGGCATTTTCCTGACTCCCATAGCCGCCGGTGGTCCCGCCGAATGCCCGGAACAGGGGTTTCATAAAGTTGAGGGCCTTGCCAAAGGGCATTTTTTCCACGCCCGGCACCAGTTTGGATTTGTGGTAAAAGTGCAGTTCGGGGGAATTTTCGGTCATGATCACGGCATTGAAATGATCATAATAGACCCCGTTCCATTCCCTGGCCGTGGAAGTCTCCGGCCCGGAATACAGGCGATAACTTTCGATTCCGGACACCAGGCTGGCATTCTTATAGGGATTCAGGAATTGCTGGAGCCTGAAAAACAAGGAGTGCTGCCGGAATTCTTCCTCATCATATCCAAAACTATGAGCGATAGCTGTCTCCGGCCAGATGAAAAACTCCGTGTTTTTATGGGCCGCGGCTTCCGAAAGCCGGATCAGGGTTTCGATCTGCTCCCCGGGAGGGATGGGGCCAAATTTACCGTAAGGATCAATATTGGGCTGCACAACCACCACGTCCGATGGGTTGGCATGTTCTTCATAACTGGTATAACGGAGCAGGGAAAGCCCTGTGGGAACGACAATCCAGCAAGTCAGTAGCAGGCTGATCGTTCGCCTGAAACGCTGGTTGAATCCGTCTTTATAGGCCAGATATAGCAGGAAGATCAACGCATTGGCACCCCATACCCACAAAGAACCACCATATACACCCGTAAACTCATACCATTGGATCAGTGGAGTGCTGCTGGCGAAACCATTGCCGAGTGTCATCCAGGGGAAAGCCAGATCCCAGCTCTGGTGCAGGTATTCGTAGGTGATCCAGAACCCGGTCAGACCCAGCAGGGAAAAGTAAATATTATGTGTTTTGCGCAATTGGTAATATCCCCTGAAAGCGAGAGCCATGAGCAGGGCGCCCAATCCGAAGGGGATCAGGGACACCGGGATGGCCGCATAAACGGGCATGACTTCGGCGACCGAATTATACACCCAATAGATGCTGCCGGTATTCCAGATCAGGGTGGCCAACCCGCCCGTGAGAAATATCTTTTTCCCTTTTTTGTCCAGGTCGCTTCGGATAATCCGTTCAAAGGCAATCAGCAAGGGTACAAAGCCTATCCATAATAAGACGGCCGAATAGGGGATCGGCGGCCAGCCCAACCAGAGGATGGCAGCACTTGACAGGGCCAGTAAGTAATTGTTTTTCAAAACTCTTTGTATTTATTGCTTCTCAAACTTCTTGGTTTTTTCCTTCTGGCCACTGTTTTCAGCGCCTCCGACACAAATCACAAATTCGCCTTTGATGGCATGCGCTTCAAAATGGGCTTTCAATTCCGTCAGGCTGCCCCGGACCGTTTCTTCGAATAGTTTGCTGATTTCTCTCGAGACACTTGCCGGCCGGTCCGGACCGAAATATACTATAAAATCATTCAGGGTTTTCAGGAGCCGGTGAGGAGATTCATAAAAGATCATGGTGCGTGCTTCCTGCACAAGCAGTTTCAACTGGGTCTGCCTTCCTTTTTTGACGGGCAGGAAGCCCTCGAAAGCAAAGCGGTCGCTGGGCAGGCCCGAATTGACCAGGGCAGGAACAAAAGCGGTCGCACCCGGCAGACAGCATACTTCGACTCCGTTCCGGATCGCCTCCCTGACCAGTAAAAATCCCGGATCCGAAATAGCGGGCGTACCGGCATCGGAAATCAAGGCGATTGTTTTTCCCTCTAGCAGCAAACGGACAATCTCCGATAGGGCTTTATGCTCATTGTGCTGATGGTGGGCGAATACCTTATTTTCTATCTCAAAATGCTTGAGCAGTTTGCCGCTGACACGGGTATCCTCCGCCAGAATGATGTCGGCTTCCTTTAAGATCCGGATGGCCCGGAAGGTAATATCTTCCAGATTTCCGATAGGGGTGGGTACCAGGTATAGCATATTGCAATGTTAAGGATTCTTTCAAAGAAAAATGCAAAAAAATTTGGAGCTAATTAAAAAATGGATACATTTGTGCCATTACAATGAGAAATCAACAACAGAAAGCAACAAAAGATCAAACGCAGCAGACAGGAGCAAACTCTTGTCTGTCGTATTCTACCATTACCCAAAATGGACGAATGCGTATGATGATGCGCCGCTGTTGTTGGTAATTTGCCCTTACGAACAACAGCTTAATTTCCGACCGCACTGCCGAGGGCTTTGGTGCAGTCATGGGCTCTTCCGGATTTTTTTGAACACGAATTGGAACAGGACAGCATGTTGTTGCTGTATGGAGGCAGCGTAAGCGGCCGGAGTTGTTTGATGTTCTCAAAAATCCCACTGAAATTTTCATTTATCCTTAGTTTATCAGCATTCGGTTTTTTGAAAACCAAAACCACCGAATTTTAAAATTTATAGTATCATGTCTTTAGAAAATCAAAAATTTGAAACCTTACAGGTACATGCAGGACAAGAAGTTGATCCAACCACCGGTTCCCGTGCAGTACCCATTTACCAAACGACTTCTTATGTCTTCAACAGTGCCGATCACGGGGCCAATCTGTTTGCACTGAAGGAATTTGGCAATATCTATACCCGTATCCAGAATCCGACTACGGATGTGTTTGAAAAACGGATTGCGGCCCTGGAAGGTGGGGTGGCGGCTCTGGCGACTGCTTCCGGGCAGGCCGCACAGTTTCTGGCCCTGACCAATATTCTGGAAAGCGGAGATAATTTTGTGACCGGTTCCAATCTGTATGGCGGTACCTACAACCAGTTTAAAGTATCTTTCAAACGCCTGGGCATCGAAGCACGCTTTGCAAAGAACGATTCTGCCGAGAATATTGAAGCACTGATCGATGGCAATACCAAAGCCATTTATGTGGAAACCATTGGAAATCCCAGCTATAATATTCCGGATTTTGAACGGATCGCGGTGGTTGCGAAGAAATATGATCTGCCACTGATCGTGGACAATACCTTTGGTGCGGGCGGTTATTTGTTCAGACCCCTGGAGCATGGTGCGAACGTGGTCGTGGAATCAGCGACCAAATGGATCGGCGGTCACGGGACCAGCATTGGCGGAGTGATTGTGGATGGTGGCAATTATAATTGGGGGAATGGCAAATTCAAGCAATTCAGCGAGCCCTCCGAAGGGTATCACGGTTTGGTTTTTTCAGACGTTTTTGGAGTCGGAGGCCCCTTTGGCAATATTCAGTTTGCTATCCGGGCACGGGTAGAGGGATTGAGGGATTTTGGTCCTGCTATTTCTCCATTCAACTCATTCCTGTTGTTGCAGGGATTGGAAACCCTGTCCCTGCGGGTGCAGCGTCAGGTGGACAACGCCCTTGAACTGGCTACCTGGCTGGAAAGCCATCCGGAAGTGGAGAAAGTGAATTATCCGGGATTGAAAAGTAGTCCCCATCATGCCAATGCCCAGAAATACCTTCGCAATGGATTCGGAGGAATCCTGTCCTTTACCGTTAAAGGCGGCACAGAGCGGGCCAATGCCCTGATCAATCAGGTCAAACTGATCTCTCACCTGGTCAATGTAGGTGATGCTAAAACGCTGATTACCCATCCGGCCGCTACCACACACCAGCAATTGAGTGATGAGGAAAAAATCGCAGCAGGTGTATTCCCCGGTGAGCTGCGGGTGTCATTGGGTATCGAGCATATTGATGATATCAAAGCAGATTTTCAACAAGCGTTCGATGCGATCTGAATAGGGCAATTTTTAAATACATCCATATGAATACGTCAATATACACTCATCCCAGAATCTTTAAGCTGGAAAGTGGCCAGCGCATCCGCGATTTGCAGATTGCGTACCATACTTTTGGCAAACTCAATAAGGAAAGGGATAATGTGATCTGGGTCTGCCATGCTTTGACGGCCAATTCAGATGTTTTTGACTGGTGGCCGGGGCTGTTCGGGCCGGATGAATTGTTCAATCCGAGGGAGCACTTTATTGTTTGTGCGAATATTCTGGGCTCTCCCTACGGTACGACCAATCCGACCAGCCTGTCGCCCGCTACCGGACAGCCCTATTACTTGTCCTTTCCCCAGATCACGATCCGGGACATGGTGGCGGCCCATTCCCTGCTAGCCGATCACTTAGGTATCGAACAAATCTCGGTGCTGATCGGAGGATCACTGGGGGGGCAGCAGGCTTTGGAATGGGCCATCAGCGAGCCGGAACGGATCGACAGGTTGGTATTGGTGGCGACCAATGCTGTGCATTCCCCCTGGGGTATTGCTTTCAATGAAAGTCAGCGGCTGGCGATCAGTACGGACCGTACCTTCTATGCCAACCATCCCCGCGGTGGAGCCAAAGGGTTGAAGGCAGCCCGATCCATTGCGCTGCTCTCTTACCGGGCCTATAATACCTATGGGGCGACCCAGTTGGAAACGCAGACAGACAAGCTGGATGATTTCAAAGCTTCTTCCTACCAGAATTATCAGGGAGAGAAGCTGGTGAAGCGATTCAATGCATACAGCTACTGGTACCTGACCAAAACGATGGACAGCCATCATGTGGGCAGGGGCAGGGGCAGTCTGGAAGCCGCATTGCGCAGCGTGAAGGCCCGGACGCTGGTGATCGGGGTCAGCTCCGACCTGCTGTTCCCGGTGGATGAACAAAAGTTCATGGCCAATCACCTGCCGAATGCTGTTTATGCGGAGATCGACTCCTTTTATGGACATGACGGGTTTCTGATCGAAACCAAAGCCATCACACAGGTGATCAAAGGGTTTTTGTCGAACAAAAAGGGAGCGAGAGGGGGATTGGTGGAAGAAATTGTTTTCACATGATGTCCTTTTCCGGTTTCACTTTGCTTTTGACCTAATTTTTCAAAAAATCAAAAAACATTGAAGCGATATGAGTAAAAAACTGACCCTGGGGATTTTTGGATTCGGGGTGGTGGGCCAGGGCCTGCATGATATTATCAAAACAAAAAATCTGCAACTGGATATTAAAAAATTTGTGATCCGGGATGGTAGCAAAAAGCGTCTCCTTCCCGCGCACCTGTTTACTACGGACAGAAGAGCGGTATTGGATGATCCGGCCATTACCACGGTGGTGGAATTGATCGATGATGCGGAAGCTGCCTTTGAAATCGTGTCGGAAGCCCTCAGAAAGGGGAAAGATGTAGTTTCGGCCAATAAAAAAATGA
This sequence comes from Parapedobacter defluvii, assembly GCA_040392005.1. Classification (GTDB taxonomy): domain Bacteria; phylum Bacteroidota; class Bacteroidia; order Sphingobacteriales; family Sphingobacteriaceae; genus DASRQK01. The sequence continues at coordinate 44,863 of JBEBWT010000016.1, forward strand.
TTGCTAACCATCTGGAGGAATTGGTGGCCATCCAACAGGAATACGGCACCAGCCTGCTTTATGAAGGAGCGGTGTGTGGCAGTATTCCCATTATCCGGAATCTGGAAGAGTATTATGACAATGAATTGTTGTATGCGGTTTCCGGGATTTTCAATGGCTCCTCCAATTATATTCTGTCCAAAATATACAATGAGGACCGGCCCTATGAAGAGGCGTTGAAGCAGGCACAGGATCTGGGTTTCGCAGAAACGGATCCGACAATGGATGTGGGTGGTTTTGATCCCAAATTCAAGCTGGTGATCATTGCGGCCCATGCCTATGGATTGTTCCTGTCCCCGGAGGAGGTGCTGAATATCGGTATCCAGCATTTGCACGCAGCGGATGTGCACTTCGCGAAAGAACGGGGGTGGAAGATCAAACTGGTGCCGCAGGTCCGGCAGATCAGTGAGGAGCAGGTAGTGCTGTATGTGCTGCCCAGGTTTGTGACGGCCGATAACATACTCTATAATGTGGAGAATGAAAATAATGGGGTGCTGGTCAAGGCAGCTTTTGCAGATGAACAGTTTTTTTATGGGAAAGGGGCAGGGGGGCATCCGACCGGTTCGGCGGTGCTTTCCGATATAGCAGCCCTGCGTTACGGCTATCGCTATGAATACAAGAAGCATTTGAATGTAGGGGCGCTGGGGTATAGTCAGGATGTTGAGCTCTCTGTTTATCTGCGTTATACGGATCCGGCGTTAGTGGAAAGATTGGATTTCAGTGAAATCCGGGAGCGGACGCTCAGTTATGTCATTGGCAAAGTAAAACTCTCAACTATTCTTGCTACCCGGCAGGCCATAGAAAGCGATCGTGCTTTTCTGGTCCAATTGCCGGATTCTTTGAAAAATTGAGCGTAAATTTGCCCGGAATGGAAATGACACAACTCAATCAGATCCCGGTGACCTGGGAAAATCTGGAGCCCCTGTTCCGGGAATTGCTGGACCGGGAGATCAAAGACCTGGCCGGACTGGAACAATGGCTGCGGGACCGAAGTACGCTTGAGGCTTTCCTGCAAGAGGATTATGCCTGGAGATATATCCGGATGACCTGTGACACCGAAGATCCGGAATTGCTGGAAGCCTTTCAGTTTTTCGCCACCGAGATCGAACCTAAAATTTCGCCGATCAGCAATGAACTGGACAAAAAATTGTATGATAGTCCTTTCCGCCATTCGCTGGACGAGGAAAAATACCGGATTTATCTGCGAAAGGTGGCCAATTCCATCGAACTGTTCAGGGAAGAGAACGTGCCGCTGATGACCAGTATTCAGGTCGAACAGCAGCGTTATCAGGCCATTTCAGGAGCCATGATGGTGCAGATTGATGGCCAGGATTTTACACTGGCGCAGGCAGCAGTCCATCTGGAAGATACGGATCGCCTGAAAAGGGAAAAAGTCTGGCGGCTGATTACGGACAGGCGTTTGCAGGACCGGGCCACGCTTGATGATCTGTTCAATAGCCTGAGAGACCTCAGGCATCAGGTAGCCCTGAATGCTGGCTTTGACAATTACCGGGATTACATGTTCCGGGCCCTCGGACGTTTTGATTATACAGTGGCGGATTGTGAAAACTTCCACGAGGCCATTGCTTCGGAAGTCGTGCCTGTCCTGCGGCAACAGGCCACAGGGAGGCAGCAGGCATTGGGATTAGCTGCCCTGCGGCCCTGGGATATGGATGTGGATCCGGCCGGTCGTCCTGCCCTGCGCCCTTTCGGGAACGGGGAAGAATTGATAAGCAAAACCATTCATTGCTTTACAGCGCTTGATCCCTATATCGGCCATTGTATGATGACCATGAAGGAGCACGGGCTTTTTGATGTGGAGAGCAGGAAGGGCAAGGCTCCGGGCGGCTATAATTACCCGCTGGCTGCCACCGGAATGCCCTTTATCTTTATGAATTCGGCCGGAACCTTCCGGGATCTGACCACGATGGTGCATGAGGGCGGGCATGCCCTGCATACTTTTATTTCTGCCGGGCTGGAACTCAATGATTTCAAGGATGTGCCCAGTGAAGTGGCCGAACTGGCTTCCATGAGCATGGAACTGATCTCTATGGATCATTGGGATCTGTTTTTTGAGCATCCGGATGAGCTGAAAAGAGCCCGGCAGGAACAATTGACTGATGTGTTAAAGACCCTGCCCTGGGTCGCGACGGTGGATCGTTTCCAACATTGGCTGTATCTGCATCCCGGGCATACACAGAAGGAACGGGAGGACGCCTGGGTTGAGATTTTTGATCGGTTCGGAGCCGGTTTCTGTGAATGGGAAGGGCTGGAACAGGCCAAATCCAATCTCTGGCAAAAGCAATTGCATATATTTGAGGTGCCTTTTTATTATATTGAATACGGGATGGCCCAACTGGGAGCAATCGCAATCTGGAAAAATTACAGAGCAGATCCGGGGCGTGCTTTGCGACAATATCTGGAAGCGCTGAAGCTGGGTTATACCCGTACCATTCCCGAAATTTATGAAACCGCCGGCATCCGCTTTGATTTTTCCGCAGAATATGTCAGGGAACTGATCGGCTTCGTGAAGGATGAATTGAAAAAACTTGATTTTTGATATTTTCCGAATAGTTTCCATCATTTTTTTCATAAATGGAATATATTTTGAAATCTCATTTTGTTTGTGTAAGTTGTTTGGCTTTATACGATACAAAATGAAACACGTTATCTGGACCCTCATCGGGTTTTTTTTGGCACCTGTCATGGTGCTTGCGCAAGCGGTTGATTCGGCTCAGGTTTCGGCAGATCATGTGGATGATCCTGCCGGAAATTCGGGAGCCGGGTACATTGTTTTGGCTGCGCTGGTAGTAATTGTGATAATCTATGTACTCCTGAAAAAACAACACCGCAAATTCAATGAATGAATTTGCGGTGTTATGAGTACTGATTTGCGGTTTTATTATTCACCTGCTTATTTGCCTGCTGCCTTTGCATGGTCTGCCAGGAATTGTGCCAGCCCACTGTCGGTCAGGGGGTGTTTGAGCAGTGCCAGGATCGCTGACAGCGGCCCGGTCATGACATCAGCTCCGATTTTGGCACATTCCAGAATATGGGTCACATGACGTACTGATGCGGCCAGGATCTGGGTATCAAAGTCGTAATTGTCATAGATCAGGCGGATCTCCTCGATCAGGCCCAGGCCATCCGTAGAAATATCATCCAGGCGGCCAATAAATGGAGACATATAAGTTGCACCTGCTTTGGCGGCCAGCAACGCCTGTCCGGCAGTAAAGACCAGTGTACAATTGGTCTTGATGCCCTTATTGCTGAAATATCTAATGGCCTTGATGCCGTCTTTGATCATAGGGACTTTTACCACGATCTTATCATCCAGCCGGGCCAGCGCCTCACCTTCACGGATCATGCCCTCATAATCGGTGGCGATCACCTCTGCACTGACATGGCCATCCACGATGTTGCAGATTGCTTTGTAATGCTCAATAACATTTTTGTCGCCGCTGATTCCTTCTTTGGCCATTAGGCTTGGGTTGGTGGTGACTCCGTCCAGGATACCCAGATCCTGTGCTTCCCTGATCTGATCCAGATTCGCTGTGTCTATAAAGAACTTCATATTAAATGGTTGTTGGGGTTATTTTTCGTTTTCCTTGCAAAATTAACCATAATTTTGTATATTGCATAGATAGGACATGTATATTCTTCGTTCACTATACCACAGGAATTTCCGGATACACTTTATCGGTCAGGCCGTGTCCCTTATCGGTTCCTGGATGCAGCGCATTGCGATCAGTTGGCTGGTCTATTCCATGACCGGATCGGCCCTGATGCTGGGGATCGTTTCCTTCGTATCCCTCATCCCATCCCTCTTGCTTTCTCCGTTTATCGGCAGTTTTATTGATCAGAACAATAAATACCGTACGCTGGTGGCGGCTCAGATCGGCCTGATGGTGCAGGCAGGTATTCTGGCACTGCTGGTTTGGTTTGGCTGGCATACCATTCCCCTGATATTGATCCTCAGCCTGATGCAGGGTATCTTCAATGCGGTGGAGGTCAATGCCCGCCAATCCTTCATGCTGGAATTGGTAGAGGATAAGCAGGACCTGCCGAATGCCATCGCGCTCAATTCGACCGTCTTTAATGCGGCCCGGATCGTAGGGCCTGCCATTGGTGGTATAGTCCTGAGCCAGTACGGCGAAGCCTGGTGCTTTCTGATCAATTTTCTGAGTTTCATAGGTGTGCTGGTCTCCCTGATGCTGATCAGGGTGGACACAGCTCCCGTCAGCGGACAACAGGAAAGTACCTGGGAAGGCTTCAAACAAGGATATCGTTATCTGCAGGAACACCCCCAGTTGAAAGCCCTGATTTTCCTGGTGGCCTTTTCCAGTTTACTGGTCATCCCTTATACTACCCTGCTTCCGGTCATTGCCAAGACCCTGTTTCACGGGGGTGCCGAAACATATAGCTGGCTGGAAAGTGCAGCCGGTATTGGAGCCATGATCGGTGCGGTGTATATGGCCCGCCTCCAGACCGGAGCCAATCTGCGGTTCCGGGTCATGGTTGGTTCCGGCCTGATGGGTCTGGGTCTGCTATTGCTACCCTTTGCATCCAGTATTATGGTCGCACTTTGTTGTGTAGTATTTGCCGCCCTGGGCATGATGATCCAGAATTCCTGTGTCAATACCTATCTCCAGACCCATACCATGACCCCTTTCAGGGCCCGCATCATCAGCTACTATATTATGGCCTTTCAGGGCATCTTCCCCATCGGGAGCCTGATCATCGGATCCCTGGCCCAGAGCCTGGGGGTACAGACGACTCTCCTGATACAGGGCATCGCCGGCCTGCTGATCTCTTCCGGGTACATATATTACATCTACCGCAGCTTGCAGCACCACCGGGCATTACCGCAGGTCTGAAAGCACATCCTTACAATTGCTTCAAAATCTCCTGAACGGCTCTTTCCAATTGCGGGTCCCGGTCCTGAATCAGATCCAGGAAGGTGTTTTCCACAAAAATGTCCGGCTTGACCCCGGTGAGCTCCAGGTTGTCCCCGTCCAGGGTATAGACTCCCCAGCCCGGTACCCGGTACGATGATCCGTCCACCAGCCCTTTGGCTGAAGTGAAGATAATCCAGCGGTAGGTTTCGGTACCGATCACCGTGCCCAGGTTCAGGGCCTTGAAACCAGCCGCGGTCATTTCGGCATCGCTGAGGGACTGCTGGTTGATCAGCAACACGATCGGTTTGCCCGCAGGGGCGAAATTACTCTGGGGAGCACGCTTGCCATCCCGGTACTGCCATTGCAGATAGGGACGCTGCGACAAGAACTTCAATACCTCATCATGCACATTTCCACCGGTATTATAACGCAGGTCCAGCACGATGGCTTCCTTATTGTTTTCCTGTTCCACCATATCCAGCAGGAAAATCTCCAACTCTCCGCCGCTCATATTTTTCATATGTGAATAGGCGATGCGGTTGCCACTCAGTGAATCTACTCTTTTGCGGTTCTGTTTGATCCATTCCTCATAAAAACCATCCCGGAGGCTGGCGCTGCGCTGTGGCCTCAGTGTAGTATGGATGATGGTCCCATTGCGGTCAAAGCTCAGGCGCAATTCATCGGCCAGCGAGGGTTTGGCAAAGTAAAAATCCCGGTCGATCTTTTCATCCACGGCCTGTCCGTCCACGGAGATCAACCTGTCTCCGGGCTGTATGTCCCTGCCCAGTTTGGCGGCCGGGCTGTTCCGGACAATACGTTCGACTCGGTACGGTTGGTCTGCAGCGAACACGATCCCCGTCTCGTTGGTGACATAGCGCAGGTTTTTCTGCTCTTCGCGCCCCGTACTGCTAAAGCCCA
>JBEBWT010000017.1:0-48757 GCA_040392005.1 Parapedobacter defluvii
TTTTCCTCTCCAAGAGGCTTTTCTTCATGCTCCTTCATAATAATGCAAAGATAACATAATTTAACACGGGGAATTCAAACTTAATCCGACTTAATATTTAATTTTACTGCATGATACAGAGAATCGAATTGAAAACATTATTGATCACCATAATTTTGATGCCTGTCTTACTGATGGCGCAGGGAAAGAAACCGGAAGTGCTGGTGTTTGGAAATGGAATCGATGCCTATACCGCAGCCATACAGTCAGCCAAATCCCGGTTGAACACCGTCTGGATTTATGAAGCTGCGACTCTGAAGGAGGCCGTGGCCCTGCCGCCAGGAAATATTGAAGGTCATCAGGATTTGCACAGTGGCATCTGGGCGGATCTGCTGGCCGCCGCTATGGGTGCTAAAGAATCCGATGATTCGCTTTCATCCATTGCCCTCAGGCCACTAAACCCTCAACTGATCCTCAATGCAATGGAAGAGGAAATCAGTGAATTCCCACACCTTACCATCATCAGGAATACCGGACTGCGATCTGCAAAAAAATCCAAAAGGACCTGGGAGGTGGTACTGGCCGATCGCCGGAAGTACAAAGTCCGGGCAGTGGTGGATGCTTCTGAAAATGGGCTTATCGCACAGTTGGCCGGATTGAAAGAATTGAAAAACAGCATTGAAGTCGCTGATCTTTCGACCATAAGTTTCTCAACGGAACACGGTTATTTCACCCCACTGATGCGCACGGGCGTGATTGCCGCAGATGCCGGCGACGGACAACTATACAGCATCCCATTGGGCCAGCTGATCCAGCAAAGCAGTCAGGGCGGTCAGGATAAACCAATGGGACAGAACATCTTTTTTACGCGCAATACACAAATCATACGGGATCTGCTGACCCACAGCCCGGAAGATCTCCCCTTACTGGCCCATACCGGTCAGGCCGCCGGTGCAGCCGCATCCTATGTGGCCTTCTACCGGACCAGCTCAGAAAAGATAGAAGTCAGACCGGTACAGGGGGAATTGTTGCAATACGGCCTCCGCTTGATACCTTTTCAGGATATAGCACTCCGGAATCCGAATTTTGCGGCTATCCAGCGCATAGGGGCGACCGGCATTTTCCATGCGATCGCCGATACAGACAGACGGCTCTGCTTTGCCCCGGACCAGCCTGTTTTACCGGGTGAAATCCGGCCCGCGCTCAACGAACTTTATTCCAGAAGTCAGATCTGGTTCGCAGAGCAGAAAAACGATCAGTTCCGGCTGGCAGACTTGTTGAGCCTGATCAAATACATCAGTCACAGGGGAAATGAACTGGACACTCAGGTAGAGCGCAACTGGGAACGAAAATTCAAATTCGACGGTATATACGACCCCGAATTGCAGGTCACCCGTCTGCATGTGGCTGTATTGCTGGATGAATATTGCAAACCCTTTGATGTGCGTATCGACCTACAAGGCCGGGTCACCCGCTGAGTGGCTGCGCAACAATTGAGGTGTTTTACGTCATCCACAGTCACCCGCTGACATCAAATCAGCTTGATGTGACGTTTGATGCTTTCCTCCAGTGAGATAATGGTCTCCGTTCGCTGGATTCCTTCCACCGACTGAATCCCTTCATTCAGCACTTCCCTCAGGTGTTCGGTATCCCGGCAGATAATCTTGGCAAACATACTGTAAGTACCGGTACAATAATGGAGTTCCACCACTTCCTTAATGGCCCTCAACTGCTCCACTGCATGTTTGTACTGAGAACCTTTTTCCAGGTAAATCCCCAGGAAGGCCGTAACATCAAAGCCCACTTTCTGCGGATTGATCTGAAGATTGGTACCCCGGATCACCCCCATTTCTTCCATTTTTTTCATGCGTACATGGATAGTCCCTCCGGAAACTTCCAGCTTTTTCGCAATCTCGGTATAAGGAACGGAGGCCTCCTCCATCAATATGGAAAGAATCTGAATATCCAATTGGTCCAGGTCCACGTGCTGATAATTGTACTTCATAAAAGCCTGTTTAAGTCTGCAACAAACAAGAAAAAACTATATTTATATAAAATTCCTAATTTTTTTAAAAAAAAATCACAATAATATCAAAAACATTATTACATTTGTAATGACCCTTCTGTTTGCGCAGGCAATTGAGTCGGGTTAATTGGCTACGTCCCTCCTCAATATAATATAGGTTTATAATAGTATTCAAAAAAAGCTCCTCTCCCAAAGGAGTTTTTTTTATCATCTTCAGACAGCATCGTCTGATATCATTTTGTCAAAAATACAGTCTTTTTTTTAAAAATTCATTATAAATAACCGGAAAAAATCACCTTCAATTTCAAATCCCCTTAATTCGCCCGGCATTTCCCCTGTCCTTTGCGAATGCCTCCCACCCTGAAAAACTCTTGCCGCCACCACCTCCACCCACCTTGCTTTGAAAAGCATGGCAGACCGCTACGGCCAGGCCATCCGTAGCATCCAGAAAATGAGGGGTTTCATCAAATTTCAAAAGGGTTTTCAACATGGCGGCCACCTGCTCCTTACTGGCGTTGCCATTGCCGGTCACCGATTGTTTGATCTTCCGGGGGGCGTATTCGAAAATCGGAATATCCTGATTCAAAGCGGCCGCCATAGCCACTCCCTGTGCCCTACCCAATTTGAGCATGACCTGTATATTCTTTCCATAGAATGGTGCCTCCAGGGCCACGCAGTCCGGGCGGTATTCAGCGATCAGTGCGGTGGTCTTTTGAAAAATACGCTGCAACTTCAGACCATGATCATCCAGATGATCCAGTTTGACCACTCCCAGACCCAGCAGACTCAGCTTATTGCCTTTCTCCAGCACGATACCATAACCCAGCACTGCCGTACCCGGGTCGATCCCCAAAATAATCCGCTCCTTTTGCTCCTTAATCATTCATCCCGAACCATTAATCATCTAAAACCTCATTTCCCTCATCAAACCTCATCTCCCACACCATCACCACCTTATCATCTCCGGTAGTCATCAAACGTTTTCCCGAATGATCCCAGGTCAGGGCATTGACGGATAAACGATGGGCGTCCAGCCCCTTATCCAGACTGATCGCCCGCAACAGACGAAAGTCCTCCGCAGACCAGATTTTGACGGACTTGTCCCGGCTGGCCGTTGCAAAAACCGGATAGACCGAATTGTACTGCATAGAATAAACCGCATACATGTGCGGGACAAAATCAGTTTCCAGCACAAATTCCGGGATCCTGAAAACACAAAGCCGTGCATCCCTGCCGGAACTCAACAAATAATGCCCATCCGGTGAAAAACAAAGTGCCGTCACTACCTGCTCATGCGCATCCAGTACTTGATGCAGACTATAATCCGCTGCATTCAAAACCAAAATCTTCCCATCTTTCGTACCAAAGCAGAGCCAGCGGCCATCCGGACTGATGGCCAGACAGCGGATCGGAAACTCCGACACCTTGAAATGATAGACCGGCCCAGATCCTGTGATCGGACCGCTGTCTGACTCCGGCTCCAGGTTCCAGACTGAAACCGAGCCATCCTCCGACCCGATGACCAGCTCACTTCCTCCGGTCACCCTCGCCCGGGAGCCGATGGCAAAAACCGGTTTCTGGTGCAAGACGAACCGTTGCCTGATCTGTCCGTTACCGGTATCGACCCGAAAGACTTCGCCATTACGCATACTGATGACCAATCCCATCTGACCGGGCAACAGATGCAGGCCATAGGCCGTGTGTTGCAACGGACACAAAACCCGCTCAAAACCCGGTTTATCCAGATTCCACTGCACCACTCCCTTATCATTACCGGCCGTATAAAAACGATGTCCATCTGCTGCCATCGCAATGGCATAGACCGGATTCTGGTGTCCGGTCAGGTGTGCAGTTTTCGATATTTCAAGCCGTTTCATATATTTCTCACGAATAACCCGGAATACAGTTCGATCCCCTTATCAGCCCTTTTTCCGGTGTCTGTCCTGCAGGTTCAATGCGATCTCCTCCAGACTGACCCCTTTCTCTTTCAGCAGCACCAACAGGTGGAACAGCAGATCCGAAGCCTCATTCACAAAATCCATTCTCGTTTCCGCAAGCGCGGCGATCACTGTTTCTACCCCCTCTTCCCCTACCTTCTGGGCGATTTTATTCAGGCCCTGTTCCCGCAGTCGCGTAATATAGGAAGCAGCATCTCCTGATTGATACCTCGATTCAATAATGCGTTCCAGTTCAAAAACAAAATTGGCACCGAATTCTGTCTGGAAGCAATTTCGGTGACCGGTATGGCAGGTAGGCCCGTGCGGCAAAGCCCTGATCAGGAGGGTATCTCCGTCACAATCCACTTTCCAATCCACCAGATCCAGAAAATGCCCGCTCTCCTCTCCCTTTGTCCACAATCGTTGTTTGGAACGGGAGAAAAATGTCACCCGCCCTTCCTGCTTTGTCTTTTCCCAGGCTTCCTGATTCATATAACCCAGCATCAGCACCTCCATCGTCCGGGCATCCTGTATCACCGCAGGGATCAAACCATTTATTTTCAATTGTTCTTCCATTTCTTTATTCTACTTTGATAGTGCTGGATTCTTTGGTAGTGCTGAACATTAAATTATAAGCCAATATCCGATCTCCTGACCGGAATCCCCGCCGCAGCCAACGCCTCTTTCAATTCCGGAATCGCGATCTGCCCATAGTGAAACACCGAAGCGGCCAGGGCTGCATCCACTCCCGCCTCCTGAAACACCGATACAAAGTGCTCCACCTTGCCCGCACCTCCGGATGCGATCAAGGGGATATTCAACCGATTATTGACCTCTTTGAGGAAGCGGTTATCAAAACCCTCTTTGGTACCATCATGATCCATCGAAGTCAGCAAAATCTCGCCGGCTCCCCGCTCCTGGGCTTCCATCAGCCAATCCAGCGTCCTGAGCTCGGAAAGGATCCGCCCCCCATTGAGGTAAACACGGTCTTCTGATCCATGACGCCTGGTATCCACTGCCACCACCACAAATTGATTGCCGAAGGCGCGGGCCAGTTCATTGATCAGTCCCGGATTGCGTACAGCTGCAGAATTGACCGAAATCTTATCTGCACCTGCTTGCAAGAGCAACTCCGCATCCGTAATGCTCTTGATCCCTCCACCGATCGTAAAAGGGATATTGATCTGCCGGGCCACTGCCCGTACCATCTCCACCGTGGTTTTCCTTCGTTCCTCGGTAGCTGAAATATCCAGAAAAACCAATTCATCCGCCCCCTGACGGGAATATTGCCAGGCCAGTTCCACCGGGTCGCCCGCATCCCTCAAATCCACAAAATTGACTCCCTTGACCGTGCGGCCATCCTTTACATCCAGACAGGGAATGATTCGTTTTGCCAGCATCATCAGATCTTTAATCGCTCAGAAACGAGTAAGGGATTTGAGATTCCACGCCTGGATTTCCCCAATCGAAATCCGCTCCTCATAGATCGCTTTCCCGACCACACAGGCTTCTACCTTGATCTTATTCAATTCTTCAATATCTTCCATCGAGCTGATGCCACCCGAAGCGATCAATCTGATAATCGGCGAGTGGTCCAGCAGTTTTTTATACAGATCCACGCCTGCTCCTCCCAACTTGCCGTCTTTGTTGATATCCGTACATAGAAAGCGGAAAAAGCCCAGCGACAGACACCGGTCTATATAGTCGATCAGTTTCAGCGGAGAGCTTTCCAGCCAACCGGAATACTTGATGACTTCGTCCAGTACATCAATGGCAATGACCACCTGGTCCGAGCATTTATCCTTCCCGCAGTTCAACTCGCTCAATTCGTCCAGAAATTCCGGATTAGTAATGGCCTGTGTACCAACAATGACCCGGAATACACCTTCATCCAGCAATTTCCGCACCATCTCGATGCTCCGCACACCACCACCATACTGCACTTTTACATCGGTTTTTTGCAAGATATCGAACAGATAAGGCTGATTGCTGAAATCACCTTTCGCTCCATTCAGATCGATGATATGGATCAATTCCGTACCATTGGCCTGCAAACGCCCGATCATTTCCTCCAGCGTGACTGGATAAGTAGTGACATCCTGATAATTTCCCTCCCGTAATCTGACCACTTTCTGGTCCAATACGTCAATAGCCGGTATTATATACATGATTAATTAAGTAGGGTTTCAAAATAGTTTTGCAAAATTAGCTAATAACTGCTCCCCCGCAAGCCCGGATTTTTCCGGGTGGAATTGTACACCATAGAAATTGTCCATTCCGAATGCTGCCGAAAAGCGGACACCATATTCCGCATATGCCGCTGTCAAAGCAGCATCATAGGGTATATAATATGAATGTACAAAGTAAAAATAAGGATCTTTATCCATATCCCTGAATAAGGGGGTGCTTTTATCCACAACCACCCGATTCCAGCCCATGTGGGGCACTTTGAGGTTGATCCGCCCCTGGAAATGTAACGTTTCCAGCGGGAAGATGCCCAGCAGGTCACTGTTTCCTTCCTCTGAAAAGCGGGTCATCAACTGCATGCCCACACAGATCCCCAACACCGGGACCTTCAGGTCGGGAATGTACGCTGCCAGCCCCGATCCGTTCAGCTTGTCCATTGCGCTGCCTGCATGTCCGACTCCCGGAATGATAAAGCGGGCATAGTGATCAAAATCTGCCGGTTCATTCACCATTCCATACTCCAGGCCCAGCCGATCCAGTGCGGCAGTCAGCGAAAAGATATTCCCTGCCCCGTAATTGATGATTCCCGTCCTGTTATTTTTCATGGTCAGATAATCCCTTTGGTGCTGGGCAGTTCCAGGTAATCCGTGTCCCTTTGTATGGCCTTACGGATCGTTTTGGCAAATGCCTTGAAGATCGCCTCGATCTTGTGATGCTCGTTCTGCCCTTCCGCCTTGATATTCAGATTGCATTTCGCCGCGTCCGAAAAAGATTTGAAGAAGTGAAAAAACATCTCGGTCGGCATATCGCCTATTTTTTCCCGGTGGAAATCAGCTTCCCAGACCAGCCAGTTGCGCCCTCCGAAATCAAGTGCGATCTGCGCCAGGCAATCGTCCATCGGCAGGGTAAAGGCATATCGCTCAATACCGCGCTTATCACCCAATGCCAGGGCAATCGCCTCACCGAGCGCAATCCCGGTATCCTCAATGGTATGATGCTCATCCACATGCAGGTCGCCATCCACCAGTACATCCAGATCCATCCGGCCATGCCGGGCAATCTGATCCAGCATGTGATCAAAAAACGCCAATCCGGTACGCACCCTTGATTCCCCTTTCCCATCCAGATCCAGGCTGATGGAAATCCGGGTCTCATTGGTGTTGCGCGTATGCTGCACCCTACGGGCTCCCAATCTCAGAAATTCATAGATTTTCTGCCAGGAAGTGGTTTGCAGGGCCAAAACCGAGGGGTTAAAGTCTATGTTTTCGGCAGCACCCAAGTTGTAGGAGGTTTCGGCTGCAGCCAATGTGTGGGAGGTTCTGGCAGGCACTGATGTGCCGGCCGCACCGGCGGCAGTCTCCTCCGTTGCAGGGCCACCGGCAGCTTCCGGCCGACCAGCGGAATCACCCCCGTCCCGGAGCCAGATGGCCCCGGCTCCCAGGTTCTGGGCAAGGCGGACATCATTCACCCGGTCCCCGATTACAAAAGATTGGGCCAGATCATATTTCTCCCGGTCAAAATAATTCTGCAACATCCCCACCCCGGGCTTCCGGGTAGGAGCCTGCTCACGAGCAAAAGTCCGGTCAATATGTACCGCCTCAAAATGTACGCCTTCACCCTCAAAGGTACGCAGGATCAATTCGTGTACAGGCCAGAAATTTTCCTCCGGATGCGATGGGGTTCCCAGACCATCCTGATTGGTCACCATAACCAATTCATAATCCAGTTCCCGTGCGATCCGGGGCAAATATTGCAGGGCTCCAGGGTAAAAACGGAGTTTTTCAAAGGCATCCAATTGCTCGTCCACTGGCTCCAGAACGAGTGTCCCATCCCTGTCTATAAAAAGCAATTTCTTTCTGATTGCAGCCATTATTCTTTTGAATTAATTCGATTAGTCACTTCCAAAACGGTTCAATGCCCCGATCAGCCGGTCATTCTCTTCCGGTGTCCCGACTGTGATCCGCAGACAACCCTCACAGAGTTCCACCGAAGACCGGTCCCTCACAATAATACCTTCTCCCACCAAAAAATGATAGATTTCCACCGGTGCATTGGTACGAACCAGTACAAAATTGGCATCCGAGGGAAAAATATAGGTGACAAATGCAAGCAGACCCAGGCGCTCCACCAACCGCTGCCGCTCCTCCACCGTCTGCCGGATCCAGTCATTGACCGTAGCGACCTGATCCAATGCCTGCAATGCCAACTCCTGGGTCGCCTGATTGATATTATAGGGTGGCTTGATTTTATTCAGTACCTCAATAATTTTGCTGCTGGCAAAAGCCATCCCCAACCGCAGCCCTGCCAGGCCCCAGGCCTTAGAAAAGGTCTGCAGCACCACCAGGTTGGCATACTCGGTCAGTTCCTGAATAAACGTTTTCTGCTTTGCAAAATTGATATACGCCTCATCCACCACCACGATCCCGTTAAAATGAGCCATGATCGTTTCCATATCCCCCCGATCCAGCGAATTCCCGGTCGGATTGTTGGGGGAGCAGAGAAAAATCAACTTGGTATGCTTGTCGATGGCCTCAGCAATGCCCTCCAGGTCCAGGTGAAAATCGGGACTCAGCGGGACCCTGCGGACTTCTACATCATTGATCCTTGCCGAGACTTCATACATTCCATAAGTAGGTGGCACCAGAATAACATTGTCCACTCCCGGATTGCAGAAAGCCCGGTACAGGAGGTCAATAGCTTCATCGCTGCCATTCCCCAAAAAAATATGCCGGGGCGGCACTCCCTTGATACGGCTGATGCGTTCTTTCAGGATATGCTGGTGTGGATCGGGATAACGGTGATAGGCGACAGCGGGGGGTGATCCGGGGGCAGTTGCCGGGCCGGAGTCAGCCGCCGCCGGGCCAACGGCAGCAAGGGGCGATCCAAACGCATTCTCATTCGCATCCAGAAAAATACTCGCCTCACCCTGAAATTCGTCTCTCGCCGAAGAATAGGGTTTCAGGTCCCGGATATTGTCCCGGATCAATTTGTCCAAATCAAATTCAGTACTCATTTTATCTTTAAAATATTCCCACTATGTTTTCTGCAAAAACGTACTTCCGCTTTCCTGATTCCCCGACGCCTTCTTATTCCCCCACCGGATACCAGTGACCCTCCACCGCCAGTTCGGTATTGGGAAATGCTGTAAGGGCCTCGTCCAATAGGGGCTGCAACTCTCTGTACCTTGCGGAATAATGCCCGATCACCAGTTTTCCGGCACCAACTGCTCCTGCCACCTGACCCGCCTGCAAAGCAGTTGAATGAAAGGTCTCCACCGCCCGATCCTGCATTTCGTGCAGAAACGTCGCTTCATGGTACAACAGATCGACACCTGCAATAGCCTGCCTATAACCGCCGGTGTCTGCTGTATCCGAGCAGAATGCATACCTGCGCGGTGCCGGGGTTTCCAGGGTCAGTGTCTGCCAGGGATGGATCGTCCCATCTGCCGCCACAAAATCAACTCCCTTTTTCAATAATTTATAAAACGCTTTGGGAACCCCCAATTTTTCCACCTTATCTGTCTGCAAAGCAGGCTGCCTGGGACTTTCCTCAAAACGGAATCCCGTACAGGGGATACGGTGATCCAGCGGAAAACTATAAGCGGATACAAATTCATCCTGATACAACAGATGCTCGCCATCTGTCCGGGTGGCACAAAACACCAATGGATACCGAAGCACCGTCTCAGAATACCGGAACTGGAGCTCCAGGATTTCCTGCAAGCCCGGAGGGCCGAACACCTGAAGAGGCGCATTCCGTCCCATCAGATGCATGGACGACAGCAATCCTGCCAGACCGAGGTAATGATCCCCGTGCAGATGGCTGACAAAAACAACCTTGATCTTATTCTGCTTGATCCCGAACTTCGTCAATTGCATTTGAGTGCCTTCACCGCAATCCACCAGCAACAATTGTTCGCTGATATTGATCAACTGTGCCGTAGGATGACGACCGTACATGGGCGTAGCCGAACTGGAGCCCAATATCAACACCTCAAATCTCATCTTAAAATTTCCTCTTTCCCCTTCAAATCACAGACCCGCTGCCTTCAGGCCTTTCAACGCCTGACGGATATTATTTTCAACCCTCGTGATCACCGATCCTGATCCTCCTTCCGGGGGTTTGCGGAAAGTCTCGCCGGTAATATGTTCAAACAACTCAATATACCTTTCGGAAATGGAATGGATAATCTCATCGGTCATTTCCGGCACCACCTGTCCTTCCTTGCCCTGAAATCCATTTTCAATCAGCCATTTGCGTACAAATTCTTTGGACAATTGCTTTTGCGGCTCGCCCCTTCTCTGCCTTTCTTCATACCCCTCCGCATAAAAATAGCGGGAAGAATCCGGGGTGTGGATCTCGTCGATCAGATAAATTTTGTCCCCCACTTTCCCAAATTCATACTTGGTATCCACCAAAATCAAACCCTTTTCGGCCGCCATCTCCGTCCCCCGCTGAAACAGGGCATGGGTGTATTTTTCCAACTGCACATAATCCGCTTCGGACACAATCCCCCGGCGCAGGATCTCTGTCCTTGAGATATCTTCATCATGCCCCACCGCTGCTTTGGTCGTCGGGGTAATGATGGGTCCCGGCAGCTTATCATTTTCCTGCAACCCTTCGGGTAATGCCTCTCCGCACACTTCCCGTCTGCCCGCCTGATACTCCCGCCAGGCATGTCCTGACAGATAGCCACGGATTACCATCTCCACCTTGAAAGGTTCACAGACCCGGCCGATCGTCACATTCGGATCCGGCACATCCAGTACCCAGTTTGGCACAATATCCTCCGTGGCTTTCAGAAATCCGGCTGCGATCTGATTCAATACCTGGCCCTTAAAGGGAATGGCTCTCGGCAGGACCACATCAAAAGCCGAAATCCGGTCAGAGGCCACCATCGCCAGATATTTGTCATCAATCGTATATACATCGCGGACTTTCCCCCGGTAAAAGGCAGTCTGGCCCTCAAAATTGAAATTAGTTTCTTTAATTGTATTCATGTATTGCTATCAAAAGTGCCTCATATCAAAAGTACCTGCTATCAAATATCGCCGTAAGCCTGCAAAATCCGTTTCACCAATTTATGCCGCACCACATCGCCCCCGCTCAGGAAGATCATGTCGATTCCTTCAATGTTCTCCAGCAATTTCACGGCATTGGTCAGTCCGGATTGCTGCTTTTTGGGCAGGTCGATCTGCGTCACATCCCCGGTGATAATAAACTTGGCTGTCGGCCCCATCCGGGTCAGAAACATCTTCAGTTGCATTTCGGTCGCATTCTGGGCCTCATCCAGAATCACAAAACAATTGTCGAGAGTCCGCCCCCGCATAAAGGCCAGGGGGGCAACTTCAATGGTCCTGTTCTCCAAAAAGCTCTTCAACTTTTCAGATGGGATCATATCGTCCAGTGCATCATACAATGGCCTCAGATACGGATCGATTTTTTCTTTCAGATCACCCGGCAGGAATCCCAGATTCTCACCGGCTTCCACTGCGGGCCGGGTCAGGATGATCCTTTTGACCTCTTTATTCCGGAGAGCTCTGACGGCCAATGCCACCGCAGTATAGGTCTTGCCGGTTCCGGCCGGACCGATCGCAAAAAGTATATCATTCTTCTGGATGCTTTCCACCATTTTGCGCTGATTGGCGGTCCGGGCTTTCACTACCAGGCCATTGGGCCCGAAAACAATGGGATCGCCTCCCGCAAAGGAGGGGGCTGCCGTGGAGGAAGCAGTGCTGCTCTTTACCGGACTTCCATTGTCCTTTGCCACACTGCCTGTTCCATTCGCAGCGCTGCCGGCACCCTTTGGAGAACCTCCGGCACCCAGTATTTCTTCGATGTCCATCGGTGTCAGGCGCTGGTACATCTCCATATGTGCCACCAGCTTATCAAAAGCCTCCCTGAACGACTCGAGTTCCTGTTGATCCCCAAAAACTTTTATTTCTGTCCCGCGGGGTACCAGTTTCAGTTTGGGGAATTGCTTTTTGATCAGTTCAAAATTATCATTTTGCGCACCCCAGAGCAGGCCAGGATTATTATATTCCAGAGAGATATTTTGTTCGTTCAATACTTCAATATTTTATGGCTTCACGTCTGTCGCTCCACCTGTTCACAACCAATATACATTCTTCGCCACACTTCATGGACAGCCCGTTTGACTCTTCCAAACTTAGGCAAATCTCAAATCATATGCAAAACAAAAAAAGCTTAACTTTGTGGCCTGAATTTTTTTAAATTTCAAATATTTTTAGTATATTTAAGAATGGCCCTGGCAGCTTCCGTACAAATAAAAAATAAAAGAGCACATTTTGAGTACCACATTCTGGATACCTATATTGCGGGTGTCCGTCTTTTGGGGACCGAAATCAAATCCATACGGGAAGGTAAAGCCAATATTAATGATTCCTTTTGCGGTTTTCTGGATGACGGCCTATATATACGCAATATGCATATTGCCGAATTTTCACACGGCTCCTTCTACAATCATGAAGCCAAGCGGGACCGGCAACTACTCCTGACCAAAAAGGAGCTGAAAAAACTGCGGACAAAAAGTGAAACAAAAGGATTCACCATTATTCCGCTCCGCTTATTCATTAGTGACCGGGGATTTGCCAAGGTGGAAATCGCCCTGGCCCAGGGCAAAAAGGACTTCGACAAGCGGGAAACGATCAAAGACCGGGACATCAAGCGGGAGTTTGGCCGGCAAATCAAAATCTGACAGCCAATCACATCGGGATAAAAATCTAACCTCAAGGCAGAGGCATGAGGGGTTTCGCTTAAACCCACCTGGCAAGGGGTTCGACATCCTGTCCGGAAAAGTCCCCGGCCAGATACTTGAAATATCCGGCCATGGCGATCATGGCCGCATTGTCGGTACAATACTCAAATTTGGGGATATACACCTTCCAGGATTCCTCCTGACCCATCCGGAATAATTCGCTGCGCAGACAGGAATTGGCCGACACACCACCAGCGATGGAAATCTCCCGGATACCAGTTTCCCGGGCCGCTTTACGGAGTTTATTGAGCAGAATATGGACGATGCGCTGCTGTACGGATGCACAGATATCCGGCAGATTGTTCTTCACAAAATCCGGATCTTCTTTCAGGTGATCCCTCACAAAATACAGGATCGCTGTTTTCAGACCGCTGAAACTAAAATCCAGTGCCGGGATCTGGGGTTCCGGAAATGGAAAGGCATCGGGATTGCCGGTACGGGCGTACTTGTCGATCAGCGGCCCACCGGGATAGGGCAGTTGCAGGATCTTGGCCGTCTTGTCAAAGGCTTCTCCGGCCGCATCATCCAGGGTCTGCCCCAGCACTTCCATATCAAAATAATCCCGGACCAGCACGATCTGGGTATGACCACCCGAAACTGTCAGGCATAGAAAGGGAAACGAAGGCTTTGGATCATCAATAAAATGAGCCAGGATATGTGCCTGCATGTGATTGATGGAGATCAGCGGAATATCCAGTGCCAGCGCCAGGCCCTTTGAAAAGGAAGTCCCGACCAGCAAAGATCCCAGCAGACCCGGCCCCCGTGTAAAAGCTACTGCATCTAAATCTTTTTTACCTATTTTTGCTTCCGCAAGCGCTTGTTCTACGACCGGCACAATATTTTGCTGATGGGCACGGGATGCCAGTTCGGGTACCACACCTCCAAATGCGGCATGCATTTCCTGGGTGGCGATCACATTAGCATGAATATGTCCGTCTATACAGATTGCTGCTGAAGTTTCATCACAGGAAGATTCGATGCCGAGAATGATTGCCATTTTTCAGTAATTGTTCAAAGGCCCAAAATTACGGAAAATATTAAAAGATTCATTAAGATAACCCTCTGGAGCCTCAGTATCCTCATCCTGCTCCTCACCGGCCTGATATTGTCCCTGCAATATAAGCCTGTACAGAGTTATTTTGGTAAAAAGGCGGCCGGTTTCCTGTCAAGGGAACTGAATGCACAGATTTCGATCGAGGGGCTGTACTTCAAACCATTTACATCTCTGCAACTCCGGCAGCTATATGTATCCGATCAATCCGGGGATACGCTCTTTTATGCGGGTGGGCTGGAAGCCAGTTTTGATCTGGCCAGTTTACTCCAGAATCAGCTTTCCATAGACCGGGTCCACCTGTCGGATGCGCAGTTTCAATTGCAGATCGATCAGGAGGGGCATCCCAACCTGGACTTTCTGATCGATTATTTTGCCCCTGCAAAAGAACGGAAGGAGCGGAAAAAACTGAAGCTGGACCTTCGCCGCATTGAATTGCAAAATCTGTCCTTTCATTTTCTGGATCACCGAAAGGCTGCGG
Source organism: Parapedobacter defluvii (assembly GCA_040392005.1). Classification (GTDB taxonomy): domain Bacteria; phylum Bacteroidota; class Bacteroidia; order Sphingobacteriales; family Sphingobacteriaceae; genus DASRQK01. The sequence continues at coordinate 14,440 of JBEBWT010000017.1, forward strand.
ACAATGTGGCAGACCTGCGTGCCCATCGCCTCAATCCGCCTGGCCAGGGCGCCCAACGTCCCGCCATTGATTTTGATGACCTTGAACTGCGCGGCATCAGCGGCATTCTCTCGGACATCGATTTTTCTCCGGCCGCCACCACTCTCCGGATACAAAAATTCACGTTGCGGGAAAAATCAGGCTTCCATCTTCACAACCTGGATACCAGAGCCCATATCGCCACCGGTATGATTGAATTGCGCGAGCTCGATCTGCAAACCAACAAAAGTGAAATACGGGATTACGTCCTGCTTTCTTTCAGTGACTTCAGTGATTTCAACGATTTTGTCCATAAGGTGGAGGTACAGCTTGAACTGGATAAGTCCCGGATCGCTTCTTCGGATATTGCCTATTTTGCCCCCGCTATGCACGATATACAGTTTGATGCCGGGATTTCGGGTTCACTGAAAGGCACTGTCTCGGCCATCCAGGGTAGGCAGATTGTGCTGAATACCAGCCCACACACCCAATTGCAGGGACAGCTTTCCATTATGGGCCTGCCAGAAATCAATCAGACCATTTTTGATGTGGATATTTCCCATCTGACCACAAACACACATGAGGTCGAACAATTGGTACCTCAACTGAGTCCTCATACACATTTTGAATTGCCCGATCTGCTGGACAGGTTGGAGCAGCTCCATTTTCAGGGAACCTTCCGGGGGCATTACGATGATTTTGCGGTGCGGGGGCAGCTCCGGACTGCTTTGGGCGAACTGGACACCGATATGACCATCAAATTGCAGGAAGGCAGCACCGGATACAAGGGTACGATCCATACGCAGGAATTTGATCTGGGTCAATTGGTACAGACTCCGCCCCTGGGCAAGATGGGATTCCATACTTTTGTGGATGGAAGTGGGTTTGCGCCGGCTGACCGGAACCTCGCCCTGAATGCGCAAGTACAATACCTGGATTTCAATCAGTATCGCTATACCAATCTAAAGGCGGATGCCTCCCTGATCGGCGATGAACTGCGGGGCAACATCAATATTACGGATCCCCACCTGAGAATGAGCCTGGAGGGTTACTCCAGCATTAATCCCAATTCGATCGTACATGATTTGCAGGCAACTGTTTTCTATGCCGATCTCCGGAATACCCGGCTTTATACCCAGGATTCGCTGGTGCTGCATGCTGCAGAAGTTCACTCGGTCATGAAGGGCCATGATTTCAATGATTTGCAGGGAAAGCTGCATATCAATCACATTTTATTTGAATCAGGTGCGGGAGCTGGATTGGGGACCGGCGGTGCGGGGACGAGTGGCAGACAGCACATTGGCTCCTTGCAGGTGCGGGCTGAAGGGACCGGGCCTCAACGCCACATCGATCTGCAATCCGATATGGTGGACGCGTCCCTGACCGGTCAGGTGGACTTTTATAAACTGGGATCTTATTTCAGGGGAATGGCCGGTCGCTACCTGCCCTCGCTCGGCCTTCCGTCATCCGATCCGGGAGAACAGGATTTCAGACTGGATCTGCGGATCCGGGATTTTGCACCGGTGGCCGGTTTTATTTCACCCGCTTTCTCCATTGCGGACAGCAGCCTGTTTTCCGGGCATTTTTCTTCCCTTTCCAGCCAGCAAGACGGACAAGGCGCTTTCCCAACTACTCAGGAGACCAGCCTGCTCACTTCCTTTCAAATCCGGATTCCATCCCTAACCCTGGGACCAGTCCAGGCACAGGACTTAAGGATCGCTCAGCGGGCAGACCATACACAATTGCAGGTCGATCTGGAAGCGCGGAACCTGCTACTGTACGAAACGAACAATATTCATCATCTGGAGATCAGTCAGATACTGGAGCAGGATAAACTAAGCTATCAGATCCAACTGGCTGACACCACCGGTCAGCATCAGGCAAACCTGCTGGGTCACCTGCTGTTTCACCCCGATCAACGGATCAGCATTCACAGCGATCCTTCCAGGCTCCTGCTCAATGGGGAGCAATGGCTCATCGCCGAAAGCAACGCTACCTTCTATAAAAACAGAACACACCTGGAGGGGCTGGTGTTCAGCAATCAGCAGCAACGCATACAGGTGGATGGGTATATTTCAGTACTACCGGATGACAGGCTCAACCTGACCTTTGACCAATTTGATGTCAGCACGATCAATCCGCTGATCCCAAATTTCAACTTCCGGATCGGAGGGCAATTGCAGGGCAAGACCAGCATCAATTCCTTGCTCAGCAAGCCCTATGCGACAGCTGATCTGCAATTCCGGCAGATTAGCCTCGACCAGACCTTACTGGGGGATCTGGTGGCCAATGCCGATTTTGACCAGGACAGAAACAGGATCAACCTCGCCCTTGCACTGAATAAGGAAAACAAGCAGAGCCTTTTCGTGGGGGGAGTGTATCATATAGGCCAGACAGGGGACAATCTGGATCTGCTGGCCCGCTTTGATCAGACGGATCTGAAAGTATTGCAGGTGCTGCTCAAAGATCTGATCTCCGATGTGCAGGGCAATCTGACGGGACAGGCCACCATCACCGGCACCCTGAGCAAGCTCAACATAAACGGTAGCGGAAGGCTCAATGAGGCGGGCTTTACGGTCAATTACCTGCAAACCCCCTATCGGGCCAATGGACCGCTCAGTATGAAAAACACTGCTTTCATTATTGATGATCTGACATTGACGGATCCCCGTGGCCAGCAAGCGAGGGCCAACGGAAGGATAGACATGCAAAAACCTGCCAATCCCCATATTCAGGCCACCATCAATACCAATAATTTTCTGGTACTCCGCACCAATTTCAGGGATAATCCTCTGTATTATGGGACGGCCTATGGCACCGGCAGGTTTCAGTTTGATGGTACTCCGGAGTCCATGAACATCACGATCAATGCCCGGACGGAGGAAAACACCGTGCTTCATATTCCACTCAATACCGCGGCATCGCTGGGTAATTATGAGTTTATACGCTTTACTACTTCCGGAGCCGGCGACCAACCCACCCCTCAGAGCAACAACACCCCTGCAGGACTGCGCCTGAATATGGACCTGCAGGTCACCCCGGCGGCCACCACCAACATCCATACCGACCTGGGGGAACTTTCAGGCCGGGGTGAGGGCCAGATCGCCTTACGCATTACCAGTATGGGGGATTTTGAAATGTTCGGGGATTACAGTATCAATTCGGGTAAATTCACTTTTTCAGCACAGGATTTTATCAATAAAATATTTGAGATCAAGCAGGGTGGGAATATACGCTGGACCGGCAAGCCCACGGATGCAAGCATTGCACTGACCGCCTTTTATGAGCAGCGCACCAGCCTCTCCCCTCTTTACGATGCTGCCGGCCGCACTACCAATGAACAGCGGGTTACTGCCCGTGCCGAAATGGAGCTCAGTGGCAATCTGATGCGTCCGGGAATCAATTTTGGGTTGGATTTTCCGGCGGACCCCTATGTCAAAGATGAATTGCAAAGTTACCTGAGTGATGCCAACAATGTCAATCAGCAGGCTCTCAGCCTGATCGTACGCAGAAGTTTCAGTCCGGGATCCACCACCGATCTGAGCCAGGAAATCAACAGCACCCTCCTGAGTGCAGGGACCGAGCTGGCTTTCAACCAGCTCAACAACCTGATTTCCCAATCGCTCAATCTTAACTTTATTGATTTCAATATCCGTTCACTGAATGATGCAAGTGCTTCCTTCCGCTTTTTTAATGACAGACTGATCTTTACCGGGGGCATCACCGACCTGCGCAACCAGCGCCTCAATGACCTCAATGTATTCAGCAGGGAACGGATTGCGACCGATGCAGAGTTGCTCTACCTGATCCGCAAGGATGGACGTCTGGTCCTCAGGGGATCCAACCGGCTTAATACCCGTCACTTTTTGCTAAATCCCACAGACGAATACATCAGCGCCCTCGGCCTGATCTACCGCCGGGAATTTGACTCCTTCAGTGAGTTTTTCAGGAAAAGGAAATAATCCCATCTCGCCCTCTTTAACAGGTCTTTTTCGCCCATTTACCGTTCCGAAACAGAAAAACGATACGTGGAGCTGCCGATTTCACCGGATGAAGACACCCCCTGGATGACCACTATATAATCCCCGGCAATATCAGAAGCATAAAATGACAGCCCGACTTTACCGCTCTCATCCGTACGGACCGAGGGATTCCAGTACAAAAGATTGCGGGTATCCGGCAAGCGGCGGGATCTTTGATCCAGGCCCTGATGCTGGGGTTGAAAAAATACGCGATCAGGCTGCAGACCATCGTATTCGATCAATGTGATCGCCGATTCCAGGGGGAAGTCCCTTAATTGCCCTTCATAGGTCGAGAAATCCACAATCCCATCATAAACTTTTTTGCCCAGATAATAGCGGCTGGCCACTATACTGATTTTTTCAATTCTCAGCGGATCAAAAGCGATGATTTCATCGGCACTGCTCAAAGGAACCCCATCCAGCAGAATCAGGGGGGGATTACTAAAAAAAGTACCCCTGTCCTTGTCGAGTACTCTCAAGGTATAACCGGATCTCCTTTTGGTGGCCCGGATCTCCCAGATATACTCCTTCAATACTTCTTCCATCAGCACAAACCGGGTATAATCGTCCAGTCGGTAAACTACTTCGGCCTTGCCATAGAAAGGCAGATTATCCGTGACAGGAGGAGTAAACTGCGCCCTTTGCTTTGCAAAATAGCTGTTCTCAATCTGCACATTCAGACTGTGGGATAGAATCAGTTCGCTGAGTGCCGCACCCGGCTCGGGTTCCCTGCCACCCATAACGTCGCCGGCACTTTCGGTATTTCCAGTACTTCCTGTACTTCCGGCACTTCCTGCATTCCCGGCAACCACAGCAGCCCCGGCACCACTTGCGGCGTTATAAATTTGAAAAAATGGAGAAATCAGTTCCACATCCATCTCCCTTGCCTCTTCCAGACGGATAGCAAGCACCCCTGCCCCGATAATATCCTTTACATAAAACTCAACCCGTCCCAAATCATCAGTGGTACCGGTAAAAAGACTGCTTCGTTTTCCGGGCAGGCTCAGAAAAACATCTTCATTTGCAATGGCTTCCCCGCTGTTCTTTGCCGTCAGCCTGAAAGCCAGCCGATGATAGCGGATTTCCGGAAGGACTTTTTCATTCCACCCGCGATCCTTCGGCCTCAGGGTCATCAGCAGCAGATCCAGATCCCCAGTGCGTTTTGTCAGATTGATTTCCTCGTCAAAATAATAGTCAATATTCTCCACAATGTCCGCAAGACCCGATTGCAACCAATAATAGGTATAAAAATCACCATTAGGCCCGTGCTGCAACGCATCGACTTTATATACCGCAATGGACAGGTCGGCACCGGGGTTCAAAGGAGCGGGAAGTCCCGGGGTCGCCCTCTCTGGCTTCAGAAGTGCCTGAATATCCAGATCGACCCGGTCTCTGGTCCGGAGATCATTTTGCTCCACGGCAGATCGGATGATCAATCGCTGTTCCGGATAGTTAAAGATCAAACGCTCGGCAATTTTTTGTCCCCGGTCATTGTGTAGGGTCAGGCACAGCAATCCGTCCGGAAGGTTTTCTGTGCTCAAAACCAATTTGCCTCTGCCCTCCCGGTCCAGCCTCAATGCTAATGTGTCCACCGCCCGGGCCACTCCTCCCTTCCACTGACTGACCAGCATTTGCACCTGATGGCCTGCATACACAGCGGAGCCACTGATTTCTACTGTGCGGCGGTAGATTTCTACTGCATTTCCATTGATACCTGCTGCGCTACTCACATTCATCCCTGTTGCACTGCCCACATTCATCACCAGGCCCTCATCGCTGATCACGGGGAATCCGGCAATGATAGCCCTTCCGTCAGGGGTTAATACCTCCGTCTGATACTGCCGGCCTTTGTGGGGGGTTATCTGAAAACTGCCTATTCCCTGAGCATTCGATCTGACACGGGCCACCACCGCCGAATCTTCCCGGACGATCACATCATAACCAGGTCCGGCGTTCTCTAATGCCGATTTACCCGCTATTGCAGCCGCATCGCCCGCTACTGCCAATTTAAAGGCAATCCGGGTCGGTACTGCGTCCAACAACATCCCCCCTTCGGGGAATAATTGCAGGGCCGGCTCCGCAACGGCATGTCCCCCCGCATTATCTGGGGCGAAATAAGGGTTCAGCACTTCGAATTCCGCCGAGAAAAATTCCGCAGGGCCCTGATTTTTCATGGAAGCCGTATAAGCCACCAGCGAATAAGTATCACTTTGCAGCTCGGCCGGAATATAAACAGAGCCTCCATTCAGTTTTGAAGGACCAATTTCCACCTTTGTAGTCAATACCCGTTCCTTATGGGCATTCAGGATCTCTACATAGGCCACACTGTTTTCGGATGGCAGTGTTCTGGAATCAGGCACCGTCCATAAAACGCTGTTCAGCGATGAATCTGCCTGTCCCGCATAAACCCGGAACCAGAGAATCTCACCCGGCATATAAAAATTCTTGGCCATATGCAGGTACATACTTTGCGGACTGCCTTCCTGGGCATGGGCCGGCTGGCCCACTTCCTGTGCATGAACCGGCAGACCGGATAACAGCAGTCCAAAAGCAAAAATCAACCTTACAAAACGCTTTATCATGATCCTAACTTTAATCTGATACATTTCTCAATTACATTTTTTCCGGCCATTACAAAGTACTCTCTCCCGTTCAAAATATTCTTTCCGGCCAGAAATCGGGTACATCCACCGTTCCTCCCCTCACCCGGCAGTCCACACAGGCTCTGGTCGAATAGGAATAGCCAGTGATATTCGAATTGTTCGGATTCCCCTGGACCTCCTGCAACATTAGATAATTCCGATTGAGCGTCAAAAAAGAAATCACCTCCTGAACATCTCCCTGCTCCAGTCTGCAACCCGCATAAAACTCATTGACCACGTGCCAATACTCAATCAATTCGCTCCGGCTGATAAACAACCGCTTTTCTGCTACCCGGATGGCCTCTACCAAACCAATGACATGATAATCCGGCTGGGTCGTGCATTTGATATTGCCCCGCAACTCTGAAGGCATGGGGCCAAAAATATCCCCCAACCTTTCAGAGCTTTCCTTCAATTGCTTCCAATAGGAATAGGATTGGTCGGTCAGTACCATTTGACGGACCAAGATCGAATAACCATCCGTCATTTTGTCGGAAAGCACCGGCACAAAAGCCAGTGGGAAATGATGGATCACATCATTCGCCAAGTCCTCGGAGGTACCCAAATAGATATTGGAAGAATGCTGCGACATATAACAGGCATGGACAAACTCATTGGACTCCCTGAACCGCACCTCGCCATCCTCCAGGATATAGACACTTCTCCAGTTTGGCGTATATTTCCAGGTCTCTTCAAATTCCCAGCGATAATGATGCGATTTGTTGTCCGGATCTGCTGTATTGACAAATACCTGGATACCCTTGTCGTTTCTTTCCCATTCAAGCTCCGTGATTTCCGGACTGATCCGGACCTCTACAAACTCCGACTCGTATTCGGTCTGACCGGTCCTGATGAGCAGCCTGTACCGTTGCCCCGGATCCAGTATAGGATGGCGGATTATGTACTCGCCGACTGCGGCCGCAGCGGTGGATGAGTAATATTTCGTACCACTTTCACTTTCAATGGTGATGCTCGCATTGGTCACCGGCACATTGGAGCCAAGCGATAAGGATCCCCCGGTCTCCATCTCCCTTGCGTAGCCCAGTCTATATTTTGACTCGGTATCCCCCGCATTGATATAACCTTCCACCACCAGAATGGGAGCAGTATCCTGCGGCTCATATTCGATATCGAAGGCTTCCCGGCAGGCCACAAACAGGCAGGAACTCAGCGCCAGTAAAGCCAGTATCCAGATCCAGTATGTCAAACCTCTTTTCATCCAATCAGTATTCAACTACTTTTGCGTTGCCGCAGCATCTCAAAATTTAAAATTATAGGTCAGGAAAGGTATCTGACTGCCGAATATCGACAACTTATACCCTTTGATCCCATCCGGTTCCGACAAATAGAAAACAGAAAATGGGTTTCTTCTCCCCGTTACATTATAAACTCCCACCGTCCAGGAACTATGTGCCAGTTTTCTCACTTTATGATTGCCTTCAATATTGAAGGAAGCGTCCAGCCTGAAATAATCGGGTATGCGGTACTGATTTCTTTCCGAATAGAATACCCGTTCATTGCCTGCATAATAATAGACCGCAATCGGCAAGGTGATCGGTCTGCCGGTGCTATAAGTCCCGTTCAGCGAAAAGCTGACCCGATGGGAAAATTTATAATTGCCGACCAGGGTCAGGTTGTGGGGTTTGTCATGATTGCTTGGATAATATGCTCCCCCATTGATCATATCTTCTTCCGGTACATCCACCGTTCTTTGTTCTACCCTGGAATAAGTATAACTGAACCAGCCGTTCAGGCGACCGGTCAGTTTCTTGACCAGAAACTCAACTCCATAGGCACGGGCCTCTGTCCCCAGCACATCCCTTTCGATATTGGGGTTCATCAGCAGTCTGGCGCCACTCTTGTAATCCAGGTAATCCTGCATCCGTTTGTAGTATAGTTCCACAGAAGTCTCAATCCGGTCCGAATTGAAGTTTTGGTAAAACCCAATGGAGAGCTGATCCCCGAATTGGGGCCTGATGTACTGATCGCTCAGCTTCCAGGTGTCAGTAGGAGTGATGGAAGTGGTATTGGACAACATATGGATATATTGCCTGAGAGAATTGTATCCGATCTTCAGGGAAGTAGCGGTCGCTACCCGGTAACGGGCCCCGAAACGGATTTCAGGAGCATGATAGGTCTTGATGAACGCTCCGGATTGATAACTGGTCGTCCCGTCATTGCGGGGGCCCAGCACATTGAACATGGAATACCGCAGACCCAGATCGACTTCCAGGCGATCATTTATCTGAAAAACATCGGTCAGGTGGAGGGCAGACTCCAGGGCCTGCTCCGGTTGAAGTACCTTTTCAACCACTTCGGACAATGCCCCCAGCGGAGTGACGCTTCCCGGACTGGTGGAATACAATATGCTGCTCAGACCATATAACAAACGGTGCCTTTCATTAAGGTGATGGTGCAGTTCCGCTTTCGCGAAGGTTTGGTGGATACCGTAGCCAAGCCGGTAAGAGGTGGGTTCCAGATTGGTATTGGTCATGGTAAAATCATACCGATCCAGTCCCACGGTCAGTAAACTGTGGATCCTGTTATTGTAAACATGTTTCCATTTTAGATTGGTGCTCAGGTTCTGGTAAGAATAAAGCGTATCCCTTCCCAATCCAAAGCGATCATTGCTAAAGTAACCCACCGCATACACTGTGTTTTTTTCATTGGGTTCGTGGGTCACTTGAAAATTGGTGTCAAAAAAGGAAGCGGAACTGTTCTGATAACCCTCATCGGGTATCAATTTCATCAGCCAATCCGAATAGGTACTGCGTCCTCCCACCAAGAAAGAAGTCTTTTTCCCGATGGGTCCCTCCAGAGTCAGGCGTCCGGTCAGCGGTCCGATCCCGCCGGCACCGGAGAATTTCTGCCGGTTTCCCTCCTTTGCCGATACGTCCAGCACCGAGGACAAACGTCCCCCAAAACGGGCGGGAATACTACTTTTATATAATTCTACACTGCTGACCCCATCCGGGTTGAAAGAAGAGAAGAAACCAAAGAAGTGTGATGGATTGTAAATCGTGGCATCATTGTAAAGCACCAGGTTCTGATCGGTGGCTCCACCCCGTACATTGAAACCTGCGGCAGCCTCCCCCACTGTCTGCACGCCGGGCAGGGTCAGAATGACCCGTACAATATCTGCTTCACCAAATACGGCGGGAGTCTGTCTGATGGTGGCCATGGTCAGGCGTTCGATCCCCATCTGGGTCCGGGTCACCCCTGTCCCGTCAGAACCTGAAACAATGACCTCAGCCAATGCATAGACCCGTTCATTCAAAGCAATATCCAGGCGGGCGCTACCGTACATCAGCAATTGTCGCTGGGTTTCCTTTTTCCCCACACCGGAAATCTTCACTGTGGCCCGTTCTTCGGGAATGGAAATGGTAAAATATCCCTGCTGATCAGAATGTGTGGTCAGCGAATGCCCCTGCACTTCAATCAAAGCAAAGGGGATCGGAAGTCCTGTATCCGCATCGCGGATATATCCTGACAATATCCGGTCGCGGACAACCTGTCCTTTGGTTCCAAATTCAAAAAGTCTGTTCTCAATCGCTATGATGGTTTCGGTGGTATCACCGGAATAGTCAGTCAGATGCGCCAGACTAGCCCTGGGCTTTACTGCATGTAGCGAATCACCGGACAGAGGCTCGGACTGCTGCCGGGAACCAATGGCATCCAGATGAGTGATCAGTGCCTGTCCGCTGGTCACAAATACCCGTTTGCCCGATAGAATGGTAAAGAACAACCCCTGTTCGTGCAGCACACGTTCCAATACAACGGAAAGCTGGCTATTGACCATATTCAGCGAGATCCGCAGGCTGTCCGTATTGGCCGCATCATAGTAAAAGGTATATCCGGTCTGGCTTTCAGCCTGCCTCACAAACTCTTCAAAAGAAGCATTGTTCAGTCTGATTGTCACGGATGGTTCCTGGGCGTAGAGAGCAGAAGAATGCCCGACACACCACAAAATAATAAAAAAAAGAAATGACAGTTTCCTCTTTTTCAATATGCGGACAAATGCATGGGGTATATTCATGATCTAAAACGAAATCAATTATTATGATCCAGAAAATTCAGTACCGCATGCAGAGTTTCCACTGGTTTAGTACGAAAGGAAAGGGCCCTGTCCCGCAACATTCTCCTGATCACCCTGCGATGGTCATCATCAAGAGAAAGCAACTCCTTTTGACTTTTTATAGTACGGAAGGGATCATCACCGATCTGCAAATAATAGGTAACCGTTTCAAAAAAACGATACTCCAGGATAGTACCTGAAGAATACCGCCTGGCCTCCTTACTGCGTCTGGCATAGCAGGTATAGCCATCCCCCTGATAGATCAGTTGATAAAATCCAGGGGAAAGTTCCGATTGACCTTCCACAATCTGCACAAATTGATCCTGTCTTATAGAAAACCAATCCACCAGATGCTTCTCCAGATAGATCTCCTCTCTCCGGTCAGGATGAATCGTCACGAGCTGGTCAATCACCAGATCATACAACAGGGGAATATCATCATAATAAACACCATCGAATACCACGCTGCAATGATCCAGAATCACCAGATCCGCATGATTGGGAGATCCGACCACAGATAAATTGTGTGGCACGAACTCACGGCCATTGAAAAGGTGATGCCGGGAATAGGACGGCTTAAGCTCCGCCGGCAGTGTGCCTGCGGAACCAATATAAGCGGATTCAGATTGTCCAAATACCGGACAGGCAAACAGGCAGATCAAAAAAAGGACAACTAAACCTTTCATTCGTGACGGTGTCAATAAAACGAAAATAAGAACTTAAATTAAAAGAGCATCTGTGCGATGCTCAATTGCATATAAATATACAAATAAAAAAACTGAAAGACAAAAAAAAGGCGAATCCTACCGGATCCGCCTTTTCTGTGATACAATCTAATAATTAGATTAATTATCAGATATTATTGCAATCGCAAAGAGTTGGCAAAATTAGATAATGCCTCAGGGTTATTTACATTAATACCAGCAGCAGTAGCTTGTTTAACAAGATCACCAGTCACTACAAATACTTGCAGTTGGACGACTGATTTGCCTTGGAAATAGCTTGCTGGCTGACCATTTGCATGGTGTATCATATTGACATTACCAGTAACAGGGTCAAAAGTTGCACCAGTAGTACCAACTGTAGCAGTCAGACTTGGAGCTTTGTAATAAGTGTCAGCAAACGCACGTGACTCCCAGTATGCGTCGGTAGCATTATCCATGTTGTAAGTACCACCAACCCAGCTTGCAGCAACTGGATTCAAGATTCCAGCAGCATTCACCAAAGTGATCGGACCAAATGGAACAGCAGTTGTAGCTCCGGCAATATTAGAACCGGATACGATATCCCAGTGGAATGTGAAGTTACCATTATTGGTCACCTGCAGACGAGGAGCAGCACTAGAGTGCTGAGTCAATACGTTGTCCGCAGAAACTGTCAGGGTCATACCTGCAGCTCCCAAAGCACCTGTACTTGCCAGACCAGCCATGTCACGTGGATTGTAAGGAGCGACTGCAAATGGATTCACACCAGCTACGTTACTGCTGGCTGTAGTCGTATAAACACCATCAGGACCATAAGCTACACCTGCAACTGAATAACCATTGACGTAGTCTGTCAGATCAACCCAACCAACTGTACTTGGAGCAGCCTCGAAACGTGGAGCACCGGTAGCAGGGTTTACATAACGGTATTTCAGGTAAACCTTACCATCATGTTTGTAAGCCTCAATCTTGTCACCCAATCCTGGGATGTTGTTCAGATTGAACGAAGTACTCGCAGTGTATCTTGCGCTGTAAGCAGTAGCATCATTGGTAATAGTTACTTGCTTGGTACGGAAGAAGTACATTGGCTCACCGATCGCTACGGTACGGCCACCAACACCGTTGATTACTTTTGCATAGACATACTGATCATAGAAAGCACCATTATCCTTTGTGATACGAGCGATATCTTCATTAGTCAGATTGAACTCAGCTGTTGGGTAAGTAAAGTTCTGCGTGAAACGGAACCTACGTCCGGCAACCAGATTGTCTGGAGAACCAGGACCCCAAGTTGCAGGATCACCGTCCTGAGGAATCAAGTCAAATACGCCAGGAGCTCCCACTGGATCTGTTTCAAAGATCATCTCACGGTTGTCATCCCATCCTGGGTAAGAAGCACGACGAGTCATATCTTCTTGATTGTAATAAACGCCAGTTGCCTGGATTTCATCACTTGGTCCAGAGTGTGGATAAGTAACGGCAGCTTTATGACCAACAACTTTTTCTGTTTCAGTTACATTGTTCAATGTACCGCTCAGGTAGAAAGTTTTGGCAGCATAAGCTGAAGCCAATGGGAACACGTTTACTGTCCACTCAGAACCAGGAGTTGCTGATTTAGGACCGTAGAAAGTAGATGTGTTAAGGTCAAAGTAGTAGTCACCTTCATTACCTGTATCAGCGTCAGGAGCACCTGCACCAGCCAGGAATTGAGTACCTTTTTCACCTTGAGGTCCTTGAGCACCATCAGCACCATCAGCACCATCAGCACCAGGAGCACCTTCCAGTGAGGTACCTGCAGGCCAAGCGCCACCGGCTTTAGGGCCATACAGCGTTTTTGATGCTGAATCAAAATAGTAGTCACCATTTGCACCAGTTGATGCACCAGGAGCAGTAGTACCTGTCAAAATTTTAGTACCGTCAGCACCAGAAGCACCAGCTGGACCTACTGGACCTTGAGGACCGGTAGCACCTGCGGGACCTTGAGGACCTGCAGGACCTGCTGGACCTACTGGACCTTCTTCTTTTTTACAAGCATTAAATGCAAGCACGGAGGCTATCACAAATGCTGTTACTAAACCTTTTTTCATACTTAAGAATTTAAAATTAAAAATTTAACTTTTTTGCTTACTCTAATCAGTTTTCAGCTTTCCCTGTTTTTTGCATTATTGCATTCACGCTGCAAATCTACAACAACCTTTATTAAAAACAAATTTTTTTTAACTTTTTTATTATCTGCCCAAAAATCTTTGGTGATAGCCTTCTATCATTTGCTCTACACGATCGTGAATTTCATGCTGTCCATGATTATTTGCAATATCGGAAAGTTGGCCCAGTATGTATATTCCAAACTGTATATTCTGCGCTTCCAGATTTGGTTTGGTCTCGGCAATGGCCAGATAATAATCGAGCTGATCTTTCAGATAATCCAGATTGAGCTGTACCAACTGACCCGCAGCCTCTGTCCGTCCGACCGCGTACAGATTGTCGATAAAGAAGCTGTAAGTAAAGGCATCCCGGATACGGAAGATACGGGCAGGCAGGTTTGCCAGTCCGTTATCCAATACCTCACGGGCTTCGGCTTCCCGGCCTTCGGCCAGCAGCCCTTCGGCCGCAGATGAGTAAATACTATTGACGATCATGCTGACCATATTATAGGACTCCGGATCCAGGTAGGGAGAATTTTTAAGATTGCCCCAGACATATTTGTTCATGATCTGATCGTAGAGTACATCGGTATTGACCGGCATTCCCTGGCCTCTCGGATCAGTCTCTACTGCCACCGGCATCAGGCGCAGGGCGAAACCCTCGGACACCAGATATTTATCCAGCCCCATATATTGCTCGGTCGGCACCGTCACCGAAAAATAAACCGGCCGCTCCCAGCGGTTGTTGGACAGGATATCCAATATGGCCAGTTCTGTCCGCGACACATAATTTCTGGTGTAAGTCCAGCGCATGGTATCGACAATGCTGTCATACCATTTTTCAGGGACTGCCTGGTTGCGGATCACTTCTTCCCGGTCGATCCGGAGTTGCAGATTTTTGGTTGCCAGGAAATTTTCGGGTTCATCGCCGTACAGCGGCAATTTGTCATTGGGGTTGTCGGAAAGCATCAGGGCCACGACCTTGTCCACATCCACGTACCCCGGGATTTTGGCATCGTGGTAATAGATGACATCCCGCACACCCTTTACATACTTGGATTCGGGGATGTTGATCGGCAGGGGCCCGGCATCATTCACCTTGCGGGTCATCTGCCTGACATACCAGTCCGCGCTGAGCAGGCTGAGATTGACTACCCGTATATCCGGACGCACACCTTCTACTTCCTGTGCATACCATAATGGATACGTATCATTATCCCCGTAGGTAAACAGGATGGCATTGGGGGCACAGGACTCCAGGTAATTCTTTGCCAGGTCTCTGGCGACAAATTTGTGCGAACGGTCGTGATCATCCCATCCGTCTTTGGCCATCAATACAGGTGCCATCACCAGACCGATCACCGTAGCAAGAATGCCTGCGGTACGTCCGTCCAGTTTTTTGCCCAACCATTCCTGAAGGCCCAGCACTCCCAATCCGATCCAGATGGCGAATGCATAATAAGATCCGGCATAGGCATAGTCCCGCTCACGCGGCTGCAAGGGATTCTGGTTGAGATACAAAACGATGGCCAGGCCTGTAAAGAAAAATAGCAGCCCGACTACCCCGGCATCTTTCTGGTTGCGCCGGAAATGCCACCAGGCTCCGATCAGTCCCAGCAGCAGGGGCAGGAAATAATACTTATTATTTGAAGGATCGGTTTTCAGATTTTCCGGTAGGTTATACTGTCCGCCCAACCGCATATTATCGATTGCTTTGATACCACTGATCCAGTTGCCGGTTGTAAAATCTCCATGCCCCTGCTGGTCATTCTGCCTGCCGGCAAAATTCCATAGGAAATAGCGGGCGTACATATGTCCGATCTGATAGCTGAAAAAGAATTTGAGATTGTCCCCGAAAGTCGGGCTTTCATTTTGTCCCAATTGCAGGTAATCTCTGTAATATTGCTGGTGCTGCTGTTCACGGTAACTATAAATCCTCGGAAAAATTGTCTCCCGGTCAAATTTATACCCAATGCTGCGGCCGGCCTCCTCATAACGGGTCTCCCCTTTGCGGTAGGTCTTGGCTCCGTACTCCATTTCTACCGGTTTGGAATCAAAATAGGGTCCCACAAATTTTGGTTCGTCCCCATATTGTTCCCGGTTGAGGTAGCTGAGGAAAGAAAAGACATTGTCCGGATCACTGTTGTTGAGTGTGGGGTCAGCCTTGGCCCGGATCAGCACCATGGCAAATGAACTATATCCAAAGACGATCAGGGCGAATGAAAGCACAATAATATTGAGCATGGGTTTGGCAGCCCGGATGGAATACCAGATACCATATATAATAGCACCCACCAGCAGCAGGGCAAATACGATGACTCCGGTACCGAATCCCATGCCCAGGGTATTGACAAAGAACAGCTCGAATTGGGCAGCAGCTTTCAGGAGGTACTGGATGATTCCCCAGAGGATGACGGCAACAATCACGCAACCAATGAACATTGCTTTCAACGCCCCCATGTTGCTTGGTTTTTCTGCCTTGCGGAAATAGATGACCAGCGCCAGCGCTGGGATCGCCAGCAGGTTGAGCAGGTGGACCCCAATGGACAAGCCCATAATATAGGCAATAAACAACAGCCATTTATTGGCATCCGGCTCATCCGCATGCGCATCCCATTTGAGAATGGCCCAGAAGACGACGGCCGTACACAAGGACGACATGGCATATACTTCGGATTCCACCGCAGAAAACCAGAAGGTATCGGAGAAGGTATAGGCCAGGGCGCCTACCACACCCGCACCAATAATGCGGATAAGCCCCCCCTGATCCAGGGTTGTTCCTTTCTTCCAGATTGCTTTCCGTGCCAGGGCCGTAATGGTCCAGAACAAAAACAGGATAGTCAGCCCGCTGGATACCGCAGAGCCCACATTCATCCAGAAAGCGATCCTTTCCGGATTGCCAAAGGCCAGATTGGAGAATACGTTCTGCAGCATCAGGAACAGCGGAGCTCCCGGCTGGTGCACAATCTGCAATTTATAGGCCGCAGCAATAAATTCTCCCGTGTCCCACCAACTCGTCGTCCGCTCCAGTGTCAATATATAAACCGTGGTGGCCACAAGGGCACAAAGCCAGCCGACAATATTATTGATTTTGCTGTAATTCTTTTGATGGTATTCCATTTTCTGGTTCCTATTATATAATATATATACTCACTAATGTGGTGGCATTGGAAAATTCCGCTCCGAAAATAAAGAATACCTTGGGATTATACGAAACATTTTGATTTTTTAACGTCTCCTCGGGGGTTCAGCTTCTGAACAGGTCTCCCCCAAATCTCATAAAGCAATCTCATAAGGCAACGTTTTTCTGGCAATAAACTTTTCCAGATTTGCGGGCTGCAATACCTGGCTGATCGCGTCCGGATAATAACGGGAAAATCTATCCGGCCACTGGAAGTGTGATCTGGGTTTTTCACTCCACCTTATTATATAGGCATAGACTCTTCCTTGCTTCTCTTCAATCAGGTCGATTTGCTGCCGGTTAAAATTCCGCCAAAAATAAGGTTTCGCCTCCACTCGGCGGGTTTTTCTATACTTATAGCGCTCCGCAATCACAAAATTTTCCCACAAGGCATCCCAATCGTTTCGGAGTTGGGGTGGCTGGAAATTTTCGATCATCGCATTTCGTAGCCCACAATCAAAAAAATAAAATTTCATTCCATTTGATTTTTCACCAGCAAAGCCCTTGCTAAAGGATGGGAGCCGGAATATAATCCCTAACCCTTCGAGCTGCCCCATGTACAGGCAAACAGTTTTATGGTCTGCTCCCACTTGGGTTCCTATGTACCGATAGCTAACTTCCTGTCCAATCTTGAGGGCCAGGACCAATAAAATCCTCTTGATCACGGACCACTTTCTGGCAGAGCTGAGACGGTTTAAATCGGGGGAAATTTCAAACAATGCATTTTCAACGCCAGATCTCAATAGGTTTTGGAATCCGAGAACCGTTTTGGCGTCAAGGAGTCTTAACCGCTTATTATCAGAAGTCATAGTTTGGTGATATCCGAATATAAGCCTTTTGTCAAGCATCAATTTTTCTTTAAAAACCCCGTGCCTGCCTGCCGCTTCATCAAAACTCAAAAAATCTGACTGTATCATCTGTTTTTGGCAAATTTTTCTTCTGATTAATTTTAATTCTTTCAAAGATAAAGAAAAATACTTTCAGAACAAAATCAGTATGTGCCATTCGCCAAAACACAATTTCCCCAAATTTGTATTAATTTGGGGAAACTGTGTTCCCGTGAAAAGGACATATTCAAAAAGTTTCAAACAAGTACTAAACGCAAAAACACAACTTC
This sequence comes from Parapedobacter defluvii, assembly GCA_040392005.1. GTDB lineage: Bacteria > Bacteroidota > Bacteroidia > Sphingobacteriales > Sphingobacteriaceae > DASRQK01. Next base: position 32,343 of record JBEBWT010000017.1, read on the forward strand.
CCCAAATTCGTATTAATTTGGGGAAACTGTGTTCCCGTGAAAAGGATATATGTATAAATAAAACGGAACCGTAGGAAAACCTAAAACTTGGCGAAACAACCCAAAACATGAGTAAACCCAAAGCCTGGGATAATTGCTCCCCTTTTAGCTGTAAAGCGGAAACTGTGCCATCAGCTCATTGACTTTTCCCTCGATTTTGCTAAGGGCTGCGTCGTTTTCATGCTCGGTCAGTGCGGTGTCGATCAGCTCGGCGATGATACCCATCTCGGTTTCTTTCAGGCCGCGGGTGGTGATGGCAGCGGTGCCGAGGCGGATTCCGGAGGTGACAAACGGAGACTTGTCGTCGAATGGCACCATGTTTTTATTGATAGTGACACCTGCTTTACCAAGTGCGGCCTCAGCAGCTTTGCCACTGATGCCCTTGTTGCGCAGATCGATCAGCATCAGATGGTTGTCAGTGCCTCCCGAAATAATATGATAATCTTTATCAACAAAGTATTGCGCCAGTGCGGCGGCATTCTTTTTGACCTGCAGAATGTATTCGAAGTACTCATCACTCAGTGCTTCACCGAAAGCAATCGCTTTGGATGCGATCACATGCTCCAGCGGACCTCCCTGGGTGCCCGGGAAAACGGCCAGATCCAGCATGGAGGTGATGGTACGCAATTCGCCTTTGGGTGTCGTGATGCCCCAGGGATTTTCAAAATCCTTGCCCACCAGGATCATTCCGCCCCGCGGTCCGCGCAGGGTTTTATGGGTGGTCGTGGTAATAATGTGACAATGTTCTACCGGATCATTGAGCAATCCACGGGCAATGAGCCCTGCCGGATGGGAGATATCGGCTACGACCAATGCTCCGATTTCATCCGCAACTCGACGGATAAAGGCATAATCCCAGTCACGGGAATAAGCGGAGGCTCCACATATAATGACTTTTGGTTTTTCTTTCAGGGCAACGTGCTCCAATTGTGCATAATCGATCCGGCCGCTTTCCCGGTCCACCCCATAAAAATGGGGGTCGTATAACTTGCCCGAAAAATTGACGGGGGATCCGTGGGTCAGGTGACCACCGTGGGATAGATCAAAACCCAGGATTTTATCGCCCGGATTCAGCAACGCCAGAAAGACGGCTGCATTAGCCTGGGCCCCTGAGTGCGGCTGCACATTGGCCCACTCTGTATTGAACAATTGCTTTGCCCGGTCGATCGCGATATTCTCCACCTGATCCACAACTTCACAACCACCGTAATAACGCTTGCCCGGCAGGCCTTCCGCATATTTGTTGGTCAATACGGAACCCATTGCTTCCATCACCTGTTTACTGACAAAGTTTTCGGATGCGATCAGTTCAATGCCTTCTTCCTGACGTTTCAGTTCGTCACCTATTAAATCAAATATAAGTTGGTCCCTTTTCATGGAGCTGCGTTATTATAATTGCGTTATTATAATTGCGTTATTATAATTATGAATAAAGTCGAATGGCAAATATACATTAATTTATGTATTTTTGTAAGGTTGAATCTGATTAGGATTATTTTTTGAAGATCGGTTAATGATTATGGAAACGACTATATTATCATCTGCACCTGTGACTTTGACGGAGGGTGCGGTACGGGAATTGAAAAAATTGATAGAACAACAGGAATTGTCAGCGGACTATGGACTGCGCGTGGGTGTGGAAGGCGGAGGCTGTGCCGGCATGAATTATATATTGGGCTTCGACCAGAAAAAAGATGGGGATAATGAGTATGAGGTGGAAGGGATCCGTATGTTTATGAATAAATCCCACGGTTTGTACCTGGCCGGAATGGAGGTTGATTTCCAGCAAGGACTGGATGCCCGGGGATTTACCTTCAACAATCCCAACGCCTCCAAGACCTGCGGATGCGGGACTTCTTTTTCGGCCTGATTTTGTCCTGACCCTCCTATTGTATTTCTAAGCATATTCCTTATCTTTGCATCTTGATTTTCACAGACAATTTGCTGATGTACAAGGAATATAAGCAGCTCGATCTGTCGGATGTCGGCAAAAGCATGCTGGCACGCTGGAAAGAAGAGCGGATTTTCGAAAAAAGTATCACAAACAGGCCTGCGGACAGGCCTTACACGTTCTATGAGGGACCTCCCTCTGCCAATGGTATGCCCGGTATCCACCACGTCATGGCCAGAGCGATCAAGGATATTTTTTGCCGCTACAAAACACTCAAAGGCTTCCGCGTCGAGCGCAAGGGAGGATGGGATACACATGGCCTGCCGATCGAGCTGGCGGTGGAAAAGACACTGGGCATCACCAAAGATGATATCGGCAAGAAGATTTCGGTAGAGGAATATAATGCCGCCTGTCGCCGGGAAGTGATGAGATATACGGATGTCTGGAATGACCTGACCGAAAAAATGGGTTATTGGGTGGATCTGGAAAACCCGTACATTACCTACGAAAACGAATACATTGAGACGTTGTGGTGGATTCTGAAAGAATTATACAACAAAGACCTTTTATATAAAGGTTATACCATACAACCCTATTCGCCTGCGGCAGGTACCGGCCTGAGTTCCCACGAGCTGAACCAGCCGGGCACTTACCGGGATGTAAAGGACACGACCATTGTGGCGGAGTTCCGCATCCGGAAGGATCAGGTGCATCCGCTGATGGGTCGCCTATTTGCCGAAGAGGTGGAAGATACAGCGATACTGGCCTGGACAACCACGCCCTGGACGCTGCCTGCAAACAGTGCGTTGGTGGTGGGCAAGGACATTGAATACGTCAAGATCCGCACTTTCAATCAATATACCCATGCGCCTGTGAGTGTGGTGCTGGCCAAAAACCTGATCGGCAAACATTTCAAGACGGAAGTGGAGATCGTAGATTCATTCAGCGGATCGGAACTGGTGGGGCTGCGTTACGAGCAGTTGCTCCCCTATGTGACCAATGAGGAGCTGGAGGAAAAAGCCTTCCGGGTGATCGCAGGTGATTTTGTGACCACCGAGGATGGTACAGGCATCGTACACTCCGCTGCTACATTCGGAGCCGATGACTTTCGGGTAAGCCGGGAGAATGGGATCCCCGGGGTCTTTGTAAAAGATGAAAATGGCAAGGATGTGCCGATTGTGGACCGGCAGGGCCGCTTTGTAGCGGAATTAGGCGAATTGGGCGGACGCTACGTAAAAGAGGAGTATTATAGTGACGAGGAACGGGCATCAGCCGATTTCAGGCCCACCGATGTACTGATCGCCATCAAACTCAAAGAAGAAAACAAGGCGTTTGACGTCAAAAAATACGAGCACAGTTATCCGCATTGCTGGCGGACCGACAAGCCGGTGCTTTACTATCCCCTGGATAGCTGGTTTATCCGGACCACTGCGGTGAAGGAGCGGATGATCGCGCTCAATAAGACTATCAACTGGAAGCCCGAAGCTACGGGTACCGGTCGTTTTGGCAACTGGCTGGAAAATCTGGTGGACTGGAATCTTTCCCGTTCCCGGTATTGGGGGACACCCCTGCCGATCTGGCGCAGCGAGGACGAAAGTGAAGAATGCTGCATTGGTTCGATGGATGAATTGCGGACGGCCATTGAAGAAAGCCTGGCTTCCGGCCTGCTCTCCTCGGATGAACAAAGCAAAGGGAGTGCTTATCTGGCCCGGTTTGGAACCGAAGCACTGGATCTGCACCGCCCGTTTGTGGACGATGTGGTACTGGTGTCTGCCTCCGGTCAGAAGCTGTATCGCGAAACCGATCTGATTGATGTCTGGTTTGACAGCGGGGCCATGCCTTTCGCCCAATGGGGCCTGGATGCCGGCAAGCTAAAGCGAGGTGATGCCCGTCCGTTCAAAGATGGTTTTGAAGGGGCCTATCCGGCAGATTTCATTGCCGAAGGGGTCGATCAGACCCGGGGCTGGTTCTTTACCCTGCATGCGATATCTGTGATGCTACAAGATTCGGTAGCTTTCAAAAACGTGGTTTCCAACGGATTGGTACTCGATAAAAACGGCAATAAGATGTCCAAGCGACTGGGCAATGCCGTGGACCCCTTTGCGACCATTGAGCAATATGGTGCGGATGCGAGCCGCTGGTACATGATCAGCAATGCTTCGCCCTGGGACAACCTCAAATTCAATATGGAAGGGCTGGATGAAGTGAGGCGCAAGTTTTTTGGCACCCTATATAACACTTATTCCTTCTTTGCGCTGTATGCCAATATCGATGGCTTCGCTTATAAGGAGGATGAATTGCCGGTCGGCAAGCGTCCGGAGATTGACCGGTGGGTTATTTCACTGTTGAATAGTCTGATCCAGGAAGTGGATCAGTTCTATGCTGACTTTGAGCCGACCCGTGCAGCCCGTGCCATTCAGTCCTTTGTGGATGAGCACCTGAGCAACTGGTACGTACGTTTGTGCCGGCGCCGTTTCTGGAAAGGAGAATACTCGGAGGATAAGATTTCGGCTTACCAGACGCTTTACACCTGTCTGGATACGGTGGCCCGCCTGATGTCGCCGATCGCCCCCTTTTACAGTGACCGTCTGTTTCTGGATCTGGATGCCGTGACCGGCAAATCAGGTGCAGAATCCGTACATTTGGTGGATTTTCCCGTTTTCCGGGCAGAATTGGTGGACAAAGGGCTGGAGCAGCGGATGGCATTGGCACAGGATATTTCCTCGCTGGTACTGTCCCTGCGCAAGAAATCGAGTTTGAATGTCCGGCAACCCCTGCAAAAGATCCTGGTACCTGTGCTGGATGGGGATTTTGCCCGGCAGATCGAACAGGTGAAAGCACTGATCCTCTCGGAAACCAATATCAAAGAGATCGAACTGATCAGTGATACATCGGGCATTATCAGGAAAAAAGTAAGGCCTAATTTCAAAGTGCTGGGGCCAAAGGTCGGGAAGGACATGAAAGTAGTGGGACAAGCCATTCAGGAACTGGACCAACAGGCCATCGCACAGTTGGAGCGGGACGGGACTTTGCTACTGGAAATTGGTGGACAGCCTAAAGACGATGGGCTCCCGGAAGGCAACGGACACCGCATCGGGCTGGAAGACGTGGAGATTCTGGCGGAAGATGTGGCGGGATGGCAGGTGGCCACACTGGGCCGTCTCACCGTGGCACTGGATATACAGGTGACACCTGCTCTCAAAGCCGAAGGGATTTCCAGGGAACTGATCAACCGGATCCAGAATCTCCGCAAGGACAATGGGCTGGAAGTGACCGACCGGATCAGGGTCCGGATTTCGGATGTCCCGGAGATCACGTCCGCCTGTCAGGCCAATGCCGATTATATCAAAACCGAGATCTTGGCAGAGTCTTTGATCTTCGAAGGGCAATCCAACGGGGGTGATCCTGTAGAAATAGAAGATAATCAACTGGAGGTATTAATAGAAAAAATATAATATTATGTCCAATAACACAGAAAAAACCAGATATAGTGACAGTGAGCTTCAGGAATTCAAAGAGATTATCCTGGAGAAACTGCGGGTGGCCAAAGAAGAATTGTCAGCCCTCACCACCACTCTCAACAGCAGCAATGCCAATGGGACTGACGATACGGCAGGGACTTACAAAACATTGGAAGATGGTTCGGCTACACTGGAAAAAGAGCAGACCAACCAATTGGCGGCACGTCAGAAAAAATTTATCGACAATCTGGAGGCTGCACTGGTCCGTATTGAAAACAAGACCTATGGCATCTGCCGGGAAACGGGCAAACTGATCCAGAAAGAGCGTCTGCGTGCGGTACCGCACACCACCCTGAGTATGGAAGCCAAAATGAAGCAATACTAAGCGTCAATGAAAGCTTATACCAAGCCGGTATTGCTGATCGTGGCTGTATTGCTGATCGATCAGTTGTCTAAATTTTGGATCAAACTCAATATGACCCTGGGCCAGGAGTTCAGGGTGTTCGGTGATTGGTTTATTATCCATTTTACCGAAAATAACGGAATGGCCTTTGGGATGGAGTTTGGCGGTGAATTCGGCAAGCTGGCCCTCTCTCTGTTCCGGATCGTGGCCGTTGTCATGATCGGTTATGGCTTGCATTACATGATCAGGCACAAATATAACCAGGGCTTTATCCTTTGTGTAGGGCTGATTCTGGCCGGTGCTCTGGGTAACATCATTGATTCGACATTTTACGGTGCAATCTTCAGCGAGAGCACCTGGTATGATAAAGCTGTTTTTATGCCGGAAGCCGGGGGGTACTCCAGCCTTTTCCACGGCAAGGTAGTGGATATGCTGTATTTCCCGATTGTCAAGGGACAATTCCCGGCCTGGATACCTGTCTGGGGAGGCGAGGATTTTCTGTTTTTCAGACCGGTATTCAACGTTGCCGATACAGCCATTACTTTAGGGGTCATTCTGATTCTGATTTTCCAGAAACGTTATTTCAAAGAAGATCCGAAAGTGGGTGCGGGAAATGAAGTTGAGGGGAATGAAGTTGATAAAACAGTGATCTGATTCGCTACAACCGACATGATTAAAATAATCATGCGACACATTTTGATTTCCATACTCTTATTGATAGCAACCAGCCAATCGGCTGTATTTGCCCAGACCCTGATCCACGGACAGATCAAAGACCGCCTCGGCAAACCCCTTTCCGGTGCCAATGTTTTTATCAAGGGAAGCATAGAAGGTAGCAGCAGCGACGAGGAAGGTTACTTTTCCTTTGAGACATCCATCGCAGGGGATACCGTCCTGATCGCCCGTCATATCAGTATGATCGATCTGGAAGTTCCGATCAGGATCGTAGCGAATATGCCTGCTCTGTCGCTTCGCATGGAAGAAAAAACCAATCTGGTCAGCGAAGTCGTGGTGGTGGCCGATCAGGGGATGGTGCTGCTGGACGGAAGCCGGGCGACTACTCTGCGTACCATGGATGTGGAAACCACGGCTGGAGGTGACGGTGATGTCGTCGGTGCGCTGCAAACATTACCGGGCGTACAGCAAATCGGTAACAATGGTGCCCTTTTTGTCCGGGGAGGCAGCAGTGAGGAGGCCAAAACTCTGATTGATGGACTTGAAATCACCCACCCCTATTATAGTGGAATTCCGGATATAGCACAGAAAAGTCGTTTTTCACCCCACCTTTTTGAAGGGATCACCTTCAATACCGGAGGCTATTCGGCCCTGTATGGCGATGCCCTGTCTTCGGTACTGGCACTGACTTCGAGAGATCACCCTACCCACACTTCCACCGTGCTGGCCCTGATGCTTTACGGAGTCAAGGCGGGACATGATTATGTCAGCCCGGAAAGACGCACTTCCTTTGGGGTGGATCTGGGATATTCGGATTTTGGTCCTTATTTCGGCTGGATCGGACATCGCACCCAATGGCTCGAAGCCCCGGTAAACCAAACGGCAAATGCCAATTTCAGGCAGAATATCGGGGAAAACGGCCTGTTGAAATGGTACGGATACGGCAATTTATCCGATCAGAAAGCATTGACCACCGATTTTGATGCTGCAGAAAACGAATCTTCCCTGAGGGTAAAAAACAGTAATGCGGTGTCGCTTCTGACTTATACTCACAAGCTCAATGAACATTGGAGGATTTATGCAGGGCATGGGTACAATGACAACCGGGATCTGATAGAAAGACCTGCTTTCAGTTCGGCCATCCGGGAGCGGCAACATCAGTGGCGCCTTCATCTGTCTGGAAAGATTTCGGATCGTCTGGCTGTCAATACGGGTTCGGATGTATATCTAAACCAATGGGATCATCGTACTCAGCTTCTTTACAGTCATCCTACCCAAAAAAACATGCCTGCAATTTTGGACAACCAGCGCTGGGATGTCTGGATGGATGCCAGTTACAGACCCCTGCGTAACCTGATCGCCCAACTGGGACTGCGGTCAGCCTGGAATGCGGCGCTGCGGGATGACATTCTGATCATGCCCCGGCTGAGCCTGACCTATCAGGCCGGAAGAAACGCATTCAGTGCAAGTGCGGGCAACTATGCCCAACAGCCCGCAGCGCAATATTTATATAACAGCAGGGTTTTGGAACACGCCGCCGTCACTCACTACCTGCTCAATTTCCAGCGGAAGAATTTTGGCCGGACCCTGCGGGTGGAGGCTTATTATAAGGATTACAAAGATTTAATGCAGACTATTCCTGTGTTGAATGCCGGAGGTTCGGGATATGCCAGGGGAGTGGATCTGTTCTGGAGGGATCAGGTAGCGGCGGAAGGATTGGATTACTGGATCTCCTACTCTTACCTGGATACCGAACGGCAGTACCTGGATTATCCGATACAGACCCGGCCCACCTTTGCCGCACCACATACCCTGCATCTGGTGGCAAAGCAATTTATAGAACCCATCGGCGTGTTTGTGGGCGGATCGTATAGTATGGCCACCGGCCGGCCCTATTATGATCCCCTGTCCAGCAGCTTTCTCTCCGACCGCACACCCGCATTCCATCAAATAAATCTTAACTTTGCTGTTTTGAGGAAATGGGGCAAGACCTTTAATACTTTTGTGTTTGCGGTCAATAATTTCACCGGCAGGCAGCAGATATTTGATTATCGCATTTCCCCGGACGGAATGCAAAAGATAGCGGTGGAATTACCCTATAAGCGTGGATTTTTAGTGGGCTGGTTTATCAGTATAGGTAAAGATCGTTCAGACGAAATATTGAGCCAATTGCCCTGATTTATTAAGATATGAAAAAAAACCGGTTTCTCTCCCTATTTATCCTTTTGATCCTGATCATGCTGGCGGGTAACCGGCAGACAAATGCACAGCAGGTCGTCAGTGGACTCTTGCTTCCGAAAGTGGAGCAACTGAATAAGGGCAATCTCAGTAAGCAGGATCTGCAACAGTTGGCCAATGAACTGGAACGCATTGCCCTGGCGCATCCAAAGGATTGGCATGCCCAATACTATGCGGCTTATACCTATATAGAACTGGCCAATCATTCGCCGAAAAAGGAAATTGACAATCTCTGTGACCGGGCAGACGAATTTTTGAAGAAAGCGATGCTGGTCCGGCCGGATGAATCTGAAAACTATGTGCTGAAAGCCTATCTGTTGAGTGCCCGCATCAATGTGAATGCCATGTTCAGGGGGGCAAGTATGGGCAGGGAAAGCAAGGAACAACTGGACCTGGCCCTCCGCCGGAATCCAAATAATCCACGAGCCCATTATGTCAGAGCAATGGGTATCTATTATACGCCCGCTGCCTTTGGAGGGGGCAAGAAAAAAGCAAAAGCCCACCTGGATGCCAGTCTGACGGCCTACCGGCAATATCCGGCAGTGTCCGTAATGGATCCTGACTGGGGCCGGCAAGCGCTTGAAAAGTTGCTGGCGACCTACTGAAAATCTGCTTAATACGTATTTCCACTTACTAAAAATACGGAAATCCTCGTATTTACAGGCGTTCTTCCCTCTTCTACATTTGTTGGTACCAAACAAATAAAATAAAGGAAGAAGCCATGAACACCAAAAGAAACCAAAAAATCAGATTCGCAAGCTTTGCTTTGCTCATCCTGACCCTGCTCGCATTCACCAATGCCTGCAAAAAGAAAGAAAATCCGGGTCCCGGATCCCAGAACGGTGCAGTGCCCATGCCCAATTATCCGCAGCCATCCGATGCAGATGCGGTATTGGTAGCCGTCAAATCTTCGGTACCTTCTCCGGTTCAGATGCCTGGCCTGGGGATGGACATCACCATTGATATAGGAATGGGGATTGCCGTATTCAAAGGCAACACAAAAGCAGATAAAGTCTTGTTGAACACGACCGAACTGACTTTCACCAACGGAGTACACACCTGGTTGCCGAATTTCACGAATGTGACGGATCCTACTGCGCTGTCAGGCATCAACCTGAATGGCAGTATCACCTGGGATGTCACCAATCCGACCATTCAGAAAACCCTGAGCAATCTCCCCGGCAAACCCCAGGTGACCAGTGGAAAAACCATCACCCGTTCGGAAGGATATGTACTCACCAACAGCTCGGCGAGCGGCGCACAAAACGTATTGTATGCCATCCATGCCAACAACAAAACCGTGATGAAAACACAGAGCGGCAATAGTACTTCCTGCTCTTTTACAGCGGCTGAACTGGCCGAACTGGGCACCACCAAAAATGCGATTGTACAGGCCAATGCCTACACGATCACCGATGAGACAATCGGTGGCAAAAAGGTTTATTTTGTCAGACAATCGTCCTACTCAGTGACTTCGGTAGAAATCAAATAAGGTTTTCCTCCCCATGAAAAACATAACAATCAATTAATTATTTCACACTTACCAAAATTCAAATTTTATGAAAAGTTTAATCAAAAAAACAATCGCAGTGGGAGCAATGGTTCTGTTCGGTCTGTCGCTTTCCTATGGTCAATCCTATGAAAAAGGAGACAACCTGCTCAACCTTGGTGTCGGTTTCGGCGGCTCTCTGGGAATGCCGATGGGTATCAGCTTCGAGCACGGGTTTTCTGACAAGATCAGTGGGGGTATCTATGCGGGGTATGCCAGTAAAAAAGAAAATTTCGGAGTTGCAAGCGCTAAATGGACTTATATTCTGGGTGCAGCCAGGGCTTCTTACCATTTTAATTTCAATGTAGAGGGTCTCGATCCATATCTGGGTGTCATTCTGGGCTACAACTATGCGAAATCCGAATTGACAGGAAACATGGCCGGCTGGTCAGCTGATGCCGGAGGACTGGTCTATGGGGGTCATGCCGGAGCCCGCTATTTCTTTTCACAGAAATTCGGGGTATTCGCTGAAGTAGGGTATGGTTTGGGGAACCTGAACGCAGGTCTCACCTTCAAACTTTAATTTTGTAAGTGGGGGTTTTTTCTTGATGGGGGTATCGGGTACTCCGGTATCCCCTTTTTTAAACAACATCTTATCTGAAAGACAAACAAGGAATCATTCACCGATCAGACATAGCCTTTTGAATAGGCATACTTGATCAGACCGACCGTATTGTTCACCTTGACCTTACGCATGATATTTTTTCGATGAACTTCTACTGTGCGTTCACTGATAAACAGATTTTTGGCAATCTCTTTATTCGTTAGTTCTTTGACAATCAAACGCAGCACTTCCACCTCCCGGTCGGTCAGGGAGTTTTCGGCATATTCGTTGTCACGGGCCTGCTGAAATAATTGCAGACCTACTTCGGCACTCCAATAGGGCCTGCCGGCCATCACGGTCTGCATGGCCTGTACCAATTCATCCGAAACCGATTTTTTCAGCACATAACCATCTGCCCCGACTGAAATCGCCTCTTTGATAATCACCGGTTCATCGTGCATACTCAACATAATGACCTTCGGTGGATTTTCTAAAAATTTAAGCTGTCTGATAAATTCAACACCCGTCATTTCGGGCATGGAATGATCCAGTAAAACCAGATCAACTCTGTTATCCGATTTTAAAAATGAAAGAGCAAAATTAGCATTGTTAAATGTACCGATAACCTGAAAGTCTGCATCGTTTTCAAGCATCATTTTCAAGCCATCAGTCAATATAGGATGGTCATCGATTAATATAACCTGGTAACTCATTGTAAGTATTTTGTGTCAAATATAATAAAACAAACGAATCCATGAAACCAATCATAGCACTCTTCCTTACGTTTTTTATTTGCTGTGCGATGGGCTTTGCACAGCAAAAGTCCGAACAGATGATCGACAGTCTGATCGTAATCGGCAAATCCCATTTGGGCAGACCGGATTCTCTGGATGTTTATGCCAATAGAATATATGAACTCTCCGATGAATATAAATATAAAAACGGAAAAGCCTTTGGCGCCAAAATGTTGGGAATTTCCGCATTCTATCAGGCAGCTTATGATCAGTCCATTGCAAGATACAGGGAATCACTGGATTTGTACAGGGAATTAAAAGATACCCTGGAGATCGCAAAAGCCTATTATAATCTGGCAATGACCTATAATAATAAGGCTGACTGGGAAAACACCATGAAAAATGCATTGGAAGCTATCCGGATTTTTGATGCCCTCAGGGATTACAATGGCAGCGGGCGGGTCCATAATCTGATGGGGATCTCGGCCAGCCGCAACAAAGAGTATCCTAAGGCCGCTGCGCATTTCAAAAGTTATCTGCACAATGCCATGCTTGCCCGGGATACCCTGGAAATAGCCACCGCCTACAACAATCTGGGCAGCACCTATACGGACCTGAATGAACCGGACACAGCCTTACATTATCTGTATGGAGCGATAGAAATGTATGAAGCGGTGGGTTCGCTGCGAAACCTGGCCGGAACCTACGACAATATTGCCATGTTACTGGAAAAACAAGGCAAACTGGACGAGGCAATCATTAATTTTGAAAAGGCGATCGAACTTGCGGTCAGGGAAAACAACAAGTACCGGGAAGCGGGGGCCACTTATAATCTGGGCCGGCTATACCGGAAAAAGAATAACAACCGCAAGGCACTGGAACTGGTGGGCCGTTCGCTGGAACTGGCCCGTGGGATCGGCGACAATTACCAGCTTGCGCACAGCCTGGAACAAATGGCCTATATCAAGTCAGATCTGGGCCAGGCCCGGGGGGCCTACGATTATTTGCTGGAGGCCAATGTTTACCGGGACTCCATCTTTGATGCGGAACTGGCCCGCTCAAATGAGGAGCTGAAAACCATTTACGAGACGGAGAAAAAGGAACAGGAGATCCTGTCCCTGAGCCAGGAAAATCTGATCAAGTCTCTTCAGTTGCGTCAGCGCAATACCTGGCTGCTGATCGCCCTGAGTGCGCTGATCCTATTGGCACTGGGGGCCTGGCTGCGGATCCGCAACCGGAACCTTCGTGCCGAAGCCAGACTGCAAAGAGAACTGGCACAGAAGCAGGAAGAAGCAACCATCGCCATTCTGGAAGCAGAAGAAAGGGAAAGAAGCCGTATCGCTGCCGATCTGCATGACGGGGTAGGACAATTGCTGAGTGCGGCCCTGCTCAATCTCAATCAGGTAAACAAATATGTCCAAAATGGAGAATCCCCGAAAGAGGGCAGTATGGAAAATGCCATCAGTCTGGTCAAGGACAGTTACAATGAAATGCGTGAAATTTCCCATCAGATGATGCCAAATGCTTTACTGAAAGCGGGCCTGGGCTATTCGATCCGGGAATTTATCAATAAGGTCGATAACGAGCACCTCAAAATCACACTGGATATCGTGGGGCTGAGCGAGCGGCTGGAGCAGCAAACGGAGATCTTGTTGTACCGCTGTGTACAGGAAGCGGTCAATAACGTAATCAAGCACGCAGAAGCCGACAAACTGAGTATTCAACTGGTCAAGGATCAGGAGGGGATTTCCGTCAGCATTGAGGATAACGGAAAGGGATTTGATGCGGGCAGCAAGACCCGGAATGAGGGCATAGGTCTCAAAAATATGCGTTCCAGGGTTGCTTTGCTCAAAGGGTCCCTGGAAGTGGATTCGGTGGTCGGCAAGGGGACTCTGCTGATGATCTTTATCCCCATAGAACAGCAAAACGGCTAATAAATGCGGCAGTTTTAGAAAAATTGCTATCTTAGCAAGGTTATTCTTGACAAAAACATAAATTTTGATCATGAACAAACTTGCTTTTTTCACACTTTTATGTGTAAGTGGAGTGTTTTTTGCATTAGACACCCCAGCTCAGGTGACCCCTCAAACCAGCACCGGCAATCCAAGAGGTTCACTCACCTCGGGCACAATTGACAGTCAGTTCATTTATCTCAGCCGCATTTCCAGGACCGAAGAGGATTTCAAGCTGATCAGAAGGCGCAATCTGGATATAATCCGACAAAATGTGGCGGATTCTCTGGACATGCTGAGAAAAGAGGCTGCGGATACCCGTGGTCAGATCCCCGTACTCTCCAATGAGATTGCCGGATTGAAGGACAGCCTGTCCATCACAAAGCAGGAACTGGAGAACGTCTTGCAATCGGAAAGAACAACCAGTTTCTTTGGGATCCGTTTACCGACGATGACCTATCACCTGATCGTTTGGGGCCTGATTATTCTGCTTATTATCCTTCTGTCTTATAGCCTGATAAAAATGGGGCAGAACAATGTGACCACGAGGGAAGCCAAAAATACCCTGGACAATCTGCAGGCCGAATACGATCAGCACCGCAAAAAATCCCTTGAAAAGGAGCAAAAACTGATGCGGCAATTGCAGGACGAAATCAATAAGGGAAATACCTGAAATCTGAGTTCCCGGCTCCTAAAAAAGGTCCGGATCCCGGTTTAAAATATTATTTGGATTTAGAAAGTAAAAAACCTAACTTTGCAAGCCAAAATAAGTGCTTGGCACTTTGATGGTTTGTATTAAAATTTTATCCCTGTAATATGTCCAATATTGGAAGAATAGCCCAGATCATTGGCCCGGTAGTTGACGTCAGCTTTACCGAGAATGCCAGCCTACCGAAGATTTTAGATGCGTTGGTCATTGAAAAAGACAACGGACAACGCGTGATTTTGGAAGTCCAGCAGCACTTAGGTGAAGAACGCGTGCGGACCATCGCCATGGATGCCACAGAAGGATTGGTACGAGGTATGGAAGTGCATGAGACCGGAGGCCCGATCAAAATGCCGGTTGGTGACGAGATCAAAGGACGTGTATTCAATGTGGTCGGAGATCCGATCGATGGTATCAAGGCCCTTGACAAATCCAATGGCAGAAGCATCCACAATACTCCTCCGAGGTTTGAGGATCTTTCCACCGAGACAGAAATATTATTTACAGGGATCAAGGTGATCGATTTGCTGGAGCCCTATGCAAAGGGAGGTAAAATCGGATTGTTCGGTGGTGCCGGTGTTGGTAAAACCGTATTGATCCAGGAATTGATCAACAATATTGCGAAAGCATATTCCGGACTGTCAGTTTTCGCCGGTGTGGGCGAGCGTACCCGTGAAGGAAATGACCTGTTGCGCGAGATGCTGGAATCCGGCATTATCCGTTATGGTGATGCTTTCATGGAAGATATGGAAAAGGGTTTGTGGCCGGTTGATAAAATCAATGAAGAAGACCTGAAAGAGTCCAAAGCGACCTTTGTGTTCGGACAGATGAACGAGCCTCCGGGAGCCCGTGCACGCGTAGCCCTGTCGGGACTGACCATTGCCGAGTATTTCCGGGACGGGGACGATGAAGGATCAGGTAAAGACATCCTGTTCTTTATCGACAATATCTTCCGTTTCACTCAGGCCGGTTCCGAGGTATCCGCACTTTTGGGACGTATGCCTTCAGCTGTGGGTTATCAGCCTACACTGGCTACTGAAATGGGATTGATGCAGGAGCGGATCACCTCTACAAAACGGGGTTCCATTACTTCCGTACAGGCGGTTTACGTACCTGCGGATGACTTGACCGACCCTGCTCCGGCTACGACTTTTGCCCACCTTGATGCGACTACCGTACTTTCACGTAAGATTGCAGAATTAGGTATCTACCCTGCGGTGGATCCATTGGATTCAACTTCACGGATTTTGAGCCCTACGGTGCTGGGTGCCGAACATTACGATACGGCCCAACGGGTAAAAGAAATCTTGCAACGCTATAAAGAATTGCAGGATATCATTGCCATCCTGGGTATGGACGAGTTGTCCGAAGAGGACAAACTGACCGTACACCGTGCGCGCCGGGTACAGCGTTTCCTGTCCCAGCCATTCCATGTGGCCGAGCAGTTTACCGGTCTGAAAGGGGTATTGGTGGATATCAAAGAGACGATCAAAGGATTCAACATGATCATTGACGGTGAGGTGGACGAATATCCGGAGGCAGCATTCAACCTGGTGGGTTCCATTGAGGAGGCTATCGAAAAAGGCAAGAAATTGCTGGCTGAGGCCGCTGTTTAATTTTGAGGCCTCTGCTGTTTAATTTTAAAGCTGCTGCCTTTAATATAGTCTGAGTAAAGCGAGATTCCAGAAACTATGATCAAATTATCAATAATAACACCGGATAAGCCTGTTTTCGACGGGGACGTCACTTCTGTGACCGTACCTGGCACAGCAGGCAGCTTTGAGGTGCTGGACAACCACGCCCCCCTTGTGTCCTCACTGGATGCAGGCAAGGTAATTATCCGTAATGGAAAAAGTGAAGATATTATTCGAATTAGCGGGGGTGTTGTGGAAGTGATTCACAACCAGGTCACCGTGCTCGCTGAAGGAATAATCGACGCTTAAATCCAATAAAAGTAAAAAGCAAGAAGCCCTTCCCGAGCAATCGGGGAGGGTTTTTTGTTTGTTTGGAAACGATCCCTATGTGGTATTTTGCAAAAAACACAATTCCGCAAAAAGAGCGGTTTTTGCGGAATTTATGTTTTGACGAAAACATTACTTCCGGGACAATAGTGGGCCGGGCACAAGGCAAGGTCACAGGGAAAAGGTCATAAGGCAAGGTCACAGGGAAAAGGCCTCTGATTTTATTGGGTTGATCCAGAAATTTCTTTGTCAAAATCCGGAT
>JBEBWT010000018.1:0-35763 GCA_040392005.1 Parapedobacter defluvii
GAAGAACGCTTTGAACATCTGGTGTGGATCCGGGAAGTGCAGGCTGAGAAACCGGCTGACCATTATGGATTCCTGGCCTTCATTCCCTGGCCCTTCCAGGACGATGGCACACTGCTGAAACGGATCCGGGGCATCTCCAATACCGTGACCGGTGATGAGTATATCCGGATGATCGCATTGAGCCGCCTCATGCTGCCCAATGTCAAAAATATACAGGCATCCTGGCTGACCGTGGGCAAAAGGGTCGCCCAGTTGTGCCTGCATGCCGGTGCGAATGATTTTGGCTCGATCATGATCGAAGAAAATGTAGTGTCTGCTGCCGGTGCACCGCACCGCTTCACTTCCAGGTCTATACAGGACTCCATTACAGAGGCGGGCTTCGAACCTCAATTGAGGACCCAACGATACGAATTCAGGGAGATCCCGGCCGAAATGGATGAACAGGTAATCGATTATTGAGGAGAGAGGAAGCGAAGGATACCTATCGGAAGACAACTATTGAAGAAATAAATTGGAACAGATCAAAAGACATGTTGAGGCGCTGATCTATGCTTCAGAAACGGGGATTTCCATCACGGAAATACAGGAGGTCCTGGAGGCCGCCAACTGGGAAAACATCCCTCCTGTCCAGGAGATGATCGATGAACTCAGCCGGCAGTACGAAGCGCCAGAATCCATTCTGGAACTCCGGCGGATCAACAATACCTATCAATTTCTGACCAAAAGCACCTACCACGACACCATCAATCAACTGCAAAGTCACCGCTCCCGAAAAAAACTGAGCCAGGCTGCATTGGAGACCCTGGCTATCATTGCCTACCGGCAACCCATTACCAAACTGGAAATAGAGCATATCCGCGGTGTCAATTGTGATTATACCATTCAACGGTTGCTCGAAAGGGGGCTGATCAGCATTACGGGGAAAGCCAACAGTCCCGGAAAACCCCTGTTATATGGTGCCAGTGAATTATTAATGGATTATTTTGGATTGAATGATTTCTCAGAATTACCGAAATTAAAGGAGATTATCAGTGAGGATCAGGCGATTGGAACCCATCAGGAATAGGCCGGCAGGGAGGTGCAAATATTTTTTGTCAGAAGTGTTTTTTGATATTAAAATCTTATTAATTTTAGGCCATAAAAACAACATTATATTATAAGCAGTAAAATGAAAACACAGATGATTCAGCATGATGAATTGGAAGATCTAATGGAGGATATGGAGGTGAATCTGAGATTCCCGGAGCCAGAGGATGATGAGGAAGGAGACGATTTGATTTTCGAGGAAGAGGACGACTTCGATCTTGATGATTTGGATGCTTTGGATGATTTCGATGATTTTGACGACGATGATTTTTAATCATCCACCAGATATCCTACTGTAACACTGTGGTTGGTGGTCAAACCCGGAATCTGCGTAAGGAATCCAGGTTAAAGCAGATGCTGCAGAATCGCCCTGAAATTCTGAACACTTTGCCGTACATCAACCACATTGTTTTCCCAGTTGTACTCGTATTCAGCCGAGATATTACCTTTGAAACCCTGCCGCATCAACTCCCTGATCACTCCCTCAATATTGGCCACACCGGTACCCCAGTGCACATCATGGGTATCCTTTGATTTCTCCTTCAGATCCTTCAGATGAAGACTGAATACATGTCCTTCCAGTTGATGCAGTGCCTGGACCGGATCCAGTCCGGAACGAATCCAGTGGCCAATGTCCGCACATGCCCCTACATATTCGCTGTCAGCCTTCTTGATGGA
Organism: Parapedobacter defluvii; assembly: GCA_040392005.1. Lineage (GTDB taxonomy): Bacteria > Bacteroidota > Bacteroidia > Sphingobacteriales > Sphingobacteriaceae > DASRQK01. Next base: position 1,765 of record JBEBWT010000018.1, read on the forward strand.
TTCCAACACCACTTGCGGGTCCCAATACTTTGAGGGCTTGGGATGATTATGGATGGCCACACGGATCCTGAATTGATTGGCCAGTCTGCCGATCAAAGGCAAAAAATCCATTTTCGGTTCCACATTTATCACATATACCCCCCATTCATGCGCAAATTCAAACAAACGCCGCCAGCCCTCTTCCGAATCGGCATTGACCACACCCAGCGCGACAACACGGATTCCGGATTCCCGGAGTAAATCCTTTACTGCCTGCTTCTGCTCCTCTCCCATTGAGACATTAAAATCACCCGGTATTCCACCGCCTATGCGCTGATCTCCAAAAATCTCAATGGTACGCAATCCGGCCGACCGGGCCATGGCAACAGATTCCACCAGACTATAACGGTTGAAAGTATAAGTTTGCACGGACAGGTCCCATCCCAGTTGCTCTTCCGGAAAATCCTCCTGTGCAGTTGCACACAGTAGGCCCAGTACAAGAACAAATGGCGTCAAAAATAGCCGTTTAAATTTGCGGAAACATTGATTCATCATTCAGGTCAGTTTGATGGCCATGATCGGCCAATACAAACTTATATAAATTTTCTTTTATTCTAAACTTAATTATTAAGTTCCACCAAAGAAAATCAATTGGGTTGTTTCTGCTGTTTTCTCCCTCCAGCAACTGCCCTGAAAAGTACCGGTGCCGTGGCCAGCACGACAATCCCGAGAATGACATACTCCAGATTCCTTTTTACCCATTCATTCTCACCCAGCAGATAACCGGCAGTCATCAGACTCCCCACCCAGATTACACCACCGATCGCATTATAAAACGCAAATTTTTTAAGATCCATTTCCACAATTCCAGCGATAATAGGGGCAAAGGTTCGGACAACCGGCAAAAACCGGGCAAGTATAATGGCCCCACCACCCCTTCTGTGATAGAATTCCTCGGCCTTCTGCAAGTGTTTTTTCTTATACAGCCAGGTATCCTTGCGCTGCAGGAGATATACTCCGAAACGTTTCCCCGTAAAATATCCCACAAAATTGCCTGCAATCCCTGCCAGGGAGATCAATACAAACCAATAGAGCAACATCATGACCGAATCAAAGGGAGCCAGTGGAATATGGGCAATAATAATCCCGGCAATAAACAGGATCGGATCACCCGGCAGGAAAAATCCAATAAAGATCCCGGTTTCGGCAAAAATGATAAATAATAATAAGTAAAGTCCTCCGTGCTCAACAATCCACTCAGGATCGGACAGGCCATTAAAAAAATCTAAAAAGTCGCTCACGATAAAAATAAGATACAGCGATACAGTATTAAAAACTATGCCACGATTGGGATAAAATAAAAATTGACATACTTGCCGACGGCGAACATTCAGTAAGGCAGGTGTTTGTCCAGTATCTGATCGATGATCTGCTGGGTCTGATCCGGATAATCCACTGACACGATGTGGTTATCTGCCAGCCAATCCAGCAGTTGCCTGTCATGTTTTGGCTTCAGATTTTTTAGTACGGACACACCCATCTCCTGCAAGGCAGCCGCATTAAGATGCTGCTCATATTGATTTTTCATAGGGATCACCATCAATTTCTTGCCCAGGAAAAGTGCTTCTGCCGGAGTTTCAAACCCTGCACCGCATAATACGCCTTTGGCAGTCGCCATACTTTCGATAAACTTTTCCCCAGCTATGGGTTCTATGCTGATGTGATCTTTTTGGAACGCCTTTTTATTGTGTTTGGAAAATATTTGCCAGCGTACCTCCCTGAACCGGCCCAGATAATCCAGCAATCGTTCGTCACTGAAGGCAGGCAGATAAACCGTGTAGTGTCCTTCATCAGCAGGTTCCAACGCCCGGATTTGCTTCCGGATGACCGGAGTAAAAATCCGTTGATTATAAGGCTGGAAATGAAATCCGTACTTCACGGTCGGGGGGGCATAATTTTTCAGAATAAAACGTCCCAGCACATCATGCTCGGCGGGTTTTGGTGCCAATGGGTCCAGCACAGCAATCTGATGGCTCAATCCTACGCATTCCCGGTCCCTGACATTGCAGGCCCAGGCAGAAACCGGCTCGAAATCGCTGATCACCAAATCGTATTCGGACACCGGCAGTTCATTGATCTCCCGGATCAGTTTCCGTATCCGGGAACGCATAAAGGTTTCCCATACATCCACTCCTCCTGATTTTCCAAAAATAAAACTGAGACCATGCAAGCGGTATTTGACTTCAAACGGCAGGGTCAGATCAGCCTGGATCCCACTGACCAACACATCTACCTCGGCCCTGTTGCGCAGACAGGGGATCACATCCATTGCCCGGCTCAGATGGCCGTTTCCCGTTCCCTGCACCGCATACAATACTTTCATCTGTCTGTTGTTAATCTTACAAAGATAATAATTGGTATGTTAATTATTTGTTAATTTATTTATACATATTTGTAGATAATATTTTTAATTACAAATATCTATTAATATCGTTATTAATACTATGTCATTTAGAAAAACTATACCTGTACTGACCTATTTATTATGTGGTATGCTGCCTTTATTGCTGGGTTCCTGGGGATTTTATGCCCATAAGCTGATCAACCGGTCCGCCACTTTCAGTCTGCCGGCAGAAATATCGGGGTTCTTCAAGGAATATATACAATACATAACCGAACATGCGGTGGATCCGGATAAACGTTGTTATATAGACACGCTGGAATCGCCCCGCCATTTTATAGATATTGATGATCTGCATGAATCGGGTCCTGATTCCATCCCCATACACTGGTCAAAGGCCACTGCAAAATTTTCTGAACGGAAGTTGCGTGCGGCCGGTATCATTCCCTGGCAGATTGACAGGAGTTATGCCAATCTGCGGGATGCCATGCATGCCGGAGATCTAAAGAAAATTCTGCGGCACGCAGCGGATCTGGGCCATTACCTGGGGGATGCCCATGTTCCGTTGCACACAACCAAAAATTACAATGGACAATACACCAATCAGGTGGGGATCCATGCTTTCTGGGAAACCCGGCTTCCCGAACGGTTTTCCGGACAATATAATCTCTGGGTTGGAAAAGCGACTTACGTTGCTTCTCCGCTGGAGGAGGCATGGGAAATCATCCGGCAAAGCAACGCGCTGATTGATTCGGTCTTATCCCTGGAAAAGGAATTGAATGAAAAATTCGCCAGGGATCAGAAATATGCCTATGTGCTGCGCAACAATGTATTGCAAAGGAATTATTCGGAAGGATATACCAGGGCCTATCATCAGATGCTGAATGGAATGGTGGAAAGGAGGTTGCGTGCATCCATCCGGCAGACAGCCAATTTTTGGTATTCCGCATGGATTGATGCCGGTCAGCCCGACCTGTCCCGTCTGATCCGGGATAGACCCCTGCTGGACACCTTACCCGATCCGGCAGGCGGTCAAAAACCGCTGGGCAGACAGGAGTGGCATTGAAGCCAGAAGCCGCATTGGGAAGCTGAAACTGGGTTTAAGTGACCATGAAACCCGGAATCAGTCCCGGGTTTTTATCCGATCCTTCGTCAGATGATCCGGATCGGAATCTGGTTACCCAAATGAGCAAGCAGGTGCCGGCCGTCCCCGTGAATGGTCCAGACTTCCTGCGGTTTTGTCTGTGCAATGCATTGGAGTATTTCCTGCCAGTCCACATGATCAGAAATATAGAGATCCAGATGGTTGTTTTTCTGGAGATGCTGCCAGCCCGAAGCAAATACTCTGACTACATTTTTGGCCCTGGCATAGCTCCTGAATGTCATGGGTGGCACAATGTAAATATTTTCATGCCCATCCGGGGATTTCATGGCTTTGCGGTTATAAAGCTGATAATGCCCCAGGCTGATACCGGAAGACTCATAGATCCGGTGGATGGGAATAATGCCATGATGAACCAGTATGGTTTTCTCCGGGCAATAATGATGGATCATGGCGGTCAGTCGCTGTGCCTTGCCCAGAGAATACGCACCCAGCATGATATGTGTCCGGACCGCTGACAACTTCCGGATTTCTTCCACAGGATCGGGATGGGAAATCTGCGGGTCGGCAAAGGTCGTTTCGGTAATCAGAACATCCGCCTGCACACTTTCATAGGCCTCACAAGTGGGGTCCGCCTGCAGCTTGTAATCACCCGTATAGAGATACCGGATGCCCCGGTGTTCCATCAGAATCTGGGCGGAACCTAAAATGTGGCCCGCCGGAATAAAGGTAAGGGTCACTTCACCCAGTTGGAATGTCTGATGAAAGCCGATCTGCCTGGTTTGCGGTAGATGGATACGGGCAAACCTCAGCTCCATAAATAGATAGGTCGGCGGGGTACAATAAGCGAACGTATGGCCGGGAGTCGCATGGTCACCGTGACCGTGCGAAATGACCGCATGCTGCACAGGGCTGCCGGGATCCAGGTAAAAATCACCATAGCGGCAATAAAACCCATCATTTTTCCGGACCAAGAAATCCTGAAGAATCATAATTTCAGAAACAACTCGTGCAATGCCAAAACCTGGGGGATCACTGCCACCTGTCCGCTATTATCGATCACGTAATCTGCCAGCTCCATCTTCTGCGCTTCCGGCATCTGCTTACTGATCCGGTCAAGTACCTGCTGACGGGACACCTGATCCCGGAGCATCACCCGCCGGATCCGCTCCTCCTCCGGAGCGGTCACCAGAATATTGACATCATTATGCCGGTAGGAACCACTTTCAAAAAGCAGGGCCGCTTCCTTCAACGTATATGGAGCTGTCTGCGATTCTGCCCAATCAATCGCCGCCTGAATGGCCACCGGATGCACCAGGCTATTTAATTCATTCAGTTTAGCTTCATCCCTGAAAACCAGATCAGCCAGATAGGCCCGGTCGAGCATACCATGCTCGTCGTAAGCCTGTTCCCCAAAGGAATTTTTGATAGCCGCTACCAGACCCCGATCCGTCTGCATCAGGGTCCTGGTCTCCCGGTCCGCATCAAAAACAGGAATACCCAGCACACTGAAAATCCGGCATACTGTCGTTTTTCCACTACCGATTCCTCCTGTGATTCCTACTTTGAATGACATGTTATTCCTTAGATCAGAGCCTCTTTTCCACCAAAGCCCCTTATTCAATCAATAAATTATTTATTGACAAAAAAATCAACATTCTGCGGCTCGACACGGATCAATTTGCAGTAATCCGGCAATTTCAATAACTTGACAGGTAAGGTGGTCCAGACTCCCTGGTCCCAATCCTTCATATCCACAATTGCCCGGAAACTCTCGGGCCCGATCTGTGCATAATCTATCAGAGAAACCAATACTGTCAATTTCACCTTACCAGGCAGCAGCTTGATGGCCCGGTAGGGTTCATCGTTGATCACTTCGATCGGCACCTGGATTTCCTTTTCCGTCATTTCCCCTACCGGAATCCGCACATCCACATGGGTAGGGGATACTTTGAGATTGGGCTGATGCCGGGTATCCAACACCACATTTTCCTCCACCGGACCATGCAGCCCTGAAAGTCGCAGGGTATCCGTTGCCCAATACTGGATCGCCAGAATCTCCTCTCTGGGGCCCCTGACAGTCACATATTCGGGAGTGACCTCAATCGGTGCCACCAATCCGAACCGTCTGGCAAATCCGAGTTCATAAACAGCCCGGACCGGAACCCGCTTTTCCGTTTGGGCCGAAAAATCAAAAAACAGGGTGTCCGGTGCCACGGAAACTACCCGCTGGTTGCTCGGAAACTGCCTGTTGATAAAGCCGATCTGGTTGGCAAAGGAAATAAAATCCCTGTTTTGCAAACCGCTCAGATCCACCTGGACCAGCCGCTCCTCCTCAGTCAGTGAAGTAAACAGCAATTGCCATCCGGTCGCCTCAATGCTGACCTTCGCAGAATCAGGCTGAAGCGACATAAATGCCTTGTTTTTCGGAAAGTTAATATATTCCAGACCAACGGTTTTGCTATAAATGTATTTATTGGAAACCGCAAAAAGCACCCAGGCAATAAAGGAAAACAAAACACACTTAAAGAAAATGCTGAGTTTTCTGCGCTGGTTCTTATTTAGTTCAAATACAAACATAGCAAAAAAGCTATGGGTACATTATTTCGCAGACTGGTTCAGTGCTTTTGAAGCATCCAGTGCGACAGCCGTTTTGTCAAAACGAATCTTGGTTCCGGCACCCACATCCACCAGAAAAGTCGTCTCCGACACTTCCACAATCCGGCCATGGATACCTGCATTGGTGACGATTTTGTCATTCACACCGAGTTCTTCGACATATTTCTTATGATCCTTTGCCTTCTTCATCTGTGGCCTGATCATAAAGAAATAGAAAACCACAATGATCAAAATCATGGGTAAAAAACCCATCAAACCTCCACCTGGAGCTGCTTGCAATAAAATAGTTGCCATCATATTAAAACTAAAATGTTCAAAATTTACGATTTACGGGTGACCTCGCCACGGAGGTGCAGCAATACAACTTTCTTGGATGCATTGCTCAATATAGAAATAATCTTGTGTTGTTGTCCGGTCATCTGACCACTGGAGTCAAAAACCACTTTCACCGTCCCGGTCTGTCCGGGCGCTACCGGATGTTTGGAATACTCCGGTGTGGTACAACCACAGGAAGCGGAGACCTGGGAGATGATCAGAGGCGCATCGCCTGTGTTTTTAAACGTAAATACATGCTCTATCTTCACACCTTCCTCCACCATTCCAAAATCATAAGCATCCTTTTCTACGCTCAAAACCGCAATTGGTCCATCGGCAACGACCCCCTCCGCACCTTCCGCTTCCACAACCTCCACTGTGCCCACACCTTCACCGGTCTGCTGGTTTCCCTCGCCGGAATTTCCACAGGCAACCAAAAAGAATGCCGCATACAATATTGCGCTTCCACCCAACAAATTCAGGGGGCGGAAAACATGATTATTATTTGTCTTCTTCATTTTCATTAATTTACCCTCTAAGTATCAATCTCACTTTCCTTCACTTATAAATTTATCCCTTCATCCCTCTTTCATTCTTCCTGATCCTCCCCGATTGCTGCAGATCGGCCATAATCTTATCCAGAATACCATTGATAAAAGTATTGCTTTTTGGCGTACTGAACTCCTTTGCAATATCAATATATTCATTCATCGTCACCTTGACGGGAATGGACGGAAAATTCAATAACTCACAGATGGCCATCCGCATCAGCAATATATCCAGCAGGGCAATGCGGTCCGCTTCCCAATTCTTGGTTTTTTCACGGATCAATTGCTGATATTCATCACTATAACGAATATTGTGTGCCAATAATTCCAGCGCAAAAACCCTGTCTTCTTCCCAATTGGGGCTGATTGGTGCCAGTTTATTCAAACTTGGCACCTCAGAACCGAAATTCTTGAGCGTTTTGGCGATCATGGCCTGCAACACCTCTTTATCAATCGGCCAATTTATGAATTTTTCTTCAAATGCCTGTTCAACTACCGGTAATGTAAGGATGATTTTTTTGAAAATAAACTTGATGATATCTTTTTCAGCGGCGATGGACCGGTCTTCCAGTTGCAGGTATCCGGCGTATTCTCCCTGGGTTTTGAGCTGATTGAATACTTCTTTGGCAATCTCCGGATCAAAAGACCAGGAAATTTTGTACTTCTTGACTCCCTGCTGATATTCTTCATTGTGCCGGAGCGACTCGATAAAGGTATTGGTAGCCAGTTTGGTATTGACCTGAAGGTCCCCTTCATGCGGAATATGCTTATTTGCACGCTCCTCCGCATCGATTAAGGTATAGTCGGCCACTTCCTCCAACAGATTCAGTGCCCACAGATACATGATATAAACCTGTTCAACACTGGTCAGCAGGTCCTTTTCAAATTTCCCGACTTCTTTAATATCACTGGTCTCATAGGCATATAATGACTGTAATACCCTGACCCTCAGATGTCTTCTATTGAGCATATATGAAAGAACGTTTAAACAAGCTGCAAATATACAATTAAAATATACATATTAAATAAATCATGCTGCCATTAATTTATGTAATTTTGCAGATAACGATGAAACACCTCGCACATCTCAATAAATATTTCTACAAGTACCGCTGGCGGATGATCCCAGGTATTATCTTCGTCATTATTTCCAACTTCTTTGGGGTGATCCCGGCGCAGGTCATCCGGCTGGCCTTTGACCTGGTCAATGAAAACATCAGTCTGTACCGGCTATTTGCGGGCTTTGACCGGCAGGCCATTATCTATGACCTGTTCGCTTACAGCCTGTTTCTTTTTGGGGTACTGGTACTGGTACTGGCACTGATCAGGGGAATTTTTCTCTTTATGATGCGCCAGACCCTGATCCTGACTTCCAGGCACATAGAATACGATCTCAAAAATGAGATCTACGCCCAATATCAGCGGTTGGATTCCGCCTTTTACCGGCGGAACAATACGGGCGATCTCATGAACCGGGTGACCGAAGATGTGAACCGGGTAAGATCCTACCTGGGGCCAGCCATTATGTATTCCATCAACACCATTGTATTGTCCATTATGGTGATTTCCGCCATGATCAGTGTCAATCCGAAACTGGCAATGTACGCACTCCTGCCCATTCCTTTTCTATCTGCTATGCTATTGTATGTCAATCGGTTGATCAATCATAGGAGTGAACGTATCCAGCGGCAGCTTTCCGTCCTGTCTTCTTTTGTGCAGGAAACCTTTTCAGGCATCCGGGTGGTTAAAACCTACAATCGCGAGGCAGACCGGATGGATGCCTTCAAACACGAAAGTTACCGGTACAAGGATGAAACGCTCTCATTGGTCCGGGTGGAGGCCATTTTCTTTCCATTGATATTATTATTGATCGGCTCAAGCACCATTATTACAGTATATGCAGGCGGTCTGGAAGTAGCCAGTGGCCAGATCACAGCGGGTAATATTGCTGAATTTATTGTTTATGTCAATCAATTGACTTTCCCTGCCATGTCCCTGGCCTGGGTCACCTCCCTGGTGCAACGGGCTGCCGCCTCCCAGGAACGGATCAATGAGTTCCTGAAAACAGAACCTGCGATCAAGCCCGGAATGATCGGGGCCGGGTCGATGGAGGGTAAAATTGAATTCAGGAACGTGAGTTTTACCTATCCCGAAACCGGCATCAAAGCCCTGAAGAATGTGAGTTTCAGCGTCACTCCCGGAGAGATCCTGGCCATCATCGGTCGTACCGGCTCCGGAAAATCGACAATCGCACAATTGTTGATGCGGATGTACGATACCGAAAGCGGTTCCATCACAGTGGATGGCACTGACATTCGAGAATACCAGACCCAATCCTACCGTGACCAGATAGGTTTTGTACCCCAGGAAGTGTTTTTATTCTCAGATACCATTGCCCGGAATATCGCATTCGGAGTCCGGGAGGTCCATATGGAAGACGTGGAGGAAGCGGCCCGGAAAGCAGCAGTCCATCACAACATTGTGGATTTCGAGGATGGATTTGACACCATGATCGGTGAACGGGGCATTACCCTTTCCGGCGGACAGAAACAACGCTTGTCCATTGCCAGGGCCCTGATCAAAAATCCCAGGATCTTAGTATTTGACGACTGTCTATCGGCGGTCGATACCAGTACGGAAGAACAGATTTTATCCCAATTGCGGGAGACCATAGCGGATAAAAGCTGTATTTTCATCGCGCATCGCATCTCGACCATCAAAAACGCAGATCACATCCTGGTGCTGGACGAAGGAACGATCATCGAGCAGGGAACCCATGAGGAATTGCTGGCACTGAAAGGTGAATATTTCGAGTTGAATGAAAAACAACTATTGGAAGAACAGGTAGAATAAAAACGAAATGAAAAACGCAGCAACATCCGGTAGCAGATTATCCCAGGAGCAGATCGAGCAATTGCTTTATACCTTGCAGACCCGTTTTGAAAAAAACAAACAGCGGCACCCGGCTATCAAATGGTCCGAGGTGCAGGATAGGTTGATCGCAGCAACTCCGGAAAAATTGCAGAGCTTGTTTGAAATGGAAGAAACGGAGGGAGAACCGGACGTAGCCTGGCAGGATTCTCAAACCGGAGCCTTTGCATTTATAGATTGTGCTCCTGAAAGCCCGAAAGGACGCCGGAGCCTGTGTTATGATCCGGAAGCCCTTGAATCCAGAAAAGAACATAAACCCAAAGGAAGTGCCGTGGGGATGGCCGCCGAAATGGGGATCCGCATCCTGACAGAAGAGGAGTATCAAAAACTTCAGCAATCCGGGGAATTTGACCTGAAGACTTCTTCCTGGCTCACCACTCCGGCAGAAGTCAGATCCCCGGGAGGAGCCATTTTCGGGGATCGGCGTTTCGGTCGGGTATTCACTTACCACAACGGTGCCGAATCTTATTATGGAGCCAGGGGGTTCCGTGGCCTGCTCCTCATTTGATTTTGATCCTTATTTCTCTCCGATCAGGTAACCATAGGGTTTCAGTTCATCCACATGGTCGAAAATCACTTTGAGAACCCCGATAAAGGGGATAAACATAATCATGCCGGCCAGGCCCCAGATCATTGCGCCCAGCAACAGGGCCATAATGGTAAAAAGAGGGCTGAGCTGGACCATACTTCCTGTAATTTTGGGTGTGAGGAAATAACTGTCAATCTGCTGGATCACGGTAAAGAACAGCGCCACCACAATGGGGGTAGTCAGCGAATCCCTTGTAATAAGGGTATAAATCACGACAATAATGGCCCCTCCGACCGAACCAATATAAGGTATAACATTGATGAGTGCCGCCAGAAGTCCGAAAAACAGGGCATTTTCCACCCCGATAATCGTCAGTCCCAGGGTATAGACCACCGACAGAATCAATACGACCAAAAACACTCCTGACAGATAGGAGCTGGCAACCCCGGTGATCTTTTCAACTACGGTTTTCGCCTCGTCCAGATCTTTGCGGCCACTGTAACGGACCACCAGCATCAGCACAAACCGCTTGATGCGTGTCCGGTAGATCAGAAACAAGACAGTATAAGTGGTCATGATCAGCAGATTGGCCAACCCTCCCAATACGGACATAAAGATCCCGCCTACATATCTGGCGGAAGACTCAGAAAGACCCGCAATCTGCTTTTGAAAATATTCCCGTTGCTTATCGATCGGGTACTGAAAATGTTCAAGGATAAAATTATAGGTGGATTCCAGCAGCACATTCAACCGTTCACCGATCACGGCCACCCCTTTGGTCAGTGCGACCACTTCATTGATCAGGATATAAAGCACACCCAGGATTACCAGAAGGGTCACCAATACACAGATACCCGCAGCCAGGCCCCGGTGGATTTTCCAGCGCTCCAGCATGCGGCAAACTGGTACCAACATCATGGCAAAGAGACCACTGATAGCTACTGGAATCAGAAAATCCCGGGCATAATACATGATGACAAAGACCAGCACCAGCAGCAACAAAAACTGATTCAGATCCCGGAGACCGTTCGATCTGTTGATACCTTTGACCGTTTCGTTGCCCATGATCCTGTGAATCTGTTATTTTTAACCTTGACTTTACCGATCCCGGTGTTTAGAGCTTGCTGTTGATACCGATCGCATTCAGTTCCTCAAATGCCTGGGTCAGACGTTTGACAAAACTATCCTCCCCTTTGCGCAACCAGACCCTGGGATCATAATATTTCTTATTCGGAACATCCGCCCCATCCGGGTTGCCGATCTGGGCTTGCAGATAGCCTTCGTTTGCCTGATAATAGGCACGGATACCATCCCAGTAAGCCCATTGCATATCGGTATCGATATTCATCTTGATCGCTCCATAGGAAATGGCCTCTGCGATTTCCTCCGGAGAGGAGCCGGATCCACCGTGGAATACAAAATTCACGGGTTTTTCAGTAGAAAGGCCATATTTTTCCCGGATATAATCCTGGGAATTTTTCAGGATCACCGGTTGCAATTTGACATTCCCCGGCTTATACACCCCATGTACATTGCCAAAAGCAGCCGCCACTGTAAAACGATCGCTGACTTTCTTCAATTCTTCATAGGCATAGGCCACTTCCTCCGGCTGGGTATAAAGTTTGGAGCTGTCCACCCCGGTATTATCCACTCCGTCTTCCTCTCCGCCGGTCACTCCCAGTTCGATCTCAATAGTCATTCCCATCCGGGCCATCCGCTCCAGGTAACGGGCCGATATCTCAATATTCTCCTCAATGGGTTCTTCGGAGAGATCCAGCATATGCGAGGAATACAGCGGCTTGCCATGCTGTGCATAAAAACGCTCGCCGTGATCCAGCAGACCATCGATCCAGGGCAGCAATTTCTTTGCGGCATGATCCGTATGCAGCACCACGGCTACTCCATAATGCTCGGCCAAAAGGTGCACGTGCTGTGCTGCCGATACCCCTCCGAGGATACATGCCTGCAACCCCTCATTGCTCAGGGATTTACCGGCATAAAACTGCGCCCCCCCATTGGAGAGCTGGATAATCACCGGAGAATCGACTTTTTTTGCCGTCTCCATGACCGCATTGATCGAATTGGTCCCCACCACATTGACTGCCGGGAGGGCAAAACGGTTAGTTTTAGCAATTTCAAACAATTCCTGCAGGGCATCTCCTGTCACCACTCCACTAAAATTCTTTAAACTCATCTTATTTCCTGATCTTGATTTTATAAAAAAATTATTTCAACACAGCATCCGCACAAGTGGAATCCGGGTCAAAATCTATGGCTTCGAAGTTAGTAAAATAATTCCAAAAGTGGAATCGGTGGCAACCATTGTAACACACTGATTTTTTCGCTAAGTTTGCACTCTTACATAAACACGAATGAGTTTAGCAAAAATATACAACCCCAAAGAAGTAGAAGATAAGTGGTACGCCTATTGGCTGGAACATAAATTTTTCCGCTCCGTACCCGATGGGCGGGAACCCTATACGATTGTCATGCCTCCTCCAAACGTGACCGGCGTGCTGCACATGGGGCATATGCTGAACAACACCATTCAGGATGTACTCATCCGCAAAGCCCGGATGCAGGGAAAAAACGCCTGTTGGGTACCGGGTACGGACCATGCCTCCATTGCTACCGAAGCCAAAGTGGTGGCGATGCTCAAAGAAAAAGGGATCGCAAAAAGGGATCTCACCAGAGAACAATTCCTGGAGCATGCCTGGGAATGGAAGGAAAAATATGGAGGGATCATTCTGGAGCAGTTGAAAAAACTGGGAGCGTCCTGCGACTGGGACCGGACCAAATTTACGATGGATCCAGACCTGAGCGAGGCGGTCATCGATACCTTTATCCGGCTCTATAAAAAAGGCTATATCTACCGGGGCGTACGGATGGTAAACTGGGATCCCCAGGGCAAAACTGCCCTTTCCGATGAGGAAGTGATCCGGAAGGAAGTCAATCAGAAATTATATTATATTCAATACAAGCTGGCGGATAAAGGCGCAGCAGCGGCAGGCCCCACGGAGACGGCATCAGGAAGCAGCGCAGGCGACTACCTGACCATTGCCACCACCCGGCCGGAAACCATTATGGCCGACACCGCAGTCTGTGTACATCCGGAAGATGATCGCTACCAGCACCTGATCGGCAAAAAAATCCTGATACCACTGATCAACCGCCCGGTCACCATCATTGCGGATGAATACGTGGAAAGGGAGTTTGGTACAGGTTGCCTGAAAGTCACACCTGCCCATGACCTCAATGATTATGAGCTGGGCATCAAGCACAATCTGGAAGTCATTGATATTCTGGACGAGGATGGCCGACTGAATGAAAAAGCAGGGATACTGGTGGGCGAGGACCGTTTCAAGGCCCGCAAGCAGATCGTCCAATTGCTGGAAGAAGCCGGACAGATTGAAAAAATCGAAGAATACAAATCACAGGTTGGTTTTTCTGAACGCACGGATGCCGTGATCGAACCGAAGTTGTCCATGCAGTGGTTCTGCCGGATGGAAACATTGGCCAAACCCGCCCTTGACTATGTCAATGAAGGAGCCATCAGGCTCATCCCGGATAAATTTATCAATACCTACCGGCACTGGATGGAAAATATCAAGGACTGGACCATCAGCCGACAATTGTGGTGGGGACAGCGGATTCCAGCCTGGTACAATGACCAAAATGAATGGGTAGTAGCCAAAACGGAAGCAGAAGCAGCGGCTCAGTTTGTGGCCGAAGGAAAGTCAGCGCAGGGAATCCGTCAGGAAGAAGACGTACTGGACACCTGGTTTTCATCCGCGCTGTGGCCCATGTCCGTTTTTGACGGCACCCGCCATCCCGGCAATGAAGAGATCAACTATTATTACCCGACCAGTGATCTGATCACGGCCCCGGAAATCCTGTTTTTCTGGGTGGCGAGAATGATCATCTTCGGCCATGAATACCGGGAGCAACCCCCGTTCCGGAATGTGTATCTGACCGGGATCGTCCGGGACAAGCTGGGCCGGAAAATGTCCAAATCCCTGGGAAATTCACCGGATCCCCTGGAACTGATGGCCGAATACGGCACCGATGGGGTGCGGGTGGGCATGCTCCTCTCCTCCCCTGCGGGCAATGACCTGATGTTTGATGTCTCCTATTGTGAACAGGGCCGGAATTTTGCCAACAAGATCTGGAATGCCTTCCGCCTGGTCAAAGGCTGGGAAGTATCGGCTGCGGTCAGCACCAGCCCGGCACAGGCTACCGCCATCCATTGGTTCGAACACCGCTTCCATGAAGCCCTGAAAGAAATTGAAGATCATTTTGCCGCCTATCGCATCTCCGATGCACTCATGGCGACCTATAAACTGGTATGGGATGATTTCTGCTCCTGGTATCTTGAACTGATCAAACCGGCCTATCAGCAGCCGATCGGAGCAGAAGCCCTGGAAAAAACCAAAGGCTATTTTGAGACCCTGCTGAAAACAATCCACCCCTTCATGCCTTTCATCAGCGAGGAATTGTGGCATGATGAACTGTTCGGGCAGCGGAATGAAAAGGATTGCTGCGTGGTGGCTGATTTCCCCGGCCTGCAAACCTATGATCAGCAGACACTGGATGGATTTGAACATTATAAAAAGGTAGTTTCGGAAATCCGGAACCTGAGAAACAATCTACAGATTGCACCGAAAACCACCCTGGCGCTCAGCCTGAAACTGGCCGGAGGCGAAAACTGGCTGCCCCAATACGAGGAAGCCCTGCAAAAACTGGCCAATATCAGTGAACTGCAAAAGGTCGATAGCAAACCCGCCGGCACCACCGGCATCCTTGTGGACAAAGACGAGTTTTTCGTGCATACTGCTTCTGAAATAGATGTAGAAGCTGAAAAAGAGCGTATCCAGAAAGATATCGTTTATCTGGAAGGGTTCCTCCGATCGGTAGAAGCCAAATTAAGCAATGAGCGGTTCATGCAGAATGCCAAGCCGGAGATTGTGGCCAATGAGCAGAATAAAAAAGCAGATGCCCAATCCAGGTTGCAGATTTTGCGGAACAGTCTGGACGCATTATAATATTAGCATATACACAATATTAGCATATATAGGAGCCCTGTATTAAATAGCATATGGAAGAACAATCTTTAGGTAGCCAGACGATTCCTTTATCCGGTTTATATGAAAACTGGTTTCTGGACTATGCTTCTTATGTCATTCTGGATCGTGCTGTACCCCATATCAATGACGGGTTCAAGCCCGTTCAGCGCCGTATCCTGCATTCCCTGAAGGAAATGGACGACGGACGTTTCAACAAAGCGGCCAATGTCATCGGGAATACCATGAAATATCATCCGCACGGGGATGCCTCCATCGGGGATGCCATGGTACAGATCGGTCAAAAAAATCTACTGATCGACTGTCAGGGAAACTGGGGCGATCCAGTCACAGGGGACTCCGCTGCCGCACCCCGGTATATTGAGGCCCGGCTCTCCAAATTCGCACTGGATGTCGTATTCAATCCCGATACCACCGAATGGCAGCAAAGCTATGATGGCCGGAATAAGGAACCCGTTACCCTGCCCGTCAAATTCCCGCTGTTGCTGACACAGGGTGCGGAAGGGATTGCGGTGGGTCTGGCCACCAAAATCATGCCCCACAACTTCATTGAGTTGCTGGATGCTTCCATCGAGATTCTCAAAGGAGGACAGGCCAATCTGCTGCCTGACTTTCCCACCGGAGGGATGGCCGACTGTTCGGCTTATAATGAAGGCCAGCGGGGTGGTAAAATCAGGATCCGGGCCAAAATTGAAGAAAGGGATAAAAAAACCCTGGCTATTACCGAAATCCCGTTTGGCACGACCACCGGTGGATTGATAGACAGTATTGTTTCGGCCAATGAAAAGGGTAAGATCAAGATCAAAAAGATCGAAGACAATACTGCGCAGCATGTAGAGATCATTGTCCATCTGGCCCCCAATATTTCACCGGACGTCACCATCGATGCCCTTTATGCCTTTACGGCCTGCGAGGTATCCATCTCGCCGAATACCTGTGTCATCCAGCACGACAAACCCCGGTTCATGAGTGTCAATGACATTCTGAAAGAAAACACGGTCCAGACCAGGGCCCTGCTCAAAAAAGAACTGGAAATCAAGCTGAACGAGCTGCAGGAGCGGATTTTTTCAAGCAATCTGCTGAAAATATTCATTCAGGAGGGCATGTACAAGCACCCCGATTATGAAGGTTCACAGGATTTCGATCGGGTAGTCGCCGTTTTGAACGGTTTGTTTACCCCGTTTTTTGAACAGTTTTACCGGGAAATTCTGCCGGAAGATTATAAACGCCTGATTGAAAAACCCATGAGCAGCATCACCCGCTTTGATGTCAAAAAAGCAGATGATCTGATGGCTGCACTGGAAAAGGAAATCAAACAGGTCAGGCATCATTTACGCCACCTGACCGATTATGCCATCGCCTGGTTTGAGAAGATCCGGGAAAAATACAGCAAGGGAAGAGAACGGAAAACCGAACTGCGCCTGTTTGACAAGGTGGAAGCCTCGCAGGTGGCATTGGCCAATGTCAAACTTTATGTCAATAGGGCCGATGGCTTTGTCGGCACTTCCATGCGTAAAGACGAATACATAGGTGACTGCTCGGATCTGGATGATATTATTGCTTTCCGTGCCGATGGTCAGTTTGTGGTCACCAAGGTGCAGGAAAAGGTCTTTGTGGGAAAAGATATTATCCACGCCGCCGTATTCAAGAAAAACGACGAGCGCACCATCTATAATATGGTTTATAAAGATGGAGGCACGGGCGTTTCCTACATCAAGCGTTTTGCAATCGGTGGCATCACCCGTGACCGGGAATACGACCTGACAAAAGGAGGTAAAAATTCAAAGGTCCTGTACTTCACTGCCAATCCGAATGGAGAAGCCGAAGTCATCCAGGTCCAGCTCCGCCCCCACTCAAAACTCCGGAAACTGCAATTCGATATGGATTTTGCAGAAATTGCGATCAAAGGCCGGAGTTCCCAGGGAAATATCGTCTCCAAATACCCGGTCAAAAAAATCGTTCTCAAAGCAAAAGGGGTCTCCACCCTGGCCGGACGCAAGATCTGGTATGACGACATTCTCAAACGTCTCAATGCCGATGGGCGCGGCCAGTATCTGGGGGAATTTGACGGAGAAGACAAAATCCTAACGGTCACCTCCGAGGGTGTTTACGAGCTCTGCTCCTTTGATCTCAGCAATCATTTTGATCCCAAAACCATCCGCATTGAAAAATATAATCCTGAACAGGTCTATACGGCGGTTCACCTCGATGGCAAATCCGGCAATCATTTTGTCAAACGTTTTATGTTTGAGGACACGCCGATCGGGCGGAAAACGACCATCATAAACGATGATCCAAAGTCAAAACTGATCCTCCTAACCAATGTGGCCGCTCCTTCGGTGGAATTGTCACTCCTGAAAGGGAAAACCAAAAATCCCGAAACCCAGGAGGTCAATCTGGCGGAGTTGATCGAGGTAAAAGGAATGAAAGCCCAGGGCAATCGCCTGAATCCACATCCGGTCACCAAAGTGACCGCTCTATTTGAAGAAAAAGACTTGAGTGAAGATATTGTTACAATATCAAAAGCAGGACAATCTGAAACAGAGCCGGCACAAAATAAACCGGCACAAACCACAGAGGAAGATACAGAGAGTGTTGATTTTGAAATCACCAATCCGGACGATGTACAGATCGACGACAATGGCCAACTGGGCATGTTCTAAACCCGGCCATCATATTTTGTTTTGTAATTGAATACAAAATAGCTAAGTTTGAAAAAGTAACATAAGCAAAATTCCTCATGGCATTTTCCTCAAAAACTTCATTTTTAATGATTCCGCTGGTTTTATTACTCTCCTGTGGAGGTAATTCATCCAATGCCCCGCAAAGTGCGGCAGGAGCAAATGATCAGCAGCAAAGCACCCAGGCGGCCCAGGCCTCTTCAAATGCACAAAACGCTCACCAGCAGGCCCAGCCTTCGGCGCAGGATCCGGCCAAATCGATCCCCGATTTCACATTTTATGTACTGAAAAGCGGGATACGTTTTGAAAAATCCAATCTTGGACCCGGCGACAAACAGGTCTTTATCTTTTTTGACCCCAGTTGCTCCTTTTGCCAGCATGAAGCAGCCGACATCAGCAAAAACATGGATAAACTAAAAAATGTCAATTTCTATTTTATTTCGATGAATGATCCGGCCCTGATGAGCACATTCTTCGATCGCTTTGCCCCGAATCTGAACGGCAAGGACAATGTACACATGCTGTACGACCGGAATATAGATTTTGTCAATAAATTCCACGTGCCCACCCAATATCCGGCCACCTATATTTACGATAGCAAAGGATTGCTCAAAACCTATTGGAATGGTGTCAGAAGTGAAGCAGATCTGATGAATGCATTAGTAAACTGATCGGAGATGCATATTTATGGAATCAAAAATTGCAATACGGTAAAGAAAGCCCTGACCTGGCTGAACGAGCATCACATACCCTACACCTTCCACGATTTCAAAAAGGAAGGCGTCACTGAAGCCAGGCTGAAAGAATGGGAAAAAGAGTTGGGTTGGGAAAAACTGCTCAACAAAAGAGGCACGACCTGGCGGAAAATACCGGCTGCAGTCCAGGAAACAATCATTGATGGCCAGACCGCCCGCAGGTTTATGCAGGAACACACCAGCAGCATCAAACGACCGGTCATCGAATCATCCAAAGGAATACTGCTGGGTTTCGATGAAAATGAATACCGCGATTTTTTTTCTGTCTGAATAATCTGAATTCTGAATATTATTATAAATATTATTATATCATAACCAATACACCATGAATTATTTATCCAAAACGATCCGCAGCATAGGTGGGGTTGCCTTGATAGCTTCCCTGTTCTCTGTCGCTGTGGCACAACCCAGGGGAGCGGGACAACAGCAGCAGCCCCAGATCGACACCAAATACGATTATGTAGAAGCATTCAATCCATTCTTCTATAAGAATAACGGGAATGAATACCGTTCCGCAAGCGGGAAGCCCGGGCCGAAATACTGGCAAAATGAAGTGGACTATCACATCAAGGCTCGTTTGCAGGATGAAAACAACCATATTGAGGCGCAAGTCACCATGGATTATACCAACCACAGTCCGGATGAGCTGGATTTTATCTGGCTGCAACTGGATCAGAACATGTTTACAAAGGAGGGCCGGGGCCAACTGATCGTGCCACTCAGCAACAGTCGTTATGGCAGTGCCCAATCCGAATTTGATGGAGGATACAACATTCATTCCGTAGTGGACGGAAAGGGAAATCCACTGGAATATATGATTACCGACACCCGGATGCAGGTATTTTTACCGCAGGGACTGGCTGCACAGGGAGGGAAAACCACCTTGAAAATTGCATACGATTACACCGTACCGGAATATGGTGCTGACCGTACTTCTGTTCTGGAGACCAAAAACGGCAAAATCTTTGCCATTGCACAGTGGTTTCCTCGGATTGCCGTCTATGATGATATCCTGGGATGGAATACACAGCCCTATACCGGGCCTGGTGAATTTTATCTGGAATTTGGTAATTATCAGGTAGAAATCACGGCTCCGGCCAATCACATCGTGGTTATGGGAGGCGCTTTGCTCAATCCGGAAGATGTTTATACCCCCGAACAATTCCGCCGCTGGAAACAGGCCACAGAAAGTGAGGAGACCGTCATGATCCGCCGTCCGGAAGAGGTGACCGATCCTGCGTCCCGTCCCCGAGGCAAAAAGGAACTGACCTGGAAATTCAAACTCGAAAAAGCACACGATGTGGCCTGGGCATCTTCAGCGGCCTTTGTGGTCGATGGAGCCCGGATCAATCTGGAGGATGGCCGCAAAGCAATGGCTCTTTCCGCTTATCCGGTAGAGAGTTATGGAGAAAATGCCTGGGAACGTTCCACCGAATACACCAAAGCATCCATTGAATACTATTCAAAAACATGGAGAGAATACCCTTATCCGGTGGCCGTCAATGTAGCGGCCAATATTGGTGGCATGGAATATCCGGCCATCGTATTCTGCAGTCACCGTTCCAAAGGCGGTGGTCTCTGGGGAGTGACCGACCATGAATTCGGACATATCTGGTTCCCGATGATTGTGGGCAGCAATGAAAGATTGCATGCCTGGATGGATGAAGGGTTCAATACCTTTATTAACTCTCTTTCCACAGAAGCATTCAATAATGGAGAATATTATCGCCCGATGGGTGATGCAAACCGCATGGCACAGCTGTACACCAATCCAAATCTGGAACCGGTCATGTCCACTCCTCAAAATATGCAGGAAAGGAATATCGGCACATTGGCTTACCGCAAACCTGGATACGGCCTGACATTGCTGCGCAATGAAATACTGGGACCGGAACGTTTTGACCGGGCATTCAAAAAATATATTGAATACTGGGCCTACAAACACCCGACCCCGGAAGACTTCTTCCGCACCATTGAAAATGTGGCAGGAGAAAACCTGAACTGGTTCTGGCGTGGCTGGTTCCAATACAACTGGAGGCTGGATCAGGCAATCCGGACAGTGACCCACCCGGATGGTGATCCTAAAAATGGAGTCGTTATCACCGTAGATAATCTGGAAAAACTACCCATGCCCCTTGTAGTCGATATCACAACAAAAAGCGGCCAGGTACACCGCATGAGGCTTCCGGTCGAAATCTGGGAGCGCAACAAGAGTTTTGCCTTCAAATATCCGAGTACCGAAGAAGTAGTAGCCGTGCAGATCGATCCGGACAAAGTATTTCCGGATCACAATCCGGACAATAACCGATGGGAAAAGAGCAATTAAAAATAAGTTTCAGTTGCTTAAAAACAAGTTTAGGTAAACTGAGCTGTTTTCTTTGGGTATTTCTTGCTTTTTCTGCCCTGCCCCTCTGGTCGCAGGCGCAGGAAAAGCAAGAACTATTCAATGGTCTGGTACTGGATCTCCAGACCGACCGGCCTGTGCAATATGTCCTGGTCACCAATCTGTCCACCGGACAGGAAGTGGAAACAGGAGCACAAGGGCAGTTCAGTATTTCTGCCAGTATCAATGATCTGATGCAATTCCATTATACGGGTTACCGTACCGATACCCTGGTTATCACGAGCTTTGAACTCAAACGTATTTACCTGACGGCAAGCAGTGAAAGCATCCGTATTGATGAGGTCAATATCCGGACGATCACCGATGCCCGGCTGGAAATCGAACTGGAAAAAGCAAAAAAAGAAGGTCAGTTTAGTGAAACTTCGAAAGAACGGGGGGGTATCAGATTGTCTCCTTCCCGGCTCTTCGGACAGGCCGGGCGACAGGCCAGACAACGCTATGACCTCCTGATCGCAGAAAAAGAGCGGAGGTTTATTGACAGACGGTTTTCGGTGGGGATCATTCAGAACTTCACGCCCCTGCGGGGAGAAGACCTTGTTTTATTCATGAATAAGTACCGCCCCACCAAGGAGTTTGTGCTGAACAGCGATGAAGAAACCTTTATGCTGTATATCATGGATTCCTATGCCGCATTCAAAAAACTGACACCGGAAGAAAAGGCTGCCATCCGGATCGGCGGTCAATAAACCCCTACGCCTAATCATCAGAATATCTTTTGACGGTTTCACTACGTCTGCAATGTGATATTGCGGAAGTAGGTTTTCGCTGCAACACTATTTCCCCAAATTCATATGAATTTGGGGAAATAGTGTTTTGGAAAAACAGATAATCACAACAAAAGCAACCTTAAATTTGTTTCTTATTTGGATTTAGTCTAAATTAGCCCCCGAAATTAATCCCGATCTGAAACGGGGTTAAAAATAGGTTAGACGTGGTTAGCTTTATACTCTCAATACTTCATTTTGCCCTGTTGTCCGCAGGGCTCCTGCAGGAAAACACGCAGATTAACGGAACGACAAGGGATGAAACAGGGAATGTACTCACGGAAGTCAGCATATACCTCTCCAGTACGGCCACCGCTGAAGACGGCACTCCCCTGCTCACCAGGCAAGTAAAAAGTGACCGGGAGGGAGCTTTCCGCTTTGCGGGACTCCCGTTTGGCAAATATACATTGACCGCAAGCCACATGGGCTATCAGGATCAGCGGTTCGATATTCTGCTCGACACCCAACATCCTTCTGCGACGATCCAGCTCGAAATGGCTGCAGAAAACCGGCAGATCCAGGATGTGATCATATTTGGCGGGACGCGGACCCGGCAGGCGCGGGAGCAGGCAGTCCGTGCCGTGGTCATTGATGTGGCCAAAGCTGCTGAACAACCGACCACACTGGCCGAATTGATGAACCGTTCTACCGGCATACGCATGCGGCAGAGTGGGGGTTTGGGCAATGCGGTGGATATTTCCATCAATGGATTTCAGGGCAATTCCGTACAATATTTCAAAGATGGGATCCCACTTGAATATCTGGGAGGCGGTTATGGACTCAATAATGTGCCCATCAATCTGCTGGAACGGGTGGAAGTGTATAAAGGGGTCGTACCGGTTTCTCTGGGAGGAGATGCCCTGGGAGGAGCGGTCAATCTGGTCACCAAAACCCAGCAGCACGCCCGTCTCAACGCCTCCTATGAAATTGCCTCCTTCAATACCCATATTGGTCAATTATCCGCTTATCAAACGATTGGAAGCAATTATTTTGTAGGACTGGACGCATTTTACAATTATTCCGACAACGATTACATGGCCGATGTACAGGTAGTGGATGAGAATGCCAACCCTGTGCCGGTGACAGTCCCGCTATTCCATAATGGCTACAAACAACATTTTGTGGAAGTGTCCGGGGGAATAAAAAACACGCTTTGGGCGGATGAACTGCGGTTCTCATTGGCACAATACCGGATCGACCGAGAATCCCAGCACCCGGCCCTGATGACCAATGCTTATGGTGCGCTGATGACACATAACAAGGGCCTGGTCCCTTCCCTGCGTTATCAAAAGAAATGGCTGGACCAAAGACTGGGACTGGATCAGTTTGTTTCTTACAGCACCATCGAGCGATCACGTATCGATACGGTCATGGGGACCTATGACTGGTACGGTAATTTCAAACCGGGCAGCAGCATGGGTGAAAGTCCGCGGAGATCACTCGCCCGGATCGACTTCGATAATATAATAAGCAGAACCAATATATATTACCGGCTCCACACACGCCATAAACTTGAGGCCAATCTGGTCATCAATCACAATAACCGGATCGGATCGGATCCCTATGGCCTGCGGTTCAGCGGGACGGATATAGATGTACTGAGCAAAGAGGCCACCTTTCACAAAACCATCTCCGGACTGACTTGGGAATCCAATTGGCTGAACAACAGGCTGATCAATCAGGCAACATTCAAATATTTTCATTTTATGGCCCGGGGGATCAATGGATTTCTGGCCAATGCTACCGATCTGGATCAATTCACCGAAACCAGCAACCACAATTTCGGGCTGGGAAATGCGGTCAAATACGTGATCAACCATCGCAGTTTCATACGTGCCTCCGTGGAATTGACGAATCGCCTGCCCCGTGAGGCTGAGTTGTTCGGGGACAGCGACACCAGGGCACCCAATTTTCAACTGGAACCCGAACGCAGCTTCAATGTCAATCTGGGTTATTCCTATGACACCGATCGTTTACATTTCGAAGCAGGCACCTTTTACCGCAAAACCAAAGGCATGATCCTGTTGGTGCCGGTACAGCCTCCCTTCGCCCAATACCAGAATCTGGACAGCATCCGGGGCTATGGTTTTGATCTGGACCTGAATTACCGTTTTGCGAAAAACTGGACGTTTCAGGGCAATGTGACCTGGCAGGACAACCGCATGGTGGACATCGGAGAAGGTTTATATAAATGGATCGAGGGAACCCGTCTGCGCAATACCCCTTATTTCTTTTCAAATGCGGGTGTTGCAGGACAGTTTTCTGATTTGTTTGGCTCCGGCGATGCTTTCAAAACCTATCTGCACTGGAACTATATCCGTGAATTTTACCTCAACCACATTCCACGGGACAAAGAACCACAGGGTTTTCTGGGTCTGTTCGGGAAATCGGGGGTTGCGGTCACCAATCTGATCCCTGATCAGCACCTGCTGAATGTGGGGTTCAACTATTACCTGGCCCATCAGCCCATTACTTTGGGATTCGAGGTCAAAAATGTCACCGATACCAAGCTGTATGATTATTACAAGATCCAGCGGCCGGGCCGGAGTCTGCATTTAAAACTGAATTATTCATTAAATAAATAAATAAGAATTACTCATTAAATAAATAAAAATCAATATGAAAACAATTAATATTTTTGCGCTATTTACAATGGTAATCGCCGGATTCTTCCTTTCATCCTGCACCAAAGATGATCCTGATCCGCTCCCCGAAACTACCGAGAAATATGTACTGATCACGCTGGCAGACCGGGTGTCCGGTACCAAAGCCGGATTTATTTCTGCCTTTGACGAATATCCGACCGGCACCGTTTCCAATGCCACCTCCGGTTCCCTGGAAGGCCAGGGCATGGGCGGCTGGAGAGTCTATGAAAACTATATTTTCAAGATGTTCCGCACCTCTGACTATGCTACCGGAATCGAAAAAATTGAAATCACAAAAGATGGTACCGTCAGTTCCGGTCAATTTATTGCTTCCAAAGATGCTGCCGCTGCCGCGAAATATTTTGGTACGGGCAATCTGGTGATCCAGAACCAAACCAGTGGATTCTACTGGGATGCAGCCGAACCGACCAAAATCCAGAAATTCAACCCAGCTACGATGGCCAACACAGGTTCACTGGATCTGAGCGCTGCCGTACAGGAAAGAGGTGAAGGTGTGGATGCCATTACATTCCGCTCCGTCGGTCAAAAATTGCTGGCCATCAAAGGAGGTAAACTTTTTGCCAACATTACCTATGCAACCAGCCCGGTCAATCAGATCGGTTTCTTCGATGATTACTTTCCGGATGTCTATATTGCTGTGATCGATATTGCGACCGGCAATTATGAAAAGACGATCAAAATCGAAGATACTGGCAGTATTGCGTATATCAATGAAAACCACATGTATGATTTTGATACCAACGGCGACCTGTACATCGTGACCCAGGGGCGCTCGGCATTGGGTGGAAAATCAAAAATTGTCCGCATCAAAGCCAATGCCACCGATATTGACAGCAGTTGGGAACTGAAATTTTCGGATTTCAGAGCTACGGACAATGGAAAATTCGTGGGTGTTTTCGCAAAAAATGGCCGCCTGATCCTGACCCTCAATACTGAAACCCTGACCGGTGGTGGTGCTGGCAATATCAACTCGGCAGATATCTGGAAATTTTATTCACTGGATGTGAGTGATGCTTCCAAAACGTTCCGGGAAATCACCGGGGTTCCGGTCGGTACCAATCCGGGCGCTGCGATGGCCGCGGTTGAGGTGGATGGTAAAATCCTGTTGAGAGGTTCTACCAAAGCGGGTGAAAACGGATATTACGAATATAATGCCGGTACCAATTCAGCGACCCTGTCCTTCAGCGTCAATGTGGGAGGTGGTGTCTCCGGTTTCCATAAAATTGAAATCGAATAATCAGAGTGTCCGTGATCAGTTCCGGTATGAAAAACTTCATGATCGTATTGTCGTGCTGCATCGCACCGATGGGAATGATGGCCCAACAGGTCCTTACGGTCCGGATTGACCGGGTACCTCCCACGCATGTGGACGAGCCTATCTATCTCACCGGCAACTTCAATGGCTGGAATCCGGCCGCAGAAGAAATGAGGCTGCAGCGGGCAGAAGACGGCAGCCTGGGGATTACCGTCCAACTGAAGGACGTCCCCAGCGACCGGGTGGAATACAAATTCACACGGGGAAGCTGGCAGCACTCAGAATGTACCGCACAGGGTCGTCTGACCAGTCCACGGTTGGCCGCACTGGGACGGGACACGACCATTGTCACGCAGATTGCGGGCTGGCGGGATGATTTTCCGGCCAGCACCGCCTCTGAAAACGTGCATTTGCTGAACAGTGCCTTTTACATGCCCCAACTGGACCGTCACCGCAAGATCTGGATCTATCTGCCAGCCGGCTATGCCAGCAACAGCAAAAGATATCCGGTGATCTATATGCAGGATGGGCAGCATCTCTTTGATGAGGCAACCTCACAGGGACGCATCGGGCCGGTAGAATGGGCGGTAGATGAAACGCTGGATGAAGTTGCCAATCCCTGCATCGTGGTGGCCATCAACCATCAGGACGATTACCAGGACCGGGAACCCGAGTTCTTCTTTCATCCCAATGAGCAGCATCCTGAGGTGGAAGGACAGCAATACATTGCCTTTATTGTTGAAACCCTCAAACCCTATGTTGACCGGCATTACCGCACCCTTCCCGACAAAGATCACACTGCGATTGCCGGCAGCTCACTGGGCGGTCTGGTTTCGTTTTATGCCGGGTTGTATTATCCCGAAATATTTGGAATACTGGGAGTATTCTCGCCTTCCATCTGGCTGGATGAAGACAATCTGGAGAAAGACCTGGAGCAACTGGCCCAATTTCCCCATCAAATAAACGAAATCGGACAGCAACACATTTATTTCTATGCCGGACAGCAGGAAAACCGCCGGAAACCGGACGGTACATTCGTGCGCATGCAGGATGATGTGGCCCGGGCCATTGAATCGCTTGAAAAAGTGGCCTCTCCAAAAATTACCCTAAAAATGAATCCCGCAGGAAGACACGGTGCATTATACTGGAGAGAAACGTTTCCAGACTTCTACCAATGGTTCAGCGGGCTGGTATTCGAAGAAAAACGAGAAAATTAAAATTAAATATAAAAAAATGAACACTAAAAATAATAACCAAATATTCAGATCCGCTCTCCTGACGGGAGCAGGACTTGCGCTCGCCCTTGCGGTCACCCCTGTTTCGGCACAGCAATTGACAAAAGCCCAGGCAGTAGGCGCTGGTATCTATGAGATCGTAGTTGAGCAGGAAAGCGGAGCGGTCTATGTGGCTTCCGTCGGCCAAACTGGCAAATCAGGGCCACATATCTATAAACTGGATCCCCGGACGCTGACCGTACAGGACAGCATCAGCCTGGGTGAAATTCCCGGTTTCGGTCTGGGAATCAATCAGAAAACAAAAGTACTCTACACCAGCAACACCCGCTCCAATTCGGTGCATGCCGTCGATCTGAAAACCGGCAAGGTATTGGCCACGATTTCCAATGGTGCCGAAAGAAGCCATACCCGTGAACTCGTGGTCGATGAGATCAACAACCTGGTCTATGTATCTGATGTCGGTGATCCCAGTACCATCTGGGTCATTGATGGCAAGACCCAAACCTATCTGTACTCCCTGGAAAATATGGGTAAAACAGCCACCGGCCTGGCCGTAGATGCAGAAAATAATAAATTGTATGTTAGCGTAATGGGGGAAAACAGCATTGTGGTTTATGATACAAAGACCCGTTCAAAAATCGCTTCATTCCCTTCCGGCGGAGAAAGTCCCATGAATCTTGCACTGGACAAAGCCGGCAAACGTCTTTTTGTGACCAATTACCAAAGCAGTGAGCTGAGTGTATTGGATGCCGCTAACGGTTCCCTGATCCAAAAAGTAAAGGTGGGTACCAATCCGATCGGTGTGGCTTTTGACAGCAAACACAACATGATCTATACGGCCAACCGCCAGGGCAACTCGGTCAGTACCATCAATGGCAGCACTTATCAGGTGAGCGAATTGCCCACTGAAGGACTGGCAAACACGGTCGCTGTCCATGAAAGCACCGGCAAAGTATATGTCACCAACAAGCAGGTAGGTACCCGGGTCAGGGAAGGACAGACCCCTCCTACTCCATTGAAAAACGGAGATTCGGTCGTGTTGATTGAACCGGCAAAAAAATAATTATCAGAAAAAACAGATATGAACATCAAAATATCGAAGTTGAAAAACCTGGTTATCACAACCCTGGCCCTTGTGATTTTTGGCTTTAACGCTCCCGCTCAATCCATTGTCGTCACAGATATTGTAGGACGAGAGGTCAAACTGGATGCCCCGGCCAAACGGATTATATTGGGGGAAGGCCGCCAACTGACCACCCTGGCCCTGCTCCACCCCGATCCGGTCAGCATTGTAGCCGGCTGGACGGGCGATTTCAAAAAATCGGGTGGATTGCTGTATGAAGAATATCTCAAAGCCTATCCGGCTATGGCCAATATTCCTTCCATCGGATCTTCCGGCAAGGAAACTGTTTCTACCGAGCAGATCATTTCCCTGAGACCGGATCTGGCCATCTTTGGTGCTGGTTCCCACGGCCCGGATGCCCGATCAGCGGATGTAATCCGCCAACTGGAGGCCGCAGGTATCCCGATTGTTTTTGTGGATTTCAGGCTGCACCCCTTCACCAATACCGTCCCCAGCATACAGATCCTGGGTATGGTCCTGGGACAGGAAAAAAAGGCAGCCGAATTTGCTTCCTTCTACAACAGACGGATGAATCACATCAAAGGCACCCTGGCCAAACACCCGGACCTGCCCCGCCCCAAAGTCTATATGGAAATGATCCGCGGCAATGTACCTCCCGGATCTCCGGGCAAGGGCAACCTGGGTGAATTCATCGAATTTGTAGGAGGTACCAATATCGGCACCATTCTTCCGGGCGAAGTCGGCACGCTCAATATGGAATATGTCATCAGCGAACAGCCGGACATTTATATTGCCACCGGCATTGCCGTGCCGGGTGAAGATGGTCTGGTGATCGGTCAGGATATTTATGCCTATCAGACACAACAAAGTTTGCATTACCTGGCTTCCCGTTCAGTGGTCAGTCCCCTCAACGCCATCCAGCAAGGCAAAGTATATGGTATGTGGCATTTGTTCTATGATTCTCCACTCAATATTGCTGCGGTAGAAGCGATGGCCAAATGGACCCATCCCGAACTCTTCGGAAAACTCAATCCGCACGGTGTCCTGAAAGAAATAAACGAACGATTCTTGGCATTACCGCTAAAAGGTGTTTTCTTTGCGGAATTGAAACAATAGATTTGTCACAAGAAAAAGAAAATATAGCAATAGGATACCGCAAGCAGTTTACAAAGCGTGTCCTATTGCTTTTTGCACTGACAGGAGCCACCATCATATCCTTCTGTGTGGACATTGCAGTGGGACCTTCTACCCTCGGCTTCACGGACGTGTTGAAAACCCTGTTTTCAAAAGATTCCATGGATCTGGCTACCCAGGTCATCGTCTGGGAAGTACGTATGCCCTACTCCATTATGGCCCTGCTTGTGGGGGCTTCTCTGTCCATTGCAGGATGTGAAATGCAGACCATCATGAACAATGCGATGGCCAGTCCTTTCACGCTGGGAGTTTCAGCCGCTGCATCGTTCGGAGCCGCACTGGCCATTATTATCGGGGTGAGCCTGCCCGGTGTCGGCACGGAATGGATGGTTCTGGCCAATGCCTTCCTATTCGCTTTTGGGGCCACCATGCTGTTGCAAACCCTCTCCTCCCTGAAAGGAGCAGGACCCGAAGGCCTCGTACTCTTCGGAATTGCACTCGTATTTACTTTCAATGCCTTTACCGGCATTCTGCAATACATGGCCAGCGCCGAAGCATTGCAGCAGTTTATCTTCTGGAGCCTGGGATCCCTGACCAAAGCCAACTGGGAAAGTATCCGTTTTCTGCTGATCATCATTTTCGCGATCGTTCCCTTTTCCCTGGCATCCGCCTGGAAACTGACCGCCCTGCGTTTGGGCGAAGACAGTGCCAAAAGTTTTGGGGTCAATGTGGGCCGTCTGCGTTTTCTGTCCCTGCTCCGGGTAAGTATCCTGACCGCCGGTTCTGTTTCTTTTGTAGGCACCATCGGTTTCATCGGCCTGGTCGGTCCGCATATTGCCAAACTACTAGTCGGTGAAGATCATCGCTTTTCCCTGCCTGCCAGCGTACTATCCGGCGCCTTGATCATGTCCCTGGCTTCGATTGCCAGCAAAGCCATCGTCCACGGAGCGATTATTCCGGTCGGAATCGTGACTTCGCTGATCGGCGTACCTGTCTTTATTATTTTGATATTCAACAAGCGGACAAAATAGGTTAGTTCCGTAAATTTTCGTAATTTTGATAGGACATGGAGTTATTGGAACAGCAGGAAGTACTGGGAAAAACGGAAGGAAGACCTCCCCTGATCGAGAGTGGCTGTGAATTGATCGGCAAACTCGAAATCAAAGGCCTGAATGCCGGTTACGGCAGGAAAACCATCCTTGACCAACTGGATATTCCTCCATTTGAAGTGGGGCAGGTGACCGTATTGACCGGGCCTAATGCAGCCGGAAAATCCACCCTGTTACGTGCGCTTGCCGGCCTGCTGGAAGTACAGGGATCCATGAAATTCAATGGTCGGGAATTGGTGGGCATGACGGCCCGGCAGCGTGCCGGCATCATTGGTTTTATGCCCCAGCACGTACCAAACGACATCAATCTGTCGGTCATGGAAGCAGTCATTTCCGCTCTGAAAGCCTCTCCGTTTGATGCAGTTTCCGGCAGAAACGAAACACTTCACGGTCGCGCCCTTGATGTACTCGAACGGATCGGCATTACCCATCTGGCACTGGATCACCTCAGTCAATTATCAGGCGGACAAAGGCAGATTGCCTCCCTGGCCCGTACCGTGGTGAGGGATCCCAAAATTCTACTCCTGGACGAGCCCACCAGTGCCCTGGACCTGAAACACCAGGTCAAAGTGATGAAGCTGGCCCGGTCCTTTGCGCTGGATGGAAGGATTGTGATCATTGTACTCCATGACCTCAATCTTGCCCTTCGCTGGGCCGATCGGGTGATCGTCATGGACAAAGGTAAAATTGCCGGTTACGGCAGTCCGACCGAATCCATTACCGCAAAAACCATTGCAGCAGTTTACGGAGTACAGGTTCGCATCATCAATTGTCCCCTGGGCCAACCGCATATGATCGTTGATGACGAACTAAAACCATGAACATTGAGGAATTAAGAGAATATTGCCTTAGCAAACCCGGTGTAACGGAAGAATTGCCCTTTGGGCCAGACACCCTTGTCTTCAAAATCGGTGGAAAAATCTTCCTGCTCCTCGGGCTGGATCAAATGGACGCCCTGAGCTTCAATGCAAAATGTGATCCCGAGTATGCCCTGCAATTGCGGGAGCAATACAGTGCCACAGTCATTCCTGGCTTTCACATGAACAAGAAACATTGGAATACCGTATATTGTAACCGGCAATTATCCGATGCACAAATTCTGGACCTGATCGATCACAGTTTCGGACTCGTCGTGGCCTCCCTGCCAAAACGGAAACTTTAGTTCGATGCTTGACAAAGTTTTATACCCCTCCGAAACATCCAGCAAAAAGTAACAAGCATTATATTTTAAAGTAATTCCCCTTACGCTATTTCCCGCACCAAAACAGGAAATTGCCTCCTTATTTTAACTGCTCTTATATTCATACCCATTCATGACACACTCATTCCATATCCCCGTACTGGGCCTTGCTTTTTCCATTGACACCCCTCTCAAAGTTGCACATTTTGGCATTACTTCCGTTGTTTCCATTGTGGATGATGAACTGACAGAGCGTATGCGGGAGTTCCATTGCGGACAAGCCGGCATTCCATATGAGGCGATCGGCAAAAGCGAAACAGATTACCGGGCCAGACGGATTACGGCTTATCTAAACCTGCTGGATATTTTGGTCGGGCGCAATACGGCAATGCTAAAGAATGGGGACTTCGGATCAGGTGATACGATCGATCAATATTTCGAATATCTGCCGGAAAATTCACCCATGAAATCTATGTATCTCAACATGCTGAACGAGCGTGGGGAATGGAAAAAACAACAAATTCAAGCTGCGCTCAGGACACAGATACAGCCTGGTTCGGTAGAGGTCAATATCATGTCCAAAGTCGATAAAATGAATGTCGGGAAAAACAACCAGCCACTGGGAGAACAATTCAGTGATGCGCTGGCGGCCCTGCGGGGGGCAGCAAACAGCACCTTGCGAACTTCGGTTGTGCTGTCTGCGGGCCTGAATCCCCGGCTTTACAGCTATCTAAGTGAATTTTCAGATTTCCGTCCGGATAAGAACGGCCAACCGGTCAAAAAAATCATTCTGAAAGTCAGTGATTACCGTTCGGCCCTGATCCAGGCAAAAATCCTGGCGAAAAAAGGAATCTGGGTATCCGAATTCAGGATAGAATCCGGTTTGAATTGTGGAGGACATGCCTTTGCTACCGACGGTTTCCTGCTGGGCCCTATTCTGGAAGAATTCAAAACAAAACGCTCCGAATTCATTCGAGAACTGGCAGAAATTTATCAAAAAGCAGTGATTTCGGAAATGAACGCTTGCCCGGCCGAAAACAGGAATCCTCTCCCCGTAATCATAAAAATCCCCCCAACCCGGATTACCGTGCAGGGAGGGATCGGTACTGCCATCGAACATCAGTTTCTGATCAATTATTATCAATTGGATGGAACGGGCTGGGGAAGTCCTTTCCTGCTGGTACCCGACGCCACCAATGTCGATGAACAAACCCTCAAAGCGGTGGCCAATGCCACCACCGATGATTTTTATGTCAGCGGTGCCTCCCCATTGGGCGTGCCTTTCAATAATTTCCGCAGGAGTACCGCCGAGCAGCAACGCCTCGATCGCATTGCAAAAGGCCGACCTGGCAGTCCCTGCACCAAAAAATACCTGGTTTCCAACACTGAATTTACCTCCGAGCCTATTTGCACCGCTTCCCGCAAGTACCAGCATCGCAAAATCCAGCAATTGCAGTCGGCAGGACTGGAGCCACTGGAATACCAGCGCCAATTGGAAGAAGTCCTGGAAAAAACCTGTCTCTGTGAAGGGCTGGCCACCAGTGCCTATCTCAAAAACGACCTGCTCAAACCCAAAGAAAACGCAGCAGTGGCCATTTGCCCCGGTCCAAACCTGGCCTGGTTCAACCGGACCTATTCCCTGAAGGAAATGATCGACCACATTTATGGGCGCATCAACCTGCTCCAGCAGGAAAGCAGCCGGCCCAATCTGTTTATCAACGAACTGGACCTGTACGTCAAACACATCAAAAAGTTTGTGGATGACAATCGGCACAACCTCAACGACAAAAAAGAAAAATACATCAGCAAATTCAAAAATCAACTGAATGAAGGCATCCGGTACTACGAATATATGTACAGCCATCTCAAAAGTGTGTCACCCCTATTCTCCCGGCAAATGCTTCTTCAACTGGAAATTGCGAGAAAAAATCTGGAATAAAAATATAAATCCTCCAAGAACACAAATTCTGCAAAAACATGCAGGTCTGGAGTTTGGGATCAGAGGCCTTAGCGAGCGAACGCCCGGAAAATCAAGAAGGAAAAGCGTCAAAAACACACACTGTCCGAACAGGCAAAGCCTGTGAGTTTGGGTGTTTTAGCTTTTTCTTCTTCATTTTCAGTAAGCGAGGTACTGCCTCCTGCCCTCCTACCTCCCAGCACACCCATTTCAAAAAAAACATGCAGGTCTGGAGTTTGGGATCAGAGGCCTTAGCGAGCGAACGCCCGG
>JBEBWT010000019.1:0-35625 GCA_040392005.1 Parapedobacter defluvii
ATCTATCCTGAAAGCTCTCATTCTACGGCCAGAACAACATATTGTTTGCCATTGAAAGATAAGGTATCTCCGGCCTGCCTGCCGACAAATAGCTTACCCACCGGGGCAGAGGGCGAAAGGACGAACACCTCTTTTCCTTCAACGATCAGGCGGCCCACCCCAATAGCCAGATAGAAAAGGCCCTGATCGGTTTGTACCAGACTTCCTACTCCGATCGTTTGGGAAACATTGACGACCGGCATTGTTCCGGGTTTTCCCGCTTTTTTGGTACTCCCGGGGTTTCCGGACTCCACCGACTCTTTTGATCTCAAGAGGTCCCGGCCTGAGGAAAGCGGTTTGAGGTTCTCCAGCAATCGTTTCATCTGTTGCGCATCCGCTAATAATCGCTGATGCCGCTCGATCTCCTGCTTCATCATTTCACGGCCCGTCTCATACTTGTCCCCGGCACTGCTTTTGGTCTCCTCCTCACCGGCGGCCTGCACAGAAGCGATAGCCTGCAAAGCCGTCTCTATTCTTTGCTGAATATAACTGTCGCATTGTTCGTGTATTTTTTCTTTAATGTGTTGTAGTGACATCTTGAATTTTTTCTAAATATGAATTGGCACTAAAAACAAAAAAACCGCTCTCCTGAATGGAAAACGGTTTCTTGAATGGTGGGAGATACTGGGTTCGAACCAGTGACCCCCTGCTTGTAAGGCAGGTGCTCTGAACCAGCTGAGCTAATCTCCCTTCAGATTGGGACTGCAAATATAATGCAGATAAACGATAATCAAAATTAATTTTGATTTTTTGTGTTATTTTTTCTCGATGAAATCCGTGGGGGTACTTTCCTGATTGTCCCTGCTCAATGCGGTCACACAATAATGTCCGGGTGAGCCGATGTCCATCTGGGTGGATTCAAGGATGGCTACCACTTTCCCGGCTTCGCTGAAATCAGGGAAATGATAGACAACATACCGATGCGCTGTGGAGCCTGTCCATTTCAGGGTGTTGCCCTGCAATTGCAGACCGGATGGCGGGGTCGGGGGCGAGGATATTGTCCTGCGTGACGGGGGCATGACAGCCGGGTTTTTGAACAGCTCGGCCAGCTTCGCCGTGACCTGTATTTTGTTTTCCATAATAAACCTCGCACTGAACAGAACATGGCCCTGCGCCTCCTGTTTTTTTCTGACCAGATCAAATTGTTTCTGCAACTCCGTCACGGACTGGAAGGCGGCAGGCATAGACGGGTCTCCAAATTTATAATAGCCATAGCCTATCATCAGCGCGGCCTTATTTAGATTCGCTGACCACCAATTCAGGTTTTGCTGAAAATCATTGTACGGATTGCCGATCTCCTGGTAGAGCTGGGGAATCAGGATGTCCACCCATCCTTCGCGGTCCCATTTTACTACATCTGCAAATAATGTCCCGTAATTATAGGTGTTGTTTGGTGTTGGGGAGACGGAGAAGGCGACCTCCGGTTTGGTTTGGAGAATCTCCTGGAAAACGGATTCAATTGCTTTATTTACGTTGTCCCGTCTGAAATCCTCGATCCGGGAATGGCCGGCACCATATTTTTCATAATCCGTTTGATCGGAAACCATCGTTCCGGCAGCAGCAGGATCCGGATAAAAGTAATCATCGAAATGCACGCCATCCACATCATACCTGCTGATCAATTCCCTGACGATGGTGACCAAACGATGGCGCACTTCCGGAATCGCCGGGTTATAAATCTGGATCTTTTCATGATCGATCACCCAATCCGATGGAATGGATGGGTGAAGTGGCGGATAGGGGGCGGCAACACCGGTTCGTGTGGCAATACGGTATGGATTGAGCCAGGCATGGAACTGGATCCCCCGTGCATGGGCTTCCCGGATCATGAAATCCAGGACATCATATCCCGGATCTGCACCCCGTACACCGGTGATGGCTGCACTCCAGGGTTCGTAGGATGAGGGGTAAAAAGAATCTCCCATGCCCCGCACCTGTACAAATACCGCATTGATGTTCAGGGAAACAAATTTGTCCAGATAGGCTTTATATTGCTGCTGCTGCCCGGCAATGGAATAGGTACCCATCGGCCAATCCAAACCCCAGACGGTGGTCATCCAAACCCCGCGCAATTCCTTGCCGGGAAACACCGCTTGCTCCTTCCCCGGCTCCTCCGGCCCGGGTTCTTCCGGTTTCGGCCCCTCTTTTTTACAGGCCTGGGCCAGCATGGCCAAAATCAGGAGCAGCAGCGCAAGTAATCTTCTATACTTCATCCGGATATTCATTCAAAATCATGCTAAACCGTATTTCCTAAATCCCAAAATCAATCATAAAACCGCCAGACCACACCCAGCCGGAAATTGGCATTTTGCATAGGATAGCGGCGCACGGTATAGTAGCCGCGGGGCCACAGATGCTGGTTGAGGAAATTGTAGCTCAGAAACAGATTCACCCGTTTCAGAGTGGCGGTAATCCAGGTATCGACAATCGGGTAGGTAGAAAATTCGATCCCGGCGTTATCATTGTAGAACTGGCCGGAATTGATAGAGTAGGAAGGGGTGCGGAACGGGGTATTGAAGCGCACATCCAGTCCGACATTGAAGTCCATAGCCCCACCGCTCAGTTTGCCTGAATAATAAAGGCTGTGCCAGGTATAGAGTTCGGGAATGGCCAGCACGTCATTGAAGTCCGATTTCTGATATACGGCATAATTGTCAAAGTGGAATTTTCCGAGCCGGAAATCCTGTCCTACGGATATTTTCAGGAGATTGATATTGGTGGATAGCTGCGCAGGCTCGATGACCTTCATGAGCTCCTGGGCATACTGGGGATTATCGACTTCCCTGAAATAAAGGTGATTGAGAATCAAAAAGTATTCGGCCCGACCCCTGAACTTCAACCGCTCATTCTGGTAGGAAAAAGAAAAATTGGTGGTTTTGGTCTTTTCAAACCCCTGCTCCCATTGATGATAGGTATAATCCATCCGTTCATAGACCTGTTCCGGGGATTTGTTCTGAGTATAGGCTCCCAACTGGATCTTGCCTACACTGTTGCTCAGCAACAGATCCACCTGGGCTTCATAGAGATAATCTCCAAAATTGTGTCCCTGCACGATCTGCCGGAAGTCGCCGGCTACCTGTACCCGATCACTGAACCGATAACCCAGTCCGGCTTTTAAGGTGCTGTTCTGCAAAAAAGGGCTGAAGCCCGGGGTGCGGTACCAGTGCATATCATGCTGATAACCCAGATCCAGTTTGACTTCGTTCTTGATAAAAGAGAGGGCGGTGCCCCGCAGGTAAAAGCTGTAAGATACATCGTTGGTGAGCGTTGTCAGATGGGTGGTGTCCTGGGTCAGGACACTTTCAGCATAGGGGAAGGCACCATATACATCGGCCTCATTCTTATAAAAATCAAATCGCTGTCTGCGGAAATTGAGGCTATGTGCAAAGCGGTTGGTAGGCAGGATCTGCTGTTCGGGTGCCCCCTTGTTGATCGTGTCCAGTTTGCCCAGGTACAGACTCTGCCGCAGGTACATCTCCTTATCGGACCAGGTATTGCGCGGGCGGTTGTCCCGCTGGCCTTTCAGCCGGGTAAATTCCGCAATACTGCTTCGTTTTGCCGGATCCCGGAATACGGTATCATTGAGTATGGATCCATTTTCGGTAGAAGTCAGCCTGTTGAATACCCCATTGGTCAGCAGATTGTAGCGGTGGTTTTTGGATTCATACCAGGAAAAATAGACCCAGCGCAGATCTCCATACTGCTGATTGAAATAATAACCCGCTGCCCGCGCACCGTGGAACTCTCCGCCGACGTTCCATTGGGGCGTAATGTTCTGGCTGACTTTGGCCCGGATCACCTGATCTTCAAAGAAGAATCCGATATTGTACAGCTCTGAATAGGGGGCCCTTGCCCGGTAATACCGGACGTCTTCAGACCGGTAAAGATACCGTTCCAGACTATGGAAACCGGACTGAAAGCCGATGGATTTATCGGGATTGAACAAGAGGTCACGGGTGGCCAGTCCATAGCTTCCCAGATTGATGCTGGGATTGAAGGGCTGGTTTTGTGGATTGTAATATTGAAAATTCTTGTGCAGGGTGTCGATCTGGTAGGTGTAGGTTCCCTGACGCAACATGGCCAGGGTCGCATACCGCACATATCTGGAGGAATAGATCACGGTATCCTCTTTGCTGTCCTCCTTGTTCCGTGCTTCAGTCAGGCTACTGCTCCACTGGGGGTCTTCCTGAGCCCGGATCTCCGAAAAGCCGGTCATCAGAAAAACAAGGAATATCAGCCGGATCCAGAAAGTATTCATCCCTGCAAAGCTACCAATTCTTTCAAAATCATTGTCATTTTCGGTTCGGATCCGGCGGCAACCGCGACGATATCCGCTAAGGAAACCGGTTTAAGATCCTCGTGGAATCCCTCGTCGGTGACCACCGACACAGCAAAGACCGGCAGGCCGGCATGGTTGGCCACAATGACTTCGGGCACCGTACTCATTCCCACAATATCGCCTCCGATGATCCGCATGTACCTGTATTCGGCACGGGTCTCCAGATTCGGGCCTGAGGTGCCTACATAGACTGCATGATGGACCGGAAATCCATGTTTATGGGCGATCTCTATGCCTTGCGATATCATCTGCGGGTCATACGGACGGCTCATATCGGGAAAGCGGGGGCCAAAACGCTCATCGTTCAGGCCTCTCAGCGGATTTTTTGGCATCAGGTCTATGTGATCGGTGATGATGGCCAGATCCCCCTTGCGGATGTCTGGATTGAGTGAGCCGGACGCATTGGATACGAATAACTTTTTGATGCCCAATTCCTTCATTACCCGGATGGGGAAAGTGATCTGCTGCATATCATAGCCCTCGTAGTAATGAAAGCGGCCCTGCATGGCGACTACCCGCCTTCCGCTGAGCACGCCGAATATCAGTTTCCCACGGTGAAATTCTACGGTAGAGATCGGGAAATTGGGAATATTGGAATAGGAAATGCTGTGGGTAATTTCGATTTCATCGGCCAGTTTCCCCAGCCCCGTCCCCAGGATAATTCCAAATTCCGGTTCAAATCCATCGATACGGCGCTGAAGTGCCCGTGTCGTTTCATCGATCAGTTCGTACATAGTGGCAGTCTTTATGCTGTTTATATCAAAATATAATACAGGTAAAGGTACACAAATACCTCGCCACATCAATACCCGGACGGGCAAAATTATACCCGAACCATCAATTTACAACGGATACTGCAGTTCGTTTTTTGGAAATCAGCAACAACATGAGAAATGAAAGCGCACCATTATAGATGATCAGCTCAAAGCCCATATTATAATCGGTATGGGGTTGCAGCCAGTAGGTAACGACCAGGAAGCAGATGATCGGTGACAGAATACATACATAAGGCACCAGCCGGTCGATAACCCCCCGTTTAGTCAGAATACCAAAGGCAAAGAGTCCGAGCAGGGGCCCGTAGGTATAACTTGCGGCGGTAAAGATGGCATTGACCACCGAATCATCATTGATCAGACGGAAGACAAGGATCACCAGCAACATAATCACGGAGAATCCCAGGTGTACCCGGTTGCGGGTTTTGACCAGTGCAGGATCATTCGGGTCCTTTTTCTTGTTGAAGCCCAGAAAGTCCACACAGAAAGAGGTGGTCAGAGCGGTCAGGGCAGAGTCTGTCGTGGCAAAGGTGGCCGCTGTCAGCCCCAGCATGAAAATAATGCCTGGCAGGATCGCCAGGTGATTCAATGCGATTTCGGGGTATAGGTAATCCGGTGTTGGGAACAGCGTGGTATCCGTCACATCGATACCGTTCTGTCCTGCATAAATATACAGCAGGGCACCCACAGACAGGAAAAACAAATTGATCACCACAAAAATCGCTGTAAAAGTGAGCATATTCTTCTGTGCCTCTCCGATGGTTTTCATGCTGAGATTCTTCTGCATCAGATCCTGGTCCAGTCCGGTCATGGCTACCGTAATAAAGATCCCGCCGAAGAAGTGTTTCCAGAAATTGGCCCTGTTGCCCAGAAAGTCTTCCCAGAAGAACACTTTTGAATAGCTGCTGTCCTTGATGGTTTCAAAGGTTTCCACCAGACCCAGATCCATGCTGCGAGCCATAAAATAGATAGACAGCACGACTGCAAGCACCAGGAAAAAAGTCTGGAACATGTCAGTGATGATAATGGTCTTGAGGCCGCCCTTGTTGGTGTAGAGCCAGATCAGGAGCAGACAGATAATAATGGTCACCGCAAAGGGCACATTCCAGGCATCAAAGATATAACGCTGCAGAATAATGGCCACCAGATAGAGTCTGAACGCCGAGCCAATGGTCCTGGACAAGAGGAAAAACATGGCTCCGGTTTTGTAACTCATGTGGCCCAGCCGTTCCTCCAGATAAGTGTAAATGGAAGTCAGGTTCAGCCGGTAGTACAAGGGCAGCAATACATAAACGATCACGATAAAACCCACCGCATTCCCCAGAATAAACTGAAAGTAGCTGAAATCTCCCTTGCCCACAGCCCCCGGGACGGATATAAAGGTCACGCCGGAGAGAGCGACACCGATCATTCCAAAAGCGACCATATACCACTTGGCACTTCGGTTGGCCACAAAGAAAGAGGCGTTATCAACCGATTTGCGGGAAGTAAAATGGGCTATACTCAATAATACCGCAAAATAAACAATTAGAAAGCTTAGCAGAATGATTGGTGACATGAATGATTTGT
This sequence comes from Parapedobacter defluvii, assembly GCA_040392005.1. Classification (GTDB taxonomy): domain Bacteria; phylum Bacteroidota; class Bacteroidia; order Sphingobacteriales; family Sphingobacteriaceae; genus DASRQK01. The sequence continues at coordinate 6,721 of JBEBWT010000019.1, forward strand.
TTTAGTGTTTTTCAAGTTGTGCACTATTGATCGCTCTTCTTACGCTGCCGTGTTTTTCCAGCAGATCGGCGGCCGTATCGGCATCAATACCCGTTTCTTCCATAATGATCCGGACACCCCGGCTAAACAATTTGTTGTTGGTCAATTGCATATCGACCATCTTATTGCCTTTGACCCGGCCCAGTTGGATCATCACCGTGGTGCTGAGCATGTTGAGTACCATCTTCTGGGCTGAACCTGCTTTCATCCGGGTCGAACCGGTCACAAACTCCGGACCCACGATCACCTCGATGGGATATTTTGCCTCGGCCGCGATCCGGGTGCCGTCATTACAGACAATGCAGCCGGTGGCCAGACCGGCCTTATTGGCGGCCTTGAGACCTCCATACACATAAGGAGTCCCTCCGGATGCCGCGATACCCACCACGACGTCCTTGCTGTTGATCCCGTATTCCTGCAAGTCGATCCATGCCTGCTCCTCATCATCCTCGGCAAATTCCACCGCTTTCCGGATCGCTGTATCCCCTCCGGCGATGATCCCGATAATCCAGTCAAAGGGCACCCCAAAGGTGGGCGGACATTCAGAGGCATCCAATATCCCAAGCCGGCCACTGGTTCCTGCTCCAATGTAAAATAGGCGTCCTCCCTGCTTCATCGCAGTCACGGTAGCCTGGGTCAGTGCCTCGATCTGGGGCAGCGACCGTTGCACCGAGGCAGCTACGGTATGGTCTTCCTGATTGATATTGATCAAAATTTCCCCTATGGACATTTTGTCCAGATTCTGGTAATTCGATTCCTTTTCTGTCGTGTTTGTCATCGCACAATTCAATAAGCAAAATTCAAAAATTTCTTCAACTAATATCCCTGGGGATCATTCATGCAACAATTGATCCACCCGTTTAAACGTATATCCTCTATCCCTCAAATATTCAATTAATTGCGGCAACAGCGAATAAAATTTGTCCGGTCTCCGGGGATCCGTCCCCAGATGGACCAGCACTACAAAACCATTCAGACCCGATGCATTTGACCGCTCGTACTTTACCAGATGTTCATAGATCCAATCCGATGTCAAATAACGGTTTTGGCCCATTTCCGGATAGGTGTAGTCCGCAGCGGTCCGCAATCCGGGCGTAAAATTAATCAAATTAAGTCCTTTATCCTCTGTCCACTCACGAATAGTTGCATTATACCATTCGTAGGGCGGCATAAAAAACAATGCTTCCTCTTTCGAAACCCCCAGACCGGCCATCCGCTGATAATTCATATCCAGATCGCTGTCAAACTCATCCCTGGTCACCAGCAGACTGTCCCGTTTTGTCCAGTCGCAATACAGCAAGTGCTGATCGGAATGTGCCCCCAGATAATGTCCGTCCCTTCTCATTCTTTCCAACTGTCTTTTGTTTTCAAGGTCAGCATAATATTTTCCTGTCAGAAAAAAGGATGCTTTCACATCAAGTTTTTCAAATGTTGTCAATACCTCCTCCGCTCCTTCCCCGAATTCATCGGCGGTAAATACCAATGCTATTTCTTTTTTTGTCGTATCACCCCGGATGATGCATCCGTAGCGATCCCGTATTACTTTTTTCCGGCCGTCCCTCCCCTGGACTCAAATTCTTTGGCCGCCAGCAGATAAATCAGCGAAGCGGTGCCATCCATGGTGGGTTCATTGGTACTATAATCACCGAAAACATCATGATAAACCGCCAGATCAGACTGGAACAGCGCATACTCATCTTCACCGTCCAGATGTACTCCCTTCAGACTGCCGAAAATGGAACCGTAAACCGGCCCGTCGATCAGTCCCCCATCCAGCGGGATCCCGTGGAGCACGGTCAGGGAAGAATGCGGTTTGACCGGGGTATCGCCCCATCCGGGCAATCCATATACCATACTGGTGCCCCAGGGATTGCACCCGAACAACCAATCAAAATTGGCCTGCTCCAGTGCAGCATAGGTATCATCCCCCGTCAGTGTCCGGTACAAATAGCACTGGATCGCAAACGAAGTCGTCAGGTTATTGGAACACCAGATAAATGGTACACCCCTGAAAAAGGCATTGTCCTTTGCTTTGTTCCATACTTTTTCGATCCCTTCCCGGTAATAGCCCGCAAATTCGGCAGCCGTATCCCCCTCCTCCCGTTTGGCCAGTTCATAATGTCCGAAATTGTGGAAAGGATACCATTGATAGTGCCGGGCCGTGTCCGCCCCCATCCAGGGGGTGATCGTTTCCTGGCGGCCATATTTTTCGGCTTCCTGCAGGAATTTCTGGTCTCCCGAAAGTTGCCATAAGGCCGCAGCTCCCAGTTGCATATCATCCACCCAGTTGTCTTCCTCATAAAAATAAGGAGCAAGGTGCGGGGCCGTCTGCGATGCTCCGGGCTTGATCAGGCCGTACTGGAAGGCCGTTTTTGCTTTCTGTCCAAAGAGAACGGCTACTTTATCTTCCTTTCCGGCATAAATCTGTGCAGCAAGCGCAAAGGCACTGGCCAGTTTGCCGGCTGTGGAAGAGGTGCCGGTAGCCCTGTTCTGATATTTGCCCAGTCCCTGTGGTTCGCCGGTGATAAAATAAACCGGGCGCGGACCTGCCGGGCCCATTCCATAATCTACTTTATCCTCCGTGGGGAGTCTGTAACCAGCATGATCCCGGTCATCGGCGATCTGATTGAACATCCAGTCCGGACGGGGGTGCATTTTCAGCAACCAATCCAGGCCCCACCGGGCTTCATCCAGCACATCGGCAATACCATTACTTCCCTCCAGGCCATTTGCCTGATGCTGATCCGAAAACACCCCGGCAAAATCCCTGTAAGCTGCCAGCAGGTGATAGGTCGCATTGGCAGAAGTGGTGGTATATTGCAAATAATCGGAAGCATCGTGCCAGCCTCCGGAAACATCGATCACCGTGCTGTCCGGCATTGGCCCATACATGGTATAACCATCATGTACATGGCAGGAATCCTGAAAATAAGGGTTGAAGCCGCTTCTTTGCTGCCGCATATAACGCAGCGCAAAATCTGCCGCTCCCTGATAAACATCTGCCGCAATCCGGAATTCCGGAGATTTTGCTTTGCCGGCCTTTAAATAATATCGCCCAGTATCGGAAAATCCGGAAAAATCCAGGCGATAAGAAGACTGGAAAGGGCCATAGGCTCCAAAAGCCTGCCCGGCATCTGCTTTGAATACCTCCTTGCCCGATCCGGCATCGATCAGCACAAAAGTCGTGATCTCACCGGCATCTTTTGCTGCCCAGACCGCTTGCTTGATACCCAGAGGTGTATAGCCAAGCTGGTTGATCCGGATCCAGGCCTGCGGGTCTTTTCCCTGGCAGGATACTACCAGCAACACAAACAGACCTGCGGTCAGCATGGCAAGAGTTCTTACATTTGTTCTCATTTTATCACCAATCATTGAACGTTCATCATTGCGCATCGGTCATTCATATTGAATCAATGCTATTTCTCCATCCATACTGCCTGCCGCCAATCTGCGACCGGAAAGGGTGGTCATCGGATTGACCATCGCATTGGATATTTTGTACTGCCACACCACTTCTCCATCCGTTGCATTTACGGCACTCACCAACCCCGAATGGCTGGGCACAAAAACCAGCCCATCGGCTACTGTAATCGCGGAGGGTGTCAATTCATAAGGCAATTGCAATTTTGATTTCCATGCAACCTCCATGTGATCGGCCGTAGTGGATATTCCCAGGAGTTCGCCATCCATCGTTTTGACATACACCAGTTTGCCGTCCTCGGACAAGCCCATAGACTCCCGGACACGGATACCCAGATCCTTTTCCTTGTTTTCTCTCCAGACCACTTGTCCGTTTTGCGCATCCAGCGCAGTCATGTATCTGTCTGGGGCTACTATAAAAATCCTTCCATTACTACCGACCGGATAACAGGCTGCTGGTGAAAGCATGCGATTGGCCGATCCATTGGACCATTCCCATTCTTTCCTGCCCGTTGCCAGATCCAGCGCATAAAAATCATTGCCCCAGGAACCAAAATAAATCCGGTTGCCATAGATCAGTGGCTTGCCGGACACATAGCCTTTAATTCCTTCAAATGACCAGATCAGCCGGCCGCTTTCCAGATCGAAGGCACGAAATACCCCGTCCGAAGAACCGATATATCCGATTCCTCCCTGTGTGATCGCTGAGGCCAGAACTGCTTTCCCGGTAGTATATTCCCATTGCAACAAACCATTCTCTGCGTTTAGGCAATAAATATGATGGTCAGAAGATCCGAAAATCACAAAATCCTGCCATACGCTGGGTGTTGAATACACTTTTCCCTTTGTCGGGAACGTCCAGACTACCTCACCTGTCCTGTTGTCCAGCGCATAAACATGGCCTGCTGTATTGGCAGTGATCACCAGATCACCTGCAACCGCAAAGCCTGCTCCCAGATCACTGTCATCCTGATATTGCCAAAGCACCTGTCTTTTGCCCGCATCCTGTTCGTTCACTGAATAATCCGGTCGCACATATGCCCCGGCTGCCTGTGGGAAATGGTGATCGCTGAGCGGGACTTCCAGCCAGGGACTTTCTTCGGTACGGACACCCGGGTAACGCAGATGGAAAGCCGCTTTGACTCCGTCATACGTAATAATCTGATAAGCCCCTACCGAATCTGCCGCCCGCAGGTTGGAGCGGCACATCACACCGGGAATCCCCTCAAAATCGAAGAGCCGGTTCTGGTGCCCATGGCCGCACAGTGCCAGTTGGATATTATACCCTTTGAGCCGGTCAATCGCCTCAAACCAATTGTTCAGGGACTCGTCCAGCGGATAATGATTGACAAAAACAATAGGCTTGCGTTCTGCGGCGTGCCTGCCGAGTACTTCATCCATCCAGACCAGATTCTCGCGTGGGATCTGACCGGGTGCCATCCGCATATTGGGTCCGGAGGCCGTCCCCATAAACAGTACCCCTTTGTGTTCAAAAGCAAAGGTATCCCCTCCGAATACTGTGAGAAAACTATTGCCTCCACTTTCAGACCAATTGCTGTCATGGTTGCCGGGAATGACATGCCAGGGCAATTTCAGCCCGCTCAGGACCACATGCGCCGCAGCCAATTCATCATCTGAACCAAATTCCGTGATATCGCCCGAAAAAATAGCAAAATCAATGTTTTCGGATTGATTCAGATCAAGAACCGTCCGCTCCAGATCTTCCAGACCAGTGCTGCCACCGACATGTGTGTCTGTCACCAGCGCAAAGCGGAAAGGCTGGCTTTGGGAAAGGCCATAACCTCCGATCAGAAACAGAACGGTCAAAAAAAGATTCCTTAAACTCGGCATGCAGACAGGGAATAATGCATGCTCCGGTCTTTCTCAACCGGAGCATGCGATATTATTCAAAATACTTAAAAGAACTATTCTCTTAATTTATAGTACTCTGGCTTATGCAAAATTTACAATGCCGAAGACTGCTTGATACCCACAGCAGGAGTTCCAGTACGGAAACCAGCAAATACGTGATGATAGACCTTGCCAATCTGAGCGGTCCACCAGTCTGCATAATCCGTAGTCCCGGCAGTACCCACTTTCAGGCTCCCCTGATCGGAACCGTCGGCACCGATCAGGCGAATCCGGTAATCGATCCGTGCAGTACCAGCAGAGATTTCTACTGTTTTGTTCACGGTCACCGGTTCCCATCCGGTAGCCTCACCAAATGAAACAGGGCTTCCAAGATTGAACCAGTCACTTTTTGCTGCCGTTGCATTGTCAGTAGTGTATTGCCACTGATACTGGAGTTTCAGCGTAGTGGGCACACCGGCCGACTCATACATAAAGTTATAAAACCGGATCCAGGCTGTAGTACCGGTATGCTCAGTCGTCACTGAGGGGAGCGGCATAGGGACAGGGATGATGACCGGAGGTTTTGTAAAGTCATGTATAAAGATCTGGTTTTTCCCTGCCGGGAAATTGACACTCTGATCAAATACCATATTCAGACTGGTCGCCAAACCCTGATAGAGTTTCAGGTTGGCGCTGCCTGCCTGGGTAGTATAGTATTTTCCAACAGCTCCACTCGGGATAAAATTGGACACGTTCAGAGGAGATGTCTCATTTGCCAGGAGTTTGCCCCCCAGCTCTACCTTATTGATGTTGCTGGCATTAGCAGCAGCTATGGGATTCATAAAGAACAACTGAAACTGTGCTGTCTCATCACTGATCTTTTCTGCATTATACTCCAACACCTGTTTTTCACAAGAAGTCAGGAATAGTACAGCCAGCATGATCGAAAATATATTCTGCAATTTTTTCATCGCTTCTAAATTTTTATTTAAATCAAAACTTCATTATTTCGGCATCTCTCCAGGGTATGCAAACCACGGAATCGATGTCTGATAATTGTCTGCCGTGCCCGGAATAGGACGGAGTTTCTCCAGCTGATTGAGATTCCACATATACTCTGAATTGTAACGTGGTCTCAGGCGATAACTCGGAGATCCCTCATTCCTGACATCATATGCTACCCTTCTGTTCTGCACATCTGCAGGTCGCATATACAGGCCCTTGTACACCTTGTTTGGATCGGTATCCCATTTCTGGGTAATTTCAGCCTGGACCCATCCGTTTCCATTGCTTGGATACTCACCGGTATATTGTATATCATAATGATATTTACGCATATCCACCCATGCCTCAGTTGCACCCCATGGATACAGTGCAACCCATTTCTGCATCATGATATGAGAAAGGGAAAATTCACTCTGGTCAAGATTGTCAACATATGGTCCATTGAGGTACTCGGCAGCCAGGGAATTGAAGGTTGCGACAGAGATCTTATCGCCACCGGTCGGACTACCTGAAGTTCCCGGAGTGATGTATCTGGCAGTAAACTCCAAGTCAGCACGCACTCCGTTTTTAAACGCTTCAAAAGCCTGTCCCTTCTGACCCATCTTCCAGTAGGTTTCTGCCAGACAGAATTGGAGCTCAGCATAAGTAGTCAGGATATAAGGCGCATTATCCCGGTAAAGCCAGCGGCCTATTCCATCATGCACCGATCCCGACCAGGTGGCAGAAACAGTTCTTCCGTAAAATGAAGGGGCAGTGCCTATGGGGCCAGCTGCGGATGTAAAGTTACTGCCATAAAACCGATAGCTTTTGATATTATCCGGATCACTCAGGTCCTCAAAATTCGGGTTGCTGGTAGTTGCCAGCTTGACTGCTACCCTCGGATCATAATGACCGGGGACTTCCATCAGCGTATCGGCAATAATCTGCTTTTCTGCCAGTTTGTATGGATAATACGTGTTTCCTGTCTCTGGAATCTTGTTCCTGGTTGCAGGATCGTACTCAGGCACGGTACCGGTGAATACCTGCACAGCAAAATCATGCTGCCAATAGGAATTTGACAGGTTTCCGCGGGCAGTACCCCAGAAGTTGTTATAGCCACTCTGCGCAGCGGACTGGGATCCTCCTTCTATGCCGATGGTCGCATCATCCGCCGGAGACTGGAAAGATTTGCCTGCGGCATCGATCAGCTCCTGTGCATAGGCAGAGGTGAAATCATTTTTGTTTGTCAGCGAAGCCAAATTGCGGACGATCACTGCATAGGCAAATTTGATCCACTTGGATTTGTCTCCACCGTACATAAAATCATTATCACTGATCTTACTGCCATAGTTGGTATTGTCCGGTTTTTCCAGCATCTCAATGGCTTCATAAGCCCAAGCCCGTGCCTGCTCATAGACCGCATCCTGATAATCATAATTGTGCGTCAGCAAATCCGGAACATATGCATCTTTCATGGGTACTTCACCATGCACTTTGGTGAGCAGATCCCAGCTATAGGCCTTCAGGGCCAGACCGATCCCGGCCAAGGTCCATTCTTCTGCCTCAACAGACTGGTTGATCATATTTTCCAGATTCATCCCCTGCAACCAGTAAACGACCCGCCAGATCTCACCGCCGGCATCAGATCCTGCTGTGTAAAAATGATTGGCAAAGGTAGTATAACTGCTGGTTCCCATCATTTGGGTGAGGGGTCCGATGGCCCGTATATCCCAGTACACCCCCTGTAGTTGCTGTATATTATTGGCCAGGTACAGATAACCATCAACCCTGGCAGGGGCATCGATATTATGGTTTACATCCAGGTATTTCTCACATCCTCCGAGGAGTAGAAATAAAGGAATCAAGTATATTAAAATCTTTTTCATCGCTTTTCTTTTTAATTTAATGTCAAACTGACTCCAACTGAAAATCCACGCGGATTGGGGATAGACAAAATATCTATACCTTCACCACCTGTACCCCCGGCAGCAGCAGAAACCGTGTTTCCAACCGCATCAAATCCTGAATAGTTAGTCCAGGTCGCCAGGTCATTCCCCACAATGAACACATCCATACCCGATGCGATCCGTGACCAGGCCAGTGACCTGGCCGGAATACGGTAGGAAAGTCTCAGCTCCTGCAAACGCAGGTAGTTTACATCTTTTTCGAGCCAGTCTTCATCCCCTCCAGTAAAAATGGTAGCCCCGTATTGTCTGAAGTCCACGGCGATCGTGTTTACAGTCGGATTATCCGTATTTTCGAATCCATTCCGGACGACTCCATTGAATACATAGGGACCGCTTTCGCGCAAGTTCACTGATTCCCAGCTGGTACCCTGTGACATCATGAGGCGTTTGGTTCCATTCACGACAGTCGCTCCCATGCGTCCGGAAAATAAAGCGGAAGCCCGGAAATCTTTGTAACGAAGACTGGTAGTGGCTCCAAAACGTACTTTTGGTTCCCTATCACCCACAATGGACCAGGTTCCTGCCGTAAGCGGAAGGCCCGTAGTCGGACTGATCAGGATATCCCCGGCATCATTCCGCAAGTAAGCATAACCAGTCATCGTGGTGACAGGATTGCCGACGGAGATCCCGTTCCGGAGATTTCCCGAATTCCAGGTATATGGATTGTAATACTCGGTCACATTCTCAGGCAGATACAAGACTTTGGACTTGTTTTGTGACATATTGACACCAACATTCCAGGTCAGACCATTCTCTAACTTGAGGATATCACCATCGATATGCGCTTCCCAGCCCCAGGTCTTGAATGAGCCCACATTCAGGGTGTTCAGGACGAAACCTGTGGCATAACTCAGACGGAAGTTCTTGACAATCTGATTGTCGTTGCGGGTGCCAAAATAGGTAAAGCTGGTATTCAGACGGTTTCTGAACAGGGACAGGTCAAATCCGGCCTCATGCGCAGTGGTAATCTCCGGACGCAGATTTGGGTTTGGACCAGTAAATCCATACTTGTAGCCCCCTCCTGTCAGCAATGTTGGTTCCAGTTGCGGGTCGATTTCCAGTGGCCCGGCATCCTTACCTACCTTCGCAAGGGATCCTCTGATCTTGAAGTAATTAATGGCTTCAATCGATTTGAAAAATTCCAGATCGGACAAGATCAGGGAGCCCTCAATGGACGGGTAGAAATATTGGTTGTTTTTCACCGGAAGAGTTGATGACCAGTCGTTCCGTGCCCGCAGGGTTACGAAAGCGAGGTTGTTGTATCCAAACTCCAACTGGGCGGAAAGCGCCTGGATCCTGCGTTTGGTGTTTCGTTGCCTTGCGGCCATTGTGGCAGGATCAACATTGTTGATCGATTGAAAATCAGCTACGAGGAACCTGCTGCCGTTTGTGGACTGTCTGGTCACCGCATTTTCCATCTGGTGGTACCCCACTTGGCCGGAGAAAGACAATTTATTGTCGAGGAAGGTGTTGTTGTATCCGGCCAGAATGTTGATGGTCGGATCAGAGAAGTTGGACTGTGTAAAGTCATACCTTCCAAGACCAGCATTCCTCGCAGAATAGTATGGATGCCACGAAGACGTAAATGCCTGCATACCAAAATCCCAACCCAATTGTGCCCGCAGGAACGTATTCTCGATCGGCGTCAGGTTGAAGGCCACATTGCTGATCAGACGATCGGATTTATCAAAATTTTTGTTCTTGTGCAAAGCGAACAGCGGGTTTAGCAGATCCTGGTCCAGATAATAATCAGGGACCTTCATGTGGCTGCCGTCCGGATCCAGATAAACCGACATATCATCCACCATCGGCCAGATCATGGAACGGTACAAAGGACCGTCCGTACCCCTCATTACCTTGTTATTGGCTGTTTTGGTATATTGCATGGATCCTTCAAATCTCAGCCAGTCGGTGATGGTCGCCTGTCCTGACAGACTCAAACTGGTTCTGTCATAGTCGGTAGTCTTGATGACCCCTTCCTGACCCAGACTGGAGAAAGTTGCGCGTATGGTACCTGTTTCCGAGCCTCCTTCGACAGAGACATTGTGCCGCTGGGTAAAACCGGTCTGAAGAACCGCTGCAAAATTGTCGTACAGCTGTACGCCGGCAGGATACAAACCACCAAATTTTGCAGTATAGTAATAGTTGGTCGTACCAAAGTTACCATTAGCATACTTGTCCTGCAATTCTGGGTAGCCATAAGCGTTATCCCATTTGAAAGAGTTGCTATACTGCACACGACCCTTGCCCGGACGACCTTTCTTGGTCGTGATGATGATCGCTCCGTTGGAGGCGTCCGAACCGTACAAGGCTGCGGCGGCCGCACCCTTAAGGACAGTGATCTCAGCAATATCCTCCGGATTGAAGTCATTACCCCGTGAAGAGTAGTCCAGGTTCCGGACTGAATATGTCTCAGCTCCGGCCAGACCGATCGGGTCAAAAGTACTGTTATTCATTGGCACCCCGTCCACTACATACAGTGGCTGGTTGTTGCCGGAGATAGAAGTAATGTTCCGCAGGACTACCGTAGTAGAAGCTCCTGGAGTACCACTGGTAGATGATACGTTCAATCCGGGAACGCGGCCTGCCAGCGCGGAAATAAAGGACTCCCTTCCAGACTCACTGACAGTCGCTCCATCAATCTTCTGGACGGAAGAGCCAATCGCGCGGCTTACCCGTTTCATACCGAACTCTGCGGTCACTACGACCTCTCCGAGTTCGCTGACACTTTTTGTCATGTTGACAATCACAGTCGATCTGCTCCCTACGGCCACTGTCTGCGGCTCGAAACCAACTGCAGTAAATCGCAGAGAAGCATTTTCAGGCACTGCAATGGTATAATTACCATCGGCATCGGTAGAGGTCTGGGTTGTAGAGCCCACTACCGTGATCGTCACGCCCTGAAAGCGGACGTTCTCATCATTGTACACTATACCGGTCACTGTTCTGGTTTGTGCAAAAATGTTCATTGCACTAAATAAGAACAGAACTAAGGCAAGTGTAAACTTTAGTTTTTGTTTTTTCATATTTTCACAATTTAAAATAAATAAATAAGTTTGCATTTAAGCACTACATGTTCATTGGTTATCTCTCATACTGATTGGTTGGTTTTTTGTTTTATAATTGTTGTTAATAGTTTCTTTTCGATTTTTTGATTGTTTCTCTATCCATTACTGCCCCCCATCCGGATAAAGCAGATACTTTGCCCGCATCTCTTTATAGGCATCCAGCTCTTCCTGCCAGGAGGCCCTGATTTCATCTTCCGTCTTTCCTTCGAGGATCAGATTTCTCAGTTGATCCGTACCCGCCAGCTTGTCAAAAAATTCGGGACGGGCGAAAAAAGTCGATTTGTCCGGGGTCTTATTATAAAAATCCAGCAAATATTTCAGGGTAAACCGCTGTGCATCCGGGTCCAGGGAGCGCAGATCAACGCCATAGTTCAATGCTCCCTTTCCTTCCACATGTTTGGCCATTCCATCCTTTTCACCTGGTGTAAATGTAAAATCACCATACACAGGGTCCGGATACCCGATAACCTGAAAAGGCCAGTCGGTCCCTCTGCCTATGCTGATATCAGTACCTTCAAACAGGCAAAGCGACATATATAATCTGACAGAAAGATGATTGGGCAGGCTTGGTGAGGGGATGACAGGCAGGGGATAGGACATACTATGGTTATAATTGGCGACCGGGATTACTTCCAGGTCACACTGGGCTCCATTCTCCAGCCAACCCTCTCCATTGATCATTTTGGCCAGCTCACCGACCGTCAATCCGTGGATCATGGCAATTTTATGATAACTTACATTGGATTTGAACTGATCGTCTTTGCGGACCGGGCCATCGATCTGATCCCCATTGGGGTTCGGCCGATCCAGCACGATCACTTTCTTGCCGTTGTTTACGGCCAGTTGCATCACCCGGTGCATGGATGCTACATAGGTATAAAAGCGGGCTCCTACATCCTGCAGATCAAAGATCATCACATCAATGGAATTGACAATGGAGTCGGCCTTGTCATTGCGTCCATATAAGGTATAAAGTGGCAATCCGGTGCTTTCGTCAACTTCATTACTGACTTTTTCCCCCCGCTCGATCTGTCCCCTGAATCCATGTTCCGGAGCAAAGGCAAATTGCAGATCGACTCCATTTTCCAGCAAAACATCTACCAGATGCCGTTGATCCGTACCTGTGCCCACAATGGAGGTCTGGTTGCCCATCAGGCCCACCTTCTTGCCTTCCAGCAGCGGGAGATACAGATCCAGCCGGTCAGCTCCGGGAATTATGCGGGCATCGGACAACTGATCCGTGCGGCCCCCACCAGAACTGGTGCAGGATAAATGCGAAATTAAGATGAAAACTACTGATAAAAACGCACCGACTGCTCTCATTGGGTCTAAAAGTTTATTGGTTAAAATCTAAAAAACCTGTCCCCCGGGTAAAATACCCCGAAACAGATTAGACAATAGTAAGAAGAAATTTTCAAACTTCCGCATGTTTGTGCGTGTTTTTTGCACAAAAATGCAAAAAATCCCCTCAATAGCCTGAATTTCCATTCAGATTTGCTCCGAGTTTGTTACAATTGTCCGTTTTTTAGCAGGATTTTAGCGGTTTTGCCGGATGGCTGCCAATGCGTTCTTGAGTCGCTGATCTCCCAGGCCGCTGATGATTTCATAGGAAACGCCCAGGGATTGCAGTTCACGGTGCCAGATGTCCATAAAATATTCCCGGTCTTCCGGGAAGTCCCTCAGTGGATCATCCTGCCAGGGCAGGTCTATATCCATCAACAGGTACAGGTCATAATCTGCTTTTTGCAATGCGTCCAATACGACCTGTGGGGTATATCCAAAGAGATGGTCACACCAGATCTTGACGGTCAGGATCATGGTGTCGCAGAATAACAGATTGTGACGGGCCCGGGGAATCATGGATTGTTCAAGCGCCTGTTGCCCGTGAAAAATGGCCAACTCATCCTCCAGTGTATATTTCCGGTCGAGCCCCTCACAGTATTGCCGGGCATACTCCGGCACACAAACTGTATCAAAATGGGCCGCAAGGGTCTCGGTCATGATCGATTTGCCGGTGGACTCTGGTCCGACGATCGCAATTTTGATGAGTTTCTCCTGCATGGTGTACTGCGCTTGATTATTTGGCACTAAACAAGGGGCAATATACAAAAAAAGGGACTGCCTTTTTGAGACAGTCCCTTCCAGGATCATCATCCATAGATCATGACCCATTAATACTGATCATTTAATTAAAGGTGTACTTGAAAGACAGCCCGAAACGACCAGCAGTAAAGTGTGACCCGCTGCCTACATACCACATAGGCCTCCAGTCAAAACCTAATGCCAAAGGAGCGCTGGGGATTTTGAATTCAAGGCCGGCTGCCGGACGAATGTACAAGAAGGTTTCCCCGCTCCAGAATTCAAGCTGAGGCCCTACTCCAACATTCCAATACAAGCCTTCTGCTCCCGCAATCGGTTTGTTGTAGGAATACTCTGCACTCAAAAAGGTGGAATTGTTGCCAAAAAGCACGGACCCTGCAATCGCATTTTCTCCAGAGAAAAAATGTTTGATTGTAGGACCCACTAATGTGCTGCCGTCACCGACATCGATCAGCAAACCACCGGCGGTGCGATAAGGAGATTGAGCCATTGCTGTCCATGAGAAAGCCACAAAAAGGGCGATCATTGATAATCTTACTTTCATTGTTTTAATAATTAAGTGAGTAAATGGTTTTTTCTTTCTTCTTTAACAGACAAAACTATGCCAAACAATCGTAGTATCCAAAAAATAATTCTCAACTAAGATTAAAATCCTGTATCTTTGCACTCCGACAAAGCAGTCGGAAGTCTTCACGTCTTTTCCCTTCTGTTCTGGCACTAAAAATAAAGTTTATAACAAATTAGTTCTGAAACAATGCCCAAAAATCCCGCTATCAAATCTGTACTGATCATTGGTTCCGGTCCGATTGTGATCGGACAGGCTTGTGAATTTGATTATTCCGGCTCCCAGGCAGCCCTGTCCCTCAAAGAAGAGGGGATCTCAGTATCGATCATCAACTCCAACCCGGCGACCATCATGACCGACAAGGTCATTGCTGACCATGTTTATCTGCTGCCCCTGACCTGCGAAAGCATTGAACAGATCCTTCAGGAAAGACAGATTGACGCCGTGCTGCCAACGATGGGCGGGCAGACCGCACTCAACCTCTGTATTGAGGCCGACGACCGCGGTATCTGGGAAAAATATAGTGTGAAAGTGATCGGGGTCGATGTGGCTGCCATTGAAAAGACAGAAAACCGGGAAGCTTTCCGGCAATTGATGGTGGATATCGGGGTAGGCGTAGCGAAATCAAGGATCGCCAACTCTTTTCTGGAAGGGAAAGAGGGCGCGCAGGAGATCGGATTCCCGTTGGTCATACGTCCTTCTTATACCCTGGGCGGCACCGGCGGTGGTTTTGTACATAAAAAAGAAGAATTTGAAGCGGCCCTGAGCCGGGGCCTGCAAGCTTCTCCTACCCACGAAGTACTGGTCGAGCAGGCGGTGTTGGGCTGGAAGGAATTTGAGCTGGAATTGCTGCGGGATAGCAATGATAATGTGATCATTATCTGTACCATTGAGAATTTTGACCCCATGGGAATACATACTGGAGATTCCATCACCGTGGCCCCCGGAATGACCCTGAGCGACAAATGTTATCAGGATATGCGTGACCAGGCTATCAAAATGATGCGTGCGATCGGAAACTTTGCCGGGGGCTGCAATGTGCAGTTTGCCGTCAATCCGGAAAACGAGGAAATTATCGCAATCGAGATCAACCCTCGTGTTTCCCGTTCTTCGGCCCTGGCTTCAAAGGCGACCGGATACCCGATTGCCAAAATTGCTTCCAAACTGGCCATTGGTTACAACCTGGATGAAATAGAAAATCAGATCACCAAAACCACTTCGGCCTATTTTGAGCCTACACTGGACTATGTGATCGTCAAGGTGCCCCGCTGGAATTTTGATAAATTCAAGGGAGCCAATAAATACCTGGGGCTGCAGATGAAGGCCGTGGGTGAGGTTATGGCCATTGGCCGGACCTTTATCGAAGCTTTGCAGAAAGCCTGTCAGAGTCTGGAAATCGGTCGTCTTGGCCTGGGGGCTGATGGTCGTCAAAACCGCAACCTGGATGAGATCATGCACAGTCTGGAACATCCAAGTGGGGACCGTTTGTTCCATATCAAGGATGCTTTCGAAATGGGCGTGCCGCTGGAATCCATCCGCAAGGTGACCCTGATCGACAAATGGTTTCTGCAACAGATCCAGGAGTTGGTACATCTGGAAACCGAATTGAAACGCTACCAATTGGGCAACATCCCGAAGGACTTTTTCATAACCCTCAAGCAAAAAGGATATTCAGACGGGCAGATTGCCTGGATCCTGGGGGGCAATGTGACCGAGGATGAAGTTTATGAACGCAGAAAAGCTCTCGGTATCCGCCGCTCCTATAAAATGGTGGACACCTGTGCGGCCGAATTCCTGGCAGCCACTCCTTATTATTACTCGACCTTTGAAGAGGAAAACGAGTCGGTGGCCTCCGATAAAAAGAAAATCATCGTGTTGGGCTCCGGTCCGAACCGGATCGGGCAGGGGATCGAATTTGACTATTCCTGTGTGCACGGATTGCTGGCCGCTAAAGAGGTAGGCTATGAGGCCATTATGATCAACTGCAACCCGGAGACAGTTTCCACGGATTTCAATATGGCCGACAAACTGTATTTCGAGCCTGTATTCTGGGAGCATGTGCGGGAAATCATTGAACTGGAAAAACCGGAAGGCGTGATCGTGCAGTTAGGTGGCCAGACCGCTCTGAAAATGGCGGAGCAACTGGAGGCCAATGGTATCCGGATTATAGGCACCTCTTTCCAGGATATGGACCTGGCCGAAGACCGGGGCCGCTTTTCTGATCTGCTGAAGGAGCTGGATATCCCCTATCCTAAATACGGAGTGGCTGAAAGTGCGGAGGAAGCCCTGGAGGTGGCTAAAGAGGTCGGTTATCCTGTACTGGTCCGACCAAGCTACGTGCTGGGCGGGCAAGGCATGAGCATTGTCATCAATGACGAAGATCTGGAACGGGCGGTGGTCAACCTCCTGAAAAATCTTCCCGGCAACCGGGTGCTGATCGATCACTTTCTGGATCGGGCAGAGGAGGCTGAATCCGATTCGATCTCGGACGGCGAAGACGTACACATTATCGGTCTGATGGAACATATTGAACCTGCCGGAATCCACTCCGGAGATTCCAGTGCGGTACTGCCCCCATTCAGTTTGTCCGAAAATGTCAGGGCAAAGATGGAAGAGTATTCGATCAAACTGGCCCGCGCCCTGAATGTAATCGGGTTGATCAACATACAGTTTGCTATCAAGGATGAACAGGTCTATGTGATCGAGGCCAATCCGAGGGCATCCCGTACCGTACCATTCATTGCCAAAGCCTACGATGTTCCATACATCAATATCGCCGCCAAGGTCATGCTGGGCACCCACAAGCTGAGTGATTTTACAATTGAGCGGAAGCTGGACGGATATGCAATCAAGGAACCGGTTTTCTCCTTCGACAAATTCCCCGAAGTGGATAAGCAACTGGGACCGGAGATGAAGTCCACCGGCGAGGCCATCCGTTTTATCAAGGATCTGAACGACCCCGTTTTCCGGGAGCTGTATGCGAAGAAGTCCATGTTCCTGAGCCGGTAAGGTTTTGTGGGCGGGGTTTTCGGGGGATGGTGGGGAATGAAAGAGAATTGGCGATTAAAAACGCATTAGGATTCGATTCCAGAGAAAAGAGTGCCATCGGATAATTCTGTCGTCAGATCACAGATCCGTCCGGAAAACCACCCGTCAGGACACGGATTCGTTCAGAGAGCCAGCCATAATCCCCGGCTCCTTCCGGTTTTTCAAATAGCCTGGAACCGAGACCCACGGCATTGGCCCCGGCCCCGAACCAATCCGAAATACTTTCCCGATCGGGATTGACCCCGCCGGTCGGCATGAACAGCATCTCCGGGAACAGCGGTTTGACCGCTTTCAGGAATCCCCGACCCAGGGTTTCCCCGGGGAAAAGTTTGACCATCAAGGCCCCCAGATCTGCTGCCTGACCGATCTCCGTAGGAGTCATACAACCGGGAATCCACAAAATTCCTTTTTTGAGGGTGACTTCCGCAATCTCCGCTTTGACAAGCGGACTGACCAGAAAATCAGCCCCAGTCGCAATAAAACGACTGGCGGTAGCCGCATCCCTGATCGTACCGACCCCCAATTTCAGATCCGGAAAATTTTCATTGCGGTGCCGCAACAGTGCCTCAAAATTCTCCTGCGCCCGGACACCCCGGTTTACAAATTCAAAAACCCTGATCCCTCCCTGGTAACAGGCATTGATCACTTCTATACAGGTCGCTGTATCATCGTGATAAAACACTGGCAACAGGGGGTGCCTGAGTAGGTGGTTTAATAGTTCTTTCACTGCAAAATGTCTTTATTTTCAATATTATAATTGCCATCCCCAAAATCGCCTTTTACAAACAGTTTCCGGAAGCCGGCGGAAGTGGCCAGATCGATCACATCCTGCCCGGCCCGGCCCGAAGTAAGGGCGTAGATCAGCCCTGCCATAAATGCGTCTCCGCTGCCGATACGGTCCACCACATCAAAAGTTTCATGTATTTCCGACAGGTAATCCGCCTCCCAGGTATGATAAGTGCCGTAAAAGAGGTTGTGCTGCGGAGAGTCCATAAAACGAAAGGTGTAGGCAATGTGCCTTGCCCGGGGAAAAGCCGCAAACACCTCCCCGGCGGACTCGTTCGCATACCGGGCATAGGCTTCCACGGGTGTCTGCCGGTCAAGTCTATCGTCGATACGGACTCCCAGCATCTTGCCGGCGGCCCAGATATTGCCCATGATCACATCGGCATACTGCACCAGCTCCGGCATCACCTCATGTGGCTGGCTGCCATACTGCCAGAGTTTATTGCGGTAATTGAGGTCCACCGAAATCGTGAGCCCCCTGGCCGCGGCAGCGATCAGCGCCTCCCGGCAGACTGCAGCAAGATCACTGCTCAGGGCCGGCGTCAGTGCGGTAAAATGAAACCATGTGCAGCCCCTGAGCAGGGAGTCCCAATCCATTTCACCCGGTTTCAACTGGCTGAAAGAGGAGTGTTTACGATCATATACCACCTCGCCTTTGCTCAATCCATCGGCAGAAAGCAGGAAATACAGCCCCAGACGATCTCCCTGCCACAGGCATCGGGAAGTGTCCACTCCCCGTTGGTCCAAACAGGACAGGGCCTGCCGGGCCAGCTCATTGTCAGGCACAGAACTGATATAGGAACAGGGGACGCCCCACTGTCCCAGGGAAGCAGCCACATTGGCCTCCGATCCTCCAGGATAGACCGCAATATCCCCACGATTGACCACCTGATCCGAGGATGCACCACAGCGGAGCAATAATTCACCAAAGGTTATAATGTGGTGTAACTGCATGCTAAAAGGCTATAATGTGGTTTGACTGCATACTAAGTGATATGGATTAAACCCGGATTCCGCATTAGGATTAAATGGGGAATCCGGGTAAATCTAATAAATTAATCGGTTTCGTGCCGGCAATTTCAGTAAAAACATGTAATATTGAACGTACTAACCAAGACACATCAAGTATGAGTAAACCAAATCCTTTTTCCCTGTCCGGCAAAGTCGTGGTCATTACCGGTGCTACCGGGGTGTTGGGAGAGGCCTTTTCGCTTGCTATTGCCGATGCCGGGGCCCGGGTGGCGATATTGGGCAGAAACAGGGAAAGAGCCGCCACACGGGTGGATGCGATCCGCAACCGGGGCGGTGAGGCCCTGGCCTTTATCACAGATGTACTGGACGAAGCTGCCCTTGGACGCACAAAAAATGAGATACTGGAAGCCTGGGGGACCATAGACGGACTGGTCAATGCGGCCGGGGGCAATATTCCCGAAGCGACTATCCGACCGGATCAGAACCTGTTTGACAGCAGCATGGAAGCGACCCGCAAAGCGGTGGACCTGAATCTTTTCGGAACGGTGATCCCCACCCATATTTTTGGCCGGGTGATCGCGGAAAAGGGCCGGGGCGCCATTGTCAATATTTCCTCTCTGGCAGCACAGCAGGCCATCACCCGGGTATTGGGGTATAATATGGCAAAATGTGCTATTGAGGGTTATACCAAGTGGATGGCCGTGGAACTCGCCCAGCGGTACGGGGATGGGGTAAGGATCAATGCCATTGCCCCCGGGGTGTTTCTGACGGAACAGAACCGCACCCTGCTGACCAACCCCGATGGGTCCTACACGGATCGGGCGCAGCGTTTTGTAAATAACACTTCCTATGGCAGGCTCGGCCGCCCGGAGGAGCTCACGGGGACCCTGGTCTATCTGCTGAGCGAAGCCTCCGGTTTTGTGACCGGGGAGACCATTCTGGTCGATGGCGGGTTCAACTCCTGGAGCGGTGTGTAACTGGAGCGGTGTGTAACTGGGGCGGCGTGTAAAATTGTAGAAGAATGACAAAAAAACTATTGCAGACCTGGCGTTGGTACGGACCGGCAGACACCGTATCCCTGCAGGACATAAAACAGGCCGGGGCCTCGGGCATTGTGACCGCACTTCACCATATTCCCCATGGTGAGGTCTGGCCGCTGGCCGCTATTGAAGAGCGCAAAAGAGTGATCGAAGAGACCGGTCTTACCTGGGATGTCGTAGAAAGTGTACCCGTCCACGAAGCCATTAAAACCAGGCGTTCCGATGCTGGCCCTTATTTGGAAAACTACCGGCAATCTCTGAAAAATCTTGCTGCCTGTGGATTGAAAACGATCTGTTATAATTTTATGCCCGTCCTGGACTGGACCCGTACCGAGCTTTACCGGGAAATGCCCAACGGTGCAAAGGCCCTGTATTTCAACTGGGTCGATCTCGCTGCCTTTGACGTCCATATCTTGCAAAGGGAAGGAGCAGAAGGCGATTATCCAGCCGGAATCCTGGATGCCGCCGGAAAAAAGTTCGGCAATTTCAGCCCTGCCGATATTGATACCCTGTGTGCCAATATCCTGATGGGCGTGCCAGGAGAACGAAGTGCGGAAATGGAAGAATTGAGGCAGAGCATCCGTGAATATCAGCAGATCGGTTTTGAGGGCCTGCGCAGAAACCTGATCTGGTTTCTTTCCTCCATTGCGGATGTATGTGAGGAGAATGGCCTTCGTATGACTATCCATCCGGACGATCCTCCTTACCCCATTCTGGGCCTGCCGAGGATCGCCAGCAATCTGGAAGATCTCCTCTACATTATAAAAGAGCTGGACAAACCCTTCAATGGGATCTGTTTTTGTACCGGTTCCCTGGGGGCCGGTGTGGACAATGACGTGCCCGCCCTACTGGAAGCCGTCAGGGAAAGGGTGTATTTTGCGCATCTGCGCAATGTGAAAAAAGACGAACAGGGCAATTTCCATGAATCCGACCACTTGGGCGGAGATGTCGATATGTATGCCGTGATGAAAATCCTGGTAGAAGAGAACCAGCAACGGGACGCCCCAATCCCTTTCCGTCCCGACCACGGACACCAGATGCTTGACGATCTGGCAAAGACGACGGCGCCGGGCTATTCGGCCATCGGCCGTCTGCGCGGGCTGGCGGAACTACGGGGGCTGGAACTGGGTATTGCCGGAGCATACCATCATGTGCCGGGCATCAGGGGAGCACACCGCCAAGAGCTGGGTATCAGGGGAGCGGATTATCAGGAGCCGGACGCAGGAGAAGAAAACAATTAAAGAAAATAAAATGGAATTTATCCACGATGATTTTTTACTGCAATCGGACCTGGCCGGGCGGCTTTACCATGACCATGCAAAGCACTGGCCCCTGATCGATTACCATTCACATCTCCCCCCCGATATCATTGCGGCCAACCAGAACTTTGCAAACATCACCCGGATATGGCTGGCAGGGGACCACTATAAATGGAGAGCACAGCGGACCCTGGGCATAGAGGAGCGGTATATCACCGGAAATGCACCCGACCGGGACAAATTCAGAAAATGGGCAGAAGCTGTTCCTTATACGCTGCGCAATCCCCTCTACCACTGGACCCACATGGAGCTGAAAAATCCATTCGGAATCACGGAATTGCTGAGTCCGGACAATGCGGACCGCATCTATGATCAGACTGAGCAGCAGTTGCAAACCCCGCAATTCACTCCACAGGGGCTGTTGGAGCATTTCCGGGTGGAGATGGTCGGCACCACGGATGATCCGGCGGATTCTCTGGAGCATCACCGGGCCATTGGGGAGAGCAAACTGGCGACAAAGGTACTGCCCTCATTCAGGCCGGACAAGGCATTTCAATTGTCGGGAGGTGATGTCTATCGGGATTACATCCAGCGATTGAGCCAGGCCGCAGCAATGGAGATCAAAGACATCAACGATCTGTTCTCGGCTTTGCGGCAGCGGATGGAGTATTTTCATAGCCTCGGATGCCGGATCTCGGATCATGGCCTGGCCAGGGCCCCTTACCGTGAGGCGGATGGGGCGGGTCTGGACACAGCCAGACTGGACAAGGTGTTCCGACAGGTACTGGCCGGAGACGACACCCAAGCCTCTGCATACGAGGAAGGCTTCACGTTCCATATCCTGACCGGCCTCTGCCGGATGTACCATGCCCTCGGTTGGGTGCAGCAATTCCATCTCGGCCCGCTGCGCAACAACAATACCCGCAAGCTTCAGATGCTGGGCCCGGACACCGGCTACGATTCCATTGGGGATTTCCGGCAGGGAGAAAGCCTGTCGGTCCTGCTCAACCACCTTGAAAAAGACGATCAACTGGCAAAAACCATCCTATATAATGTGAATCCTGCCGACAATGCCGTCTTTGCGGCTATGACCGGCAATTTTCAGGGTGAGGGCGTGAAAGGCAAGATCCAGTTCGGCTCTGCATGGTGGTTTATGGATCAGTTGGACGGCATGACCGATCAGTTGAATACTCTGTCCAATATCGGATTACTGAGCTGCTTTGTGGGTATGCTGACCGATTCCAGGAGTTTCCTTTCCTACCCCCGCCACGAATATTTCAGACGATTACTCTGCAATATGCTGGCCGAAGATGTCCGGAAAGGGTACTTGCCGCCTGACGAGGGATGGATCGGAAAAATCGTTGCAGATGTGTGCTATCATAATGCTAAAAACTACTTCCAACTTTAATACGGCAAAATTCCATTTTAATACACCAAAAAACCCTGAATTATGACAAACAATGCAAACGTTGGCAAATACCGCTGGACCATCTGCGCCCTGCTGTTCTTTGCCACTACCATAAACTATCTCGACCGGCAGGTCCTCAGTTTGCTACACCCAACCCTCGAGGAGGAATTTAACTGGACAAACACGGATTATGGCCGGATTACGGCCACTTTTATGTTTGTGTATGCCATATCCATGCTCTTTGCCGGCCAGGTCATCGACAAACTGGGCACAAAGTGGGGGTATGCCCTGGCATTGATTATCTGGTCCGTGGGGGCCATCCTGCATGCGGTGGCAGTCCCCATCGGGGACAACCTGGTGATGATCCTGGGCTGGCTTGGAATTGGCGGCCTGTCCGCATCCGTTATCGGCTTTATGTTTGCCCGGGCGGCTCTGGGGTTTGGAGAATCCGGGAACTTTCCCGCAGCGATCAAAGCGACCGCCGAATATTTTCCAAAAAAGGAGCGGGCTTTGGCGACCGGAATCTTCAATTCGGGCACCACCGTGGGTGCGATCCTGGCTCCCCTCACGGTACCCTGGATGGCAGCGAAGTGGGGTTGGGAAAGCACCTTCCTGATCATCGGGGCCGCAGGTTTCCTGTGGTTGATTTTCTGGTTTATATACTACGAAAAACCGGAAAAACAGCGAAGGTTGTCACCGGAAGAGCTGGTTTATATCCATAGTGATGAGCAAGTGGCGGGTGCGCAGGCAACAGGACAGGACACCGAAAAAGTGCGTTGGATCCGGCTGCTCGGCTTCCGGCAGACCTGGGCCTTTGCCGTCGGAAAATTTATGACAGACGGAGTCTGGTGGTTTTTCCTTTTCTGGCTGCCGAGTTACCTGCATGCGCAATATGGTATGTCTGGCACGGAACTGATGCTTCCGCTTGCCGTACTCTACGGCATGACAACCCTGGGGAGCATTGGCGGGGGCTGGTTCCCGATGTACTTTATCAATAAGGGTTACAAACCATACGACGGGCGAATGCGCGCCATGTTTATCATTGCGTTATTCCCGCTCCTGGTACTTGCGGCTCAGCCTTTGGGTGGTATTTCCTATTGGATACCCGTCATTCTGATCGGTATAGGGGCCTCGGCGCATCAGGCCTGGTCGGCCAATATCTTTACCACGGTATCCGACATGTTTCCAAAGAAAACGGTGGCTTCGATAATCGGAATTGGCGGAATGGCCGGCAGTATGAGCGGAGTACTCGTATCCCTGTTGGGCGGAGCGCTGTTTGATCACTACAAAGCACTTGGACACATACAAACCGGATACACCATTATGTTTGCCGGCTGCGCCGTGGCTTACCTGATCGCCTGGGCAATCATGAAATCACTGGTTCCCCGGATGAAAATGGTTGAGATCTGAATGGCTCAGAATGAAAATGGTCGAGATCTGAGTGGCCCATAGATATCCGAGTGGCCCATAGTAACTTAGGACCAATGAATCACGTAAAGAAAAATGAAAGCCCCCCGACAAAATACGGGGGGCTATCGATAGGTTGATTATCTACTATTAACTAACAAAAATTACCTGCCATCTGCCTCAACAATTTCTACAAAATCTTCTGGCTGTCGGTCATAAAGGCGCGGGTGCTCTGGGTGTATTTATTGCCATTGGCATCCTTATAGATCAGATCGACATAAAACGCCTTGTATCCTTCGGCCGGCAATTGTACGGCCGCCTGAAACTGATCGACTTTTTTGATGCCCAGATCGGTGGATACCCAGGTTTCGTTCCTGAAATCCCGGTCAGTGGAATTGGCCTCCCACAAACGTACACCCACCAATTTCTTCTTAGTTGCCTCCACATTTACAAGGACCTTTCCGTCACTGACAGTAGTGGTCCAGGCTGTTTTGGGATAAGGCTTATCCTGTGCAGTATAGCTGAAAAATGATCCCAAAGCATTAATGGCCTGCTTGCCGTCTCCCAGGTTGTGGCCGGCATTCGGAACATAGTGCAGGTAGTTTTCACCGGGAATGCCAGGAAGATAATGCTTGATGGCATCGATCACCCAGAAGGGATCATTGGTGCCATTGAAAATCATCTTGGGCACCGTCAGCCGGTCCCGGTAAGAGTAGGGATCGATCATGGTGGTGATGGCCTTGCCCGAAGGGCTGTCCACAGTCTGGGGAATCTCCAGGTCCGTATAATCCTTGATCTCCTCGCTGTATTCGTTGTATGCTTCGATCTGGTAATCCAGGTTGGCCGGCATATTCAGGATATCGATCACCATCGGAGCAATCGCCTTGACACGGGGATCTCCCGAAGCGGCGGTCAGCCAGGTGGTCCATCCTCTTTTGGAGGCTCCGGAAACCACGAAATCATCGATCTTTTTATTCTGTTGCTGTGCGGCCAGTTCCTGGATCACATCCATTGCCCTCAGCGCACTTTTGGTCATGGGAAACAACAGGGGCCAGGTATAATCGCCATCATCCTTGAAATTGTGCAGGGTCATGGAGATCAGCGCATCCTCCTTTTTGCCTCCGTACAGGGGTTGGCGGGGGACATTTCTCAAAACGGCCACGATCGCCCGGTTTTGCAGGGCAATGCGGGCTACGCCCAATACAATCCCGTCTTTCCGGGGATCTTTCCAGCGGACACTGCCATCATCATCGGAGCTGCCTCCTTCAATGAACATCAGCGCCGTATTGCGGCGGACCTTTTTGGGCACGACCACCGTCAGTTGATGCTTCCATACATGACCCATCCAGGTCTGGGAGGTCAGCTCGATAATATAAGCGGTCACGGGACCTTCCTTGAACTGATCATGGATTTTCCAGCTATAAGAAGGGTCCAGCGTTTCCAGATAGCTCTCCAAAGCCGTTTCCGGAGTGACTACCTTATCACCGGCCTGCCCAAAACTCCAACCTGTAAACAGGAAAAACACAACACCGGTGCACAATAAAAGTTTTTTCATTTTGATTTTTTGTATATTTTTTGTATATTCAGTAGATCAGACTCAGCCTGACACCCAGAACCGTCTGGTTTTCTCTGTATTCTTATTGATCGCTCTATTTCAACTGACTGACCAGATCCAGCGCTTCCTCCATATAAATTTCCGCTGTCATTTCTCCGAGACTGGTACGGGTAATATAATCGTACTTCCTGAAGCTATCGTAATCGACTTTTGCAAGCATATAGCCAAAAGCATCATTGGTCAGACCAAACAGGAATGGATATTTTGTACCCATCTTGCGTTTGAGGTAATAGCCTACATTGGGCAGGGCTTCACCGGGGATGGTCAGGATTCTGGCCGGACCGATCTGCAAAGCATTGATTTGGGTACTGATCTGATCGGGCCTGGTACTGATATATCCCAGCGGGGAATTGGCCAGAATGTATTGCATAATGGGGGATTCCACCGGCAGGTCTATCTTTCTGGACACGACCTGCAGGGCCGGATCGGAAAGTGGCGCCGACTGCGATACGATCCGCAGGGCTTCATCGGCCAGCAGATGACCGATCCGGACACATTCCGTCCACATCAGCTCACTGGGGACCCCATCACTGCTTTTGATGGTTTCATGCCGGTTGTCCGCAGTGACCATTCCGCCTAAAGCGCCATTGATAAACACAGCAACTCCACCCACCTGGGACTCAATCCGCTCATAAAGTGGCCCGCAAAGATCCGGACTCAGAATCCCTCTTTTGGAACCCAGAACCTCCGGATGGATCGCATAGTTCACCAGGGTCGCAATCGTTTCATCCGTGCCTTTGACCATAGCCTGGATCACGCCGCAGCGGGGATCGTACAGATCGTCTGCATAATAATTGAAGGCGATCTTTCCTTTGGCATCACCCATGGCGATCTTCAGATCTGCCGGCTGCAATCGCGCATAGGCTTCATTGACAGCTTCCGCAATCTGTTTGGTGCAGAAATCAAGGTAATCCAGATCTGCGTGATGTTTGCCACTTTCATCGGGGAAACCATAGGCATCCGGGGCGCTGTGGGTATGGGTAGCTCCGATCAGAATATTTTCTGCCGGGATATGGGGGATCAACGCCCTTGCCCGGTCACCCAGCGCCGAGGGCCAGCCCAAATTGTCGATACCGACGATCGCAATCCGCACATCGCCTTTCACCAGCACAAAAGCCCGGACAAAAAGGTCCCCAATCTTCTCCTGAGCGGGCTTGGGCGTCCCGATTCCGCCGGAAACGGGCAACAGCGGATCCGGAGTAATGTTCCGGACCGCAGCTCCTGCCATCAGTTGCTGTTGTGCAAAGGCTTCTCCTGTCCACAAAAAGAACAGAAGAAACCCCACTATAAACAATTGCAGGTTTTTCACCCTGAAGCCCCTAACAACAATCCTCTTATTTATCATATCCTGTTACCAGGGTTTGCCCGTACCCTGAATGATCCAGGGCTTTGCCCAGATACTGTTTTTAGTACCTCCGCTCCACGGATCATCGAAAGCACCTGTCTGCAATTTTTCAATAGCCACATTCACATTTGCTCCATTCAGGTTTCTTTCTTCCAATGGATAGTAGAACCTCACCGGCAGCACACCCTGCTGGGTCGCTCCCTGAAGCTGTGGATAACCTGTTCTGCGCCAGTCAAACCAGGATTCGGCAGCCACGGACCAACTGGCGATCCATTTCTGGGTCAGGATCTGTTCTTGCGTACCATCAAAAGCTACATCCGGTTGAGCAAGGTATGCTGCGGCACTTCCGGCATTCCAGGCAGTAAAGGAAGCCTGGATCCCCTGATTGTAATGGGTGGCAGCATTCCCTGCGCTCCAGCCATACACAGCCGATGCTTCTGCAAGGATGAAATTGACCTCGGCCGCAGAAAGGATTCTTACCTTAATGCCATTTTTTGCATTGGCAAATGCCGAATTGACCCATGAAACGTGTGGGTTTCTGGACGACTGGGTTGGGTTCGGGCTCAGATTATAGGTATAGGGCAATGCCAGTGAAAGCGGCAGTCCCACATAGTCCGGGTGCTGATTGATATCATCGATCGATGATCCGGCGGGTAGGACACTGGGGTGTACCTGACGGACCCGGCGTTGCTCCCCATTAATGGTCAGGGTCACAATGCGGTCCGTACCAACAGGCAGGGTATCATCCACCTGGATGGGGATCTGTACCCTATCTGCATACGCGGCAAGGCGGGGATCATTGACCTGCAGCATACTGCCGACCAGTGTCTGCGCCATTTTGATCCGCCTGTAATTGGTACTGTCACTGTCGTAGGTGGCATTGGACGGCCAGGAATCATTATTGTTATTACCAGGGAAAGCCATTGCCACATCATCCGCCGCACTGGTAATGATCGGGTACTTGGCCGGATTGGCAACGATACGCTCGATCCCCTCTTTCGCCACCGCAGGCAATTTCTCGGAAAGCCGCATGTAGTAACGCAGGGCCAGTGAATTGGCAAATCTTCTCCATTGCAATACATTTCCGTTAAAATAGATATCAGAACTGCCGGGCGTACCGGTCACTTCACCGGAGAGAATGTCGTTTGCTTCTTCCAGATCAGCCAGAATTCCCGCATAAATACTTTCCTGGCTGTCATAAGCAGGGAAACGGTTTTCCATGCCTTCCTCGTCACCTTTCAAAGCATGGGAATAAGGCGCATCGCCCCACAGGTCAGTGATCAGGCCGAACATCAGTGATTTCATCACCAGTGTTGCTCCCTGATGGAATGTATAGTCCAACTCCACCGCCCTGTCATACACATATTTATTGTTGCGCAAAATGCTGTAATAACCGGCCCAGCTATTGCTGCCACCCCAGTCATAAGCATTGTGGCCGTCTGCCCAGCCGTCCTTTTGCGTGTGCTGCATCAGTCCGGCAATGTCCTGATAACCCAGATTGACAAAGGATTTTCCGGCCTCAGACAACACGGTCGCAAACACAAGGTTTGGATTGGTCGTCTGGGGATCTGCCCCATTGGGGTTTTCATTCATTTTCAATAGTTCCTTGGTACAGGAAAGCATCCCGCCCACCAGCACTATCAAAAGTATCGGATATATATATCTTGTTTTCATACCTGAAATGTTTTTATAAACTTAAAATGTAAGATTCAGTTTCACTCCAAAAGGAATCACCCAGGGGTTTACATTATAACGCTCTATACCCTGTTTGAACTGAGAACCCGCCTGTGCTCCGCTGGAAGGCTGAAATGCATTTTCGGGATCAATATTGATCTTGGCTTCAGTCCAGAGGATAATGTTCCGGCTGAAGAAAGAAATGCTGGCATCCTGCATCCTCATTTTTTGTGCGAAAGCAGAAGAAAGGCCAACGGTAAAGGAAATTTCCCTCAGTTTCAGGTAAGAAGCCGAAAACAAGGTTGGCTGCAACAGATCCCAGTTGACGGCTGCTGCATAAGGAACAGGTTGTGTGCC
>JBEBWT010000020.1:0-33904 GCA_040392005.1 Parapedobacter defluvii
CCCCCGCCATTGCGGCCCTGGCCCTGCTCTTCCTCCACTCCGATATCGGCCATTCCGAAATTTTGCTGGTTGATATTATTGGATAATGCGGTAATGGAAATCCTTCTTTCATTTTCAAAAAAATTGACATGACCACCCACATTATACCGGGTCAGATTGCCCAATGCCGATCCTGCCCTGCCAAAATATCCGCTTCTCCGGTCGGGTCTGGTGACAATATTGATCACTTTGTTGCGGACGCCATCATCAAAACCCGAAAACCGGGATCGTTCACTGCGCTCATCGATGATCTGGATCTTGTCAATGATATCTGCCGGCAGGTTCTTCATGGCAATCCTCGGATCCGTACTGAAAAATTCCTTACCGTCCACCAGAATGCGGGTGACCTGCTCTCCCTGTGCAATGATATTGCCTTCCCCGTCGATTTCAACACCCGGTAACTGGCCGATCAATGCATCTGAATCAGCATAGGGTTCAGTCTTATAGGCGCCCACATCAAATTCGGTGGTATCATTCATCAATTTCACCTCCGGGCCTCCCTGGATGGCCACCTCCTCCAATTGGACAGCAGCAGGCGACAGGCCCGCATCCAGCACATACTCCCTTTGCCCCTGTTTCAGGGAAAGCGGGAGGTCCCTGGATTCATAGCCCAGGATCTGGATCCTGATAATAAATGAACCGGAAACAAGCGGAAAGGAAGCAAAGGCATATTTTCCATCCGGGTCTGAAGAGGTCGAAGAAATCACCGAATCGGCAGCATTGGTCACTTTTACAGTGGCCCCCTGGACAGGTGCCCCTGCTTCGGCACTGGTGATCCGGCCCCTGATCAGGGTCTGCGCATACATAGCCTGAGTACCCAGCCCGATCAGTACTATACCCAGAATAAGGTGAAGCAAATTTTTCTTTTCCATTTGGTTATGCGGACCGGATGCCGGTTTCCAATCGCAAATAGACGAAAACTACTTCAAACCCTGATCACATAACAAAACTATTACCAATTAATCGCCCAATAAAAGAGATTACCAACTGATCACCGGACAATCCAGTCTGGAGATCGGATCATAACTCTGAAAATCGGTTTCTGTACTGTAATAACCATCCCGCAGCGGCTCCTCCCGCATCAGGTCCGTACTCAGGTATTTTTTATTGCTATCGCAAAGCAGAGTGACCACCACCGCATCCCCGCCCAGTTCTTCTTTCAGTTTGATGGCACCGATCACATTGGCACCGGAGGAAATGCCGACCGCCAGCCCCAATTGTCTGGATAGTTTCTGCGCCATGAGGATCGCATCGCCATCATTGGCCTGGATGACCGCATCGAGTTGATCCAATTGGACGATGGCCGGAATAAATTCATCGGAAATCCCCTGGATGCGATGGGACCCCACCTTATAACCGGTGGTGAGGGTAGGGCTTTCCGCAGGTTCCAGGGGATGCACCCGGATAGCCGTATCCTGTTTCTTGAAATAATCTCCCGCTCCCATAATGGTGCCGCCAGTACCGACTCCTGCTACAAAAGCATCCGGCTTTTTACCTTCTTTTTCCAATTGCACCCAGATTTCATGCATAGTGGTACGCTCGTGCGCTTCGGCATTGTACCGGTTCTCAAACTGGCGGGGCAGGAATACATTCCCGGCTGCGGCCATTTCCTCACTCAAACGGATGCTGCCCAGAAATCCTCCTTCTTCCTTTGAGATCAGCACTACTTCCGCACCCATACTCCGGATGATATCTGTCCGCTCCTTACTCAGCCAGTTGGGCATAATGATTTTGACAGTATGGCCCAGGGCTTTTCCAATGGCCGAAAAAGCAATTCCCGTATTGCCGCTGGTCGCTTCGATGATTTCATCCGAAGGCCTGATCCGACAATTATTGTACGCCTGGTACATAATATAGAGGGCCATGCGGTCCTTGATACTGCCGGTCAGGTTGTAATGTTCACATTTGACATAGATGGATCCCGGTTTACCTTTGTAGGTATAATTCAGTTGCAGCATAGGGGTATTTCCCACCAGATGCCATAAATGCTGAAACTTATTGGCCAGATCGTCATGCAGGCACAGGGAGGCAGGGGCTTCGTTCGTCATTATCATTTTATATCAAATCTAAATATTCTCAATCCGTCAAAATCAATATGCAAAGGTGCTTAAAATTTGGCAAATTGGCAACTACAAAAAATTATTTGAAAATTTTGTAGCTGATTTACAGAAAGTTATAATTTTATATACTACTATGTATTGCATAGTATATACCAAAACATATATCTTTGTATTATGATAGTAGATAATACACAAACCCAAATGCGGAAAGGCATACTCGAATATTGTATCCTTTCAATAATTTCACAAGGTGAAATTTACGCTTCGGACATCATCGCCGAATTGAAGAGGGCAAAACTACTGGTGGTAGAGGGCACCTTATATCCGCTGCTGACCCGACTGAAAAACAATGGGTTACTCAGTTATGTATGGAAAGAATCTACTTCCGGTCCGCCCCGGAAATATTTTGAAATCACCAATGAGGGGATGGAAGTCCTGAACAAACTGGATCTGACCTGGGAAGAGCTGGTCTATGCGGTGCAGACCTCGGTGGAGGGCCGGCATCAGACAAAATCAACGGAAGAGCCAGCAGAAACTGGGTCAGCAGAACAGTAAAACACTTTCAATTAAGAAACTTAAACACAAAAGGAAACTTAAACACCAAGAAATCATGAACAAGACAATTATCATTAATATAAATGGCATCGTGTTCCACATAGAGGAAGAAGCCTACGATGCGCTGCGATCCTATATGATCGACGTAAAAAAATACTTCGGACACTCGGCGGACAGCCACGAGATTGTCGGTGACATTGAAAACCGGATTGCAGAAATGTTCAGCGAGCGGATCGTTGCCGGCAAAAAAGAAGTGATCACTATGCAGGATGTGCATGAAGTGATCGGACAAATGGGCCGGGTGAGCGATTTTGCAGACGGCGACCGGGCATCGGCAGGTGATTACAGCCAGTCTTATACCGATACCTATGAAAGTGTACAGCGCAAGCTGTTCCGGGATCCGGATGACCGGGTATTCGGTGGGGTTTGTAGCGGATTGGGACATTATTTTGGCATTGAGTCCCGCTGGGTCCGGCTGATGCTTGTCCTGCTGTTCATCTTCGGCGGAACCGGTCTGCTGCTCTACATCATTCTGTGGGTGGTGGTACCTGTGGCCAGAACAAGGGCGGACCGCATGGCAATGCGGGGAGAAGCACCCAATATCCGTAATTTCCAGCGTAGCTTTCAGGAGGAAATGGAGGGCCTCCGCTCAAATTTTACCGCAGCCGGAGGAAGCGCTAAGTCCGCACTTCATTCGGCTGGAAATTTCTTTGCAAGGGCGTTTATTGTACTGGCCAAAATCATTGGGGTCTTCTTTATTTTCGGGATCTGTGTGGCCCTGATCGTCTTGCTGGTCAGTATCTTTGCAACCTTCGGTGTACTGGGCTGGGACAATGACATCGCGATGTTCCCTATGAATATAGTCGAACCGGAAATACGCAACACGCTATTGATAAGCGGATTGCTGGTGGCCGCCATTCCATTGATCGCTTTGATCGGAGTGATTGTCCGTATTCTGTTCAACAGACCGATGATCGGTCGTTATACCGGATTTACCCTGCTTGTCATCTGGATCATAGCCGCAGGTCTGACCATTATGTACGGGGTCGAAACAGCAAACGATTTCAGAGAAGAAAGTACCATAGTAGAAGAAAGACCGCTGGAAGCGCTTCCTGCCTATATCATCAGCCGCAATGATATGACTGTAATCAAACTGGAGGACAGCACCTACGCAGATGATCGTTTGGGCAAAATCAGGAAAACCGCCGTAGTCCGCAATTCGAACATTCTCAGCAACCAGCGCCGGATATATCTACGGGTCGTAAAAATCGACAGCTTGCAGCAGCCGACGGTCACTTATGAATACAGTGCGCGGGGCCGTACCTATGACCTGGCGGCTGAAAGGGCGGGGAATATTCAATACCACATTGCCCAGACCGGGGAAAAACTGATTTTCGACAGTCACTTTCAGGTGGACAACAATGAGTTGATGCGTGATCAGAATCTGCGCATCCGCCTGAATATACCAGTGGGAACCATTCTGTATATCAGAGAGGATATCAATCGTCATCTTTGGGATCTTCCGATGAATCAGTGCAACAGCAACTACCTGGCACGGGATGGGTACCGGCCGGAACAGACGGCCTGGATCATGACCCATGCTGGTTTGAAATGTATGGTGGATGCTCCCGCTGAGGAGTCCGACACCGACGATACGCAGTCCCAGGTAGATTCAAATAAAAATAATACAGTTATTTTGCAATGATCATGCAACTTTTCAATACAGAGTTACGTCTAACCAAATAGAAGGGAACGACACAGAGCAGAACAGCAATAATTAATATTTATATCTGATTATCAATTAATTAAAAAAAGACATCTTTTTTAACAGGCTATATTTTTGCCAAAATTTTATGAATCCGACAATACACTTCAAACGACAGTACCACCGGGCCGGAAGCGTCCGGAAAATATTCGCATCTGCGCTGACCGGAATGTTTCTATGCTGCCTGACAATCGGTGGATCGCTGGCCCAAACCAGTCAGCAAGTCACCCAAAATTCAGGTCAGGCAAGCGTGGAAACCGGGCAGCATTCCGGGGCTACGATCTCCGGAACGGTCACTGACAATCAGCAAAAACCGGTGGATCTGGCCACAGTCCGGCTCATGCGCCTATCCGATCCCGCAGATCAGGCACTGGCCGGCCAGGCCGCCGAGGCTCCGGTGATCTCCAGTACTTATTCGGATATAGATGGCACCTATATCTTTCAATCCCTGCCACAGGGCGCCTATCGCATTTCAGTGTCCCTCCTTGGACATGCTACCGAGTTCAGTGAGCCCATCATTATCGGAAGTGGAGTAACCCACCTGCCTGCGGTCAATTTCCAGTTGAATTTCAGCACCCATCAGTTGGAAACGGTCACCATCACGGCCGAACGTCCTTTGGTGGAACGCAGGCCGGATATGCTGGTGGTCAATGTGGAGAATTCGGCGCTGGCCGCCGGAAATTCGGCACTGGATATTCTGGAACGCTCCCCCGGAGTCACACTGGACAAGGATGACAACATCAGTCTGATGGGCAAGCAGGGGGTCGTGGTGATGATCGACGGGAAACAGACCCATTTATCCAGCACACAACTGGCCGACCTGCTCCGTAATACTGATGGAAACAGCATCCGGTCCATTGAACTGATCACTACCCCATCTTCCAAATACGATGCGTCGGGCAGTGCAGGGATGATCAATATCGTGCTTAAGAAAAACCGACTGGCAGGCACCACCGGCAGTGCCACCTTGTCCGCAGGTTATGGATTGAAAGAAAAATCAAGTGCATCCCTCAATCTCAGCCACAAAACCGAACGTGTCAATCTGTACGGCATGCTCAGTTATATGGACCACAAAGGTGGGCAGGAAATCAATATCAGCCGGAATGTTGAAAATGCAGGCAGCACTACCCTGTTTGACCAGCAGGCAAAGCTGGGGCGGAAAAGCAACACATTCAATTACCGGACAGGATTGGATGTCCATACATCGGACCGGAACACCGTATCCATGCAGGTAAATGGTTATATGACGGATAACAGCATTGAGAATGATAGCTGGACCCGGATCGGCCCCATTGCGGCGGCGGCGGATTCCAATCTGCGTTCTACCTCTTTTGCCAACGGGGATTTCAATAGTATCGGAGGAAACATCAACAATCAATTCAATATTGACGGCAAAGGCCGGAAACTGGTCGCTGATCTGGATATTTCCCACTTCAACAACAACCGGGCAACAGATTATAATAATACCTTCTTCCTGCCCTCAGGTGCGCAGAAAGACGAGGCGCTCCTGTCCAGAAGCAGTACCCCGACCAGTATCGGTATCCGGATTGCCCGATTGGATTATACCCACCCGATCAGCGACAAATCAAGCCTGGAGACTGGTCTCAAATACAGTTGGGTACAATCGGACAATGACATGCGCTTTGACCAGTTTGTGAATGGCGGCTGGCAGTCAGATCTGGGAAGGAGCAACCATTTTATCTATACCGAGCAGGTGTCCGCGGCTTATGCCAGCTACAAAAATCAATTTGGCAAACTGGGTGTGCAGACGGGATTGCGGGCTGAATATTCGGTCACGGACGGAAATTCCCTGACCATCAGCAATCAGGTCAAACGGAATTATCTGGATATTTTCCCTACTGTCTTTCTGAGTTATTCCCTATCGGATCAGCATCAGACGGGGCTTTCTTACAGCAAAAGGATCAACCGGCCCAATTACCAGTTTCTCAATCCGTTCAGTTATTTTCTGGACCAATATACCTATGAGACCGGTAATCCCTATCTGCAACCGGAATATGCCCATGCCATTGATGTATCCTATTCATTCAAACACCAATACCACCTGAATGCCGGATACAGCTTTACCAATGATGCTATTTTGGAGACGATGACGCAGGATAACGAAACCAAAGCCGGTTATGTGAGCCGGGATAATCTGGCGAGGCAAAATGTATATTATGCCAATTTCCACATTCCGGTCAGGATTGCAAAATTCTGGAATACGACCACCAATATCAATGCGTTCTATATGGGCTTTGATGGACAACTCAATAATTCAGAATTGAAGCAGGGACAGTTTGCCTACAATGTCCGCAACAATCACAATTTTACCCTGCTGCCTACACTGACCGCAGAGGCTTCCCTGAATTACCAGTCGCCGCTGGTGTATAGTATTTATCATATCAAAGACCAATGGGGCCTGGATCTGGGGGTGAGC
Source organism: Parapedobacter defluvii (assembly GCA_040392005.1). GTDB lineage: Bacteria > Bacteroidota > Bacteroidia > Sphingobacteriales > Sphingobacteriaceae > DASRQK01. The sequence continues at coordinate 6,857 of JBEBWT010000020.1, forward strand.
AAATCGCTGATGGAGAAAAAGGGAAATATCAAGTTGTCGGTCAGTGACCTGTTCGACACCCGTAACCAGCGCCTCAGCACCCGGCATTCGAACCTGAATGTGCGGATCAACCAAAAAAATGAAACAAGGGTGGTGCGCCTGAGTTTCACTTATAGCTTTGGAAATATGAAAAACAGGGTGCAGCAACGGGAATCCCGCAGCGAGGAAAAAAGCCGGATCGCAGTGCAATAATCCCTGATTACTCATTTTTTTATTACTTGTGTGTGTTTTACTTGTGTGAATCTCGGGTACCGCTAAGGAAAAATCCCATGCGGTACCCGGTTAAACCCAGATACCCTGATGCGGAATCTGGGTTTTAGCTTTTTTCATGGATTCTTATGGAGGAGTCCGGGATATTTTTATAAATTTGATCCGGAATGCTGGCCGGACTGGCCGGACTAATGAGCAATTGAAAGGAATAATGAGTGAAAAACTGAAAATCGGGATTTCGATAGGTGATGTGAATGGAATTGGGATGGAAGTGATCATCAAGGCACTGCAGGATACCCGCGTGCTGGAATACTTTACCCCCATTGTCTATGGACAGACCAAGATTTCTTCCTTTCACCGCAAGGCGCTCGGTATAGGAGATTTTAGTTTCAACATCATCAATCATCCCGGCCAGGCCAATCCAAAGCGGGCCAATATGATCAATTGCTGGACAGAAGACGTCCCAATTACATTGGGAGAGCAAAATGAAACAGGCGGGAAATATGCATTTCTGTCCCTTGAAAGTGCTACCTCAGATCTGATAGCCGGCAAGATCGATGCATTGGTGACTGCCCCCATCAACAAGTCCAATATACAACAGGAGGGATTTGATTTTCCGGGGCATACCGAATACCTGCAAGCGAAAACCGGTGCGGAGGAGTCGCTGATGTTTATGCTGAGCGAGGATCTGCGGATCGGTTTGGTGACCGGACACATCCCGGTCAAATCCATTGCTTCGCAGATCAGTCAGGAGAAAATTATTTCCAAACTTCGTCTGATGAACGACAGCCTGAAAAAGGATTTCTGGATCCAGAAGCCAAAAATTGCGGTATTGAGCCTCAATCCCCACGCCGGGGACAATGGATTGATCGGCAATGAGGATGAGGCCATCATTGCACCTGCCGTACAACAGGCCAACGAACAGGGGATCTTCTGCTTCGGGCCCTATGCTGCCGATGGGTTTTTTGCCGGCAATGCCTATACCAAATTTGATGCCGTACTGGCCATGTACCACGATCAGGGCCTGATCCCTTTCAAGCACCTGGCAAGACGGAACGGGGTCAATTTCACCGCCGGGTTGCCCATCGTACGCACTTCTCCCGATCATGGCACGGGTTATGACATCGCCGGAAAGAATCTCGCAAGCGAATCTTCCTTTCTGGAAGCCCTGTTTACCACTACCCACATCCTGAGGAACAGAAGGGAGCAGGAAAAACTGAGCGAGAACCCACTGGTAATACGCAAATTGTCAAGAGACCGGGATTAAAATCCAGAATTAATCCTATTTTTGCAGCTTACCGGGACAATGACACATTTTTTGGAACATCCTATTTTCCCCCTGTTGGGTCGTTTGGCAGATGATCTGGGATACTCCTGCTATGTGATAGGTGGATATGTCCGCGACCGTATCATGGGGCGGGATTTCAAAAACGACATTGATATTGTGGTAGTGGGCAGCGGCATTGAATTTGCCTCCAGAGCCGGGGAGGCACTGAATGTGCCAGTCTCGGTATTCAAAAACTTTGGTACCGCCATGCTGATGGTGGATCAGCTCCAGATCGAATTTGTAGGGGCGAGGAAAGAGTCGTACCGGGCAGATTCACGCAAACCCATTGTCGAGGACGGCAGCCTGGAAGACGACCAGAACCGGCGGGATTTTACGATCAATGCCCTGGCTATTTCCCTCAATAAAGAAAGTTACGGACAGTTACTGGATCCATTTGACGGACTGGGGGATATCGAAAAGCAGATGATCCGGACACCCATGGATCCGGATCTCACTTTTTCGGACGACCCCCTGCGGATGATGCGGGCCATCCGCTTTGCCACCCAGCTCAATTTCAGGATAGACCCTGCGGCACTCGATGCGATTTATCGCAACCGGGAACGCATCCGGATTATTTCAAAGGAGCGGATCATTGATGAGTTGAATAAAATTATTGCCTCTCAAAAGCCGTCCGTTGGCTTCAAAATCTTGTTTGATACCGGCCTGCTGCACCTGATCTTTCCGGAAATGGCCCAGTTGCAGGGGGTGGAAATCATTAACGGGAAGGGCCATAAGGACAATTTTTACCATACCCTGGAAGTATTGGACAATGTGGCCGGCATGTCGGATGATCTCTGGCTGCGCTGGGCAGCTATCATGCATGATATTGCCAAGCCGGCGACCAAGCGTTTTGAGCCGGGACATGGCTGGACTTTTCATGGTCACGAAGATCGGGGAGCCCGGATGGTGCCCAAACTGTTTGCCAATCTCAAACTCCCTCTCCATGAGAAGATGAAGTTTGTGCAGAAATTGGTGCAATTGCACCTGCGCCCCATTGTGCTGGCACAGGAGACCGTCACCGATTCAGCCGTCAGGCGCCTGCTGTTTGAGGCCGGAGATGATATAGATAGCCTGATGATGCTCTGCCACGCGGATGTGACTACCAAAAATGAGTACAAACGCAAGAAGTACCGCCAGAATTTTGAGTTGGTCAAGCAGAAATTGAAGGATGTGGAGGAAAGGGATCAGATTCGCAATTGGCAGCCACCGGTGTCCGGTGAGGATATCATGCTGGCATTCGGATTGCATCCCGGACGGGAAATCGGTATCATCAAAAATGCCATCCGGGAAGCGATTCTGGAGGGAGAAATCCCCAATGAAAGGGAAGCTGCCTATCAATTTATGCTGGAGAAAGGGAAAATCATGGGGTTGATGCCAAATCAGGGACAAAATCAGTAGCTTTGGTGTAATATGGACAAAGAAAGGCAACAAATCGTGGACAAGGTCAGGGCAACGCTGACCGACAATGGTTTCCTGATCGTACAGGAAGATCTGGATCGTCCCTGGGGAGGATTTCTGGTAATCAATGAAAGCCAGTGCCAGCAATTTGCCTCCATGTACTTTGATCTGCCAGCAGATTCTCTGGTGGATCCCGGTTTGCGGATCAATGGAAAAATCCTATTTGTCGCTCCGAATAAACGGTTATCCTGGCAATATCATCTGCGGCGTACCGAAATATGGCAGGTGTTGCAGGGAAATGTGGGGGTGGTGAGTTCGGAAACCGATGAGGAACATGCACTGCAATTGCTTTCGGCAGGAGATCAGATTGTCTTGCCGGCGGAAATCCGTCACCGGTTGGTGGGCCTGGAGAACTGGGGGGTGATCGCCGAAATCTGGCAGCACAGTGACCCCGAAAATCCTTCGGATGAAGAGGATATTGTGCGGATCCAGGATGATTTCGGGCGGTAAGTTCCAAATTATTCCAATAAAGACCTGATATCCTCCAGATCCAGTGATTTGAAAAAACTTTCTTCGGTCACGATCAGGCTCTCGGCAATCCTTGTTTTTCGTTCCTGCAGCGCCAGGATTTTCTCCTCCACCGTGTCCTTACTGATAAATTTATAGATAAAGACATTTCTCCGCTGTCCGATGCGGTGCGCCCGGTCGATGGCCTGCTGCTCGACCGCCGGATTCCACCAGGGATCCAGTACAAAGACGTAATCAGCCTCTGTGAGATTCAGTCCTACTCCCCCGGCTTTGATGGAGATCAGGAACAGGCGCACTTCATCATCACGGCGGAAGCGGTCCACTACTGCGGCCCGGTCAGTGGTAGCGCCATCCAGATAGGCATAAGCAATATTTTCCTTCTCGAAATGCTGCCTGAACAACACCAATTGCTTGACAAACTGAGAGAAGATCAAAACTTTATTGCCCCGCTGCAAGACGGTGTCCAGATGTTGCAGTACCTGCTCAAATTTTCCAGAGGAGCCTTCATAATTCCGGTCGATCATGGCCGGATGATTGGCGATCTGCCGCAACTTGGAGAGCCCCTGCAACAGCGCAATCTGGGAGGATTGTTTTGTTTTTTCAGTAGCGCCAAAGTCTGCTCCGGTGCCGGCAGTATCCCCGCGGGAATCTACTGCGGAACCACCGACCCCATTGCGGGCATCAGAGCCGGAACCACCGGCCCTCTCACCGCCTGCAGCGATAAGCCCTTCCAGTATGGTATTGCGGTATTCGGATTTGACTCTTTCGTAATAGGCCGTCTGCTCCTCTTCCATCTCGCAATAAACTACCTGCTCGGATTTTGGAGGCAATTCGGTAGCGACCTGCTCCTTAGTCCTTCTGAGCACAAACGGTTTGATCAGCGCATGCAGGCGGGCAGCCCTTTCTTCATCCTTCTTCTTTTCTATGGGCTGCACAAATTCTTGCTGGAAAAAATGATGGCTTCCCAGCAATCCCGGATTGAGGAAAGTCATCTGGGGCCAGAGATCGGCCACAGAATTTTCGACAGGCGTCCCGGTCAGCACCAGACGATGGGTCGATCGGAGTCCCTTGACCATTTTGAAAGACTTGGATGAAGGGTTCTTGATCTGCTGACTTTCGTCCAGCATGATATAATGAAAGTAAAAATCCTGAAAAAGGTCCGCATCCACTCTCGCAATGCCATAGGTGGTGATGATCACATCGTATTTTCCAAAGAGGGCAGGATCTTTCTCCCTGCCGGTGCCGGTGTACACAAAAATCCGCAGATCCGGCACAAACTTTTCAGCCTCACGCTGCCAGTTGTAGATCAGCGAGGTGGGCATGATGATCAATGAGGTATAATGCCGCTTGCCCTGCTCCGCTGCCAATTCCTTTTCTTTCTGGAGCAATGCCAGAGCTTGAATGGTCTTTCCCAGGCCCATATCATCAGCCAGACACCCTCCAAAGCGGTATTGCCTGAGGAAATAGAACCAATTGAAACCAGCCTGCTGGTAAGCCCGCAGTTCACCTTTGAAGCCTGCCGGTGGCTGCACGTCCGGCATCCCTTCATAAGATTGAAGGTTCTCCAGCTTGCGTTCCATTGTAACCTCCTGAAAAGAAGAAAGCTCGTCCAAAAGGCCCACATGGTGCTTTTTCAGCCTCAATTCATGTTTATTCTGGGAAAAATGAAACAGTTGGGGGTAGCGGGCAAACCATTCCTCCGGGATGATCGCAATTTCTCCATTGGGCAATGCAAACGACCGGTTACCAGAGAGGATATGATCCCTCAATGCAAGAAAGGGGACTTCATATTCCCCAAAATGGGCCATCGCATGGATATCGAACCAGTCATTTCCCTCACTGACCTGAAAAGACAGGCTTGTTTTGCCCAGAAAATAAGGGGTCTGCAAGTTTTCCTGAATGATTTTAAAGCCATCTTCCCGAAGATCTGCCCGATGTGCCACCAGCCAGTCGAGCGCAGTGCGTATCTGCGGGTTTTCGGTACTCCCGGAGTTCTCTGCATTTTCTGCGTTTTTCAAAACTGCCGTATCGACCAAAAGGTAATCAAACAGGCCATCCTGCGGTTTGAGCCCCTTGCCGATCAGGCTGTCCAACTTGCTCCGCTCCCAATCTCTGGATCGTCGGATCCGGTAAAAAGTGTAATGATCATCTTCCTTATTGTATTCCATCCGCACTGTCACCTTCGTGTCGCTCACGGCCGGAAACAAATAAGGCCCATACTCAAATAGCAATTCAAAGCGATTGTTTTCCGGGTCCGCAGACAGGTTTTTCAATACCGGAACCGCCTCATGCGTCAGGGTTTTGATATCAAAACCTTCGGCATAAACGTGGTGTTTCTCGATCAAACCGCTTACAAACATCTCAAAATACTTTCGCTCGGTCGCCCTGGGAACCGAAATATATCGCTTCTGCAAAAAAGGATTGAGCTTTTTGCCTTCCAGTGGCTGGTCGAAATGATAAAGCACCTGATCCAGTAGCATCCAGGCCTGCTCGTTGATGATGATCTGTGCATTCCGGAACATAAACTCGATCCGATTTCCTTCATATTTGATGGTGGGGAAATAACGGGTTTCGGTTTCATTGCGCCGGAAGTGGAACAGCACCGAGGCCGGTGAAGCAGCAATCTGAATGGGTTGGTCTGCCGGATAGCCTTCCTTACCCATCAGATAAAAAGGTTTACCATTCAGCAGGGCGATGGCCTGTAACAAACGCGCTTCTATTTTAGGCCGAAGAAAAGCATAGATTTCCGGGTTGAAAATTTTGGAGAAATAATCCGCCGGTCGGATATTCTGCTTATGGTATTTCTTGATGAGGTGGGACTGTTCGATCTCATCCAGCAAGCGGATCAGCCTGCGGTCGGTATCGTCGAGGATCTCATCAAATTCCTCCGAAGTACTGGAAAACAATCGTTTGTGCGTAAAAGACAGGGATCCGTTGGGGTTGAGCATGACGACATGGGGTTCGATCAGGAATCCCAGATAAGGATGTTCGCCCAGCGAATAAACCAGTGTATATGCCGTGTTTGTCTTCCTCTTGTGCATTTCAAAAGCTTCAAACATAAACAAAATCGGGCTGAATCATGCAAGGATAATTTCTGGTTTTTCAAATAATTTGCAAGCCACGGCCATTTATGTACCTTTGGGTCATGCGTATTGATATCATCACCGTACTGCCCGGGTTGCTGGAAAGCCCCTTTGCCCATTCCATTTTGTTAAGGGCCCAAAAAAAAGGCCTTTGTGAAATCCATGTGCACAATTTGCGGGATTATGCTGACAACAAGCACAAGAGTGTGGATGATTATCCCTACGGAGGCGGGAGCGGAATGGTGATGCAGATTGAGCCTTTTGCCGCCTGCATCGAAGCCCTTCGGGCAGAGCGGAGCTATGACGAGGTCATTTTTCTCACCCCTGACGGGGAAACTTTCAATCAGTCCACCGCCAATGAATTGTCCCTCAAAGGCCATCTGATCCTCCTCTGTGGCCACTACAAGGGAATAGATCAGCGCATCCGCGACTTGTTCGTGACACGTGAGATCTCTATCGGTGACTATGTCCTGTCCGGAGGCGAGCTGCCTGCTGCCATTCTGGTGGATGCCATTGTCAGACTGATCCCCGGTGTCCTGTCCGATGAGACTTCTGCCCTGTCAGATTCCTTCCAGGGAGAATTGCTCGATGCCCCCGTTTATACCCGACCCGCCGAATGGCGTGGCCACAAAGTCCCCGACATCCTGCTGAGCGGCAACGAGGCAGCCATCAAAACCTGGCAATACGAACAGGCCCTTGCCAAAACCAAAGAACGCCGCCCGGATCTATTGTAAGGCGTGTTAAAATAATTTTCTTTAAAAATAAAATTCGAATACAGTATCACTGAATTATTAATTTTATTTCATAAATTGCAGGTGTTAAATATTTTTTATAAACTTATAAGTTTAGTTATGAAAATTATCCCTATATTTGCAAAGAACTTGTACTCGTTCAGATATCCGGACGAAAAACAAGACGAACTGACAAGACTAATGGAACTGTGGCATGATGTATCGTACTTATTCGATTTTTTAAATGAAAACAAACAGGATCTTCCGAAAGATGTGCCAATACCGGACCTCATCGGAAAAATCATCGAAAACGCAAATGAAATGGACAGTACAATAACAGAAATGATCGAATCAGGGAGAAATTTCAATCATTTCTTCAGGGCATTGCACAATCAGGAGTATAAAATCATACACTTATCAAAACAGAAAGGAAGAAAAAGTTATTTAAGGCTGTACGCAATCAAAGTAGATGAAAATTGTTATATCATTACAGGTGGGGCCATCAAATTCCACCATTTGATGAAAGAAAGGCCACATACCAATAAAGAGTTGCTAAAAATGGAGAAATGTCGCAGTTTTCTCCAAAACAATGGAATATTCGACACAGACTCCTATTTTGAATTTATAAACGAAGCATCATGAACAACAAAGAAAAACTTTTGAAACTGGTCTCGGATGAGCAGTCACCCGCATTGGCACAAATACGGGAGAGAATAAAAAACCGGGAAATGCTGCATGAATCACAACAGATTGCTATCAAAGTATTGATGCGGCTGCATGTACTGGGGTGGACAAAAAAGCAATTGGCCGAAGCAATGGATGTCAGACCCCAACAAATTTCAAAAATTGTGAGCGGCAGGGAAAATATGACGATCGGCACATTGGTCAGATTGCAGCAGATACTGGACATCCCCCTACTGGCAAGCTACGTTGAAAACCGTCCGGTGCGGCCGGATGAAGTACTTTTCGAAATGGAGCAGTGAGGGTAGCAAAAGGATCCTGTGTTTTCCCAATATTAAATTTTACAAAAAAATTTGAATCCTTTATTTTTTTTATACTTTTGATGCTGATATGCAACAGTACTCAAAAAACATAATGAGAAATTGGTGGTGGCTCCCTTCGCATTTTGTCGGGAACTAAGGCTCTGTTGTATCTGATCAAACAATCAACGTCCAAAAATATGCAGCCCGGCAATCGAAAGAGCCGGGTTTTTTTATGTAAATGTGTAAGAAATTGAACCACTAAAAAATGCAATACAGAATAAAAACAAGACATGAACGCCTGCTGGCAGACACGACCACTCCGGTGGCGATCTACCTGCGGCTGCGGGACATTTATCCGAATAGTATTCTGCTGGAGAGTTCAGAATACCATTCCAGGGACAATAACATCTCCTATATCTGTTGCCAGCCGATTGCAGGTATTACTCTGGACAAACGACATCTGGAAATCCGTTTTCCGGACAGTGAGCAGGCTTTGCGAAAGCCGGCGGATGAAATAGACCTGAGGCAGGAAGTACAGGCCTTCCGCCAGGCTTTCAGGGCTGATACGGAGCTGGATCCCAAGTTGAAAGTCATCCCGAACGGTCTGTTTGGGTATCTGACCTTTGATTGTATTCCCTATTTTGAAGATCTGGTGCTGACACCGGAGGTGGTACCCGGCAGGGAGATACCAACCATGCAATACCATATATACCGGTATGTGATTGCTATCGATCATTTCCACAATGAAATGCATATCTTCGAGCACAACATCGCCGGGGATGAAGCCTCCGAAATGGATAAGCTCTGCTATCTGATCCAGAATAAAAATTTCCCGGAATACAATTTTGCGCTGGAGGGTGGCGAGCAGTCGAATATGGAAGATGCTGATTTTATCCGCCTGGTCAATAAGATGAAGGAACATATTTTCCGGGGAGACGTGTTTCAGATCGTGCCTTCCCGTGCCTTTTCAAGGAATTTTTCCGGGGATGAATTCAATGTGTACCGGGCCCTGCGCTCCATCAATCCATCTCCTTATTTGTTTTACTTTGATTATGGAGATTTCCGGTTGTTCGGATCCTCGCCCGAAGCCCAATTGACCATCCGCAACCGGGAGGCCAGTATCTATCCGATCGCCGGCACCTTCAAGCGGACGGGCAATCTGGAGGAAGACCGGCAGATGGCGGCACAGTTGCAGGCCGATCCGAAAGAAAGTGCCGAGCACGTAATGCTGGTGGATCTGGCGCGGAATGACCTGAGCCGGCATTGCAGGGACGTGGAGGTTAAATCCTATAAGGAAGCCCAGTATTATTCACATGTCATCCACCTGGTATCCAGGGTCAGTGGAGTATTGGAGGACCTGACCGCTTCTTTCAATGTAGTGGGAGATACTTATCCGGCAGGTACGTTGAGCGGGGCCCCCAAACACCGGGCCATTCAACTGATCAACCAGTATGAAAATTATCCCCGGAGTTTTTACAGCGGGGCCATCGGGTATATGGGTTTTGAGGGAGATTTCAACCATGCCATCATGATCCGATCCTTTTTGAGCAAGAAAAACACCCTGCATTATCAGGCCGGGGCCGGAATTGTGGCGGATTCGGTGCCGGAAATGGAACTCCGGGAAGTGGATAATAAGGTGGCTGCCCTGCGGAAAGCCCTGGAAATGGCAGAACAGATCAACAAGTAATAAATTAAAAAAATGCAAGAAAAATCGCCGAAAATAGTAGTCATTGATAATTACGACTCTTTTACCTACAATCTGGTCCATCTGCTGCATGAATGCGGTCAGGAGGCAATCGTATGGCGCAATGATAAATTTGAACTAACGGATCTGGAGGCTTTTGACCATATTCTGCTGTCACCTGGCCCCGGCATTCCGTCAGAGGCTGGTTTGCTGCTGGATGTGATCCGGCGCTATGGCCCATCCAAAAAAATTCTGGGTATCTGCCTGGGTTTGCAGGCCATTGCAGAAGTATATGGCGGGCGGCTTTTTAACCTTTCCAGACCGGTGCATGGAACGGCAACCCCGGTACAGATTCTGGAACCTCAGGAGCCGTTGTTCGCAGGGTTGCCGGAGCAGTTTCCGGTGGGGCGTTATCATTCCTGGGCGGTGGATACCGAGGGCTTGCCTTCCGAGTTGCAGGTGACGGCGGTAGATGCCAATGGGACAATCATGGCCCTGTCACATCGTGATCTGGCAGTAAAGGGTGTGCAGTTCCATCCGGAATCGGTGCTGACCGAATACGGTCGGGAAATGATTTTAAACTGGCTGAAAACATGACTATTTTAGATAAATTTAGATAGGAGCTAAAATTTATGACCATTTTAGATAAAATTATCCTCCGCAAGAGAGAGGAGGTGGCAGCGGCACGGGCAGCAGTTCCGGAGTCCACATTGATGGAAATGGAAGGTTTTGGGCGTACCTGCTTTTCCCTGAGGGAATCTCTGCTGGATCCGTCGAAAAATGGGATCATCGCTGAATTTAAGCGGGCCTCTCCCTCCAAAGGAATGATTAATGCGGGGGCGGGGGTCGCTGAAGTGGTAGCCGGATACGAAGCAGCGGGGGTTGCTGCGGTATCGGTGCTGACAGACCGGGACTTTTTCAGTGGTTCGCTGGAGGATCTGGCGGAGGCCCGGCGACACCTCAACATTCCGCTGCTGCGCAAGGATTTTACCATTGACCCCTACCAGATCACCGAGGCCAAAGCCTGGGGAGCCGATATTATTCTGCTGATTGCGGCCGCACTCACTCCTGTGGAGGTACAGGAATTATCGGAATATGCCAAATCACTGGGATTGAATGTACTGCTTGAAGTACATAATGAGGAAGAACTGAGCCCCAATCTGCTGGAAAGTGTAGATGCCATCGGTGTCAATAACCGTAATCTGCATGATTTCCGGGTGGACATTGCTCATTCCATCCGGCTGGCAGCAGAGATTCCTTCAAGGTTCCTGAAAATTTCCGAGAGCGGCCTGGGAGAAGCGGAAACGGTACTGCGACTGCGTGAAACCGGTTTCCAGGGCTTCCTCATGGGGGAACACTTTATGAAAAGTAAGGATCCGGTAAGGGCTATTCAGCAATTTGCTGCTGAGCTTGAACGATAAAACCACATCTTCATACTCCCTAACCAAAAATTTCCCCGAAGATATCCTCAACTTTTCCGACGGCCTTGATCCGGATCCGGTGGTCACCGCGGGTAGCATTATTTTTGTGGTATTTGGAAATGTAGATTGTCTGGAAGCCCAGTTTTTCAGCCTCGGCAATGCGTTGTTCGATGCGGTTCACGGCCCTGATCTCTCCGGACAGACCGATTTCAGCCGCAAACGCCACATCAGTCGGTACCGGAATGTCCTGTTGGGATGAAATCACAGCCACAATGACTGCCAGATCAATGGCCGGATCCTCTACCCGCAATCCACCTGCTATATTCAGAAACACGTCCTGCATACTCAGGCGAAAACCCAACCTTTTTTCGAGTACGGCCAGCAGCATATTGAGTCTGCGGCCATCGAAGCCAGTTGAGGAGCGTTGCGGAGTACCGTAGGCTGAATTGCTGACCAGGGCCTGCACTTCGATCAGCATGGGCCGCACCCCTTCCAGCATGGCCGCAATGGCAATGCCGCTCATGGCCTCTTCCCGTTGGGAAAGCAGTATTTCGGAAGGGTTGCTGACCTCCCGCAGCCCGGAACCCTGCATTTCATAGATGCCCAGTTCTGCCGCAGAGCCAAAGCGATTCTTGACTGACCGCAGGATCCGGTAGGTATGGTGCCGGTCGCCTTCAAATTGCAACACCGTGTCCACCATGTGTTCCAGCACCTTGGGCCCGGCAATGGCCCCGTCCTTGGTGATATGCCCAATCAGGAAAACAGGAGTCGCCGACTCCTTTGCAAAGCGCAGCAACATGGCCGTACACTCCCGGACCTGACTGACACTGCCGGGAGCCGATTCAACCCGCTGGGAATACAGGGTCTGAATGGAATCCACGATCAGCAGGTCGGGCCGGACTTCTTCAACCTGCCGGAAAATCTGCTGCACATCGGTCTCGGTCAGAATATAACAATTGGCTTTCGAAGACTGCTGGAGGCGTTCCGCCCGCATCTTGATCTGCTGCTCGCTTTCCTCTCCTGATACATACAGAATTTTTGCGCCCGGCATCTGCAAGGCCAATTGCAGCATCAGGGTGGATTTGCCGATCCCGGGCTCGCCACCCACCAGGATCAGGGATCCCCTTACAATGCCACCGCCCAGCACCCGGTTGAGTTCCTGATCCTGTGTGAGGATACGGTCTTCTTCCTGATAGTCGATTTCATGCAGGACTGCAGCCTTATTGCCTTTTGTCCCACGGGGTTGTTCGGATTTCCAGGAGGGGACAGCGGCAGCAGCCGGTTTTTCCTGAATCTCCTCCACAAAGGTATTCCACTGCTGGCAGGAAGGGCATTTGCCCAGCCATTTCGCAGACTCATGCCCACATTGCTGACAAAAATATACTGTTCTGGTTTTAGCCATTAGATCTCCTGTTTACCGCACATACAGCCCCCCATGTCAAATCCCGTTTGCTTCCAACACACGCATCAGATTCTCACCCATGATCTTCCGCACATCCGACGGACTGTAACCCCGCTCCAGCAGGGCTTTGGTAATCACCGGAAAATCCTGCACTCCATCCAAACCAACAGGCGTCGAATCCACTCCGTCAAAATCACTGCCGATTGCGACATGATCAATTCCGGCTTTTCGCACCAGGTAATCGAGGTGATCGATCAACATAGACAGGGGTGGGCGAACGGCTTCCTTTCCTTCCGCGGGCAATCGTTCCAATTGCTGATCGGTAGAATACAGTTCGGCATCCTCCCCCACATACTTACAATAGGCATCATAGACATTCTTTACATACAGGGAATCAACGAATCCACTGTAAAAATTGATCCCAATGACCCCTCCGTTATCCCGGACAGCCTCAATCTGATCGTCCTCCAGGTTACGGGGATGCGGCATCAGTGCATAGGCATTGCTATGGGTCACCAGCACCGGCTTGGTTGTGACGTCCATCACATCAAAGAAAGTCTGCCTTCCCACATGGGACAGGTCGGCTATCATGCCGATCGCATTCATATGCCGGATCACTTCCCTGCCAAACTCACTGAGCCCTTTGTGTGTCAGGTGGCTGGCCGGATTGGTTTCATCCGAGGCCGAGCTGGCCCAGCTCACACTGTTGTTCCAGGTCAGGGTCAGGTACTTGGTGCCCCGCCGGTGCAGGCTGTCCAGATAATCCATCCGGTCCTCGATCATGTGACCTCCCTCCACCCCGATCACTGCGGCAATCTTGCCATCCGCAACAATCCGCCGGATGGATTCACTGCTCAGGGCCAGTTCTATCTGCTCCGGGTATTGCTCCACGACCTTCATCAACCCATCGATCTGCTGATTGGCATAAGCAAAATCCCCGCTCGCATCCGACCAGACGGCAAATACCTGTACATTCACGCCCCCCTCTTTGAGGCGCGGCAGATCGGTATGACCATGATCCAGGCGGGTGCCGATATCTGCACCCCTCATGACCGAGGAATATAACACATCATTATGGCCATCAAAAACCAGTATTTCCTTGTGAAAAGTATCGGGGTCATCTTCCTGACCTTTTCCACGGTCTGAAGCTGACGGCCCACAAGCCCCAAGTAAACTGATAACCAGACACCCCACCCATAATAGAGGAGACTGCCCTATACGGCTCCATACTGATATGAATGGAAACCGTCCTGTATTTTGTCTATCCATGATTAATCTTGTTGTGTTTGTACCTTCTGTTCCACGCCGATTGCCGAATAAATAGATTCGAAAATACGGCGGCGTATGGCCAGATTACCCAACTGATCACTCACCTCCGGGTGTACACGGTTTGAAAGAAAAATGTAGATCAGCCGCTGCTCCGGGTCCATCCAGATGCAGGTGCCGGTATAACCGGTATGGCCATAGGTCGCATCCGAAGAACGGAAGGCCGGATAGCCCGCCCGTGGATTCGGGTCCTGCCGGTCAAAACCCAGCCCCCTCCGGCTGGTCGCCGACTGCTTGGAAGTAAACAGATCCACCGTTTCCGCATTGAAATAACGTTCACCTCCGTAAACGCCCCGGTTCAGCAGCAACTGACCATAGATGGCCAGATCATTGGCGGTAGCAAAAAGTCCGGCATGTCCGGCAATGCCCCCTGCCATTGCAGCTCCCTGATCATGCACATAGCCTTCCAGCAGGGTTTTGCGAAATGTCGCATCGTATTCGGTCGGAATAATCTGGTCTTTGGAAAACCGCTCCCTGGGATTGTAACCGGCGGTCACCATTCCCAGCGGACGGTAAAAATTCTGCTGTATGTATTCCTGAATCGGAATGCCCGTCTGATGTTCGGACACTTCCTTCATGACATACATACTGATATCACTGTAAACATATTTTCCGGTTTCGTTCAATCTTGAATGGAGCATGATCGGCCACATTACCTCTTCATAATAAGAGGTCCGTATATAGCACCCGTCCGCTACCTTCACAGAAAATTCAGCGGTGGAATCCGGACTGAGATCATTCGGATCCATATCCCGGTAAAATGGAATATAAGGGATGAAGCCTGCCTCATGCAGCATCACATCCCTGAGTTTGGTACCTGCCTTGTTAGTTTGGCGGGCCCGCCACAGATAATGCCCCATCGTACTGTCCAGATTGATCACACCCTGTTCGGTCAGGCGCATAATCATCGGCGTTGTTGCCACGATCTTGGTAATGGAGGCCATGTCGAAAATATCGGACAACCTGGTCCTGGCCTGATTCTCATAGGTATGGTATCCATAAGATTTTTCAAAAATCACATTTCCATCCCTCACCACCATCACGACCCCGCCCGGTGCGGCCCGTCCGGCAATGGCGTCCGCCATAATCGCATCGATACTATCGGTCAGTAGCCGGGCATTGATGGCTGTACTTGCCATCCCTTCATAGCTGAGACGGATCTTTTCGGTCTGAATACCATCTCCCTCTTTGAAACTTTGAGAATAAGTTTGTGAAAGCTTGGCTGTGCAGGCTATTCCACCAAATGCGGACATAGCCGAATGTCGCTGTGCAAGCTCATCATTCCCTGCATTCCAGAGTACCGGTACATTGGTACCATCCAATTGCTGCAGACCCTGACCATCGCCGAAAAGCACCGCCAGCACATCCTTTCCCACGCCTTGCACCTGAATAAACTGCAGGGATTGCGGATCAGCGGCACGGGTCGCATCCAGTACAAAAATCACGGTATTATACAATTTGAGATGTTCATCCAGGCGACTGATGCCCAGTGAATCGGTGGACCAGGCAAAGCGATCGGCTCGGGAATAACGCACCAATTGCCCGTAAAAGGCGTCCAATCCCTTTCCATCGGGGGTGACAACCGCTATTTTCCGATGATCCAGACCCGTCAGCGGCACCAGATGCCCGGCATCATTCAACAATACCGTATGATTGATGACCGGTACGTCCGGCCTGGATTTCGCAGATAGTGGCTGTAAGGGAAAAGCTGCATTCAGCACTAAAAAAGCAATAATAAATGTGAATGTCCTGAATTGATCAATTGGTTGGGATGTTTTTTTCATCTGCTTATAATTTATCTTGGCGGAAATGTATCACTAATATCCGATATATTTACGGAATATTGCAAGCATTGTGGATAAAACATTCAAAATAACGCATCCGACAAGACACTTTGACCGGTTTTTAACTGAAATCAGGCATAAACTGGCAATGGACTTTGAGATAAGCGAGGCGAATCCGGCGTGTTACCGGGTATGGAATGATAACAAAGATATCCATCTGCTTTACTATTTGCCACATGCAGAAAACCGCATCCAGACCGATCCCGGACAAAACTGGATACATATCGATGAAGATAGCTGGGTAAAAAAAGGTGAATGCCTGCTGGCACGTATTCAGGCAAAAGCCGGTCTGGCCCGGAAAATCCATGCCCGCACCTGTGTGGTGGCCAGGATCGACAAAAAACAGGCCCTGGATTTTATGGAAGAACACCATCTTCAGGTGCCATTGCCCGGAAAATATCGTTTTGGTCTGTTCCAAAAGGGGGAGCTGGTATCGGTCGCTGTCTTTTCCAGTGGCCGGAAAAAACAGGATCTGCCGGAGAATCTCCGTTCCTTTGAATTGCTCCGGTTTTGCCATAAGCAAGGATTTTTAGTTGTAGGAGGGCTGTCAAAACTGATCCGCTCCTTTGAAAAAAGTTTTTCACCGGGGGACATCATGACCTATGCGGACAAAGACTGGTCGGATGGCCAAAGTTATCTCAAACTGGGTTTCCGCCTTGCCGGCGAATTGCCCCCGCAGGAATTCTGGGTCGATTCCCGTACCCTTCAGCGCTACACCTCTTTTGACCTTCCTCACGAGTTTGCCTCCATGGATCCCGATACCCGCCGGGCCAACGGATTGCACCGGCTCTACAATAGCGGCAGCCTGAAACTGGTCAAGACCTGCTAAAAAAAATTGACCCTCCTTGTAGCGTTTTGCCCAAAGTTCTCGTTCATACATTATATTAACAAAGTCATGATGAAAAAATATATGTTTTTGCTGCTGGCCCTTCCTGTGATGCTGCCACTGGCATGTGAAAAAGAAACCCTTTTGAATGAAACTGCCATTGATTCAAAGATCCTGATCGATATAAGAGAATATCTCAGAGACAATAAAATAGTACTGGCATGCAAGACCGAGAACTTCTATCCTTGTATGAATTACTCGATATTGACAACACAAAGCTATAACGGTGGAAATCAGGTAACGGTCATGTTCCAAGGTGTCTTTGAAACCGATATTTGCCTGACCGCCATCGGACCGGCCTCCACGGAAATAGATTTGAGTGCGCTGTCCAACGGACAATACGAATTGACATTCATCAATGGTAAGGTAGAAAACAAAGGATGGTTGAAAATATCGGATTCCGAAATAATTCTTGATTTCAAAACTCAACATGGCATTGAAATCACCACACCGATCATGAAAAGGGTTCCTGCGAATACTTATTGGGGAAGTATAGGTTATGCGAGGCAGTCATCTGAAAATTCAATCGATCAATTTATTGACAAACTATCGGATCTGGGGATAAAGTACAATAAACAGGCACCGGGGTATTACTTCCATTATAGTATCAATGCCGATGGGGAATATGTATTTGATACCGAAAACTCAGGATTTCATTTTGCAAAAGGACTGTTCTTCCAATACGGTGGGGATGAGTCAAAGCTGGATGGGTTGATCCAGACAGAAGGGAAGGAACTTTATAAAGATGATGTTTACATCAGTATCTGGACACACAACGGAGGACATCTCTATAATTGGGGGAAATAACACTGCCGCACTGCGTATGCCGCATCATTTCAATATTTTGCAAATGAGTTTGGAAATTGCTCTTTGAGCATATCTGCTTGTAATTTGGGCCTGAATCCAATCTTTATCGTACTGTATATCTATAAAATTTGATAACTTTATCCGCTTATCAAGTAGAGCATAGAGATGAAAAGAAAACTCAGAATGGGGATGATCGGGGGAGGGCAGGGCGCCTTTATCGGGGCGGCCCACCGGATCGCGGCCAATATGGACGGGATGATCGAATTAGTCTGCGGTTGCTTCAGCTCAGATCCCGAAAACTCCAGAAAATCGGGTGAAGCCCTGTTTTTGCCGGCGGAGCGGACCTATCACAGCTACGAAGACATGATTCTCCGGGAAAAAGAACTGCCGGAGGGAGAGCGGATGGATTTTGTCAGCATTGTCACACCGAACCACCTGCATTTTGCACCGGCAAAAATGGCATTGGAAAACGGTTTCCATGTGGTGGTCGAGAAGCCGATGACTTTTGATCTCGAAGAAGCCAAAGCACTCCGGACAATTGTCGGGGAGACCGGCAATCTATTGTGCCTGACCCATACTTACAGTGGGTATCCCATGGTCAAACAGGCCCGGGAAATGGTCCGGCAGGGCGCATTGGGCAAAATCAGGAAAATAGTAGTCCAATACCCGCAGGGCTGGCTGAGCCGTTTTTCCGAGTCCGAAGGCAATAAACAGGCCTCCTGGAGAACGGATCCAAAACGTTCCGGGAAGAGTGGGGCGATGGGCGATATCGGCACACATGCCGCCCATCTGGCTGAGTATATCAGTGGCCTCCGGATCACTTCCCTGGCCGCCGACCTCACCACCTTTGTGGATGGCCGGCTGTTGGATGATGATGGAAATGTATTGCTGCGCTTTGAAAACGGGGCAAAAGGGGTATTGATCGCCTCCCAGATCTCTGCGGGCGAGGAAAATGCCCTCCGGATCTGTGTTTATGGCGAAGAAGGAGGGCTGGAATGGGCCCAGGAAGACCCCAATAATCTGATCATCAAAATGCTCGACCAGCCCAAGCAGTATTTGCGGACGGGCAATGGTTATGCCACGCCCTGGACATTGAGCAGTTTTGCGACACACAATACCCGCTTACCTTCGGGACATCCGGAAGGGATGCTGGAGGCCTTCGCCAATATCTACCGCAATTTTGCCCAGACACTCTCGGCCAGGATCGAAGGACGGGTGCCGGCAGCGGAGTCGCTTGATTTTCCCTCGGTAGCGGATGGAGTGCGGGGCATGGCCTTTATTGATTGTGTCACCCTCAGCAGCCGGAACAATGCAGAATGGACGGAGTTCGGGCGTACGGATCCCGATGAGTAGCCGCAGTCCTTCGGGGCATAATCCGCCTGTAATACCACCTCCTATTGTGATCCTGGGGCCTACGGCATCCGGGAAAACCCGGCTGGCAGTGGCGCTTGCCGGGAAAATCAATGGTGCCATCATCAGTGCGGACTCCAGACAGGTTTACCGGGGGCTGGACATCGGTACCGGCAAGGATCTGGAGGAATACGGGGACATCCCTTATTATCTGATTGATCTGATGGAGGCCGGCACCCGCTTCCATATTTCACGGTATCTTTCCCAGGTACAAGCAGCTTTGGGGGAAATCCGGCAGCAGGGGCGCACACCCATTATTTGTGGAGGCACCGGCCTTTATATTCAGGCCCTGATGCAAGGTGTTGATTTTAGTGAGGTACCGGTGAATGAAGCTCTCCGCCAAACCCTGCTCCCCCTGTCTATTCAAGAATTGAGGCAAATACTGGATAATACCCCGAAACCAGCCGGATTCCATCCCGATACCAGTACGGCAAAACGGTTGGTCCGTGCCATTGAAATCTGCCACTGGATCGCCGAAAACCCTGATTACACCCCCCGGCAAGCACTTTGTCCCGATGCAAAAGTATTTGGGATCGCCCCCCGGCGGGAAACAAGAAGACAGCATATTACCGCCCGTTTGCAGCAAAGATTGCAGGAAGGGCTGGTCGATGAAGTCAAATCCCTGCTCAATAACGGACTCACCGCAGAGCAGTTGATTTATTACGGACTGGAATATAAATACACGACCCTGTACCTGGAGGGCATCCTGGATTACTCCGGGTTTGTCAATAAACTGGAGACTGAAATCCACCGTTTTGCGAAAAGGCAGATGACCTATTTCCGGAAAATGGAAAAGGACGGCATCCATATCCACTGGTTGCAAGGCAATGACCATACGGAAAGACTGGAGGAAATTTTTACCACCGGCATTGCTTGATTTTGTACGGGAATGCGTATTATTGGCCCCGTATTAACTATTCATTTATAAAGAAAACACACGTTCAGCGCATGGAAACAGCAGCACAAAACCTCCCCCTGATCACCGATGATGCCGTCGTATTTGGGATATTAATGGCCATTCTCGCTATTGTATTTTATACTTCGTCATTGAACAACCGGTTTTCCAAACAGTTTTATGCGGTGATTCCACCTCTTCTGCTGTGCTATTTCCTCCCCGGATTGCTCAACTCTTTCGGAATTATTTCGGGGGAATACTCCAGCATCTATTCCATCGCTGCCAATTATCTCCTGCCAGCCTGCCTGGTTCTGTTTACCCTCAGTCTCAATCTGGTTGAATTGTGGAAAATGCGGAAAAATGCGGGAATTATGTTCTTTACAGGAATGATCGGGGTGATTCTGGGAGGGCCTTTTGCGGTATGGGTAATGTCCTTGTTTGCTCCGGATGTGGTAAGTGGGGAAACCTGGAAAGCGCTGTCCACTCTGGCCGGTTCCTGGATTGGAGGAGGGGCCAATCAGGCTGCTTTATACACTATTTTTGAACCCCGGCCGGAAGATTTTTCGGCGACCATCGCCGTGGATGTCTTTGTGGCCTATACCTGGATGGCCCTACTGATCTATGGTGCCAGCAAGGCAGACCGGATCAATAAATATTTCAAAGCAGATAACAGTTCGGTGGACGAGCTGACGGAACGCATGGCCAGGATTGCCAAAACCGAAGCCCGCAATCCCCTGCCCAAAGATCTCTTCATCATGCTGGGACTGGCCTTCGGGGCAGTTGCGGTCGGGCATGTGGCCTCCGGATTCCTTGCTGATACCATCCAGCAGCATGCTCCGCAATTATCCAAATTCAGTCTTACTTCCAAGTTTTTCTGGCTGATCGTGGTCACTACCTTTCTGGGCATCGGCCTGTCCTTTACCCGTGCCAGGAATTATGAAGGGGCCGGCGCATCCAAACTGGCAACGGTATTTCTATATGTACTGATTGCCTCCATCGGTATGCAGATGAATATCTTTGCCATTATGCAAAATCCGGGATTGTTTGTGGTGGGCCTGATCTGGATCCTGTTCCATGCGATCCTACTGTTCCTGGTAGCCAAACTGATCCGTGCGCCTTTCTTTTTCTTTGCAATGGGTAGTATGGGAAATATAGGCGGGGTTGCTTCCGCTTCGGCCACGGCCGCAGCCTTCCACCCCTCACTGATCTCAGTGGCGGTCATTATCTCGGTATTCAGCTATGCGATCGGGACTTATGCAGGATACCTGTGCGGGATCCTCATGCAGTTGGTGGCGCCTTAATCCTCAAATTTCCAGCGCACAAAAGCCTCAATGGCTTCGTATTCGGCCATCCCCAACGCATCGTATAAACGGGCTGTCTCACGGGTACGCTCTTCGGCCCTGACCCAGAATTCACGGGCATCATCTCCGGGGAATACCGGCACATCTTTCTGTGACTGATGTTTGAAGATCGCATGGCGCTTGCGCAATACTTCCTGTGGAGAAAGTGGCACAGCCATCTCAATCTCATGGATTTCAAATTCATGCCATGCTCCCCGGTAAAGCCAGAACCAGCAATCCCTGGTCCAGGATTCGGTCTTGCGGAGCCTCAGCATGGCTTCATGGATAATATCAAAACAAATTTTATGGGTACCGTGCGGATCAGCAAAGTCACCGGCAGCAAAAATCTGATGGGGCTTCACTCTTTGGAGCAGTTCCATCGTTCTCAGCACGTCTTCCTCATAACCTTCCATATTCCCGTACTTGGCACGATCATAAAAAGGCAGATTCTGGAAATGGATATGGGTATCCGGCAATCCGGCAAATCTGGCTCCCGCAATGGCTTCCCCCTTACGGATCAGACCTTTGACGGTCAGCAACTCATCGATATCTACCTGGTTCGGTTTTTTACCGGCAATGAATTTCCGTGCCTTTTCATACAGACTGCCCAGTTTTTCCGTATCCATGCCCTGTGATCTTGCAAAATCAGTGGCAAATTCGATAAAGCGGAGGGCATCATCGTCCCAGACGGCGGTATTGCCCGAAGTCTGGTAGGCCACATGCACCTCATGACCCTGATCGGCCAAACGGATAAAGGTACCTCCCATCGAAATCACATCATCGTCCGGGTGTGGCGAAAATATAATAGAACGTTTTTTTGCAGGATCTTTCCGCTCCGGCCGCTGGCTGTCATCCGCATTGGGCTTGCCTCCGGGCCATCCGGTAATCGTATGCTGTAACTGATTGAATATATCAATGTTGATATGATAAACCGGGCCTTTTTCGGTAGCCAGTTGGGCCATACCATTATTGTTGTAATCATCCTCGGTCAATTTCAGAATCGGTTTCCTGAGGGTCTGCGACAACCAGACAACCGCTTTTTTGATGGTTTTGCGGTCCCAGACACAATCCTCCACCAACCAGGGAGTGTCAAAGCGGGTCAGCATGGAAGCCGCATCCTGATCCAGGATAAACTCCACATTATCGGAAAGTTGCAAAAAGGTAGCCGGTACTTCAGAGGAGATTTCACCCTCCACGGCTTTCTTGACGATCTCTGCTTTTTTCTGGTTCCAGGCCATCAGGATAATCTGACGGGCTTTGAAAATGGTACCGATACCCATGGTAATGGCCTTGGTCGGCACATTCTCCTTGCCACCAAAATCCCTGGAAGCATCCCGCCGGGTCAGATCATCCAGCGTGACCAGCCGGGTGCCGGAGTTGGGTGCGGAACCTGGTTCATTGAATCCAATGTGCCCGGTACGGCCGATCCCCAGCAACTGAAAGTCCAGCCCACCGAGATCCGTGATCTTCTGTTCATAATCCAGGCAATACTGATGGATTTTATCTTCAGAAAGCATTCCATCCGGAATATTGATATTTTCTCTGGGGATGTCCACCTGTCCGAACAAATGCTTGTTCATAAAAGTCACATAGCTCTGAGCCGAATCGGGATGCATCGGATAATATTCATCCAGATTGAAGATGATCACATTCCTGAAACTCAGACCTTCCTCCCGGTGCAAACGGACCAGCTCCGCATACACACGAACCGGAGTCGCCCCGGTCGCAAGCCCCAGAATGGCGTGCTCGCCGGATGCCTGTTTTTTTCTGATCACATCGGCAATCCTTGCTGCCACTGCCAGAGAAGCTGTCGCCGGATCAGGGAATACCGTGACCGGTAATTTTTCAAACCGGGTCTCTTCCAATAAATTCAAACGTGCCATGTAAGCTTTCCTTTTTCTGATAAAGATGAAGACGCAAATATAACAAATACGGACAGTACTGCAAGTTTCAACGCTTTTTATGTCAATTTGCGCCTAAAATTTAACAACCATGCAAAAAAACGCATATAAAAGTATCTAAAAAAGCCTTATTATTGTTCCGCATGAAGATACTATTGTGCCACATGAAGATATATTACTGTTCCACATGAAGATACTGGTCATAGCAGCCACCGAAAGTGAAATCGCACCACTCCTGACGCTTGCGGATCCAGGGCATGTTGATTTTCTGATCACGGGAGCAGGAATGGTGGCAACTGCTTTTCATACCGGAAAGAAACTGTCCACAGCACCTCCCTATGATTTGATCATCAACGCAGGGATTGCCGGTGCATTTGACCGCTCAATAGCGCTGGGCACGGTCGTAAATGTGGTGGAAGACACCTTTTCCGAGCTGGGCGCAGAGGACGGAGCCGACTGGCTGACGATTGACCAGCTTGGACTGGGCCAGAGCCTTTATCCGGCCAATTATCCGAGAGAAGATGAGATGATCACCTGCTTACCGCAATGCCGTGGCATTACGGTCAATACCGTTCACGGAAATACAGAAAGTATTGCCCTTCTCCAGACCCGCTATCCAGATATTCAGGTGGAGAGCATGGAAGGCGCTGCCGTATTCTATGCGGCACAGCAGACCCGGACACCGGTTATACAGATCAGGGCAATTTCCAATTATGTTGAAGCCAGAAACAAAGTCAGTTGGGATATACCACTGGCAGTCCGGGAATTGAATGCCTGGCTGGCCCGATTTATAGCAAGTAAAATACACTAATAATCATTTTTTTGTAGTAGATTTGCATTTTGTAAAAAGACAAGGTTAGTTTGTTGTAAAATGAGAGAAATACAATTCAGGGAAGCTCTTCGCGAAGCAATGAGCGAGGAAATGCGCAAAGACGAAAAGATTTTTTTGATGGGTGAGGAAGTCGCCGAATATAACGGAGCCTATAAGGTCAGCCAGGGAATGCTGGATGAGTTTGGCGCAAAACGGGTGATCGACACCCCGATTGCCGAACTTGGTTTTGCCGGAATCGGCGTGGGTGCCGCAATGAACGGCCTGAAACCCATTATCGAATTCATGACCTTCAACTTTTCATTGGTTGCGATCGATCAGGTGATCAATTCAGCCGCCAAGATGAATTCCATGAGTGGCGGACAATTTCCGATCCCCATGGTTTTCCGGGGACCTACCGGGAATGCAGGACAACTGGCCGCCCAGCACTCCCAGAACTTTGAGAACTGGTACGCGAATACTCCCGGACTGAAAGTGGTAGTGCCATCCAATCCCTACGATGCCAAAGGATTGCTCAAACAGGCCATCATTGACCCGGATCCGGTGATCTTTATGGAGTCCGAAGTCATGTACGGGGACAAGGGACCGGTACCGGAAGAAGAATATTACCTGGAATTGGGCAAGGCCCATACCATCCAGGAAGGGACGGACATTACTGTGGTGTCCTTCGGCAAAATGATTCCCCGCGTGGTGCTGCCGGCAGTCGCTGAATTGGCCAAAGAGGGTATCAGCGTGGATCTGATCGACCTGCGGTCTGTACGCCCCATTGATTATACAGCCATTATTGAATCGGTCAAAAAGACCAATCGTCTGGTAATCGTGGAAGAGGCGTGGCCACTGGCTTCCATTTCATCTGAAATTTCCTACAAGGTACAGAAGGAGGCTTTTGACTATCTGGATGCACCGGTGGCGAGGATTACTTCAGCCGATGTGCCGCTGCCCTATGCACCGACCCTCATCGAGGCCGCCCTGCCCAATGTGGCACGAGTAGTCCGGACAGTAAAAGAGAGTCTGTACATCCAGAAATAAATTCAGGACACACGGGTTGATAAAAAATCTACAATTTATTTTAGGTTTTCATTTTAAAGCCCTACTTTTGCATCCCCATGCCTGGGGGCATAGGAAGTTGAAAAATAAATAATTACAAATATATTAATATGACTAAGGCAGAGATTATAGCGGAAATCGCTAACAAAACAGGTTTAGAAAAAGTCGATGTTCAGGAGACAGTTGAGGCATTCTTTAAAGTTGTTAAAAACGCCATGATCGAGGGAGAAAACGTATATGTTCGTGGCTTTGGAAGTTTTGTAGTAAAGAAAAGGGCAGAAAAGACCGCCCGTAACATTTCCAAAAATACCGCCATTATTATCCCTGCCCATTACGTGCCAAGTTTCAAACCGGCCAAGGCTTTCATTGAGAAAGTAAAGTCCGGCAACAAGGCAAAATAAGGATAGGAAAAGCGTGAAATCCTGATGCACAAGAGAAACCAGATCATTGTTGTCACCATCGTACTCGTTATCATGGGAGTATTGTTGATACAACCGATCAAAGGGCTCGTCAATGAACAGGATGAAACCGAAGAAACAGGGGCTCCCGGGACATCCGTCAGCTTCCTTTCGGAATCCCAAAGGGCAAAACAGGGCTTAAATCCATCCATTATCCAGGAGATTACGGATCTCGAAGCGTCCCTTGCAAGTGCAGGAACGGACGAAACAAAGGCCACGCTCCTGGAGCAACTGGCCGAAAAATGGGATTCGGTCGAAAAGCAGTCTCCGGTAGGTTTTGCCTATGCGGAACTTGCTAAAATCACCCATGATCCAGTACATTGGTTAAAGGCGGGCAATGCATACCGTGCCGCTTACGCCACTGTTCAGGATACAGCGATTGTGCGGCCACTGACGACTCATGCGATCCACGCCTATCAGCAGGTATTGGATCAGGATCCTGAAAATCTGGATGCAAAGGCAGGACTGGGAGCTGCATATGTGGGCGGAAGCTCCAATCCCATGTCCGGTATCACGCTCCTGCAGGAAGTAGTAAGGGCCAATCCCAAGCACCTGGATGCAAATAAAAGCCTCGGCTTGTTTTCCATGCAGTCCAGGCAATTTGACAAAGCCATCGATCGGTTTCTGACGGTGGTGGAACTGAGTCCGGATGCAGAATCTTATTTCTATCTGGCCACCAGTTACGAGAATATCGGGTTGAAAAAGGAAGCAATTGCAGCCTTTGAAAAAAGCAAACAGTTGGCCGCTGATCCAACTCTCAACCAATTCATCGACAGGAAAATCGAAGAATTGAGTAAGTAAGTATTATTTTATTCATTAAAAAATTTTTAAGCTATGCCAAGCGGAAAGAAACGTAAAAGACACAAAATGGCTACCCACAAACGTAAAAAGCGTTTGAGAAAAAACAGACACAAGAAAAAATAATTGCTGTTTTTTTATTCCTTACGGTGACCCCGTAAACGAATTTTATTGTTCATCGTCGAACGGATCCATCAACACACTCCAGTTTGTTTTACACGCTCCAGTATGTTCGGCTATTTGTTCGACATAGCAAAGTAGCTGTTGATAAAGGAATTAATAATCGATGCAACCCCGGACAAAGGGGTGACTATTGCTTTATTACAGGACAAACAGCTTGTTGAATTAAACAAAGAGGCAGCCAACAACAATTATGCTGTTGGTGACATATATTTGGGCAGGATCAAAAAAATCATGCCCGGTCTGAATGCTGCATTTGTGGATGTAGGATACTCGAAAGATGCGTTCCTGCATTACCTGGATTTGGGCCCACAGGTCCAATCCCTGATCAAGCTGACTAAACTTGTAAAAAATGGCAGTTATAAGGATAAACTGCTCAATAGTTTAAAGTTAGAGAAAGACATAAATAAGGCAGGCAAAATTTCCGAGGTATTGACCCGGAATATGGCCCTGCCCGTCCAGATCGCCAAAGAACCCATCTCCACCAAAGGACCCCGGCTCAGTTCGGACCTGTCGATTGC
>JBEBWT010000021.1:0-29653 GCA_040392005.1 Parapedobacter defluvii
GTGCTGGTGACGATCGACTGCATCGGCCTGCCTTTCCCGGTAGTGCAGCAGATCCGGGAGGCCACCCGGCAGCAGATCCCTTCGGGAGCCTTTGACGTGGGTCATATTGTTGTCTCTTCTACCCATACCCACTCCGGTCCGGATGTGATCGGACTCTGGGGAGCGGATGTCATGCATTCGGGTATTGACGATGCTTATACCGATTTTCTGGTAAGCAGCACCGCGGGAGCCATTGTCCGGGCCTGGGAAAGCCTGCAGCCCGCAGAGGCCCGTTATGCAGTGACCACCGCAGGTGAGGGATGGGTGGAGAATATTTCGGTGCAGGATGAACTGGACAAGGATCTGACGGTTCTGCAATTCAGGGATGCTGCCGGCCATAGCATTGCGACCCTGACCAATTTTGCCTGCCACCCCACGATCCTGGATGGAGGCAATACATTGGTCAGTGCTGATTTTCCCTCAGGATTTTATAAACAGATGCAAACGCAGCTCACAGGTGTAAATCTCTATTTGCAGGGGGCGATCGGTGGATGGGTACAGCCCGAAAACCTGTCCCGCAGTTTTGAAGCAGCCGAAGAAAAGGGTGAAGAGCTTGCCCGGATTGCGATCAGGGCATTGGCACAAAGTCAGCCTTTGCAGGGGCATGCCGTTCATTTCGTTTCGAAACAATTTGAATTTCCGGTCAGCAACCAGCAGTTCCAGGGCCTGGCCCGGGCCGGGGTACTGAAAAGGGAATTCAATGAAGGTACACTTACCGAAATAGCATGGTTCTCGGTGGGTGATGCTATGTTTGCCACCCATCCGGGGGAGACCTCGCCTTTGTATTCCATGCAAACCAAAACCATGATGCAGACCTCCGGGCCGAAATTTGTGCTGGGCCTGGGCCAGGATCTGTTGGGATATATCCTGAAACCCGAATTTTTTCAGTCCGGGACTACCCTGCACGGAGCCCCGTACCTTACCGGCCGTTCACCCCACCCGGATGCCGGAGCGAATATGATGCAGGTACTGGAAGCGTTGCAGAAGGAACACGCTCTCCATTCTAATCCTTCCGCCCGAAAATAGAGAAATGCACATACCGGCCGGGATGTTCCTTGAGGTCGATCATCAGCTCGTCGAGGTTTTTGGAGGCATTCCGCAGATTGTCGTACAGGGCAGTGTCATTGATCAGCAGGCCGATGGAACCCTCCCCGCTGTTGATCCGGTCCACGATTTTCTGGAAGTCGGCTACGGCCCGGTTGGCGTCAGCGATGGTGTTGGCTACATTGGCACGGGCCACCTGATCCGTGATCTGGTTGAGATTGGTCAGCAGTCCGGTGATCTGCTCGTTGTTTTTCTGGATATTGGCCGTGATGGATTCTATATGGGACATAATATCACTGACGCGCACCCTTTCCTTGCCCACCAGGGCATCCAGCTGCCCGGTAATGCCTTCGATATTTTTCAGGGAGTTGGCAATGCTGTTGATGCTCCGGTTGAAATCCCGCTGAAACTCTGCATTGATGGTATTATTGATGGAGCTCAATACTGAATCCAGCACGGCCGCAATATCTTCGGCTTTCTTCTGGATCGGCTCTACCTGTTCCATCAGGCCTTTTTCGGCACCTGCCTGCAAGTGACTGCCATCTGTTGCATAATTCGGACTGTTCCCCAGTTCAAAGACAATGGCCTTGCCTCCCAATAAATCGGTGCTGATGATCTTTGCAATGGTATTGGACGGGATCGCATAGCTTTTTTTGACTTTCAACTGGGTCAGAATCCGGCCATCTGCCTGCAAATCCATCTTCGAAACCCGCCCGATCTGGTACCCATTGACCAGAATGGGTTTGGATACGGTCAATCCGTCCACCCGGTTATAGATCGCGTAGTATGTATTGTCTTTGCTGAAAATATCGTTGCCCTTCAGAAAACTGTAACCAACGATGAGGACGGCCAATGCCGCCGCGGCCAGCACCCCGACTTTTATTTCATTTTTCAATTTCATTAGCGTTCTGTCTGTCTTTTATAAGCTTTGATTGCATCCAACAGGTTGTTCACGATCTCCGTCTGACCTTTTTCAGATAGCATGTACTCTTCTTCGGTGGGGTTGCTCATGAATCCGATTTCTGTCAGGACGGCCGGCATGCCTGCCCTGGCCAGCACTCCCAGCGTTTGCTCCTTGACTCCCCGGTCCTTCCGGCCTGTGCCGGCAAATTCCTTCTGGATCGCACTTGCCAGTTTGATGCTCTGTTCCCGGTACTGGTGCCGCATTAGCGAAAAAATAATGTAGGTCTCGGGGTCAGTGGGGTCAAATCCCTGATAATTTTCTTCGTAATTTTCTTCCAGCAGGATATCCGCATTTTCCCGGATGGCCGCATCCTGGTTTCCAAGTTGATTGAATCCCAGCACCAGGGTCTCGGTACCCAGTGCGGTTCTGTCCTTTACGGAGTTGCCATGGATAGAGATGAAAATATCCGCTTTTTTTGCATTGGCAAATTCAGTCCGTTTGTAAATATCCACATCCACATCGGTGGTACGGGTATAATAGACCTTGACATCCGGGAGCGCGGCTTCTATTGCTTTGCCCAGCTTGAGTGCTATATCGAGCGCAATGTCCTTTTCCAATGACTTTTTTGTCACGGCCCCTGGTTTGCTGCCCCCATGCCCCGGATCCAGTACAATAGTTTTGATCCTATAACTGGGATCGTCCGACTGTGGTCTGGCATAAATCGTGAAAAGAGGGAAAAGGCAGATTAGAAAAACGAAAGCCTGTCGTTTGAATATTTTTTTAAGCGCATTGTCCATGTCGTTCTCCTGGTCTGTTTTTGTATCTATTTTTCTGCAAATCAAAATTGGCCGCCAAACCCTTTATCATGGCCCGGTTTTGGATAGGACACAATCATTAAGCCAAATTTTACAAAGGCAAAAATACATAAATGTTTTTCATTAATTTTGTCAGCATTGGCCATGACAGAGCAAAAGTAATATTCATTTGGCAGAATTGAACACGAAAACTGGATTTTTAACGTTTTTTCTCAGCGTATTTGCATTGGTGTTGTTGGAAGTCCAGGCCAGGGAGCCGGGTGGCACCGGGAACCTGCGGGATGCAATTGAAGACACCCATGTAAGTGCCAAATTCCTTCGCGATACCCTTGTGCTGGATTCAATGGTTCGGGATACACTTTTGCGGGTGGATCCACTGATGCGTACCGATTCACTCAAGACAGGCCTGACCGCATTGGACAGCCTCCCCAGCAATGCGGGGCAGACGGCCATCAACAACCGGGAAACCACGCAGGAAGCTAATGGATTGAAAGCTATTGTCAATATCCTTGCCAGGGATTCGCAGTGGGTGGATATCGAACATAATATAACCTATCTGAATAAGGAGGCCAAAATCAAGTATGAAAATTTTGAACTGTCCGCCGACTACATCCGGATCGATCACAATACGAATGAGGTATTTGCAAGTGGTTTGATCGATCACAACGGGAAATATGCCGGAAGGCCCGTTGTGATTATGCCCGGGGAAAGCGCCAAAGCCGTGGACTCCCTGCGATATAATTTTGAGACAGGTGTGGGATTAGTCTATGGGGTGTTCACGGAGGTGGACGGCGGGTATATCCAGGCCAGCCAGGTCCGGAAGAATCAGTACAATGAAAGCTCCATGCATCTTATGCTATACAGTACCTGCAATCTCCCGCAACCCCATACACACTTTGGAATTGCCATCAACAGGGGGATTGTGACGGAAACACAGATCGTGTCCGGACCGGCTTATTTGGTGGTGGAAGGCGTTCATATCAAACCGTTGATGATCCCCTTTGGATTTTTCCCCAAACCGGATAAAAAAGCTTCGGGTTTTATGTTTCCCTCCTTCGGAGAAGACTACTCCCGCGGATTTTATATGCGGGATGCCGGATTTTATCTTGCTTTCAATGATTATTGGGATTCTGAGATCAGGGGTACACTTTATTCAAAAGGTTCGTACGAGGCTTCGGTGAGGACCAATTATCAGGTCCGGTATAAGTATAACGGGGGGTTCAATCTGCGTTTTGCCTCTACGCGTACCGGGGTGGAAGGCACACCGGAATACCGGCCTAAAAACGATTTCAACATTACCTGGAACCACAGTCAGCGGCCGGAAGCCAATCCGGGGACTACCTTTTCTGCCTCGGTCAATTTTGGTACCGGATCCTACTTTCAGAATACCGCGGCAGGGGCCTCCTACAATTATGAGCAGATGACGCAGAACAATATGTCATCCAGCATCAGTTATGGCAAGCGGTTCCTGGACGGCCGCCTCAATTTTACTTCCAGCATGAGCCACCGCCAGGACATTACGAGCGGTAGTGTGTATCTTGAATTGCCGTCATTCAACCTGAATGCGACCACGTTCAATCCCTTTGATTCCAAAGACCGGATCGGTGACCAGAAATGGTATCAGAAGATCACGGTAGGTTACAGTTTGCAGGGCCGGAATTCGATACAGACTACTGAGGAGAGCCTTTTTTCCAAAGAGAGCCTGGGGCAGTTCCGGAATGGGTTTCAACACACCATTCCGATCGGCCTTTCCCTGAATGCCATGAAGTATTTTCAGGTCAATACCAGTGTCAATTATGTGGAGAGGTGGTATTTGCAGAGTATTCGCCGGAAACTGGAAAATACGGCAGGAGGGTTCCAGGAAGTACGGGATACTCTTCAGGGATTCAACAGGGCCTATGATTATGCAGTATCCAGTGGTTTGTCCACCAAGTTTTATGGCTCTTATCCCAAAATGGGCCGGGTGGAGGCCATGCGGCATATAGTGACACCTTCGGTGAATATCAATTACCGTCCGGACTTTTCGGAGCCATTCTTTGGTTTTTATAGAAACTTTGTGGACGCACAGGGGAATGAACAATTGTATTCTATCTATCAGGATGGTATTTTTGGCAGCCCGGGATCCGGTAAATCGATGGGCATCGGCTTTTCGGTCGATAACAACCTGGAAGCTAAAGTCAGAAGCCGCCGGGATACCACCAATAGCGGACTCAAAAAGATTCCGATCATCCAGGGACTGAGCTTCAGTGGGAATTATAATTTTGCAGTGGATTCATTCCGATTATCGAATATTTCCTTTTCGGGCAGGACGGCCCTTTTCAATCAGAAAATCAATGTGAGCTTCAACGGGATTTTTGATCCTTACAGTGTGGATGCCAATGGGAGACGGATCCATCGCTTTGCGATCCGGGATGGCAAACTGGCCCGTCTGACCAATTTTGGCCTGTCCTTCGATTATAGCCTGAACCCCAAAATGTTGCAGAGCCGCAATGAGAATCTGGCGGCACTGGATGAGCAAAAAAGCTCGATGACACCCGAACAGCAGCAGGCACTTGCGCGGATCAGTTCGGATCCTAATGCCTTTGTGGACTTTAATATTCCCTGGAATCTGGCGGGCTCCTTCAGTTTTCAGTACAGTAAATTTGGCACGCAGACGAATATCACCAGTACGCTGAATATGCATGGTGATTTTAGCGTGACACCCAAATGGAAAATCCAGTTCAATTCGGGCTATGATTTCAAGCAGAAAGAAATTTCACTGACCCGGTTCAGTATTTACAGGGATCTGCATTGCTGGGATATGTCCTTTGGCTGGGTGCCATTTGGTCGTTATCAGAGTTATAATGTGACGATCCGGGCGAAAGCATCTATTTTGCAGGATCTGAAATTGACCAAGCGGAACGAGGGTTACAACAGATAAAGAGGGCTGCAGCAGATAGGGAATGCGGATAGGAATGCAAGCGGAAACATTGACTTATGCAAGCGGAAATAATTACTATCGGTGATGAGATCCTGATCGGCCAGATCGTCGATACCAATTCGGCCTGGATGTCCGTCCGGCTGAATGAAATCGGTATCCACGTCAAGCAGATCACTACGGTGGCAGATCGGGCTGCCGATATCCTCGTTGCGCTGACACTGGCGGCCGGCCGGGCAGATGTGATTCTGGTGACCGGTGGTCTGGGTCCCACCAAAGATGATGTGACTAAACAGACACTTTGTACCTATTTTGGGCGGGATCTGCGCCGGGATCCGGAGGTGTTGCGGCACGTAGAGGGGATCTTCAGCCGCAGTAAAAGGCCCATGCCGGAAATCAACCGGCAGCAGGCGGATGTACTGGAAAATGCCGATGTGCTTTTCAACAGTATGGGGACGGCACCCGGTATGTGGATCTCCCATCAAAATAAACATTACGTGATTCTTCCCGGAGTGCCTTTTGAAATGAAACACCTGATGCAGCAGGCTGTCCTGCCCAGGCTGTCATTTTTCGAAGACCGGCTACCCGTTTTTCACCATACTGTTTTGGTGGCCGGGATCGGAGAATCTTTTCTGGCCGAAAAACTGGAGGATATTGAACGCAATTTACCTTCAAACATCCACCTGGCGTACCTGCCTCAGCCCGGTTTGGTCCGTCTTCGCCTGACCGGTATAGGTGCCGATGAGGAAGTGATCCGGCAAAAGACAACGTATTATGCACGATTGATCGGGGAAGCGGCCGGGCCTTATTTTGTGGCGGATGGCGATGTAAAACTTGAAGAAGCCGTGCTGGAACTCCTGAAAAAAGTGGGCAGTACCCTGAGTACCGCGGAGAGTTGTACAGGTGGGAATATTGCCCGCTCGATCACTTTGGTACCGGGAAGCAGTCAGGTGTTTCTGGGATCGGCCGTGACTTATTCCAATGAGGCCAAAGAAAAACTGGTAGGGGTAAGGCATGAAACGCTGCTGCAATCCGGAGCAGTGAGCGAAGAAACAGTCATCGAAATGGCGGAGGGATGCAAGACGCTGTTTGCTTCGGATTATGCAATTGCGGTGAGCGGTATTGCCGGTCCGGACGGTGGAACCGAAACGAAGCCGGTCGGCACGGTCTGGATTGCAATTGCGGGAAAAGCAAAAGTCGTCACCCGTTTATTTCAGTTTGGTAGTGGCCGCAGCACGAATATTGACCGGGCTACCGCAGCGGCACTGTATGAATTGTTTGTTTTAATAAAAGAAGAGAATATCGGGTAATTTCGATTATATATTCTGTGTTTTATTTAAATAAAGAAATATAATTTTGTTTGTTTGTTTTATTGCGAAAACTTATGTAATTTGCAGGGCTTTCAATAAATAAACTGGATTATGGCTGAACATCAATTAATCCTCCCAAAAATGGGGGAAAGTGTTTCCGAAGCAACGATTATCAAATGGCTCAAGCAGCCGGGTGACCGGATTGAAGAGGATGAACCCATACTTGAGATCGCTACCGATAAGGTGGATTCGGATGTGCCCTCTCCGGTAGCCGGAATTCTGAAAGAACAATTGTTTGCAGTGGATGCGGTCGTGCAGGTCGGTCAGGTGCTGGCTGTGATTGCCACCGATGGCCTGGATAGTGCGTCTCCTGAGCCACGGCATCCCAGCGCCAGCACAAACGTTGATTCCGGGCCGGACGATCAGACCCATCATCAGCCCGCTCATCAAATGCGGGAGCCCGAAGCCACTGCCATCCCTTATGTACCTGCGGAAGGTCAGGACGGCCACTCTACGGAAAGCAAACCGCTGGCCACCTCAGGAAGCGGTTCGCGGTTTTATTCACCCCTGGTGAAGAATATCGCTGCACAGGAAGGTATCAGTATGGATGAACTCGATTCCATTGCCGGCAGTGGTAATGAGAACAGGGTGACTAAACAGGACATACTGGATTATCTGAAGATCAGGGGTGGGGGCGCTGCGGCTGCTTCTGAAACGACCCCTGCGGTTGCTGCCGGCCCTGCCCGTCAGGCTCCTGCGGTTCAATCACCAGTGGCGCAGACAACCTCTGCAGCTCCGGCTACTTCCGCTGCCGTCCCATCCGCAAGCGGTTCCGATGAAATTATTGAGATGGACCGGATGCGGAGACTGATTGCCGATCATATGGTGGCCAGTGTGCAGACCTCGCCGCATGTCTGCTCTTTTGTAGAAGCGGATGTGACCAATCTGGTCAATTGGAGGAATAAGATAAAATCTACCTATGAGAAGAGGGAGGGGGAGAAAATCACCTTCACTCCGGTATTTATTGAAGCGGTCAGCAAAGCATTGAAAGATTTTCCGATGGTCAATGTGTCGGTGGACGGTTATAATATTATCAAGAAAAAGAATATCAATATTGGGATGGCTACCGCATTACCCTCCGGCAACCTGATCGTTCCGGTCATCCGGAATGCAGATCAACTGAGCCTGGTCGGATTGAGCAAATCGGTCAATGATCTCGCAGCACGGGCAAGGGCCAATAAGCTGCGGCCGGATGATACCCAGGGAGGCACTTTTACGGTGACCAATGTTGGTGCATTTGGCAATATTACCGGAACCCCCATTATCAACCAACCGCAGGTAGCGATCCTGGCAGTGGGCACTATTGTCAAAAAACCGGCAGTACTGGAGACCGAACACGGGGATGTGATTGCGATACGGCATAAAATGGTGCTTTCCCTGTCCTATGACCACCGGGTAGTGGACGGGTCACTGGGCGGGCGTTTTGTCAAGCGGGTAGCGGATTACC
Organism: Parapedobacter defluvii; assembly: GCA_040392005.1. Classification (GTDB taxonomy): domain Bacteria; phylum Bacteroidota; class Bacteroidia; order Sphingobacteriales; family Sphingobacteriaceae; genus DASRQK01. The sequence goes on from JBEBWT010000021.1 coordinate 8,537, forward strand.
TGGAAGCATGGGATCTGGACAGGGAAATCTGATCAGACAGCGATCAGCTTCGCAACCACCCTTCTGTACCGGATGAAGAGCATCAGGGAGGAGGCCAGCAGACCCAGCGTCAGCCCGTACCAGATTCCTTTCACTCCCCAGCCTAAGGTGATGCCCAGCAGATAACCTATTGGCAGACCAATGATCCAGTAAGCAATAAAGGTGATCAGGGTAGGTTTGTTTACATCTCCCATTCCCCTCAGGATGCCCAACCCAACAACCTGGGTGCCATCGAAAAGCTGGAACAGTCCGGCAATAATCAATAACTGGGCGGCAATCGCAATCACTGCTGTATCCTTTGTGAAGATCCAGGGAAGGTATTGATTGAAAATAATAAATACCGCTGCATTCAGGCACATAAAAACAATGACCAGGAGGTAATTGGTTTTTGCGTATAGGTGCAGCCTGCCGAACTTTTTCTTTCCGAAACTATTACCGGTCATAATGGTAGCGGCCGAAGCAATCCCGCTGGCCATCATATAGGTCATAGCAGCCAGGGTAATGGCAACCTGGTGGGCAGCCTGTATGTCCGGGCCCAGCGTGCCGGCCATAATGGCGGCAGCGGCAAAGGCACTGATCTCAAATACATATTGCAGGGCCACCGGTCCCCCGATTTTCAGGATTTGCCCGCATCGCCGGATGTGAATGCCGAAAAATTCAAACTCCTGAATGTAACGCTTGAAATTGCTGGATTTGAATACATACCAGCCCATCACCAGCGCCATCAGGCAGCGGTCGATCAGGGTGCTGTACCCCACGCCCCGCACCCCCATGGGTTCGATTCCAAAAAGACCCTTCACAAAAATAATGGCCAGCACGATATTGAGGATATTGCCCCAAATGGTGATATTCATCGCCTGTCGGGTAAAGCCCAGACCCTCTGCAAATTGCTTGAAGGCACTGAAAATCATAATGGGGAGAATGGAAAGTCCGAGTAAAAAGAGATAAGGTTTGGCTTCTTTGACTACGGCGGGATCCTGATCCAGATGGTCAATGACTGACATGGAGCCGAAATAGACCGTGCAGAACAGCAAAATCCCTGTCAGGGTGTTCATCCAGAGGCTGTTGGAAAGTAAATGCCCACATTCCGGATAGTTCTTTTTCCCATTCTCCTGCGCAATCAGTGGCGTTATTCCATAGGCAATCCCCAATCCGATTACCAGTACAATCATAAAAACACTGTGCACCAGTGATACGGCAGCCAGCGGAATAGTGCCGGCAAAATGCCCCACGATCATGGTATCCGCGGTCTGTACCAGGGTATGCCCCAGTTGGGAGATGATTACCGGACCGGCCAATGCCAGACTACTGACATAGTAGGGCTTATAGGACCTGATTGTTTGTTTCATCTCAATTACCTTTCCTGAATCTTAGGCTGCGAAGATACGATTTTGAACCCGTAATAGAAGGGCGAATGCATAATCCGGGTTGAAGTCCGGGCCAATGTAAATATTCTGGTATTTTATGGATTTGAAAATATTTAACCTTAACTTAGCCGGGACAAAACGGGAAAATAATCTGTTATTGAATATGGTTTTAGGTTTATTAGGTATTGGCGGACAGGAGATGCTGCTGATCGTGTTTGTTATCTTGTTGTTATTCGGAGGCAAAAAGCTGCCGGAGCTGGCAAGAGGACTGGGAAGGGGTATCCGGGAATTTAAAGACGCCTCTGAATCCATTAAGCGGGATATTTCTGAGCAGATCAATAATTTTGAAAAGGATATTGATGTCAAAAGTGTGATGGTGGAGGATGTTGAATCCGCAGTGGGAAGTGCCCGTAAGTCTCTTGAACAGCATCATGGCACTTCTGGTGCTGATGCGGCCACTGAAAGTGGTGCAACCACCGGAGACCCTGCTACAACTGAAGAATCTACCGCAATCGAACAAGCAAAGGCCAAACCGGTATTCCCCGCAGGGGCGCCAGCCGGAACATATCAGCACAATCCCGGCCGGGAACCTGATTATGTTGGCAGCAAAGACGTGTACTATAATCATTCCGGAGCCGGCCAATCCGCAGAACCACCTTCTGAAACAACCTCTCCGGATCATACTACTGACCCACAAACAAAACCGCAGCAGTCCACAGATCACTCATGACACACGATCATATTATTGCCCGCGAACTGGCTTTAACCGAAAAGCAGGTGCGGGCCACCAGGGCTCTTTTGGAAGAAGGAGCCACTGTCCCCTTTATTTCACGTTACCGGAAAGAAATGACCGGAAGCCTGGACGAAGTGCAGGTTACGGCTGTCCGGGACCGGGCCCAGCAGCTCCGGGAACTGGATAAACGGAAGGAAGCCGTGCTGAAATCCATTGAGGAACAGGGGAAACTGACCGAAGAGCTGGAGCAGCAGATCCGGGCCGCCGACACCATGGCACAGGTGGAAGATCTTTACCTGCCCTATAAGCCGAAGCGCAGGACCAGGGCCAGCGTGGCGCGCGAAAAGGGATTGGAGTCATTGGCACTGCTGATCCTGGAGCAACACCTGGATGATGTGGAGTCCGCCGCCTCATTTTTCGTTTCCGAGGAAAAGGAAGTCCCCGATGTCACCGAAGCATTGGCAGGGGCCAGGGATATTATTGCTGAGATTATTGCTGAAGACAGCAATATACGGAGCAAGGCACGGCAAATTTTTATGGAAAAAGGACAATTCGTGTCCCGGGTGGTTCCCGGCAAGGAGGAAGCCGGCCTGAAATATAAGGATTACTATGAATGGTCGGAAGCACTGAAGGATGCACCGTCCCATCGGGTGCTGGCCATGAGAAGGGGTGAGAAGGAAGAGTTTCTGCACTTGGATATTGAGGTGCCGGAGGAAGAATTATTGCCGGTGCTGGATCATGCCTATGTAAAAGGTAGTAATACCTCCTCCGCGCAGGTGCGTCTGGCCCTGCTGGATGGTTACAAGCGATTGCTGAAACCCTCTATGGAGACAGAAATCCGTTTGGCAACCCGTCAGAAGGCTGATGAGGAAGCGATCCGTGTATTTGCCGAAAATGCCCGTCAATTGTTACTGGCGGCACCGCTGGGGCAAAAACGGGTGATGGCCCTCGATCCGGGTTTCCGCACCGGATGCAAGGTTGTTTGTCTGGATGAGCAGGGCAATCTGCTGGAAAACACAACAGTTTTTCCGCATACCGGCGCAGGAAAAGCTGCCGAAGCAGCGGAGACCCTTGTGAAATTGGCCGAAAAATACCAGACGGAAGCTATTGCCATTGGAAATGGTACTGCCGGACGTGAAACAGAGGATTTCGTGCGGAAACTGGGTTTGAAAGATGTGATCATTATTATGGTCAATGAAAGCGGTGCATCTATTTATTCAGCCTCCCATCTGGCCCGTCAGGAGTTTCCGGATCAGGATGTGACTGTACGGGGTGCGGTATCCATTGGCCGTCGCCTGATGGATCCCCTGGCGGAACTGGTCAAGATCGATCCCAAATCCATTGGCGTGGGACAGTATCAGCATGATGTGGATCAGCAAAAATTGCAGGCTGCACTGGACGATACAGTGATCTCCAGTGTCAATGCGGTGGGAGTGGAGCTGAACACGGCTTCCAAACAGATTTTGTCCTATGTGTCCGGATTGGGACCGGCTCTGGCACAGCATATTGTCGATTTCCGTACAGAGAACGGGCCTTTCAGTGACCGGCAAGAGTTGAAAAAAGTACCCCGTCTGGGAGATAAGGCTTTTGAGCAAGCGGCAGGATTCCTGCGGATACGGAATTCAAAGAACCCTTTGGATGCCAGTGCAGTGCATCCGGAACGCTATGAATTGATTGAACAGATTGCCTCCGATCAGGGCTGTTCGGTACAGGATCTGCTGAGCAATGAAACGTACCGCAAGCAGATTTCCCCCGTAAAATATGTTTCGGAAGAGGTGGGCCTGCCTACCCTCCATGATATCCTTGCCGAACTTGCAAAACCGGGCCGTGATCCCCGTGATCAATTTGAATCCTTTGCTTTCACCGAAGGGGTGAACAGTATTTCGGATCTGCGTTTGGGTATGCGCCTGCCGGGGATTGTCACCAATATTACCAATTTTGGTGCGTTTGTGGATATAGGTGTACACCAGGATGGTCTGGTGCATCTGAGCCAACTGACCAATCGCTTTATCAAAGATCCGAATGAGGTGCTGAAGGTGCAGCAGCGGGTGATGGTGACCGTGACCGAAATTGACGAAAAACGCCATCGCATCGGTCTGTCGATGAAAACGGAGGAAAAACCGGCTTCTGCCGCCAGACCGGGATCTTCCCGGAATGACCGGAATGACCGGAATGAGAAGACCGGTACTGCCCGTAAAAACAACCCGAAAAATTTCCAGAAAAGCCATCGGCACGGGGCGAAGGATACGGCCAAAGATACGACTAAGGAAAATGTGGCTAAAGGCCGGAAACCGGCCCATCAGCCTGCACGTAACGAAGATATGGCAAGCAAACTGGCCGCATTGAAGGATAAATTCGGCGGAAAATTATAAATTGCGAAAAACTGTATTTATGTTTTTGCGAAAACACTATTTCCCCAAATTTGCACGAATTTGGGGAAATAGTGAAACCGGAAAAACAGAGCATGGATTTTTGTTATTGCTTCTGAATCACTAATTACCAATTATATCAATATGAAAAAGATTTTACTCTTTATTTTCGTGGCAGCTTTTGCAACCCTGGGAGTTGCACAGGACAAAAAGCCATTGACTTTTGCGGATTATGCCAAATGGAACCGGATCACCCGCGCCGGGATCAGCCCTGACGGGCAATGGGTGGCTTATGGTCAGCAACCGAACGGCGGCGATGATACCCTGTTTATCAAAAACATCGATACGGACACCTTATATAAGGTCAATTATGCCGCCAATACCGTCTTTTCAGAGGACGGGAAATGGGCCGCTTATACCGTAGGCGTATCCAAAAAGGAAGCAAAGAAACTGAGGGATGCCCGGAAGGAAATCCCTTCAACTGCGGTTCTGCTCAATCTGCTCACGGGCGAAAAGCAGAATTTTGAAGGGATTATCCGCTTTGAATTCTCGGTGGATTCCAGGCATTTTGCCATTCACCGCAAAAAGAATGCAGATGATAAATCAAAGCATACCGGCAGTGACCTGATCCTGAAAAATCTGGATTCGGATCAGTTACTGAATATCGGGAATGTCAGCCATTTTGCATTCAATAAGAATGCGACCAATCTGGCTTATACGGTGGATGCCGACGGGTCGGTGGGCAATGGATTGTATCTGGTTGGTCTGGGGGATTACAGTGTTCGGGCGCTGGATACAGAAGATGTGACTTACAGCCAGCTTTCTTGGGATGATGCACAGGCCGATCGGAAGGATTGGGCAGTTAAAGGCACCGGGATTGCTGTTTTGAAGGGAAAAGCAGCAGATAGTCTGTCTTACCGGGCCAATAAAATATTGGTAGTGCAGCAGATCGGCAAAAAAGATCAGAAAAAGACGAGTTATGACAGCAAGAACCTGGAGGGATTCCCCGCAGGTTATGTGATCAGTGAGAATGGTTCCCTGCGCTGGTCCGATCAGGGAAATACCCTGTTTTTTGGATTGCGGGAGCAGGAACCCAAGCTCAACCTGAGCCGGGACACGACTGCAAATGTTGATGTATGGCACTGGAAGGATGAAATGATCCAGACGGTGCAGATCCGCCGCAGGGCCATGCTGGGCCGGATGACTTTCCTGAGTTCAATTCAGTTGAATACGGGCCAGTTCAGGCAATTGGCCAATGAGGAGATGCGGAATATCAGTATTTCCGATCATCCCCGCTATGGTATCGGCCGCAATGACCGGGCCTATATCACCGATGTCAATTGGGGTGAATCGCCGGCCGATCTGTACCGGGTCGATCTGCTGACGGGTGAAAGCAAGCAATTTGCTACTTATATTTCCCGTACTTTGGGCAGTTCTCCGGACGGCAGATACTATCTTTATTTTGGTGAAGGTCACATGCATGTCTATGATGTAGAGAAAGATGTGGTGACCAATATTTCTCAAAAGGTTCCGGTCAGCTTTGCAGACCGGGATCACCCTTATCCCAATGCCAATCCTACCTATGGCTATGCCGGATGGACCAAAGATGGGAAGCATGTGATCATCAACCATCATTTTGATCTCTATCTGCTGGCATTGGATGGCAGTAAGGCCGAGAATCTGACGGCTGGTTTCGGGGATGCCGGAGAAATCCGTATGCGTTATGTTTCGCTGGATCCGGAGGAAGAATACATTGATACAAAACAGGACCTACTGCTTTCCGCCTATGGGGAATGGACGAAGAAAACCGGCTATTTTCTGGTAAAGGCAGGTCAGAAACCCCGTGAAGTAGTGTATGAGGATCGTAATTACGGCCGTCCTTTCAAAGCATTGCATGCGGACCGGGTAATCTATACCATTCAGTCTTTCACAGATTTCCCCGATTATTATGTGAGCAGCCCCGGCTTCAACGATGCCAGGAAGGTCAGCGATGCCAATCCGCAGCAGGTAGAATATGCCTGGGGCAAACGCATTCTGGTGGATTATACCAATAGCAAGGGGGATCGTTTGCAGGGTACACTGGCCCTGCCGGCAGATTACCAGCCCGGCAAGAAGTATCCGATGATCGTCTATTTCTATGAAAAAATGTCGCAGAACCACCACGTTTATTCTGCGCCGGTCTATGATGACCGTCCGCATATTTCATATTATGCCAGCAATGGTTATCTGGTGCTGCAACCGGATAATGTCTATGAAGAAGGCCGGCCGGGCACCAGTGCCCTGGACTGTATTACTTCGGCGGTACAGCAGGTGATCGATCTGGGCTATGCGGACCCGGCACGGATCGGTTTGCAGGGGCATAGCTGGGGTGGGTATCAATCTTCATTTATCCTGACCCAGACGGATCTGTTTGCCTGTGTGGTGACCGGCGCGCCTCCGACCAATCTGGAAAGTTTTTACAATAATATCTATGGCAGTACCGGGACCAATCACCACGGAATTACTGAGATCGGTCAGATCCGGATGGGCCGGAATGTGACTCCCTGGTCCAACCGGGAAGCTTATCAGCGGGAATCACCGATGTTCCATGCCGATAAGATCAAAACGCCTTTCCTGATCCTGCATGGGACGGCAGACGGAGCGGTGGACTGGGCACAGGGAATGGAGTTTTACAATGCGGCCCGCCGTCTCGGTAAGGAGGTAATCTTCCTGTCCTATCCGGGAGAGGGACATCACCTGGAAGTGGAAGCCAATCAAAAAGATTTCCAGCTCCGGATGAATCAATACTTTGATCATTACCTCAAAGATGCCGAGGCCCCGGAATGGATGGTGAAAGGGATTCCGAACCTGCAGAAGCTATACGATAAAGCGAAGTAGTCTTGATGACCTGTCAGAAAAATCAAAAAGCCATCGGATCCTTAAAATTCGATGGCTTTTTGATTTTTCGTAATGGTTGCTTTTGCAAATAACGCTTTTGCAAATAACAGTATCGCCCTTTATTTGTCCAACTCGCTCAGCAGATCATCCAGATCCAGTCTTCGGGTGTACATATTGATGGTGCCATCCGGCAGTTTTGGCCAGAGTTCCTGTGGCCGGTCCCAGTAAAGTTCCACGCCGTTGCCGTCCGGATCATCCATGTACAGTGCTTCGGATACGCCGTGGTCACTGGCCCCCGTCATGGGATAATAGGCCTTTCGCAACCTATCATAGATGCCGGCCAGATCTTTCCGGGTCGGATATACGATCGCAGTATGGTATAAGCCAACACCATAGGGTGAGGCAGGAGGGGCATCCTTACTGTGCCAGGTATTCAGGCCAATGTGGTGGTGATATCCGCCGGCAGAAATGAATGCCGCCTGATCCCCGTAGAGCATGGTCAGCTCAAAACCCAGTAAATCCCTGTAAAACTCCAGCGATTTTTCCAGACTGGATACCCGCAGATGCACATGCCCGATGCGGGTCTGTGCCGGGATGGTATATTTTTCTTCCATGATTTTGCTTTATTGCTTCATGCAGCAATTCAATCAACCGGAATTATTCTCTGGTAAATTTGAATTGTCCGCCACCCTGTTTCAGAATCAGCGATTTTTCCGATGGGTTGAACTCAATGACCACAGATGCAGCCGGGAAACTGAATTCATGCCTGGCCGTTGCCTCCAGTGGGAATGCGGGCTGACCGGTGGCCTGCGCCATCAGTTTTCCTTTTTCGGTAGTAATGGTAATCTTCAGCGGGATCATCGGAGAAGAATAGATGCCCTCATAGCTTTCCAGATCGTCCTCCGAGGCTTCAAAACCCGAAAATTCGGGTATGGAATATTCCTTGCCGAATAGGGCACTCAATACGGCCACTGAAATATCGTTATTATTGAAATTTGTCCCATTGGATGTCAGTGCATAGGAGATATTGCCATTTGCAAAATGTGAGAAAACCGAAGAAAAACCATCGATCCCGCCGGTATGTCCCAAACCTGCATACTCATAAAACGGGATCGGGATGAGGCCCATGCCAAAATTGCCCTGAATGGTTTTCATCAGATTCAGGCTTTCGGCTGAAATCAATTTCCCTCCAAAGAGCGCATCACTGAATTTCACCAGATCACCCGGTGTAGAAACGATGGCTCCGGCCCCGAGGGGAATGGAAGAATCGGTTTCATCAGACAGATCCCATTTGCCCGAATACTGATAGGATAAGGCTTCATGATCGTCTGTATTGATTTTCCCACCCATATACGTGTTGTGCAGATCGGCCGGCTCCGCGATCAGGCTGTCCACCAATGCCGGGTAGGGTTTCCCGAAGCAATTTTCCAGAATAAAGGTCAGCAGCACAAAATTTGAATTGCTGTAAGCCGACTGGGCATTGGGCTCAAAATCGATGCCTCCCTCCGTGATCAGCGCAACCATTTCTGCTTCGGTTTTTGCCTGGGTATTCCAGGTCAGGAAGCCCGGATCATCCGTAAAACTATGGATGCCGCTGCGGTGGTACAGCAAATATCCGATAGTGATTTTATCCGCATTTTTAATAGCAGGAAAATACCGGTCAATAGTCTGGTCCAATTCCAGTTTTCCATCTTCCACCGCCTTCATGACCAGTACGGTCGTAAAGGTTTTGGAAATGGAACCGATCCTGTATTTTGTGGAGGCATTCGCTTTTTTGTTTTTGGCTATATCTGCAAAACCCAGGGATCTGGAATAGATCAGTTCCCCATTACGGGAAACGGCGACGCTGCCCATAAACCGGTCACCCGCTTCCAGTGCATCAAAATATTGATCCAGTTTGCTTTTGTTGAAATCCTGTGCAACAGAGGGTGCAGAGGCGGTCGTTTCCTGTGCCATGCCGGCCGGAGCAAGCAGTACCAGGGTGAAGATAATCAGTAGGTGTCGTTTCATGAAGCTAATGTAGGAAATATTCCGGTGGTTTTTTCCTTTAAACGAAAAAAGTGCCTCTCCTTATCGGAAAGACACTTTTTGAAGTGCCCGGAGAGAGACTCGAACTCTCAAGGGACAATTCCCAACGGCTTCTGAGACCGCAACGTTTACCAATTTCGCCATCCGGGCGACACTTCCCCGACCGGCTTATTTACCGGATCGGGATGCAAATATATTACTTTTATCGGAATCTCCGAATCAAAAGAAAAAAAATCTTTTAGCCCACCTTTTTCTTTCCGTAAGCAATCCTTGTAATCACCACAAACAGCACCGGGACAATAAATACGGCCAGTATCGTGGCCACAGTCATTCCCCCGAATACCGTCCAGCCAATGGTCTGCCGGGAAATGGCACCGGCGCCTACTGAAAACATCAGTGGGACAATTCCCAGGATAAAGGCCAGGGAGGTCATGATGATCGGCCTCAAACGGAGCTTGACCGCTTCGATGGTTGCCTTGATCACATCCATACCCGCATCTACCCGCTCCTTGGCAAACTCCACAATCAAAATCGCATTTTTGGCTGCCAGACCAATGATGGCCACCAGTCCGATCTGGGCATAGATGTTATTTTCCAGATGCGGCAGGAACATCAATACCAGAATAGCGCCGAAAAGTCCCAACGGCACCGAAAGCAAAATGGAGAAAGGTACCGACCAGCTTTCATACAATGCTGCCAGCAACAGGAATACAAAGATGATACAAAGGGCAAAGATCTGTATGGTCGTATTGCCGGACTGTTTTTCCTGCAGACTCAGGCCGGAATATTCGTAAGCATAACCTTCCGGAAGGTGCGCTGCCGCCACTTCTTCCAGTGCGGCAATGGCATCCCCGCTACTGAAGCCTGCCGCTGCGGTCCCGCTGACCTCAATCGATCTGAAAATATTGAAGTGATTGATAATCGACGGTTTTTCCACGATCCTGTAATCGATCAGGGAACTGATCGGCACCGACACACCCTGCTGATTTTTGACATACAGCTTGTTGATATCTTCAATCGCCATCCGGTAGGTTGTGTCGGCCTGGGTGACTACCCGGTAATTGCGTCCGTATCTGGTGAAATCATTGACGTAACTGCTGCCCAGATAGGCTGACAGGGTGCTGTAAACCTGACCGATCGATACCCCCATGCGCTTTACCTGCTCCCTGTTGATGCTGACCTCGTAATTCGGGGTGCGGGAATTGAAAAGGGTATAGGCCATCGCAATTTCGGGCCGCTGGTTCAGGGCAGCCACATACTGGCCTACTGCTGCTTCAAAATCCTTGATGTCCGCACCTCGCTGATCCAGCAGTTGTATAGAAAATCCACCGCTCATTCCCAGTCCGGGAATGGCAGCAGGGGAGACCGCCAGCAGGGAAGCCGGCTGGTATCCTGCATATCGCCCCCTGATCACATCCAGAATTTCAAATACGCTTCTTTCCCTTTCCTGCCAGGGTTTGAGCTGAATGAAAAAGGTTGCCCCATTTGACTTGAAGGACCTGTTCAACAGGTTAATCCCCGATATTTGGGTGAAATTATTGATTTCAGGTATGAAATTGCGGAAATCCGCTTCGATCTCCTCCAGCACCTCAGTGGTACGTACCGCAGACGAGCCTTCCGGCAGGGTCACCCCTACCAGAAACAGGCCGGCATCCTCTGACGGAATGAATCCGGCGGACTTGGTGTTGAAGAGACCAACGGTGCCTGCATAAATACAGACCAGCATGACCAGCATAAGGGGAGCCCGTCGGATGCTCCACTGAACCCCTTTGGAGTAACCTTCCGTCATACGGGCAAACCAGTTGTTGAATCGGTAGAATATCCGGTTCAATCCTTTGGATTCACTGTTCAGTTTGGCCGGTTTTAGCAAGATCGAACACAGGGCCGGTGTCAGGGTGAGGGCCACAAAGGCAGAGATCAGGACGGACACCGCAATGGTCAGGGCAAATTGCTGATAAAGCTGGCCAACCATTCCCGGAATAAAGGCTACCGGTATAAAGACCGCCGCCAGAATCAATCCGATGGCGATCACCGGAGCCGTAATGTCCCGCATGGCCCTGCGGGTAGCCTCTTTTGCGTCCAGCTTGGCCTCGTCTATATAGTGTTGCACTGCTTCCACGACCACAATGGCATCATCCACCACAATACCAATGGCCAGCACAAAGGCCAGCATAGTCAGGTTATTGATGGAGAAGCCAAACAATTGGAAGAAGATAAAGGTACCGACGATGGACACCGGAATGGCCAGAATGGTGATGATGGTCGCCCGCCAGCTTTGGAGAAAGACAAATACAACAATGGTCACCAGTAACAAGGCTTCCAGCAGGGTCATGATGACCGCTTTGATGGAGGCCTCAATGACCGATACCGTCTCATAGGATACCAGATAATCCACATCACTTGGAAAATTTTCTTTCAATACATCCAGTGCGGCATAAATCCCTTTTGCGGTTTCCATTGCATTCCCACCCGGGGTCTGGTTGATCATCATTCCGGATGAAATCATGCCGTTCACCTTATTGGTCACTCCGTAACTGAATTGCCCCAGCTCCACCCGTGCCACATCCCTGAGATAGACCAGGGAACCATCCGGATTGGTCTTGACGACAATGCTTGCAAATTCCTCTTCGGTGTTCAGGTCCCCGTCCAGCACGATCGGGAATTCGAAAACCTGATCGCCCGACTGAGGTCTGGCGCCCACGCTTCCCCCCGGAATCCGGGTGTTCTGCTCCCGGATGGCCTCATTGACCTCGGCCGGTGTCAGGTTCAGGGTGGCCATCTTTGCCGCATCCAGCCATACCCGCATACTGAATGGCTGGCCGAAGGCCATGACATCCCCCACCCCTTTGACCCGCATAAGTGCATCCCGTATATAAAGGTTTACGTAGTTGGCCAGGAAGTTCTGGTCCCTGGTGCCGTTCGGCGAATACAGAGTGATCATCATCAGTACATCCGTGTTGGCTTTTCGGGTAGTCACTCCCAGACGGCGGACAGCCTCTGGCAAAGCCGGTTCGGCGATCCCCACCCGGTTCTGCACATCCAGGGTGGCAATATCGATATCGGTACCCACATCAAAAGTCACTGTAATATTCGAACCACCGTTTGAGGTACTGTTGGAGCTCATATAAGCCATTCCCGGAGTACCGTTGATCTGGCTTTCGATCAGGGTCGTGACCGTTTGTTCCACGGTTTCCGCATCGGCGCCGGTATAATTTGCACTGACCGTCACCGTCGGCGGCGCAATGGAAGGGTACTGACTGACCGGCAGTGTCAAAATGGAAATCGCTCCGATCAGTACGATCAGGATAGAGATCACAATGGCAGTGACCGGTCTTTTGATAAATATTTCTGAAATCATTTTTCTGCTTTAAATGCTGTTTTTGCTTTAACCCCTGTCCTGCTTCATTCCTTTGCTCCGCTGCCCGGCTGTACCAGTGCACCGTGACGGATATTGATCATCCCTTCGGTCACGACCTGTTCGCCCAGGCTCAGTCCCTGGGTGACCACTGTTTTGTCGCCTGACTTCAACCCCAGTCTGATCACCCGTTGTTCCACCCGGCTGCTGTCACCCAGCACATAAACCGAAGTCTGTCCGAGCTGTTCGGTCACTGCCTTGTAAGGGATTACCAACTGTTTTTCGGCCGAACGCTGACGGATACGCAAAACAGCACTCATCCCTGCCCGTAGTCTGCCTTCGGGATTATCGAAAGTAGCCCGTACGGTAAGGGTTCCGGTATTTCGGTTGATCGCACGGTCCAGAGTAGTAATCTGTCCGGTGAATGGATACAATTCGCCACCACCCAACTCCAGGGAGATCGCAGAATCTGCTTTGGCCGCCGCATTCCGCTTCAGGTCCAGGAGTTCCTTCAGGTCTCCCTCACTGACCTGAAATTCCACTGCAATCGGACTGGTGGAAGAAATGGTGTTGAGCAGCGTGGCTCCTGCACTGACCAATGCTCCGGTCCGCACTTGCGAGATCCCGATGCTGCCCGCGAAAGGAGCCCGGATCACGGAACGGTCCAGGTTGGTCTGGGCAGTCGTCAAAGCGGCCTGTGCACCGATCAACTGGGCTTCTGCGGTCAGCAATTCTGTACGGGCATTGTCCAGCACCTGCCGGGCAATCGCATCCTGTGCTGCGAGTGCCTCATATCTGGCCAGATCCCGTTCCACCCGCTCTTTAGTTGCTTTCGCAATGCTCAGGCTTGCTTTTGCCTGATCCAAAGCGGCCAGATAACGGACCTGATCCACTTCGTAGAGCTTCTGTCCGGCACTCACCGTGGCGCCGTCTGCCACCAGGATTCCGGTAATATATCCCGAGACCTCTGCCCGCAATTCGGTTTCCCGCAGGGGGATCACATTGGCCGGGTACTGGCGGTAGCCAGTCACAATTTCCTCGGTCACCTCGGTGAGGGTCACAGGTACGGCCATCTGGCCGGGCCCGGCCTGCTGCTGTGGCTGATTGTTGCTGCAAGCTGTCAAAGCGGAGATTCCTGTGAACAGGAACCCCAGATACAGTGCCGGATAAAAACTCTTCTTGTGCGTGTGGTTCATATTATATCTTGTGATGTAGCTATATATCGATTAATTATCGTTTAATTTTCCCCAATGCTTTCTGTGCATCCAGTTTGACGGACAGCAGGGCATTCAAGGCATTGAGATAGTTCAATTGAGTGGTCCGCAACTCTGTTTCTGCCATCATCAGATCCAGGTAAGTCTTGATCCCTTCATTGTATTGCAATTTGATAACGTCATAAACTTCCCCTGCCAACGCCACATTCTCCCTGGACGTTTTCCAGTCGTTTAGATTGGCTTTATATACGGCCAGCGCTCCCTGATATTCGGTGTCAATGGATTGCTGCAACAGATGCAGGTCCCAATCCAGACGGTCCTCCTGCAAGCGGGATTTGCGTATTTCCTGCATACGTTTGGTCCCCTGGAAAATAGGCAGGCTCAGGTTGAGGCCAAAGACAGACCGGGGATAACTCTGCCGGTATAATTGACTGAACTGATCGTGGCGGAAATCCCAGGCATAATTATAGGATGCCGAAAGATTGGGCAGAAAAGTCCATTTGTTGTATTGGGTGTTGATCTCCTGAAGGCGTTTCAGGGTCTGCAATTGCTGATATTCCACCCGGTTCCGGTAATCTACCCGCTCGGTGGTGTCCAGCAGGATTTCCTGCTCCATCGTCTGATAATCATAGGCCAGCGCCAGTTGCTGCTCAGCATTCATACCGATCAATTCCTTGAGGTTCGCATACTTATAGGTCAGCAGCTCCTCGATCCTTTTCAGGTCAGCACGGGAATTGCTCAGGGAAATCTGGGCACGCTTGAAATCTGTTTTGTCCACTAATCCGGTATCATAGCGTGCAGTTGCATCATTCAGTTGTTTCTGGATGCGGGCAATATTTTCCCGGATAATACTGGTCTGTTCGTGACTGGTGAGTATATCGTAAAATGCTTTGCTGACCGCAATGATGGTGTTGATCTCCGTCTGGCCGGTTTGCAGGGCATTACGCTCCCGGATGGAAGCAGCCGCCCTGGAGGCCTGCATCAGAGCCGGATTCAGCAGCTGCTGATTGGCCTGAAGCACGAGAGCACCCGAATTGATCTGACCTATGGGGATTGCCAGGTCACCGATACCGGTAGTCGGTGATACGATGTTGCGGTTGTAATTGGCGGAGGCCGAAATCTGCGGAAACCAGCCCGAAAGAGCAGAAGCAATCTCCCGTTCTCCGATTTCTTCATCGATCAGTGCCTGTTGGATACGTCCCTGATGTTTCAGGGCATAGCCGATCAGATCCTCTAAAGTCGCATTCGCTGGCAAAGAGGCCCTGATAGATTCATTTTGAGCATATAAATTGAGCGAAAGACCTCCCTGAATGCACACAAATGCAGTTAGAAAAGCCAATTGCCGGAATGTTCGTTTGATCATATTTGTTTTTGTTAATTATTTTTTGTATATTTAATGTTGGATCCACCTCCATCATTCCCTCCTGATCCCATCCCAGATGATTCCAGCCATATCATTCAAACGGGCTTTATCGAAAATAAAGTGTCCGTAGCTGTGCCTTTTGGCCGTAGCAATGACTGTACCGACAAACGCCGAGCTTAAAATATTGATGTCCAAGTCCTTTATTTCCTTTTCCCGGATTCCGATTTCCAGAAACCGGGCCACCTCATCCTGAAGGCAGAAGGTATCGCTGGTCAGTACGATCTTGGCGAATGGAGAGGAATAAAATTGATCCAGAAAACTCATCACCGCTGGAAACTTGATATAATACAGGACCAGATTGCTCCAGATGTTGAAAAAGCGGGTTTTATAGGGCAATACCTCATTGTCCTGTTCCAGCATAGCCTGATAGGTATTCCGCTTGGTATATTTGAACAATTCGATGATCAGCTCATCTTTGGAAGAAAAATAATGATAGATGGAACCAATGGCGACCTGGGCTTCTTCAGCAATGCGGCTCATGGGTGTTCCGTGAAAGCCAAATTGATGGATCAGGTGTAGTGTGCTATGCAGAATAGCCTCCTTTTTGTCTGGTGATGTTGTCAATTGAACGTTCATTCGGTCAGCAAAGGACTGCATTTTTGTCGGATTTTGCATGTAAAATCAATATAATAACAAAAGTTTGACAAATTTCGTACTTTTGCACAGATAGCTTGTCTGGCGTACGGGCATCCTTCATTATTTAATAGAATAGAATTGAATTTCAACGACTTTGATTTCCAGGAGAACCTGCTCGAAGGTCTCCTGAGCATGGGATATAAGACTCCCACCCCTATACAGGCAGAAACTATCCCCCTTATTCAGGAAAAACACGATCTGATCGCATGTGCCCAGACAGGTACCGGCAAGACGGCCGCTTATTTGTTGCCTATCATGGATGCCATCTGCAAGCAGGAAAAACGGCCGGCCATCAGCGCCCTGATTCTGGCCCCGACCCGTGAGCTGGCGGTGCAGATCGATCAGCAAGTGGAGGGCCTGGCTTATTTTGCAGGACTGAGCTCCATCGCTATATATGGCGGGGGAGACGGCATGGCTTATGAGCAGCAGCGGCGGGCACTGCGGGATGGAGTGGACATTGTGATCGCTACCCCCGGCAGATTGATTGCCCACCTGCTTTCGGGTGCCGTCCGCTTTGACGAAGTCCGGTTTCTGGTGCTGGACGAGGCGGACCGCATGCTCGACATGGGTTTCAAGGACGATATCCATCAGATTGTGCGTGACCTGCCCGAAGACCGGCAGACCGTCATGTTTTCAGCGACCATGCCTCCCAAGATCAGGACCTTTGCCAAAACCCTGCTCAAACAGCCCAAGCAGGTCAATATTGCGATTTCCCAACCGGCCGAGAAAATCCGGCAGATCCATTACCGCACTTCGGACGAACAGAAGGTCCCGCTGCTCAAAAGCATACTTTCGGGCGGCGATTATAAAAGTGTGATCGTCTTTTCTTCCACCAAAGAAAAGGTGAAGATTGTTTTCCGGGAACTGAAAAAACTGGGTCTGGATATTCAGGCATTTCACTCCGATCTCAAACAGGATGAACGGGAAGAATTGTTGCTGCGCTTCAAGAACCGGCAGATTTCCATTTTGATCGGCACGGATGTACTCTCCAGAGGGATTGATGTAGAGGGCATTGATCTGGTGGTCAATTTTGATGTACCCCCCGATCCGGAGGATTATATACACCGGATCGGCCGGACCGCCCGGGCAGAACGTACCGGCACAGCGATCACTTTTGTCAATAAAAGGGATTTCAGACGCTTCTTGTCCATTGAGCAGTTGATGGAGCGGAAAGTGGAGGAGGTGGCAATTCCGGCTGAGATCGGAGTCTCCCTGGTGCTGAGCAATGACGGATCAGTTGCTTCCGGTGAACACCGGCGTGACCAACGTCGCGAACCAAGAGGCGAACAACGCAGAAACAAGCAGAATAATCGCAAAAAGAGCAGCAACGGGCAACAGGGAAAATCAGCATCGCCTCAGGGACAGTCAGGTGCTGCGGACGCAACGGAAAATCCTCCGAAGAAGAAAAAAAGAAATAACCGGAACCGGAAAAAATTCGAAAAAAGAGAGGATGGGGTGGTTGCCGGGGTGCAATTGAATGAAGGAGGGGTCGCTTCCTGATATTTTAATACACTGAAAATCAGTAATTAAAAAATATTTGAAATTATTTTGAGAAAAAATTTGTATTTATCAAAAATACCTGTACCTTTGCAGTATCATAATTTAGGTTTATAATTGGTTAGTAAAGGTTTCCATTCTCCCCGTTTGGAAACCTTTTTTTTTGCTTCGGGTTTGCCGATTGTTGCACTTTTCACTTGTTATCACGGTTCTTATTGCAGGTTTTCCAAACTCTTATTGCTTATTTCCACAGCCTTTGTTGCAGATTTTCCAGGACTTCTTCCTCTGAAAACACACCGCTTTTATTTCCAAATGAATTAGTCACATAAGTCAGTATATAGGCAATTTCCACCACAGTTAATTGTGGATTGAAATTGAGGGCAAGAGCCAACAGTATAGCGGTTTATTCAGGAAGTGATCGACATGGTTGAAAGGGTGCATGCATTTATAATATCAAAACAAAGTTTACGGTATAAATGAAGTTTGTGCTAATAATTTATAAAATATACGATATACATGAAACTTTTTGTATTTTTGTAAAAAATATACGATACAAATGAAACTTATCGAACGTCCTGTATATACTGGTCGCATCCGTCCATTTATTGATAAACCGGTCATCAAGGTATTGACCGGGCAAAGACGGGTTGGCAAGAGCTATGTCATGCTGCAGTTGATGGATCATATCCGCCATACAGTCCCCGGTGCCAATATCGTCTATATCAATATGGAGGTGGAAGACTATCTCCACTTGAAAAGCAATAGCGAATTGAACGACTTCTTGAAAGACAAGTGGGTGGAAGGGAAGCCCAATTACCTGTTTATTGACGAGGTGCAGGAAGTGATATCTTTTGAGCGTACACTTCGGAGTTTGCTGGCGCAGCATCGCTGCGATATCTATTGTACTGGCAGCAATGCCAATATGTTGTCCGGAGAGTTGGCAACACATCTTTCAGGTAGGTATATGGCCTTCCATATCCACAGTCTGAATTATCAGGAATTTCTCTTGTTCCATTCGCTTGAAAATTCACACGAAAGTGTCCTGCAATATTTGAAATATGGCGGGATGCCATTTTTGGCAAACATCGGTTTGCGGGAAGATTTTCCATTTGAATACCTGAGGAATGTCTATTCAACCATTTTGCTGAAGGACGTAGTGGCGCGGGAAAATATACGCAACATTTCTTTTCTGGAAAACCTGGTTGCTTACCTGTCTGATAACATAGGGACCCTCTTCTCTGCCAATAATATCAGTAAGTATCTCAAATCCCAGCGGGTGGACATTTCGACCCAATTGACGATCAATTATCTCAAAGCCTTGACAAGTGCTTATTTCGTCCATAAGGTGGTGCGTTCGGAGATCGGGGGCCTGAAAATATTCGAGATCGGTGAAAAGTACTATTTTGAAGATATCGGGTTGCGAAATTCCATCGTGGGGTTCAACCAGCGGGCCGATCTTCATAAACTACTGGAGAATGCGGTGTACCTGCACCTCATTCAACAAGGATACACGGTATATGTGGGCAAATTAGGCTCGAAGGAGATCGATTTCGTGGGTGAACGGCATGGAACGAAAGTGTATGTGCAGGTATGCCTGACACTGATGCAGCAGGATACGATCACGCGTGAATTTGGCAACCTCCACGACATTGAAGACAACTATCCCAAATACGTCGTGACGTTCAACGATTCCATCATCGGCGATAACCAGGGTGGTATATTACAAAAAAACCTGATTGATTTTTTGACGATGGAGCTGTAAGTTATACCTTCTTTTTCACCTTTCACATATAACTCCCAAGTTTTGCCTCCATTTTGTTGAATAACATTTCATCTTCCATTACCTGGCCATCTGCTGTCCGGATCAACAAGTAACGGGGAATACCGAATACGTTTAGTTCTGAAAATAAGTGTCTATCCTTGCCCCAGTCCAGCCAGTACTGTGGATAGGGAAACGGATTCCTCTCCACATGCCCACTCCATGATTCTTCGCTACACTGTATTGCAAGTCCAGCGAAGCCGACCTTTGCATCTGGCCCGAAGTGGTGGACTATTTCTTTCAATTTCTTATGATCTCTGATACAGGGGCCACACCAGGGTGCCCACAGATCAAACAGGACATAATCATATTTGGCCATGAGCGTAGCATAGTCCATATCGCCTTCGGAAACAACCAAAGAGGTGTTTGCCAAACTCGGGAGCTCATCTTTTACCGCAACGTTTGCTTTGACATATGCTGCATAGGCCGATGCCAGGCGATCGACCTTCCCAGCACCAATTGCGTCCCGGTCCAAAGAAGCAATTGCTGACGCTACCTCTCTATTAAACGGGAGCACCGCTACACGGAAATACGATTGGAGCATGGCAACGCTATATTGAGATTCAGGATGTTGCCGGATCAGGGCGAGCTCATTTTTAATCTTTTCCTCACGGAGCATCTTAAGATCGGCCTCCGGATCCTTGATCCTGTCGGCAAACTGAGCTACAACCCCATCAAACTGTGCTTTAATTAAATTCTCTCTGCCCCCTTCCACGTCCATATGCCCATCATCCACTTTGATTTTCAACGAAATAAATGCAGTATCCATTACAAATGAAAAAAGCTGTGTGCCGGGAGGAAGCCCTGACCTTTCATAGTACACCCCGGTGGATTCTGGAGTCGGAATATGAACATGCGCAAAAAGCAACGAGTCCATGTATCCGGCCGCTGGTATATCCAGTGAGAAATACCCAGCTTTATCAACAACGGCTTTAATAAGCAACTGGGATCTGCCAGGGGAAAAATATACCTCGGCCGGCAACCCAACTGTATGAGTGATCAATTGTCCACTAACCTGTACAAGTTCCGGTTGCTGTGACCACTTTAGTTTACTTTTTAAGCGTTCACCAATCCCACTGTATTTAACGTCTTCAGGTAAGCTGTCGTAGAAGTCAACATATCGATCATAGGAGAAATAAACATCCGAGACCACGAGAAAGGCAACCTGAGCGGGATGAAGTTCCGAATCCAACAGTATGTGAAACATCGTGTTCAATTCGTGATTGACCGCCTCCAGCTCCAATCGGTGCATATCATCTGAGCCCAGGTGCTGTATAGAAGTCATCAATTCCTCGCGCATATTTTTCAATGCGTCTGATCTGTCGTACAGCGACACAGTGAGATTGTGGTAGGGTGAGCCGGTAATCGCGTCTGATTGATAGCCGTAAAGACTTCCATCCTCAGACTCCAGTTTAAAAGTGACCAAATACTCGCTTTCGTCAAGGAGAAGGAGGCGGCCGCCTGCGAAATAGGAGATCGTGGCCGGACTGGGGAACGGAACTGAACCACTAAAGCGAAACCGGCCGTTCTGCACGTAGGTCGTATCTACACGGTCAGTGTAATCATGCTTTAAAAAAATCATAGATCCGTCTTTCAGTCCACCCTTTACATCAGGATTGTAACTATTATCGACAATACCTTCAATCACGTAAGTCTGCTCCTGAGATTTTGCAACACCAGTCCATCCCAGAAAAAAGGTTATAAGGATCAAAAATGGCTTCTGAAATAATTTCATGGTTATATTCATGCGCTGTACTTAT
>JBEBWT010000022.1:0-28981 GCA_040392005.1 Parapedobacter defluvii
GACGCCTATTATAAAGCAGAGCTGATGAAAAATATCAGTATTGAAAATTCATTGAAGTTATTTTCCAATTACCTTGAAGATCCTCAGAATGTGGATCTGGACTACACCCTGAACCTGTTTCTGAAAGTCAATGAGTACATTTCAGTAAACGGTGCTTTGCAAATGGTCTATGATGATAACACCCTCATTCCCAGGGAGCGGAATGACGGGACTATCATTGCCGGATCCGAACGGCCCGCATTGCAGGTACGGCAGGCATTCGGTGTAGGACTGACCTATAAATTCTGACAATAATTTAATTTAGATTCCGCATCAGGTTTCGTGATGTGGAATCTGGATTTATTCCTGGCGGAGAATGACATATACGTCTTCTCCGTCTTTTTTCATCTGGTATTTCTCGCGCGCAAGGCGTTCGATCTCTTCGGAGTTTCCTTCCAGATCCTTGATGTTCTGATTGATCCTGTTGATCTCGGTCTCATAGAACATCTTTTCTCCTTCGAGTGATTTAAGCTGATTGTAATAGTCAAATTGGGTCGAAAGATCGTGCCGGTCAAAAAACAGCATCCATACAGCAAAGATGGATCCTGCTATAATGTACTTGTTTTTAACGATAGAAAACAACCGCCCCATATGACAAATGTAAATATTCCTTTGCAAAAAACAGTATTTTTTGCTAAAACATAACTATTAACTTTTTTTCTCTAATAGAAATATTATTTCTATTTTTGTTATGTGAGAAAAACGGCTCAACATGGAAACAGAAAGAAACCGGTAGAGGTGTCAGCTTATGACAAAATCTTCCGGGAGATATCGCCGTTCTTTCTTTCTGTTTTGATCGATCAGGTGCTCAAACTGGACATTGTAACGTTTGTGGATCTAAAAGACAAGTTGCAGGTGACCCGACAGACGGAAACGGACACCTTGAGGAAAGTAACGGATCGAAAGGGGAATACGTACATTCTTCATATTGAGATCGAAAGTAAAAATGATCCCACTATGGCCGTCCGGATGGCGGATTATTTCACGACACTGCACCTGATCTATAAACTGCCGGTCAAACAGTACGTCATTTATATTGGCGATGGTCCCTGCCGTATGCCTGACAAGCTGGTGCTTCCGGGCATACGGTTTGGTTATACGCTGATCGTCCTGTCGTCCATTCCGTACAGGATGTTTCTGGATGCCGGGCAGCCCGAAGCGCAGATGCTGGCCCTGCTGGGTGATCTGCAAGGTGAACCGGTCGAATCAGTGGCCCAGGAGATCCTGCAAGTGATTGTGGAGGATCCCGGCACAGATGGGGACAAGCACAAACGAATGAAGCAGTTGCGAATGTTGGCCCAATTGCGTAATTTTGATTTTGAAAAAGTACAGGAGGAATTTATGTTTAGCATAGCAGAAATTTTCAAGGAGGAGCGGGATCCATTCTTCAAGAGGGGTGTTGAGAAAGGTATTAAGAGGGGTATCGAAACAGGGACGGCTCAGATCATCAAAAACCTCATTCTTAATACCGGTGCCACCGATGCCGAGATTTCCAGGAATACCGGAGTGCCGGCAGAGACAATTCGGAGTATCCGTGCCGCAATGAAACAGGAGGATTGACCGGGCGTATCCACAAGCTCTCAGCCTATCCACGAATGATTATAAAAACAGAACCCCGGTTTCCGGCATTATTGCCTCGAACCGGGGTTTTGCTCTTTTAAGAGTTTCTCTTTTACAAAAAAATACAGCTTATTTTACTGAATATCATTTATTTATATACCCTTCAAACTCTACCGCTTACTGTCCAAATCCCCAATCAATGCCCTTCAGCACCGCTGGCACTCCGGATTCGATCCAGGGAGCAGCGGGCTTTCCTTTCAGGAAGTGATCAAAGAATTGCTGTTGCCTCCTTTGAATATCCTTTCGGTTCTGGCGCTGGATCAGATTGTGTTCATCACCATTATAATTGAGCATCCATACCGGTTTTCCCAGTCTACGCAGGCCGGTAAACATCTCAATACCCTGGTACCAAGGCACAGCTCCGTCCTGATCATTATGCATGATCACCACCGGTGTCGTCACATTTGGCAGGTGGAACAAGGGTGAGTTTTCAATATAAAGCTCCGGTTTTTCCCACAATGTAGCTCCGATACGGCTCTGTGTACGCTCATACTGGAACTGTCTGTTCATTCCCGACTGCCAGCGGATTCCTCCGTATGCAGAAGTCATATTGACCACCGGTGCACCTGTCCAGGCCGCGGCATACATGTCCGTGCGGGTGATCAAGTGGGCTACCTGATAACCTCCCCAACTCTGCCCCTGAATTGCCAGTTTGCCGGCATCCACCCAGGGATGCTGAGCCAGTGCCTTCATTCCCGAATTGATGTATTCCTCGGCCGAACGCCCCGGATGACCGATCTCGTAATGGATATCCGGTGCCAATACGATATAGCCGTTACTTACAAAAAAGCTGATGTTCAGCCGGGATGGCGTGGGGGTCGGCGGAACATAGCTATACAATCCGTCCGAAAGCAATTCATAAAAATAGGCAATGACCGGATACTTTTTATTCGGATCGAAATCCTCCGGTTTATATACGATTCCCTGCGCAGCAAACCCTCTTGGGGTCGTCCATTCAAATAATTCTGCGGTACCCCAATTGTATCCGGCCTGCTGAGGGTTGGTATTGCTCAACTGCGTTTCCTTAATAAAGTCTTTTGAAACATATAAATTCGGAGAAAGCTCATAATTTTCCTTGGTATAAATAAACAGATCCACATCCTCCGCACCGCGCGCCTGTGCATAGCGATACGGGGCCATCACGATCTGATCCGGATTGCGCCCGGCCTTTGGATTGCTCTTGAACCAACCATTTTCCTTACTTGTATGATTGAATGCATTCAACCACAACGCTTTGGAGGCATCGATCGGATCCGATCCACCACCAAAACGGCCACCACCTCCCCTTCTCTGAGAGGGTTTGAGGTTCTGATAACGGAGGGTGATTCGATTGGCACGGCCATACTCGTTGGTAATCGAACGGTACGTACCTTTCTCCATATCGAAGGCCCAGATATCATACTTATCATTGATAAATACCTCTCTGTCACCCTCACTCCAGCCTGCAATGCCATACGCGCCCGGCTCATCCGGTGAATCATTGTCCTCATTGGCAAAAGGTACATTCATACCCTGGTTCAACTGCCATTGCCTGCCCGATTCCACCGCATAGGCATACCAGTTGCCATCCATGCGGTCAAACCACAGCACATATTTTCCGGCAGGGGAGAATGAGATGCTGCCCCGTACATTCTCCCGCACCAATTTCCGTTCACCATTGGCCACATTCACCAGATAGATATCCTGATAAGTGCCTGTCATCCATTGCGATTCTATCCTTCTGCCAAAATCAGTGGTTCCCAATCCGTACTCCTGCGATCCTTCATCGGGGATCCGGACAGCCGACAATTGTTCGTCAGCCAAAGGAACCACCCGGCCATTGCCGGTCAGCGCATAAGAAGCCAGGTAAGTCTGGTTCTGATCCCTTCTCAGATTGACCAGTTGCTGGGTTTGCAGATAATCATCTTTCCAATGCCAGATATCCACTTTTGCATGCTCAAAATCCACTAATGTGGTATCCTTCAAACGGGGCACCGGTGCAATGCCAAACAGGATACGTCCTCCGTCTCTGGTGAAACGAAGTGATCCTGCGTCTGCTACCTGCCATTCCCGCGGGATTCCCGGTGTCTGCTGGCTGATCAGTACCCTGGCCGAATCCTGGCCCGATGCGTAGTAATACAGCTCATGGACTTTATTCTGTTCTTTATCGGATCCCTTATAGGCAAGGAAAATTACCTTTTCCCCATCCTCGTCAAAGGTAAGTTGCTTATAGCTTCCTTTTCCGCTGCTGATCTGCTTGCCGGATTTTGAAGGAATGTGATAATAGAAAACGCCGGCATCCAGCCCGATACTGTCTTTATCGGCAGCTTTGCGGACGTAAAACAAATCCTCTCCGTTTTTACTGATAAAATAAGTATCCACACGGTCAAAGGTGGTGTCTATCCCATTTTCCAGATGATAGAGAAACAACAGTGTTTCTGTTTTCTTGCGGTTGGCGGCACCAGCCCTTCCCCCCTCGGGCCGGGCTCCTCTTCCCGGACGGGCTTCCTCAACTACTTGGGTCTCCCCGGCCAGACGGGCTTCTGCTTCCTGACCGGACGCCAGCGAATCTGCCGGTTTAGGCTCCTCTGCCACTTCCCTGTCTGCCAGATATACTACATAATTCCCTTTTTCCTCCGGCAATTTGTAGGACTTGACAGCAGGGATCTTGACAAGATTGCTATTGGTCAGCGAAAAGATACCCAATGTGTCTTTGGGCATATCATCTCCCCTCTTCTTATCAATCCGGGCCTGTCTTGTCTCGCTGAAAAGAGGCTTGATCAGCATGGTCAGGTGCCTGCCCGAAGGGGAGGTCTGTACTGAAGCTGCCCGGTCCACTGTCCCGATCAGGTTATTTTTTTGTACATCCCTGATGGTCAGTACCGCATCCCCTTCCTGGGGGCTGACAACAAAATAAACAACCTTGCCGTCCTTACTGATATTTGCTGAGCCCACACTCTGCCAACTGTCATATACGTCATGATTGAGGGGTGGCTTTTGGGCAAATGCACTGGTGGAAATCATACAACACAGCACAAGAAGCCATTGAAACCTGCTATTCTTTTTCATAATCACTTAAAAAAATTGGTAAAACACTTCCGCAACCTAATACAAAAATCAGAAAAACCATAACATTCTTGCCAATAATTTCTATTTTAGGCTCCTCGTAACAGTCTTTTTGCTTAACATTTTGCATAAAATCGAAAGATAAGGCTGAACTTTCAAAACCAATAGATCGAATATGGAAAAGAAACATACAAACCGCAGG
Organism: Parapedobacter defluvii; assembly: GCA_040392005.1. Classification (GTDB taxonomy): domain Bacteria; phylum Bacteroidota; class Bacteroidia; order Sphingobacteriales; family Sphingobacteriaceae; genus DASRQK01. The sequence goes on from JBEBWT010000022.1 coordinate 4,907, forward strand.
AATTTTATCAAGCAATCTATTATGGCAGCGACCGCATTCAGCATTGTCCCCAGGCATGTACTGGGAGGGTCCGGCTATCTGGCGCCCAGTGATCACCTGACCAAGGGAGTGATCGGCGTCGGTGCGATGGGCAGAGGACATTTCAACTATGCAGGCACCCGGACCATTGCCATCTGTGACGTGGACAAAAGCCACCTGGAGATTGCGGCCGGTCAATTGGGCGACCCGGGTGTCCGGCAGTTCCTGGATTTCCGGGACCTGTTGCAAATGCCGGAAGTGGACATTGTACATATTGCCACGCCGCCCCACTGGCACGGGATTATGGCCACAGAGGCTGCCCGGGCGGGAAAAGATATCTGGTGCGAAAAACCCATGACCCGTACCATCGGTGAAGGAAAACGGGTGATAGAAGCCATAAAACAACACGGCAATATCTTCAGGCTCAATACCTGGTTTCGCTTTGATGCCAATTTCTATGGAATGAACGTGCCGGTCAAACGAATCAAAAAGTTGGTGGATACCGGCATGCTGGGCTGGCCTTTGAAAGTGACCATCAGCAAGCATACCGGCTTTGACTGGAAATTCTACTGGGTGGGCCGGGAAGATCTGCAACCGGAGACCGTGCCGGCGTCACTGGACTATGATAGGTGGCTGGGACCTGCTCCTTACAAACCCTACCATCCGCACCGGGTACACACCACCTTCCGGGGGTATTGGGATTATGATGGCGGAGGATTGGGAGACATGGGCCAGCATTATATAGATCCGGTACAGTATTTCCTGGGAAAGGATGATGAAAGTCCGGTCTCCATAGAGGTAGATGCCCCGCAACAGCACAGCGATGCGGTCGGCACCTGGCGAAGGATCACCTATACCTATGCTGACGGTTGCCAGATTATTCTTGACGGCGAGGGAAAAGATGTGGGCAAGGCCTATATTGAAGGGCCCAACGGCAAATTATTCAAGGGCTTCGTATCGGATATTCCGGATATGGAACGAAAACTGGCTTCTTTTCCCGAACCGGTTCCGCAACAAACTGATTTTGTAGAGGCCGTAAAAACCCGGCGGAAATTTGCGCTGAATGAACTAAATGGCCATCGCTCCTGTACACTGGTAAACCTGGGCCTGATCGCCCTGCGGCTGGGCCGCTCCCTGCGCTTCGATCCCGCAACTCAATCATTCCCCGGAGATGAGGCTGCCAATGCACTGATTGATCAGCCAATGCGGGGCAGTTGGACCATCTGAGGGGGAATAGACTCAATTTTAGCCCATTAATAAAGCAGACAGAAAAAGACGAAAAACACGGACACAGCATATTCAGACAGATGAGAAAATCTATATTAGTATTGATGATACTTTGTGCCATCCACTATACCGGCCTGGCACAATTGAACGAGAACCGCAGTACTTCGACCAAAATTGCGGATTTACTGGCGATACAGCCTGCGGAAAACCAGGAACGCCTGACGGATGCCATGCAGCAGCTCGCACAGTTTACAGCGGCCGATCTATCCACCCTTCTGCAACAGTTGAAACCGCAGGGAGCACCGGAGAATATTCCGATCCAATATGCGGTAAATAGCTATTCCTTTCAGGTGCGCTCCCTGAAAAACGAAGCCAGGCTGCAGACCTTCAATGAAGGCGTACTGGATGCCCTGAATAAGACGAAAGATCCAGACAATGCCCGGTTCCTGATCGGAATCCTGCGGCCTGCGGCCAATGACCGGGTGATCCCTGCCCTGTCCGTTTACCTGTCTGAGCCCGCATACAGCCAGCCTGCGGCCGATGTACTGGGAGAAATAGGTTCGGATGCTGCCGGACAGGCATTGCTGGATGCTTTACAGAACACGCAGGATGCACAAATTGCCATTTCCCTGATCAATACACTGGGCAGAATGGCCTATGCCCCTGCCGAAAAAACCATCCTCTCCAAAGTTGGATCCGGAAATCCAGAGTTGCAAAAGACGATTTTGGCCTCGCTCGCCCGGATAGCGGGCAGGGACAGCGAAGCACTGCTTGCAAAGGCAGCAAAAGAAGTGGGCTATTCCTATGAGCATTCCGGTGCAACCGCAGCCTTACTGGATTATGCCGGCAATCTACTGGATAAAGGAGAAACAACAGCGGCCCTGCATATTTCCGCTCAGGTCTTCAAAACAAAAAACCTGCCCCCTGCCGTCAAAGCAAGGACATTGAGGTTGCTGGTGGCAATAGAGGGAGAAAAACAGATCAATAACTTATTAAAGGGAGCAAAAGACACCGATCCGGCTTACAGGCAGACTTCCCTAACCTTGCTGTCCCGTTTCAAAAATGAGCAGAACACCGGCAAATTGACTAAAAATCTTTTTAAAGAACCGGAAGGTGTACAAATCAGTATTTTGCAATATCTGGGTAATGAGGCACAGCATACCGCATTGCCAGTCGTACAGGAAGCACTTTATAAAGGAGGTGACCCCGTCAATGCGGCGGCGGCCGTGGCACTGTATCAATTGATGGGAGACGGATCGGTACCACTGCTATTACCCCTGTTGTCCCGGAATGGCCAGGCAACCACAGGAGCCATCCACAAGATACTACTGTCCAGTGCCGGTCCCGGGCTGGAACAACAACTGATCCAGCAACTTGGCCAGGAAACCAATGAAACGGCACAGGTCAATCTACTGAACATACTTGGAGAAAGGCACTTTGGGAAGAGCGGATCACTGGTCTTACAGTTGGCAGGCGATCATGGATCGGACAAAGTCCGGGACGCAGCCTATCATGCTCTGCCAAATGTTGTACGCGCTGAATCTGTACCGGGTTTACTGGATTTATTGGCTGTTGAAGGTACAGCACAACAACAGATCAATGCATTGCAGCGTGCAATCATCACAGCCATTCAAAACAGTCCGGATCCGAAGGTACAAAAAACACAATTGATCCAGAAATTCAATCAGGAACCCGATCGGATCAAGCAACGGTATTTTCCAGTTTTATCCGGAGTCGCCGATGAGCAGATGCTGGAAATAGTGAAACGTACAGCTTTTGAACATGACGAGCCAGCAATGCGCCACCAGGCCATTGTCAGCTTATCATCCTGGCGCACGGCCGATGCCATTCCAGCTCTGATCCAACTCAACCGTCTTCAAAACAGGGACAGCGGAGCCTCAGGAGAAACAGCAGAAAACGCAATCAATCAGGGCCTGGTACGCCTGATCGGCCAGTCGGACTTCCCGGCGGAACAGAAAGTACTCTTGCTGCGCGATCTATTTGAAAATGTGACCTCCCCGGATCATCAGAAACAGATTTTGCGTGCGCTGGAAGCCACAAAAACCTATAACGCCATGCTATTTGCAGGTCGTTTTCTCAATGACGGTGCGCTCAAATCTGTGGCAGCCAATACCGTAATGGGTATTGCGCTGGACAACAACCAATATTACGGTCAGGAGGTAGTGGATTTATTGGAAAAAGTGAGCGGGGTGCTATCAGGCAGTGAAAGCAGTTACCTGAGAGAGGCGATCCGGAAGCACATCGCTGCATTGCCAAAGGACCCCGGTTATGTTTCCCTGTTCAATGGGGAGAATCTGGAGGGCTGGAAGGGCCTGGTGGCCAATCCGATCAAAAGGGCGGCAATGGATGCCCAAACGCTGGCCACCGAACAGGTCAAGGCAGATGAAACCATGCGTGGAGGCTGGTATGTGGCCGATGGCGTCCTTCATTTCAATGGAAAGGGAGACAATATTGCTACGGTGAAACAATACGGCAATTTCGAAATGCTGGTGGACTGGAAGCTGGCAGCCGATGGTAAAGAGGGCGATGCCGGGATCTATTTGAGGGGAACCCCGCAGGTACAGGTTTGGGATACTTCCAGGGTCAATGTAGGCGCCCAGGTAGGATCCGGTGGCCTGTACAACAATCAGGTGCATCCCAGCAAACCGCTGCTGGTGGCAGATAATGCCCTGGGTGAATGGAATACATTCCGTATCCGGATGATTGACGACCGGGTCACGGTCTATCTGAATGGACATCTGGTGACTGACAATGTGGTGCTGGAAAATTACTGGGACCGCAGGCAGCCCATCTTCCCGGTCGAGCAGATCGAGCTCCAGGCCCACGGGACCCATGTTTCGTACCGGGATATCTATATTAAAGAATTGCCGGGCACCTCGTTTTTTGAACTGAGTGAAGAGGAAAAGACGGATGGCTTCACTGTGCTGTTCGATGGATCGGATATGGATCATTGGACCGGCAATACGGCTGATTATATCATCAGTCCGGAAAATACGCTGGCCGTTTACCCCAAGCAGGGTTCAGGAGGCAATCTCTACACAAAGGAAGAATTCGGCGATTTTATATTCCGCTTTTCATTCCGTCTGACACCGGGAGCCAATAACGGGGTGGGTATCCGTACACCGATGGAAGGTGATGCTGCCTATGTGGGTATGGAAATTCAGGTATTGGACAATGGCGCAGCTATTTATAAAGACCTGAAAGACTGGCAATATCATGGATCAGTCTATGGGATTATCGCTGCGAAACGTGGCTTTTTGAAACCAGTGGGTGAATGGAACGAGGAAGAAATCTATATCAGGGGAGATCACATCCGGGTCACCCTCAATGGTACGGTGATCGTGGATGGCAATCTGAAAGAAGCCACTAAAAACGGCACATTGGACGGCCATGACCATCCGGGGCTGAAGAACAGCAGGGGGCATATCGGTTTTCTGGGCCACGGATCGGAGGTGCATTTCAAGGATATGCGGATCAAACGCCTTTGATCCAGTTGGTCAGTTCAAGCAGGATCTGTATCATATGGATAGGAGAAACGCTGACATCGTGACCGGCTCCCTGCAAAACGATCAGTTTGTTTTTGATCTGCCGGGCGTCCAGCGCTGATTTCAGTGTCTGGGATTGGTTGAATGGCACCAATTCATCTGCGCTGCCATGCATCAGCAGGGTAGGGACCGCCTGTTGCAGATAATAGATCGGGCTTGCCTGCTGATACTTTGCAAAATTGGGATCCTGTTCGCTACCGGGAAATGGGGCACCGGTCAGCCATTCCAGTGCCTGACGGATTTCCGGATTATCCGCAGCCTGTCCGCCCAGGAGATCCTCCGTCAGCCCGACCGGGCCTGCAATGGAGACCACAGAAGCTATCTCGCCTGCCTTCTTTGCAGAATATCCGTATAATAGGGCCATGTGGCCCCCGGCACTGAATCCGGCCAGGTGAAATCCCCGGTCGGCAATGGCCCATTCCGCCGCATTGCTCCTGATCAGCGCCAGGGCTGCCCCGATATCGCTCATCAATCCATTATAATCATTCTCCGGAGAAACATAGCGGTAATTCAAATTGATACAGACATATCCCATCCCCAGCAGTTGCTGCTGAATGGTAGTAAAGCTGTTCTTATCGCCCTCCACCCAAAAGCCACCATGCAACAGGATCAGTACGGGCGTTTTTTCGGTCCGGGTTTTTGGCAGATAAACATCCATGATCTGCCGGGGATGATCGCCATAAGCCAAGTTTTCGATCCTGACTTCCTTCAACGTTTCTTCGGGTGGTAGGATCGTGTCCTTTTCACGATTACAGGAAAGCAGAAAAAGGAAAGATAGTATAATAAGAAACCGGGTAGAAAACAGTCTTTTCAATGATAATTCCATTTTTCAAGATCAATTTCCGACAAAGGTAAGCTATTTGTAGTCAAAAAGCTACATACTGATTTTTATTGAATGTGAGTGTTATTCCGGCATCAATATAAATCGCACTTTTGTAGTGCTGTTTGCTCCAGATTGAGTTGAAGAGCAAGAACGGGGGGATTTTAAGGACAAAATATTTCTCGCAAAAATGAGCAAGCAATGAAAAAAAGGATACTCCTACTTGAAGACGAAATCGGCAACCAGAAGTTGTTGCACTTTATTCTTTCCGGGGAATTCCAATTGGAGATAGTGCAAAATGGACTGGAAGCATTCAACTGGTTGGAAAATAACCAAATGCCGGATCTGATTATTATGGATTGGATTATGCCGGTCATGGATGGCAAATCCTTTCTGACCACCCTGAAGCAAGGCAGACTTTATGAAAATGTTCCCATCATCGTGCTTTCTTCTTACGAATACATTCATAGTGAGCTGGCGGCCATTCCTTATCGTCCCCATGCAGAACTGAAGAAACCGGTCAATTCAACGGTACTGAAGTCTGCAATTGCAGATGCGATCCTAACGATCAGTGAGTAATTCTTCCCGGATGGCCTCAGCGGTCTGATCACTGACCCCGGTCAGCGGCAGCCTCAGCGCAACCCCACAGATCCCCAATTGCTGAAGAGCCTGTTTCGCTCCGGCGGGATTCCCCTCTACAAAACACAACTCCGTAATCCTGAGCAAGCGGCCGTGGATCTGACGTGCCTCTCCGTATTCATCGGCGGCACAAAACCTCACCAGATCGGCCACCTCTGCCGGAAAAATATTTCCAACTACCGAGATCACGCCTACCGCACCCAGTGCCATCATCGGCAGGGTCGCCGGATCATCCCCCGATATCACCATAAAATCCGCCGGTTTGTCCCGCAAAATTTTACTGATCTGATCAAAATTGCCCGAAGCCTCCTTGACAGCCACAATCTGTGGAAATTCCCTGGCAAGGCGCAGGGTCGTCCCCGCTTCCATATTGCTCCCTGTCCGGCCCGGTACATTATACAAAACAACAGGTAGTGCGGAGGCCTGGGCTACCGCTTTGTAGTGCTGGTAAATCCCTTCCTGCGTAGGTTTGTTGTAATAGGGGCTGACAGACAAAATCGCACTATAACCCGGGTGGTCGAAAGCCGCGACCTGCGCTACTATTTCAGCGGTATTATTGCCACCGATCCCGGCCATGAGCGGTACCCGGCCTGCTACTTTTTCAGCAGTAAACCGCCAGACTGCGTTCCGTTCTTCAGCATTCAGCGTAGCGGTCTCTCCCGTCGTCCCCAGCGAGACCAGGTAATCCATTCCGTGGCTGATCTGATGTTCGATCAAGCGTTCAAGACCCGCATAATCAACGGCCCCATCCGCATCAAAAGGAGTCACCAACGCCACTCCTGCCCCCAATAAATCCTTCATATTTTATAATTGAATGACTGCAAATTTAGTTTTTTCCGATCATTGAAAGCAAATCTTCTTCCGAAATGATGGGTATTTTCAATTTTTCTGCTTTTTGCAGCTTGGAAGGACCCATTTTTTCGCCCGCCACCAGGTAATCCAGCTTGGCTGATATACTGCTCAGCAAGCGGCCACCGTGATTTTCGATCAGATTGCTCAACTCCTCCCGGCTGTGCATCGCAAAAGTGCCAGAAATTACAAAGGTCCTGCCCGCCAACTGATCTCCCAATGCCGTATCTCCGTTCTGTTCCACCTCCATTTTCAATCCCTTTTCTTTCAGGACCTGGATACGCTTCCGGTTTTCCGGGTCGGCAAAAAACAAACCTACACTTTCAGCGATCCGCTCCCCGATTTCATAAACTGAGTTCATGTCTTCCGGCGTAGCCGCAGCCAGCTCATCGATATTTTTGAAGTGGGCCGCCAGTTTTTTGGCAATGGTCTCGCCGACATGACGGATGCCCAGGGCAAACAACACCTTCTCAAATGGTTTCTCCCTGGATTTCTCAATACCCACCAACATATTTTCCACCGATTTCCGGCCAAATCGCTCCATTTTTATCAGTTGCTTCTTATGTTCATGCAATTGATATAGATCGGTGTAATCCCGGATCAATCCTTCCCGGTACAGGGCCTCGATCGTTTCGTCCCCCATCCCTTCAACATCCAGCGCCTTGCGGCTGATAAAATGCTGGATCCGGCCCACCACCTGTGGTGGACAACTTTGGTCATTGGGGCAATAATGCACCGCCTCACCTTCCAGACGGATCAGGGTAGTACCGCATTCCGGACATTCCGAAGGGTAAATCACCGGACGGGCAGCCGGCAGCCGTCCACTGAGATTGACGCCGGTAATTTTGGGAATGATCTCTCCCCCCTTCTCCACAAAGACCAGGTCCTGTTCATGGAGATCCAGGCGCATGATTTCATTGGCGTTGTGCAGGCTGGCCCTTTTGACCGTGGTACCGGCCAGTTGTACCGGTTGCAGATTGGCGACCGGTGTCACCGCGCCCGTCCGGCCTACCTGATAACTCACTGATTCAAGCCTTGTTTCCGTAGTCTCCGCCTTAAACTTATAGGAAATGGCCCATCGGGGTGATTTGGCCGTAAAACCCAGTTCTTCCTGCTGGGCATAGTCATTGACCTTGATTACGATCCCATCAATATCATAGGACAGATTGTGTCTTTCCTTGTCCCATCTGGCAATAAAATCCAGCACTTCATCCATTCCCGAACACAGTGCCGTATGCTCGCAAATGGGGAAACCCCAGCTTCTGACCGCCTCTATGCTTTCCCAGTGACCGGCAAATTGCCTGTTGCGATCATCGGAGTAGAGAAAATACAGGAAACAATCCAGCGGCCTTTTGGCCACCTCGGCCGAATCCTGCAGTTTCACCGTTCCGGCCGCAAAATTCCGGGGATTGGCATAGGGTTGCAGACTCAGCTCCTCCCTTTCGGCATTCAGGCGGTCGAAGGCGGCCCGGTGCATAAAAATCTCTCCCCGGATCTCGAACAGATCGGGATAAGGTTGCTGCGCCGGTGATCCGGAAAACAGATCGGGAAGATCGGCAGCGGCTCCCGCTCCGGAAAACAGATCGGGCAAATCCTCCGTGGCAGCCAGGCCGGAAAACAGATCACCGGAGGCAGCCCGATTTCTGCCGTTGGCAGCCCTGGCTCCGCCTGGTTTCAGCACATTCGGAATCGTCTTGATCGTCCTGATATTACTGGTGACATCATCGCCCTGCACCCCGTCTCCACGGGTCACCGCCTGCTTCAGCTTACCATGTTCATAGGTCAGACTGATGGACAGTCCATCAAATTTCAATTCACAGACATAGGTGACCTGATCACCGGTGATCTTGCGTACCCGTTCATCAAAATCCCTTAGTTCCTGCTCATTGTAGGTATTGCCCAGAGACAACATGGGCCAGCGGTGCCTGACGGTCCGGAAACCCTGGGTGATCTCCCCTCCTACCTTTCTGGTAGGGGAATTGGGATCGGCAAACTGCGGATATTGCGCCTCCAGCGCTTCCAGTTCCTTGAGCCTGATATCAAAGTCATAATCCGAAACGACCGGCTGGGCCAGCACATAATAACGGTAATTGTATTCATTAAGCTCCCGCACCAATGCCTCTATCCGGGCAGCAGCCTCCTCCATTTGGGACATAATCTTTATTTTTCCAGTTTACCCCAGATTTCGTAAATCGGATTGCCGGCAGAGCTGAGACCTGAATGATGCCATGCGCCGTCCTGCATCACCCCGTCAAATTCCAGAGAAGCCCCTACCCGGTTGTTGTCCCGGGAAAAAAACTCGATATTCTCCGTGTATTTGCCGTTTTCATAGGTGTAAGTCCCCCCGCCTGTACCTGAAAAGGCTCCGGTCTGTATATTGATGGCCACCCATTGAAAGCGGTTACCAGTCAATATTTTCAGGGTTCTCCGCTCACGGAGCGGGGTGGTACTGATATTGTCGCCCTGCTTGCGGCCGGTCATGCGCCAGACACCCGACAAAGGCGCCCCATTCCGATCGGTCTGCTTCCAGGTGGCCTGTTTGCCACTGATATCGGCATGCATCACCCCATCATTCGAATGGATGGAGAATGCACCGGTTTTCCCGACCCATTCTTCCGGATTGACCTCACGGGCGGCTTTATCCGTGTCGTATTGCCATACAACGGTCAATGACCCTCCGTTCAACTGGTACGGGCCTCCGCGCGTACCCAAGAACTGCTTGTTTTTCACATCGAAGGTGGTGTGGGAAAAATAACCATCCACAAACACGGCCGTATGTTCTACATCACCGTCCGTATAACTCCATGCACCTTCAATGGCCGCTTGCCGGGACTCTCCTGCAAATTCTCCTGCCAGCGCAGTATTTGCAGCATAACCTGCCCCCGAACAAATCAGCAAAATCATAATAAATCGCTTCATAACAATTCGTTTTAGTCACTAAAGATATACTTTTTTTTGAAACCGACCTTAATTTTTTGTGACCGGCCCAACAATTTCCGAAAATTTACGTTTGCCAAGCAGGTAAAAATCCCAGACGATGCTGCCGGAATAATAGCCGGAACGATCCCGGAGCCGGCCGGGTGCCTGCCTCTTGCGGGCCGTCCGGAAAAAGGAAGCAAAGAATGCCCGGTGGGCTTTGTGCACCGCCAGGGCATCCCCAAAATTTCTTTTAAAGGCAAAATGGAGCAATGCAAAGAAATCAAGCCACAGCCGGATGGAGATCACCCAAACAGCTGTCCAGAAAGGCAGGTTTTTTTGCAGCATCATCAGGTTGTTCCGAAAATTGAGTCTGGTTTTCCAGGGATTGCTCTTGGACAGCGTCCCCCCGCCCACATGATAAACCACCGAATCCGGACAGTAAGTGATGCGGTATCCCAGCCGTTTGAGCCGCCAGCAAAGATCGATTTCCTCCATGTGGGCAAAAAAATCAGCATCAAATCCCCCGGCCCGCTCCCAACAGGATCTCCTGATAAAAAATGCCGCCCCTGTCGCCCAGAACAGGTCGCAATACTCATTGTACTGTCCCAGATCTTCCTCGGTTTCATTTAGCACCCGTCCCCTGCAAAAAGGAAAACCAAAAGCATCGATATAACCTCCTGCCGCACCCGCATGCTCAAATTTGTGGCGATCGTGAAAAGAAAGGATTTTGGGTTGGGTGGCGGCAATTTCAGGATGGGCCTCCATCCACCCGATCACCGGTTCAATCCAGCCCGGTGTGACCTCTACATCCGAATTGAGCAGGACCAGATAGTCCGCCTCCACCCGGGACAGCACCCGGTTGTAGCCACCTGCAAAGCCATAATTGCGATCATTGCAGATCAGTTCTACTTTTGGGTAATTCTCCCGCACGAAAGCCACCGAATCATCCGTGGATCCATTGTCCCCAACAATAAAGCGCAGCTCCGGATAGGTGCTGTTATACACGGAAGGCAGGAATTTCTCCAGGAAATACCGTCCATTCCAATTCAAAATAACAACCGCTACTGAGGGCTTTCTTCCTGTACTATTTTGCTTTCTTCCTGTACTGTTTTCGGTTTTCTCTTCCATCTCTTGTGCGACCACAACCATAGTTCTGGTTTATTTCTGATCATTGATTCGGTAAAACGATTGTGCAGATCCGTCAGCCCGTGTACGGTCATTTCGTTCGGATGCTCGGTCAGCAGCGTAAATCTGCAGGAATAATAACCCCTTCTGACCCGGTCGATATGGCAATACACCATCGGAGCGTCCAGTTTCTGGGCGATCCGGCCTGGTCCTGTAAACACCAGGGTGGGCTGGTTCAGAAAATCAATGGCATAGTCCGAACCCTGATAAGGGGGGGCCTGATCCGCCACGAACACACTCATGTGAGGCTGGTCCCTGTGCTTCAAAATCTGCCTCAGTGCCTCTTTCATCGGCACCATCAAGGCCCCGAAACGGGAACGGATCTCATTGAACGTCCGGTCAAAATTCTGATCACTCAGGGGTTTATAAATAATCAGCAAGGGTTTGTCCGTTGCCAGCCCCAGGCGATAAATCCCCCATTCCCAATTGCCATAATGCGCTGACACCACCACCACCGGACGTCCCCGATCGAGAAAATCCGTGATCACTTCCGGATTGGCAAAAGGCATCCTCTTTTTCATCTCTCCGGCCGTAAGAGTCCGCATTTTCATTGCCTCCAGCATCAGATCTGGCAGAAACCGATAAAATTTCCGTTCGATCGACCGGCGTTCCTTTGATGACATTTCAGGGAATGAATTGGCCAGATTCATCCGGACCACCTTTTTCCGGTAGCCGATGAGGTGGTACAATACAAACCAGGCTATATCAGAAAGTATGTATAACAAAGGAAATGGCAAGCTCGAAATCAGGAAAAGCAAAAAAGATGTGATCGAAAATTTTCGCATGAAGGCACATTTAACTGTCTCCTTACAAATATCGCTATTTTAACCTAAATTTGCTGAACAGAAAATTAAATAGTTCGATGGATAAAATGGATCAATTGATATTACCCGCCTGTTACCTGCCTCCTGCCGCTTACTTCATGGTCTTGCTCCGCCATCAGGAAAAAGGAATACAGGTGGAACAATACGAACATTATCCCAAGCAGACTTACAGGAGCAGGACATCCATCCTGGCGGCCAACGGCAAACTGGACTTGTATATTCCAGTCAGGAAGGGCAATATGGCCCATACCATTATGAAAGATGTGCGGATCAGTTATGACGCGGACTGGCAGCGGCTGCACTGGATGAGCTTGCAGACCGCCTACCGCTCCTCGGCCTATTTTGAATATTACGAAGATGATTTTGCCCGGTTTTATGAGAAGAAATATGAATTTTTGCTGGAATACAATCTGGAATTGACCCGGTTGATCCTGCGTCTGCTCAAGACCGCTGTGGAACCGGCGCTGACCGCTTCGTACCGGACGGATTATCCCGAGGCCCTGGATTTCAGGAACAAAATCCATCCCAAAAAACCACCTGTCATGGAGATGAAGCCATACCACCAGGTCTTTTCGGACCGTTTTGATTTTATACCGGATCTCAGTATCGTGGATCTGCTGTTCAATCAGGGCCCCAGGAGCAGTGTCCTCCTGATAGCGTAGGAAGGAATCATTGCGATCAGCATCCGGGATGATAGCGATCAACACCCGGAGATTATAAACCAAATCAAAACCAAGACTATGAAAAAAATCCTGCTCACCCTATTGCTGATCGGCTCTCTTGTAGTCGGCCCCTTTGCGGCCGGCCCGCTTATCGCCCAGGAAAAACTGGCCGCCATGAACATCCGGGAAATCCATGTCGTGAATGGCATGGGCTGGGGATTCCCGGCCGGCAAAACAAAGGAAGTGCTTTCCCCCAAATACTCGACCAGCCTGGGACTGGACATCGCCCTGAAAGACGAGCGGTATTTTCTATACCCTTCCCTGGATTTTCTTTCATTCAAATACAATCAGCAGATACCGGACCCGGCTACCAATTATCTCATTGAGCATGGCAATAGCTTCTTTTACATGCTCAACCTCACTGCCGGCCGGTACCACCGCATCGGGAAACTGGGCATTTACGCTTTCGGCGGACCGGGATTGGGCATGGTGAGCGAGCCCCGCGCCCATATCCCTAACAACAACGTGGTGGTTTTGAAAAACCACTATTCCCTGTCGCCCAGTCTGCGGCTGGGCACGGGATCAGAGTATCAACTGGGCAATGTCTATCTGTTTCTGGAACTATCCTATCTGTATAATTTCCGTCATATCCAGGAGCGGCCCACCGGTGTCATTTCCATGTATGGAGGCCTGAAAACCAATATTACCCGTGTTGCGGATAAAGTCATAGAAATCATTTCGGATCAGACACAATCACCCTGATTTGCAGATAGCCCTATAAAAACAAATATATTTTTACTAATTTTGGCAAAAACGCAATAATATTATGCCAAATACAACAACCAAGCAAGTTGAGCGTCCACAAACTGACCAATTGAGCTTTGACGATTTCAGGGAAATCGTATTGAAGGATTACCGCCTGGCCCTGGAAAGCCGGCAGGTGAGTTTGCTCGGAAGGAAGGAAGTGCTGACCGGTAAGGCGAAGTTTGGTGTATTTGGAGATGGCAAGGAGCTGGCGCAATTGGCGATGGCCAAGCAGTTCAGGCCCGGTGACTGGCGTTCGGGGTATTACCGGGACCAGACCTTTATGTTTGCCGCCGGGATTATTGACGTATATCAATTCTTCTCCCAACTGTATGCCCGTCCGGACGTGGAAGCGGATCCCGCCTCCGCAGGACGGCAGATGAATTGCCATTTTGCCACCCGCATGCTGACGCCGGAAGGGAAATGGATGGATCAGACGGTCGCCCGGAACGTATTTTCGGATATCTCGACCACCGGTGGACAAATGCCCAGGTTGATCGGCCTGGGGCTCGCATCCAAACTGTACCGCGAAAATCCGGCCCTGAAAGATTTCGGCAATTTTTCCAATAACGGAGATGAAATCGCTTTTGGCACCATTGGCAATGCCTCTACCTCGGAAGGGGTGTTTTTTGAGGCCCTCAATGCCGCCGGAGTACGCCAGATCCCCGTTCTGCTGTCGGTCTGGGACGATGGTTACGGGATTTCAGTGCCAAACAGCGTGCAGACCACCAAAGAAGATATTTCCGAAATCCTGAAAGGATTCCAGCGGGATGAAAACGGCAAGGGATTTGAAATTTTCAAGGTAAAGGGATGGGATTATCCGGGGCTTTGTGAAGTCTATGAGCAGGCCTCCCGCATCTGCCGGGAGGAGCATGTGCCGGTACTGGTGCATGTGACCGAAATGACCCAGCCACAGGGCCATTCCACTTCGGGTTCCCACGAACGCTATAAAACCAAAGAGAGACTGATCTGGGAAGAAGAGTTTGACGGCATTGCGCAATTGCGCAAATGGATGCTGGAAACCGGCATTGCCGCCGAAGCACAATTGAACGAACTCGAAGAGGAAGTCAAAAAACAGGTGCGGAGTGAGCAGAAAAGAGCGTGGATCGACTATAATAAAACCCTCAGAACCGATGTGGACGAAGCTATCGGCATGCTGGAAAATTTTGACGAAGTGACGGTCAGCACCTTATTATCAGAACTGAAACAGCTCGCCGAGCCCGCTCTGAAGGACACCTATTCCACTATCCGTCAGGCACTGCGTGCATTGAGAGGAGTGGATCATCCCGAAAAGGAACGCTTACAGGCCTGGTACCGGGAAAAACAGGAACTCAATGCAGATCGCTACAACAGCCACTTGTTTACCGGCACCGTGGAAACTCCGGGGAATGTGGAAATAATCCCGGCCCGGTACGATGCGGATTCCAGGTTGGTGGACGGAAGAGAAGTACTGAATGCCTGCTTTGATGCCAATTTTGAAAGGGACGAACGATTGATCGCTTTTGGGGAAGACGTGGGCGCCATCGGGGATGTCAATCAGGGTTTTGCCGGCCTGCAGGCCAAATACGGGGAAATGCGGATTTTCGATACCGGCATCCGCGAATCGACCATTATCGGTCAGGGCATCGGACTGGCAGTCAGGGGGCTGAGGCCCATTGCTGAAATCCAGTACCTGGACTACCTGATGTATGCCCTGCCTGTATTGAGCGATGATCTGGCCAGTCTGAGCTATCGGACCAAAGCCGGTCAGAAAGCCCCTTTGATCGTACGTACCAGAGGCCACCGGCTGGAAGGGATCTGGCACTCGGGCTCGCCGATGAGCATGATCCTGGGATCGATGCGTGGAGTCCATATCTGCGTGCCCCGCAACATGATCCAGGCCGCCGGCATGTACAATACCCTCCTGCGGTCCGATGAGCCGGCACTGGTGATAGAGTGTCTCAATGGTTACCGTCTGAAAGAACGGCTGCCTGCCAATGTGGGCGAGTTCACGGTGCCACTGGGCCAGGCCGAACGGATCAAGGAAGGCACAGATCTGACCGTGGTCTCCTACGGTTCTACCCTCCGGGTGGTTGAGGAAGTCGTTCCCGAACTCGAAAAACTGGGCATTTCCATTGAAATCATTGACCCACAGACCCTGCTACCCTTTGATGAGGCCGGGCTTTGTGTGCAGTCCCTGCAAAAAACCAACCGGCTGCTGGTCGTCGATGAAGACGTGCCGGGAGGCGCATCGGCCTTTATCCTGCAACAGATCCTGGAAGTGCAGCAAGGTTACTTTCATCTGGACGGACAGCCCCGCACCCTGACCGCTAAAGCGCATCGTCCTCCTTATGGCTCAGATGGAGATTATTTCTCCAAACCCTCGGCCGATGACGTGATCGAAGCCGTGTATGCCATCATGCACGAAGCGGACCCGGGCCGGTTTCCGGCCTTGTTTTAAAAAAACAAAATAAATGTATGATATTTCATTCATAATGCTTAAATTTGACACATTATGAATGAAATATCATACACAAATGACCAGACAATCCTAAAACAAATCGGGAGTTTCGTACGTCAGACCCGCATCCGTCAGCACATCACCCAGAACGAACTGGCCGAAAAAGCTGCGATCAGCCGATCCACACTTAGTCTGCTGGAAAGAGGAGAAAGTATTTCATTGGACAACCTGATCAAAATCCTGCGCATCCTGGACGCATTGTATGCATTGGAGCACTTTCAGACAACCGATACCTCCAGTCCGCTGCAATTGGCAAAACAGGAGAAAGCGCAGCGCAAACGGGCCCGGAACCAAAAAACAACCGGATTTGAGGAGGATCTGGGATGGTAAGGACCGCCTATGTACACCTCTGGGGCATACGAGTAGGAGCCATCGCCTGGAACCCAAATACCGGACTCGGCAGTTTTGAGTATTTGCCCGGATTTGAAATAGACAAATATCCGATTGCACCCATCAAAATGCCCGGCAAAAACCAGATATATACCTTTCCGGAACTGCGCAACACCGAAACCTTCCGTGGATTGCCCGGACTCCTGGCAGATTCCCTGCCGGATCGCTATGGAAAAGAACTGATCAATGTATGGCTGGCCCGGCAGGGCCGTCCGGAAAACTCACTCAATCCGGTCGAACTCCTCTGCTTTATTGGCAAAAGGGGAATGGGGGCCCTGGAGTTTGAACCGTCCATACAGCAGGAAAGCCCGTCTTACAGCCTGGAATTGTCCGACCTGCTGGAAACCACCAAAGCACTTTTGCAAAATAAGGAAGCCGTGCAGATCCAGACATCCGATCAGATGAGGGATGTGATGTTCGACGTACTCAAAATGGGGACATCTGCCGGTGGCGCCCGGCCAAAAGCCATTATTGCCTTTAATGAAAAAACCGGCGAAATCCGTTCGGGCCAGACACTGGCCGATGAAGGCTTTGAACACTGGCTGATCAAATTTGACGGGGTCAGCGACACCCAGTTCGGCGCTACCTTCGGCTATGGCCGGGTAGAAATGGCCTACTACAAAATGGCCACGGATTTTGGTATTGAAATGCAGGAAAGCCGTCTGGTCGAGGAGCAGGGAAGAGCACACTTCATGACCCGACGCTTTGACCGGCTCAAAGGCAATCAGAAATTGCATGTACAGACATTCTGTGCCTTACAACATTATGATTATGCCAATATCCACTCATACAGCTATGAGCAGTTGTACCAGACCATGCGTCTGTTGCGCCTGTCCTACGCTGAAGCCGAGCAAATGTATCGGCGGGTGGTCTTTAATGTGATCGCACGGAATTGCGATGACCACACCAAAAACTTTGCTTTTATCATGCACCCTGACGGGAAATGGGCACTGGCCCCGGCCTATGATGTCTGTCATGCCTACCGTCCCGGCAGCCTTTGGGTGAGTCAGCACAACCTGAGTATCAACGGGAAGCGAACAGGCATCAACCGCGAAGATTTGCTGGTCATTGCCCGTCAAAACTCCATCCGAAATCCCGGAAAAATATTGGACGAAGCCGTCCGGCTGGTACGGCAATGGCCGGATTACGCACAGCGTTACCGGGTCGATGAAAAACTCTGGAAAGCCATTGATGCCACCCTGATCAAATCGATCTGATCATCACCAAGCCGGATTGAAATCAGGATTCCGCAGGGTAAAAGAAATAATGGAAATACTGCATCTGTGCCCGGATGGAACGTGTCCAGTAAGGCCATTCATGCTTGCCCGGCCCGGTGATGTAGGTATGGGGAATATTCCGGTACAATAACTGTGCGTGCAGCGCTTCATTGACCTTATAAAAGAAATCCTCGATGCCGCAATCAATGATCAGGCTGAGCGAACCGGGAGGTAGCAGATGCAGCATCCCCATAATGGTGTGCTGCTCCCAGCGATCCGGGTTTTCCGAATATAGTCCCAGGTGATTGGCCATCCGCCAGTTGCCTGCAAAAGCACGGATATCCACCCCTCCGGCCGTACTGCCCGCAGCACCGAAAATATCCTGATGCTTGATCGCCAGGTACAGTGCACCGTGCCCTCCCATACTCAATCCGGTAATCGCCCGTCCATGCCGGCCCTTGATGGTCTTATACTGCGCATCGATCCAACTGGTCAATTCTTTGGCCACATAGGTCTCATAGCGGTAGGCCGGATCGAGCGGACTGTCCCAATACCAACTATCTGATGCCCCGTCCGGACAGACCACCATCATCTGATAACGATCGGCCAACTCCTTCAATGCCGGTACCCGTTTGATCCAATTGGCATAATCGCCCCCTGCCCCATGCAACAGGTACAACACCGGTACCGAATCCCTATCAGCGTAACTATCCGGCAGGATTACCACAGCCTTGAGATCCTTTGCCATCGCCTCAGAGCGGGTCAATATCGTGTCCACCTGCGCCGCCAGTGCGACAGAAACCGAAATACAAAGCAGGAATAACAATAAACACAAACGGGGAAGTACCTTCGTGGAAGGAGTCATTACTTCAGTAGAGGGAGTCATTAGTTCCGTAGGGGAAGTCATCATTTTCATCTGGTTATAATTTGAATTTTTCTGTCGGATTCACGCAGGGAAGGTACAAAAAAATTATAAAACGCATCGGTTTCAGCGGACCAAAAAAATATTTTGCCCAGCATGTAGCGTTTTCCCCCTTTCATACGTTATATAAGCAGAGATCGGGTTTTAGAAGATCGAAACCCGATAAAGACGAGGCGCAATTTTTGACACTTTAAATTATGTACTATGAAAAAATATCTCTACTTAATTATAGCGATCTGCATGGTCGCCATTCCCAACCGGAGGAAAGATGACGCCGTCACTGTGGATGATGATATTCGGGAAGAGGAATTTTTATTTATCTGAATACTTGTTTTTTGCAGCAAAATACAAATGTACAGGCAAGCCGAGCACTTGCTCACTCAAGGTGTAATACCCCCTGCCATCCACACTAAAGGCAATGGCTTCCCCCTGGGGTTCAGCCTGATAAGGTTGTAAGACCGACTCTCTCGACAGTGCCTGCACCACCGACTCCCCCGCTTTCCTATCCCAGTAAAAAACCGATAACAGATTTTTGATCAGGATTTCATCCCCTGACGGTGAAATGTCCGCAGCCGTAATATACGTAAACGGAAGGGTGGCTTTGCGCTCCAGTTTCAGAGTGTCCGCCGGGGCCGGTAGCGGATCTGCCTGTGGTGATCGCAGATCTGCCAGAGCCGATTGTAGATCTGCCGGGGCCGGATTTAAACTCAGGCTAAAGCGGGGAATGGCCACTGCATACAGACCCACCTGCAATTCCCGTTTGGTAATCACATACAGCAATTCATCCTGCGGATCGTAAAACAAGGCTTCGGCATCCCGTGGACCATCCTCGTATTGCAGGGCAAAAGTCCGGATATGGGCTGCCGAAATGGTATCTGTCTGTGGTGTTTCGCCACGAACCGCTGCTGACACAGGTGAAGTCGTCGCAGATAAACTTGCTGCCGCAGGTGAAGCCGCTGCCGCTAAACGAGGTTCCGGGATGATATGGATAGACACAGAGGAGCGTACCGCACGATTGTCCCCGATATCACCGATGATCAGATAATTGATGCCCCCGATCTGCATGTAAGCGATTTCTTCCCAGTCGCGGGCCTCCACCCCCTCCAGATAGTAGGTGGCATGCAGCCGGGCGAGGGTGTCGATCAGGAAAATCCGGGCTTTGTCCCCACTGTCATTATGCGTCCACAAAAAACCGGGATTTTCCCTGGAAGCGACCATTCCGGAAGCCTCATTGATGGGTGATTTTTCAAGGACCCCTTTGGACACGGCTGCGCCGAATTGTGAAAAAACCGTCGCAGTGGAAGCAAAGAAAAGACAGCCTGTCAGGAACAGGGAGCAATAAAAGGAATGGAATCCTTCCTTACGTTTAGTTTTCCTCCAAAACATGCTCTTTGGATGCGAGATAACGCTCGGCCTCCAGAGCTGCCATACAACCGGTGCCGGCTGCCGTGACCGCCTGCCTGTAAATATGGTCCTGCACATCCCCACAGGCAAACACACCCCGGATGTTGGTCTGTGTACTGTCCGCTTTGGTGATCAGATATCCATTTTCATCCATATCCAGCACCCCCTGGAACAGTTCGGTATTGGGCTTGTGGCCGATGGCTACAAAGAAACCGGTCACTTCCAAATCTTTCTCTTCGTTGGTCTGATTATTGACGATCCGCACACCGGTGACACTTTGCCCATCTCCCAGGATCTCTTTCGTTTCCGTATTGTAATGGATTTCGATATTCGGCGTATTCAGCACCCGATGCTGCATGGCTTTGGAAGCCCGGAATTCATCCCGGCGCACCAGCATGTGGACCTTATTGGCCAGTTTGGCCAGGTAGGTCGCTTCCTCGGCGGCCGTATCCCCTGCTCCCACAATGGCCACGTCCTGTTTCTTAAAGAAAAATCCATCACAGACCGCACAGGCCGACACCCCAAAACCACTGTATTTCTGCTCACTCTCCAATCCCAGCCATTTTGCTGTCGCTCCGGTCGCAATGATCACCGTATCGGCTGTCACCGTTTTATTGCCATCAATGGTCACCTGGTGCACATCTCCCGAAAAATCTACGGCCGTCGCATAACCAAAGCGTACTTCGGTACCAAAACGCTCCGCCTGACGTTTGAGATCTTCCATCATCTCGGTGCCGTTCACCCCATCCGGATAACCCGGAAAATTATCCACATCCGTTGTGGTCGTCAATTGACCACCGGGGACGATACCGGTATAGATCACCGGTTTCAGATCCGCTCTGGCTGCATAAATCGCTGCTGTATATCCGGCCGGGCCGGAACCAATAATCAAACACTTGATATGCTCTGTCTGTTCCATATATGCGCTTTCTGTTGCTTCTGTTGTTGTATCTGTGAAAAAATTTCTATCTAACAAATATAGGCAAATTTCACCTCAAATACAATCAAATACATTGTGGTTTTCTACTGCCTGAGTATTAAAAACAATATATGCTGATTATTCAAAACACCATTTCCCCAAATTCGTATTAATTTGGGGAAGTTATGAAATGGTGAAAAGAGCATATTCAAAAACGGATCTACTTTTTTCCGAATCTGGCCTGCAAATTTTTCAGCATATCCTCGGTCAGCGGTTTGGTCTTTGCTTTTGGCTGAGAAGTCTGAGCCGCCTGCTCCGCTTGCCCGGCCTTGAAACGATTCCAGATCTTTTCAAGACATTTTTTGGTATAAAGCGGGAAATCCCCATTCATCATCCATGCATAATAGCTCGGTTCCCGGACAAAGACCTCTTCCACCGGGAGCCCTTTGTGCTTCCCGAAATTGAAAACCTCAACACCCTGTTCATTGTAAACCAACCGTCCGGCAAAATCCACCGGAAGGCTCAGGTTGGTAAACTGATGCAGTGCAGTCACATCATTGACCACCGGCCGGCTCACATTCCCCGCCTTATCCGACCATTCCACCCCATCATAACGATCCAACTGAGATTTCAGCACTTCATAAGTCGCCCGTACATCCGCCTCGGCCGTATGCGCATTGTCCAGATTTTTATCGCAATAAAATCGGTAAGCCGCTTTCAACGTGCGCTGCTCCATCTGATGGAAAATATTCTGCACATCCACAAAATGGCGGTCATCCAGTGAAAAATCTACCCCTGCCCGCAAAAATTCCTCCATCAGCAGAGGAATATCAAACTTATTGGAATTGTAGCCTGCCAGATCCGCATCACCGATAAAGGCAGCGATCTCAGCAGCAATTTCCTTAAAAGTAGGCGCATCCTTTACATCCTCATCATAGATTCCATGAAAAAACGAGGATTCGGGAGGAATAGGCATTTCGGGATTGACCTTGTAGGTTCTGCTCTCCTCCTGTTGATCCGGTGAAACTTTCAGAATGGAAATTTCCACGACACGGTCTGCCGCAATATTCACTCCGGTGGTTTCCAGATCGAAAAAAGCCAAAGGACGTTTTAAATTGAGATTCATTGAATGTAATGCTGAAAATGGGTAAATGATATAGTGGGTATTATGATACAGATAACTATTCAGAACAAGACGGAGACCAGGACAAAACCCAGAATGATCCCGATCACCATAATGGCATAAAGCAGGATTTCATTGCTTGCAAAACGCTTGTGCTTGGTCCAGAAACTGAAATCTTCCTTATTTTCCTGCTTGCTTTCCATCTTGCTGCAAAATTAGCAAAAATTTTTGCTATTTTCGTCCTCGTAAAAGCTCCAGGGAAGAACGGACAAAATGCAACTGACCAAACTTGAAATAAAGGGATTCAAAAGCTTCGGGGACAAAATCACCATCAACTTCAATGAAGGAGTGACGGCGATCGTAGGCCCGAATGGCTGTGGCAAATCCAATGTGGTCGATGCCATCCGTTGGGTCCTGGGCGAACAGAGTACCCGGATGCTGCGCTCGGAGAAAATGGAAAACATCATTTTCAATGGCACCAAAACCCGCAAACCATCCAATCTGGCAGAGGTATCCCTCTCTTTTGACAACACCAAAAATATTCTGCCCACCGAGTTTTCACAGGTGACCATCACCCGCAAACTCTACCGTACCGGAGAAAGTGAGTATCGCTTGAATGATGTACGGTGCAGGCTGAAAGACATTACCGACCTGTTCCTGGACACCGGGATCGGGGCGGATACCTACTCGATCATCGAATTGCGGATGATCGATGAGATTATCAACAACAAGGACAATTCCCGCAGGAACCTGTTTGAAGAAGCCTCGGGTATTTCCAAATATAAAATCCGCAAAAAGCAGACCCTCAATAAACTCCGGGATACCCAGGCCGATCTGGACCGGGTGGAGGATTTGCTGTTCGAGATCGAGAAGAACCTCAAAACCCTGGAAAACCAGGCCCGGAAAACCGAAAGATACTATAAGTTGAAGGAGCAGTACAAACAGTACAGCATCGCCCTGGCCACACTGCGCATCCGGGATTTTCAGTTAAACCTGGAGGCCCTGCAACAGCAGGAACTGGCCCGAAAGACGGAACAGACCCGGATCGTCTCGGAAATCCATACACTGGAAGCCGGATTGCAGGCCCTGAAACAGGAAACGCTGGTGCAGGAAAAAAATCTGGCTGCCCAACAGAAGGTAACCAATGAGCATATCGGCAAGATCCGGGCCTATGAAAGTGATAAAAAAGTGCGGAACGAGCAACTCCGCAATCTGCAGGCGCTGGAAAGCCGGCTGAGCAATGAACTGGCCCAGGACAAGCAGCAATTCAACCATGTGGGCTACAATATCAAGCGGCTCAGCGAGGAATTGGCAGAAGCGCAGCAAAAGCTGGAGGCTTTCGGCTCGGATCTGGGCATTAAGCAGCGGGAAGTGGAGGAATTGCGGGGGCAGCAGCAGTCGCTGAAAGGAAAGGTGGATCTGGCGAATCAGCAAAACCAGCAGATCCAGCAGGCGATTTATGCCCTGGAAAAAGAAGTCACGGTCTGGACGATCCAGCGGGATGCCCTGGAGCAGGAAAGTCTGCGCAATACGGCGGATACGGAGAGCCGGGAGCAGGAACTGGGGCAATTCAATACCGTGATCGCCGACCTGGAACAAAAACACGAAAGCCTCTCGGCGCAGCATCAATTTGCGCTGGAGCAGGAGGAGATCCTGCAAAAACAGATACGGGATACCGGGGAGAGGATCGCCTCGCTCAAAGATGAAATCAACCGGGAAAACCGTTTGCTGGATGCCCGCGAAAACGAATATAACCTGACCAAGTCACTGGTGGACAATCTGGAGGGATTCCCCGAGTCCATCCGCTTTCTGCGCAAGCATGCCGGCTGGAAAAAGCAGTACCCCTTGTTTTCGGATGTACTGTTCTGTAAGGAAGATTACCGGATCGCCATTGAAAATTACCTGGAGCCCATCATGAATCATTATGTGGTGGATACCCGGCAGGAGGCAGTGCATGCGGTCCACCTGCTGAGGGATTCATCGCGGGGCCGGGCCCATTTCTTTGTGCTGGAGGCGATCGAGGCCGGAGCGGTGGCAGGCAGTGCGGCAGCAAACACAAAGGCGGCAGCAGCCGGGGCCGTTGGAGC
>JBEBWT010000023.1:0-28848 GCA_040392005.1 Parapedobacter defluvii
AAAAACATGCAGGTCTGGAGTTTGGGATCAGAGGCCTTAGCGAGCGAACGCCCGGAAAATCAAGAAGGAAAAGCGTCAAAAACACACACTGTCCGAACAGGCAAAGCCTGTGAGTTTGGGTGTTTTAGCTTTTTCTTCTTCATTTTCAGTAAGCGAGGTACTGCCTCTGATCCCAAACTTCAAACCGATATTTATTTTTCTTTTTAAATTAACACTTCAATCCTTACCTTTGAAGGACATCTATCTGTTTATTTAAAAGTATGATAAGATTCACCGCCCTGCGAAGGAACTTAATAGCACTTCCGCTACTGACACTATGGTTGCTGGCGGGATGTGCCACCGTTACCTTTACGGCAGCGGACCGGCACCACGACAAATATGAGATCAATCAGGAGATCCCCGCCGATCCCCGGATCGAAGCCTTTTACCAACCTTATAAACAGCAACTGGAAGCTGAAATGAACCGGGTCATCGGACATTCAGAAGTCAGGCTGACCAAACCCGGCACACAGGTAGAGACCCTGCTGGGCAATTTCTTTACCGATGCGCTGCTGCACGAGGGCCGCAAGCTGGATTCAGAAATTGATTTTGCTTTCGGCACCAAAGGAGGGTTGCGGATTGAATTGCCCAAAGGCGATATCACAGTGGGGCATATTTTTGAATTGATGCCTTTTGAAAACCAATTGGTTATACTGGAACTGACCGCAGAAAAAGTAGAACAGGTAGCCCAGTTTATTGCAGAGAGCAATGGCCAGCCCCTGGGGGGAATGCGCATGCAGATCCGCAACGGAAAAGCTGTGAACATTACCATCGGAGGCCGTGCCATTCAGAAAAACAAGACTTATAAGCTCCTGACCTATGATTATCTGGCCAATGGCGGTGACAATTCAAAGGGTCTGGACCAGCCGGTCAGCCGGACTGATGTGCCACAAAAAGTCAGGGAAACCCTGATTGATTATATTACCGGATTGACCGATGCCGGTCAGTCCATAAATGTACAATTGGATGGAAGAGTCAGTATCAGTCAATAGACGCAAATTCCTGCAACAGGCAGGTACGCTACTGGTTTCCGGAGGAATCGCCGGTACCCTCCCCTCACAGGCTTTTGCCGGGGACGGGGATCTCACCACGCTGACCATTCTCCATACCAACGATGTACACAGCCGGATAGAGCCATTCCCGATGGATGGCTCCCGCAATCAGGGACTGGGTGGTGCGGCCAGAAGGGCCACACTGATCGAAAAAATCCGGAAAGAGCAGCAAAATGTGCTATTGCTGGATGCCGGAGATACCGTACAGGGCACCCCTTATTTTAATCTGTTTGGCGGCAAACTCGAGATGGAATTGATGAACAAAATGGGATATGATGCCAGTACATTCGGAAACCACGAGTTTGACAATGGGCTGGAAAAATTGGCAGACATGATCTCCCATGCCGATTTCCCTTTTCTGGTCAGCAATTATGATTTCTCCAATACCCCCCTGGCAGGCAAAACACAACCCTATAAAATCTTCAAAAAAAGCGGGCTTAAAATAGGTGTGTTCGGGCTGGGCATCGAACTGGACGGATTGGTCGATCCCCTGCTCTGTGCAGGTGTAAAATACAATTATCCGGTAGCAGTGGCCGCCGAAATGGTCAATCGCCTGAAACTGGACCTCCAATGCGATCTGGTGGTCTGCCTCTCCCATCTGGGTTACCAGTACCGGGAAGACAAGGTATCAGATAAGGTACTGGCAGCCAATACTTCCGGCATTGACCTGATCATTGGAGGCCACACCCATACCTTCCTTGCCGAACCGGAACAGGTACGCAATCTATCCGGCGGAGTGACCACCATCAATCAAGTGGGTTTCGGGGGTATCAATCTGGGTCGTCTGGACTTTACCTTCGAAAAGAAAAGTGGCAGAAAGAGACTGGTCGCCCAAAACTATCAGGTTTCTGATCAGACCTTAGTCTAAGCGTACATGCGTGAACTCTATCGCAAATACCTGAATTCCTACCAGGGATTATCCCATGCGGCATGGATGCTGGCCCTGGTGATGCTCATCAACAGGACGGGAGCAATGGTCCTGCCCTTTCTCGGCATTTACATGGCCAATCAACTGGGTTTTGATCTGGCCGAAGTCGGGATTGTGCTGGCCTTTTTTGGGTTTGGTGCTATGGTGGGATCCTGGTTGGGAGGCTGGCTGACCGACCGTTTTGGCAACTTCTGGGTCCAGGCCCTGAGTTTACTGTTCTCAATACCCCTCTTTCTGATCATTCCAGCTTTCAAAACAGTAGAAGAGCTCGCTGCCATTATCTTCTTACTGAGTGTCATTACCGAAAGTTTCAGGCCGGCCAATTCAGTAGCCGTAGCACGCTATGCGAATCCGGAACACATTACACGGGCCTTCTCGCTCAACCGTATGGCGATCAATCTGGGGTTTTCGATAGGGCCCGCTGTCGGCGGAATCCTGGCCACCATCTCCTACAACTGGATATTTTATGGAAATGCCCTGGGAGCCTTTTGTGCAGCAATGGTCTTTATCGCATTCTTCTATTCCAAAAAACCAAAAAATCAACAGATTGAAAGACAACTGTTGCCCGAAGCCGGTGAAGAAAAACCAAGATCCCCCTATCGGGACTGGAAATTTCATTTATTCAATCTGTGCTGCTTGCTTTATGCCATCTGCTTCTTCCAGATACTGAGTACCCTCCCGCTCTTTTATCAAAATGGACATGGCCTGAATGAAAAGCAGATCGGCATGCTATTGGCTTTCAACGGAATAGTGGTAGTGATCTTTGAAATGTTTTTGGTCCATATAGCCGAACGGAGGCTCAATTATGCCAGTTCCATTGCCATCGGGACGATTCTATCCATGCTCAGCTTTGTGATTTTACCCATTCCGGGAGGGATTCTGATCCTTTTTGTGTCCATGTTTATCCTGAGCATCTCCGAAATCCTGGTATTGCCTTTCACTTCCTCGGTCGTGGTCAAACGTTCGCACCGGCTCAATCAGGGGGCCTACATGGGGCTCAACTCCCTTGCTTTCTCCGCAGCACACGTCGTATCTCCATTTCTGGGCACACGGATCGCTGCCGGTTGGGGCTTCAATCCCCTCTGGCTCGGAACCAGTGCGATACTGATGCTGATGTCTTTTGCTTTTTATTTCCTGATCAAAAGAATGTAACTGGAAACAACTCAGGCAATATGTCGCTCGTAAGGCACCCGGGTGGCAATCGAGCGGGCCAGCGTGACTTCATCCACATACTCCAGTTCACCCCCGAAGGCAATCCCACGGGCTATGGTCGAGACCTTGACTCCAAATTCCCGCAACTTTTTATACAGGTAAAAAATAGTGGTATCCCCTTCCACAGTGGCACTCAAAGCCAGGATCACCTCCTCCACCCCTCCCTTTTTCATCCGTTCGACCAGGGCTTCAATATTCAGGTCGGCCGGGCCAATGCCATCCATCGGTGAGATCAAGCCCCCCAGTACATGATAGACACCCTGATACTGGTTGGTGTTCTCAATCGCCATGACGTCCCGTGTATCCTCCACCACACAGATCAACCCCTGATCTCTTTTTGACGAACTGCAAATCCCACAAACCTCCAGATCGGACAAGTTGTGGCAAACCTCACAATAACGGATCTGCTGCTTGAGCAGATTCAGCGATTCCGTGAAGCGGGAAAACTCCGGCTGTGGTTGCTTCAACAGATGCAATACCAATCGGAGGGCCGTTTTTTGACCCACACCGGGCAAGCGGCCAAATTCTGCGACCGCCTGTTCCAGGAGTTTGGAAGAAAAGTTCATCTCACAAAGATAAATGAAAATGACAATTTTTCACTACTTTAGCATGAGATGCAATGATTAAAGAAATTAATATGGGAAAAACACAGGAAGACAGGATCAGAAGCGCATTTCAAAATAAGACCTGGCAGGAGATTAAAGTAAAGGATTCATGGCAGATCTTCAAGATCATGTCCGAATTCGTGGATGGATTTGAAAAACTGGCCAAAATCGGTCCCTGCGTTTCCATATTCGGTTCGGCAAGGACAAAACCGGACAACCCCTACTATCAATTGGCCGTGGACGTGGCCCGGCTACTGACCGAAAACGGTTATGGAGTGGTTTCCGGTGGCGGGCCGGGTATTATGGAAGCTGCCAATAAAGGAGCCAGTGCTGCCGGAGGAAAATCGGTGGGAATCTGTATCCAGCTCCCGATGGAGGAACAGCACAATCCCTATATCGACCGGGACAAGTTAATGGAATTCAACTATTTCTTTGTCCGGAAGGTTATGTTCGTGAAATATTCTCAGGGCTTCATCGTACTTCCGGGCGGATTCGGCACGATGGATGAGCTGTTTGAGGCGATGACTATGATTCAGACCGGAAAAATCGCACGCTTCCCCATCGTACTGGTCGGATCGGAATTTTACGGAGGGCTCTTTGACTGGATCAAGAACACCATGCTGGCTGAAGGAAATATCAACCCCGAAGACCTGAATCTCTACCGGGTAGTCGATACGGCAGAAGAAGCTGTCGAACACATTCTCCGCTTCTATGACAAATACCTGCTGAAACCCAATTTTTAACCCAGATTCTGCATTACCTGGATTAAACCCGGGTTCCGATTCCTTATCGGGGCCTCACCCTATTCCATTTGCTCAGGGGCTTTCTTCTTGCGGCTGGAGCGGATATTCAGATACTCGACCATCACCGAAAACGCCATCGCAAAATAGATATAACCTTTCGGGATATGTTGTTCAAAAGCCTCAGCGGTCAGCGAAACACCGATCAGCAGCAGGAAAGCCAGGGCCAGCATCTTCACCGAAGGATGGTTGTTGACAAAATCACTGATGGCCGTTGCGGAAAGCATCATGATAATCACGGCAATAATGACCGCTGCGATCATGACACCAATGCTGTCCACCATTCCCACCGCCGTGATCACCGAATCCAGTGAAAATACAATGTCCAGAATCAGGATCTGCACGATCACACTGGCAAAAGTGACTACGCGGCCATTCAGTTTGCCCTGTTCATCCTCTCCTTCAATCCGGTGATGGATCTCGGTGGTGCTTTTATAAATCAGGAACAGCCCTCCCAGCAACAGGATCAGATCCCTACCGGAAAGATTGAGGTATCGTTGCCAATCCGGATGATCGATCCCCAGCCATTGACCCACAAACAGGAAATTCTGGGTCAGTGACATGATCCACTTAATGGAAAACAGCAGTCCGACCCTCATGACCAGTGCCAGAAACAGCCCCAATTGACGGGCCTTCCTTTGCTGATGTACCGGCAGTTTATTACTGAGAATGGAAATAAAGACAATATTGTCTATTCCAAGAACGATTTCCAGCACTGTCAGTGTGACAAGGGAAATCCAGATTTCGGGATTGGCCAGCCATTCCATACAAGATGTAGTTAAATAAATACAGGAATCAAAACCAATTGATTCCTGTATTCAAAAGTAAAAGATAGCCTCCGTTTCTGCAAAATTATTATTGACCCCCGGAAACAACCGGGAAACTTCAATAACAGAAACTATTTCAATACTTCCCTGGCGATTACCAGCTTCTGTATTTCGGATGTTCCCTCCCCGATGGTACACAATTTGGCATCCCGGTAAAACTTCTCCACCGGAAAATCTTTTGTATAACCATAACCACCGAAGATCTGTACCGCTTCCGTGGCACAGCGCACCGCAACCTCAGAAGCAAAGTACTTGGCCATTGCCGAAACTTTGGTCACCTCTTTATGGTTGTTCTTCAGATCGGCAGCCTTTCGGATCAAAAGCTCAGCCGCATCAATTTCTGTGGCCATATCTGCCAATTTGAATGAAATTCCCTGAAAATTGGCGATTGGCTGTCCAAACTGATGCCTTTCTTTGGAATACCTGACCGCAGCCTTAAAGGCTCCTTTGGCAATCCCCAGTGACAGGGCCGCAATCGAAATCCGTCCGCCATCCAATACTTTCATGGCCTGCTTGAAGCCTTCTCCTTCCACACCCAGAAGATTCTCCTTCGGCACCCGGCAATTATCAAAGATCAGCTCCGTCGTCTCGGAAGCACGCATCCCCAGTTTATTTTCCTTCTTTCCATGTGTGAATCCGGGCGTTCCTTTCTCGATCACGAGGGCAGAAATCCCTTTTGAAGAGCCGATTTCACCTGTCCTTACCATGACTACCGCCACCTGGCTGCTTTTGCCATGCGTGATCCAGTTCTTGGAACCATTCACCACATAATGATCTCCGTCCAGTACAGCCGTAGTCATCATGCGCATCGCATCCGAACCGGTATTGGCTTCGGTCAGTCCCCAGGCACCGATCCATTCAGCCGTTGCCAGTTTGGGCAGCCATCTTTTCTTCTGCTCTTCATTACCGAATGCGAGTATATGGCCGGTACACAGAGAATTGTGTGCAGCTACGGATAATCCGACTGCCCCACAGACCTGTGCCACCTCCACAATCACATCTACATATTCCTGGTAACCCAGGCCCGAACCGCCCAATTCCTCCGGCACCAGCACACCCATCATTCCCAATTCTCCCATTGCCTTGAACGTTTCGACCGGAAAATGCTGGGATTCATCCCACTCCATTACATGTGGCAAAATATGCTTCTCAGCAAAATCCTGCGCCATCTGACGCACCATCTCCCGATTCTCCTGTTCCAAATGATCGTTCATTGTCTCCATTATTAAT
Organism: Parapedobacter defluvii; assembly: GCA_040392005.1. Taxonomy (GTDB): domain Bacteria; phylum Bacteroidota; class Bacteroidia; order Sphingobacteriales; family Sphingobacteriaceae; genus DASRQK01. The sequence continues at coordinate 6,694 of JBEBWT010000023.1, forward strand.
TACTCAATTTTTACAATAATAAGTAATTTAAAAACAATAAAAAACCAAACATCATACTGAATAACAAAGAATCATTTAGTATTTAGTCTGAATTCAGGCTCAGAAACAAAATAAACACGAAAACAACTCCGAGTATTCGAAAATCCTAATGAGAAAAATTAAAAAATACTACTGATTTAATAGTCTATCAGGGTGAGTATATCCTCACTATAAGTAATTAAACGACTCTTTCCTCCCAGAAAATCAAGATTGATCAGAAAAGCGTAGCCTGCAATTTCCCCGTTCATTTGCCGTACCAGATCACTGGCAGCCACTACCGTACCACCGGTTGCCAGCAAGTCATCGTGTATCAAAACCCTGGCACCTTTGGGGAAAGCATCCGCATGGATCTCGATCGTAGCCTCCCCATATTCCAGGGCATAGGATCGGGAGATCGTCTCGGCCGGCAGCTTACCTTTCTTGCGGATGGGTACAAAGGAGATGTTCAGCTTAGCGGCCAGCAACATTCCGAAAAGGAATCCACGCGATTCAATGCCCACAATGACCTCTATGCCCTTATCCGCAAAATGAACGGACATCGTTTCCACGATCTGCCTGCATAGTGCAGGATCACTCAGAATCGGTGTAATATCCTTGAAAAGGATACCGGGCTTGGGGAAATCGGGCACATTGCGAATAGCTGCGTCCAGCTTTTGTGCCAACACAACAGGTTTTTGATCGGTTAGATTCGGGTCCATTCTTACAATATTGGAATTTTATATTTAAAATTCCAAATATCGGGCAATTTTCCTGATAGTTCCTTCATCCAGCACACCCAATTTTTTCAGATCTGCCTCATTTCCGAAAGCCCCGTGATGATCCCGGAAACGAATGATCAGATTCCCCAATTTGTACCCGATCAGGGGGTGCCGCCCCAGTGTTTCTGTATCCGCCTCATTGATCCGGATACGTCTGACCAGAGCGGCATCCACCCGAACATAAGCCATTAACCCTTCAAAACGAGTAGAATCCATACCATAGATCTCCAACAACTGTTCCGCCTCAAAGAACCCTCCAAGCCGCTCCCTGAACCGCACAATCCGGGAGGCAAATGCAGGCCCGATCCCCGGCAAAAGCTGCAATTGCAGGGAGTCCGCCCCATTGATCTCGATGACAGGGAACGTACGTCCTCCCTTCCATTTCTGCGTCTGCGAACGTGGAGCATGCGGTTCCTGCCTTGAGGATGTTGAATCTGAAGGTTCTGACCCTGATCGTGCGGGCCGGCCACCCGTTCGATCACCATCTATCCTGATATAATCCTTCACCCGCTCAAAATCCATTTCAGTCACCGCATAGATTTTCTGCAAATCCTCCTTCCGGTAAAAATGCCCACCTTTTTCCAGATAATTACCGATCATCCGGATCTGCTGTGGCGAAAAACCCAAACGGCTCCACCCCCCTGCATCCAGAGTATTCGGATCAAAATCAAAATATACGACCGGTTCCGGTAGCCGATCACCAACTGCTTTCCCTGCATCCGTTCGACTTGCATCCATACGACTTGCATTCGTGCGCCCTTCGGCTGCCGGACCCCGATTCTTATCCAACCCCTCCATAAAACGGGCAATCTCCATCCGGGCCTGCCCGGAAATCACCTGTCTCTCCGGCATCATCAACCTCAAAACCGGAGGAAAGGCCAGCCCAAGCCCGATCAGTACCAATAACACTTTCATGCCATTGACCTCCCTTCTTGAAAAATGAAAAAAGCGGATAAACCATTCCATTATTTTCATCAACCATTCCAATCAGTACTTGCCAAACATTTCAATCAGCCCTTGCCAAACATTCAATAGAACAAATATAGAAACAATTTTAATTTTAAAGAAATAAAAAGACCGCAAAAAAGACCGGAAGTTTTGCTCCCGGTCTTTAAAAAACTAAAATCTATCGCGTTTATTGTCAAACCTGACTAAAACACGGACTTCGTTCTCAAAATTACTGCGTCACCACATCCTCAACCTCATCCCCCACTTCACCCTCCACAGATTCCAGCAATGACTCCGCCATACTTTTCTCAGCCCTGTTTTCACAGACCTTACAAAGCTCCGTAATATTCTTCAATTCCCTCGCCTGTGCCACCGAACCTTCAAAAATCTCAGTCGTCACATCCCGGTTGATCGTATGGCAATCATCATAAATATGATATTTAGAGCCCGATTTAGTCCAGTAAACATGATTTACACCCGTCAATTCTTCGATCCGGTTCGTCTGCTCCGTGTATTCTTCCACAGAAGGCGGATTGAAATCCGTCCCGGCAATCCCCGCAATCACCAACGCCAGGCCAGCCACGCCGCCCAGAATCGCTTTCTGCTTGCCCTCCAGATTCTTATTGGTCAGAATCACGATCACCAGCGGCAAAAAAGCCACCACAGCCGTCACCAGCCCCAATTGGCTCTGCATAAAAAACATAAACCCATTCTCCCTGGAAGCCGGATCCAACCGGTTTGATTTCTTCCACAGGCTCGAACCGATGATCGCAAAAATCAGATCCACCACAATCAGAATGATGGTCCACATCATGAAGTTTTCCGGCTGCTTCAATACAAACCAGATCGCCCCCACCTGGGCCACGATCGCCAGCAGCCACAGCAAACCTGCATAAACCCTCAGATTGGTTGCCCGGCCCTTTGCTTCATCCGTCGGAACAAAAGTCCTCGACTGTGCAGCAGGAGTCCCTTCTCCTCCTTCCACACGGGTAATTTTCTTCTTTGTTGACATAGTTTTGATTTTTTAGAGGTTAATCGGGATAAAAATAGAAAGAATAATCCGAATAAACTGCCTCCTTTATCAAAATCAATCAGGTCCGACTGGCTCTCGGGGTTGGATGATGATCTCCACTATCTGGTTCCTGATCACACCCTTCAACACAACTATGCGTTTAAAACACGTCTTGTTCAAATCATGAACATTAAATTTGCATTGAGGAAGAAACTCCCACGATTTGATATAAGATGGATTAAAAAAATAACCATTTTTTGGTAATAACCGTTTTTTGATTATTTTTGTAAAGTTAGCAAGGATGAAAGTTATTATAGAGGACGACTACTTGGCACAATTAGTTGTAGATTATCCATTTACAACAGGAAAGAGGAAATTTCCCGCCGAAGTAGAAAAGAGATTTGTTGCCCGGATTTCACAATTAGCTGCCGCTACTAATGAAAATGATTTGAGAGCGATTAAATCATTACATTTTGAAAAGTTGAAGGGTGCATACAAAGACAAGTATTCGGTTCGTGCCAATAAGGCATGGCGGATTATTTTTAGAATTGGAGAAGATGGCTTTATAAATATTCTCTTCATCGAAGAATTAAGCAATCATTATAATAATTAGACTTACTGAATATTTTTATTTTTATAAACGAACATGAACATTTTCAATAACAACGGTAAGATTTTACAGGCTCCTGCTTTTCACCCCGGTCAGTTTTTGCAGGAAGAGATCGAGGAAAGGGAATTGCTGAAAAAAGAGGTAGCCCGGCAACTGGGCATATTACCGACAAACCTCAGTGAAATCCTGACCGGCAAGCGGAATATTTCTCCAAGACTGGCTGTCAGATTAGAAATAGTATTGGGGATCAGTGCCGAATATTGGCTCAATCTGCAAATGGTCTGGGACCTTCAGAACGCCCGTGAAGAAGTGGCAGTTTAAGTAACAGGTTGCCCAATGGCTACCAACTGTGTGCACACCATCGATTAAAACAAAAAAATACCGGCCCTTTAGACCGGTATTCTTTCAAACAATCATATTATAAACAACATCCCGATCAGGTGGTTTGAAAACCGCCCGGTCCGGATCAACTCAGATTTCGTTTTTTCCGGCCTTCTCCACTTTGGTGCCGTCTTTCAGCGTTTTGCTGATGGCATTGAACGGACGGGTCACCACTTCCTGACCTTCTTCCAGACCGGACAATATACGGATATACATGTCGTCCTGGATACCAGTAGTCACTTCGACCTGCTTCACCACGCCGCCATCATACACAAATACATATTCCTTTGTTTTTGGTTTCGAGGAACCCGCACCACCAGTAGAACCGGTAGAGCTGCCAGTATCTGCCGCCGCTGTTTTCACTTCCGTGGAATCCGCCCCGGCCCCACCCGCAGATGCAGCTGTCTCCTCACGGGTAGTGACTGCCTGGATCGGCACGACCAGGCCATTGTCCTGACGGGTGTGGATATCCACAGTAGCCGAAAGTCCGGGTCTGAACGGAGAAGGATTTTCACGGTCATGGCGCAGGAGATCTTCATAGGATTCAGGCAGGATCCGCACTTTCACATTGAAATTGGTCACCTGGTCCACACTGGAGGTATTGGCGGCCGCTGTCGTAGAAGAACTGGCAATCTCCGTGACAATCCCCTTGAACTGACGTCCCTGATAGGCGTCCACCTCGATGGTTGCTTCGTTGTTGACAGCCACCCGGGTAATGTCATTTTCATTCACTTCCACATTGACTTCCATCGAATTCATATTGGCAATCCGCATAATCTCGGTACCTGCCATCTGGGCCGTTCCGACCACACGCTCACCCAATTCGATCTGCAGCAGGGAAACAACGCCATCAACCGGCGAATAAATGGTGGTTCTGGACAGGTTGTCGCCCGCTTCTTTCACCGCCGCCTGCGACTGGTCGATCCCGTAGCGGGAAGCCAGCACATTTTGCTTCTGAGCCTCCAGATTGGCTCTGGCACTCAGGTAATCAGCTTTGATCTTATCAAATTCAGCGGTTGAAATCACTTTTTGGGCGTATAAAGCCGAATTCCGGTTGTAGGTTGCTTCAATATTGGCAAAATTCGCTTCCTGCTGCTTCAATTGCTGCTCTGCCGAAGCCAGGCTGGCGCGCTGTGCATTGAGCGAAGCGATCGCCCGGTCATAACCGGACTGGAGAATGTCAGGGCGCACCCGGCAGAGAAGCTGTCCCTTGGTCACCACATCCCCTTCCTTGACATTCAGTTCCACAATTTCGCCCGATACCTCGGAGCTCAACTTGACCTGAATCTCCGGATGGATTTTTCCACTGGCGGACACCATCTCATTGACTGTACGTTTTTCAACCTTGTCCGTGGACACCTTAATGACCTCGCCCTGGCCGATCCAGCCGGCTTTATTGGCGATGATAACCAATACCAATAATACTGCCGCCCCGATCAACAGGTATTTGAGTCCATTTTTTTTCTTCTTTGCCATTTTGCTTATCGTGTATTTATTTTCTTTCAATTTTCTTTATTCCCTATTCTAAATCCGTGCAATTAAAACCGGATCGGATTACCCAGGTAAAAGTCAATGACCTTGCTCCTGAAAATCAGATTGTATTTTGCCTGTATAAAATCAAACTCCGCCCGGTTCATTGCAGTTTGTGAAGTTGATAATTCAATAGAATTCGCCATTCCCTCATCAAAACGCAATTTGATCACTTCGAATGTTTGTTTTGCCGAGTTCAGTGCCACTTCGGTGGATACCAGCCGCTTTTCGGCAGATTGCAGGTCCAGCACTGCCTGACTGATAATCTTATTCAGATTGTTCTTGGCCAGCTGCTCGTTGGTCAGGGCGTTCTGATAATTGATTTTGGCCCGCTGGATACCGATGCGGCTACGGTACTGATTGAAGATCGGGATCGAAAGCGACAAACCGATGGATTCACTGCGGTTCCTGCGGAACTGATCCCCGAAAGGAAGAATCTGCTGGGTATTAAAGTCCCTTGCCTGCGATGAATAATTGGTCCCCAGTCCGGCACTGAACGACAGGGTCGGATAAAGTGTGCCTTTTGCAATTTCTATATTCCGCTCGGCGGCCAGCGTTTGATACTCCGCTGCCTTGATTTCTGGAAATTTGGCGACTGCTTCCCCGTAAATCTGTTCTGCCAGCATGCGGTTGGTCGAAAGCTGAACCTCAGCGACCGAAGGGCGTTCCAATGCGATCTCTACCGAAGGATCCATTTCCATCAATTGCTTCAGGTTCAGGATAGACATTTCATAGGCATTCAGGGCCGTTGTGACATTGAGTTCATCGGTGGCTGACTGGGTCTGTGCCTGGGATAAATCAGCCAGGGTATTGTTACCGGCCTCCATATTGATTTCCATCACCCGGAGCTGCTCTTTGGAAAGAGCAAGCTGTTGCAGGCTGGCCTGATAAAGATCCTGATTGGTCAGTGCTTCCAGATAAGTCGTCACCACGGACAGGGTCAGGTCATTCTTGGCCCGATCCACATTGCTCTGGCTGGCCATCAACTGATAGCGGTTGGCGCGGACCTGATTGGTGCGCTGAAAACCCTGGAACAAATCCACTCCGGTGGATAGTCGGGCTCCGGCTGAATTCACGGATTGGGTCACCAACCGGCCAGCGGTCTGGTCAAAAGACAAGCCCCAGTTCATACTTCCGTTGGCACTGGCATTGAGAGAAGGATAAAAACTCATCCTGGACTGCAGCAGGTCCTGTTCCGAAAGGGATTCCTGAAATTCAGTCTGTTTGATCTGCAGATTGTTTTCCAATGCCTGTTTCACTGCGGCTTCAACAGATATAACCTGCTGGGCATAAGCCTGCCCGGCCCCTGTGAAAAATAATGCGGCAAATATGGCGATGATGATGCGATTGCTCTTGACGGTCCTCTTCATTTATTATGTCCTTATTTCCAGCATTTGACTACACACTGGGGTGGGTTGTTACAAAAGAATTCAAAATCCTTCGAAAATTTTCAGTAAGTTTGTTTCCCACAACATCCTATTTTAGTTTGCAGCATGTACTTAATTTTTGATACAGAAACCACCGGACTTCCCAAACGTTGGGATGCCCCCGTCAGCGATACCGACAACTGGCCACGATGTATTCAGATCGCCTGGCAACTGCATGACGAGCTGGGACGGCTGGTCGATCATCAGGATTTCCTGATCCGGCCGGACGGCTTTGACATTCCGTATGATTCGGAGCGGATCCACGGGATTTCAACGGCATTGGCCACAGAAAACGGGGTTGATCTGCGGGAAGTACTGGAAAAATTTGAACAGGCAATCTCCAGGGCAAGCTTTGTGGTAGGACATAATGTGGGTTTTGACCTCAACATCATGGGGGCAGAATATTACCGCATGGGCATCAGTAGCCGGCTTTCCACCCTGCCCGTGCTGGATAGCTGTACCGAGACAACGGCCGAATTGCTGAGATTGCCCGGAGGACGGGGGGGGCGTTATAAACTGCCTACTCTCACCGAGCTGCACCAATACTTATTTGACATTCCTTTTGGTGAGGCACACAATGCCACTGCGGATGTGGAGGCCACGGCCCGCTGTTTTTTTGAACTGATCCGTACAGATGTATTCTCCGCAGCCGCACTGAACAGCGATGCAGCTACCCTGTCGGAATTCAAGCAGGTGAATCCGGATCGGATCAGCCCCGCCGGCCTGCGGCATATCAATCTGAAAGAGGCTTCGGAGGCACTGAAGAGAAAACAAAGTCATGCGACCCAGGGTGATATACCACTGCCCGACAGGACACAACAGGCAGGCGGTGTTCCGGAAATCCTGCGGGATGCGCCCTTTGCCCATTTGCACAATCATACCCAGTTTTCGGTACTGCAATCCACTATTTCCATACCGGATCTGGTCAGGGCGACAGCAGAACAGGGCATGCAGGCAGTGGCTATCACCGACCATGCCAATATGATGGGGGCCTTCCATTTTGTCAATCAGATCCTGAATTATAACAAAAAGGCCGAACAACCCATCACGCCTATTGTAGGTTGCGAATTTCAGGTATGTGAAAACCACCGGGACAGATCCCATAAGGACAATGGCTATCAGATCGTTTTCCTTGCCAAAAACAAAAAGGGTTATCATAATCTGGCCAAAATGGCCTCCATTGCCTATACCGATGGTTTTTATTACGTGCCACGGATTGACCGGAAAATAGTCGAACAATACAAGGAAGATCTGATCGTGCTGTCAGGCAATCTTTATGGGGAAATACCTGGAAAACTGCTCAATATTGGCGAAAATCAGGCCGAGGAAGCCCTGTTGTGGTGGAAAGAGCAGTTTGGAGAAGATCTTTATCTGGAACTGATGCGCCACGGTCAGGAGGATGAGGACCGGGTGAATACAAGTCTGGTCCAACTGGCCCGCAAACACGGTGTCAGGCTGGTGGCGACCAACAATACCTATTATGTAAATAAAGAAGACGCCCATGCCCACGACATTCTGCTTTGTGTAAAGGATGGGGAAAAACTGGCCACGCCAAAAGGTAGAGGCCGGGGGTACCGCTTTGGCCTGCCCAATGAAGAATATTATTTCAAACCGGCTGAGGAAATGAAATCCCTCTTTGCGGATTTGCCGGAAGCCATTTTGACGATCCGGGACATCCTGAACAAAATAGAAATCTATTCCCTGCAAAGGGATGTATTGCTGCCCAAATTTGAAATTCCGGAAGCGTTTAAAGTGGCTGAGGATGAATTGGACGGGGGAAAACGGGGGGAAAACAAGTATTTGCGCCACCTGACCTTTGAGGGTGCTGCAAAACGCTATGGGGAGAATCTTTCAGACGAAATAAGGGAACGGCTGGATTTTGAGTTGCAGACCATTGAAAAAACCGGTTATCCGGGTTATTTCCTGATTGTGCAGGATTTTATTTCGGCTGCCCGCGGAATGGGGGTTTCGGTGGGACCCGGCCGGGGTTCGGCAGCAGGCTCGGCGGTGGCCTATTGCCTGGAGATCACGAATATCGACCCCATCAAATACGACCTGCTGTTTGAGCGTTTCCTCAATCCGGACCGGGTCTCCCTGCCGGATATCGATATTGATTTTGATGATGAGGGACGGGGAAAAGTCATTGATTATGTGATCAATAAATACGGAGCCAGTCAGGTAGCACAGATCATTACCTATGGTACCATGGCTGCCAAATCCTCCATCCGGGATACCGCACGGGTACTGGATCTGTCCCTATCCGAGGCGGACAAAATTGCCAAGCTGATCCCCAATATCAAGCTCAACAAGCTCTTCAATCTGGATCACAAGGCATTGAAGGAAAACCTACGGAATGACGAATACGAAAATGTCCGTCAATTGATGGAGCTGGCAGCAGGGAATGGTCTGGAAGCCGAAACCATCAAACAGGCAAAGATATTGGAGGGTTCGCTCCGCAATACCGGTACGCATGCCTGCGGGGTGATCATCACTCCGGACGATATTACCAATTTTGTGCCGGTGGCCACGGCCAAAGATTCGGATCTGTACGTCACCCAATTTGACAATGCGGTGGTGGAAAGTGCCGGTCTCCTCAAAATGGATTTTCTGGGACTCAAAACACTGACACTGATCAAGGATACCGTCAAGATCGTCAAACACCGGCATGGCATCCAATTGGATCCGGATCAGTTCCCGATCGACGATGAAATGACCTATGCCCTCTTTCAGCGGGGCGAAACCGTCGGGATTTTCCAGTACGAGTCGGTGGGTATGCAGAAATACCTGAAGGACCTCAAGCCTACGGTGTTTGAGGATCTGATCGCCATGAATGCCCTGTACCGGCCGGGACCGATCAAATACATTCCGGCTTTTGTCAAGCGGAAACATGGTACCGAGGCGATTTCCTATGATCTGGAGGCCTGCGAAGAATATTTGCAGGAAACCTATGGGATCACCGTCTATCAGGAACAGGTCATGTTACTTTCCCAGAAACTGGCCGGTTTTACCAAAGGCGAGGCGGATAAGCTGCGGAAAGCGATGGGTAAAAAGCAGCGGGAAGACCTGGACAAGATGAAGCCGCAGTTTATTGCTCAGGGCACGGAGAATGGTTATGACGGAAAGATCCTGGAGAAAATCTGGACCGACTGGGAGGATTTTGCGAGTTATGCTTTCAACAAATCGCATTCCACCTGCTATGCCTGGATCGGATACCAGACTGCGTACCTCAAAGCGCATTACCCGGCTGAATTTATGGCAGCCGTCCTTTCCAACAACATGAATGACATCAAGCAGGTCACTTTTTTCATGGAGGAATGTAAACGAATGGGCCTGAAGGTAATGGGGCCGGATGTCAATGAGTCCTTTTACAAATTTACCGCAACCGGCGATGATACCATCCGGTTTGGTATGGGTGCCGTCAAAGGAGTAGGGGCCGGTGCGGTGGAAACCATTGTGGAAAACCGCAAAGAAAAAAAATACAGCTCCATTTACGACCTGGCCCGCCGCATCGATCTGCGGTCTGCCAATAAAAAGGCGATGGAAAGCCTGGCTTATGCCGGGGGATTTGACTCCTTTCAGAATACGCACCGGGCCCAGTATTTCCACGAAGAGAATGAAGGCGGTACCGCTCTGGAAAAAGCCCTGAAATACGGAGCCAAATACAAGGAAAACGAAAATTCGGCCCAGGCCAGCCTCTTTGGGGGTACCAGTGAAGTGCAAATGCCCGAACCCACCCTGCCGGTCTGTCCGGAATGGGGACTGATCGAAAAACTCAAATACGAGAGGGATGTGATCGGGATTTACCTGACCAGCCACCCGCTGGACACCTACCGTTTCGAGATCAATCATTTCTGCAAACATCCGGTCAGCTTGCTGCACCTGATCGACAAGGTGAAGGAGAGCGGGGCCGAACCGGAGGTCCAGCAGGAATTCAATGGGATCAAGAACAAGGAGCTGATCATCGGGGGCATGATCACCTCGGCCAACCACCGCATGACCAAAAACGGCAAGCCCTTTGGGGTATTTGTACTGGAGGATTACTATGACTCCTACGAAATCGCCCTGTTCGGGGAAGATTATGTCAAACAGAAGGGCTATCTGCACGAAGGATATTTTGTACAGGTAAAAGGCAAGATCCTGGAACGCTTCCGGCAAGCTGAAAACTGGAATTTCGACATCGTGTCCATGCAATTGCTTTCCGAGTTGCGCGACAAGCTGGCCAAATCCCTGACCGTACAGATTCCGTTGGAATCTCTGGACGAGGAGCTTTACGCCGGGCTGAAAAGCATTCTGGAAGAAAATGAAAGCAGGGAGGCCAGCAAATCCTGCCAATTGCGGTTCAAAATCGTGGATCAGCATGGCGGAATCAGCCTGGACATGCCTTCCAAATCCATCCGTATTCACCCGGACAATCATTTCATTGAATCCCTGGTCAAACTGGAGGGAGTCTCCTACCGTTTAAATTAGGAAGTTGCAGGCATTGGGTTTAAAATATAATTTGGTATCTTTGCAAATACAAAAACAATAAAACAATGGCAATAGAAATCACAGACAGCAACTTCGATGAAGTAGTACTCAAATCAGATAAACCCGTGTTGGTGGACTTTTGGGCAGAATGGTGTGGACCCTGCCGGATGGTCGGTCCCATTGTAGAGGAACTGGCAAATGAATATGAAGGAAAAGCCGTGATCGGTAAGGTCAATGTGGACGAAAATCCCAATATATCGATCCAGTTCGGCATCCGCAACATCCCCGCCCTCCTGTTCTTCAAAAACGGTGAGGTGGTGGACAAACAGATCGGTGCGGTGCCAAAATCCGTACTGGCCGACAAGCTGGTGAAGCAACTTTAATGATTGAATAAGGCCCCCGGACAACACGAGTCCTCGTGGTTCCGGGCTTTTTCATAATAGTATAAGGGTGGTGAAACAGGATTTCACTGCCCTTTTTTATGTGGTTTTAGGTGGGCGGGCCTACAAGAAGCAGATACGGGATGTAATGACGGCCTACGTTAGGATGTTCCTTTCCTCCCACTGATCTCATACCCGATCCGTTTCCTTTCTGAAGGGGCTGGGGCCTCCATTTTTTCCTGCAAACGGTCAATATACTCGAAGAGTAGTTCAATGTTTTTACCCTGAGCGTCCTGACTGCGGGCCTGCTTGGTCAGCTCGATCTTGATGTCGGCGATTTCTTTCCAGACTTCCGTATTGTCCTTGAGCATTTGCCGGATCCGGGTGAAGATACGCATGATCTGGATATTGACGGCGACCGCCTTCTCACTATTCAGTACACTGGATAGCATTGCCACTCCTTGTTCGGTAAATGCAAAAGGAGTTGCCGGGCTGAATTTGGCCCCCTCAGGTAGGTTATCACAAATTGTGATAAGCTCACGCCACTCGTCTTTGGAAAGTTGAAACATGAAATCCTCCGGGAACCGGTGCTGTTTTCGCTTGACCGATTGTTTAAGGGTACGGTTTTCGACTTCATAGAGTTGGGCGAGGTGGATGTCCAGCATGACTCTTTGTCCACGAATGGTAAAGATCTGGTTCATGACCACTTCAGTGCTTGTTATCAACGTCATCTTATGATTCATTGTACAAAGCTAATCAGATTGAAGACTACAACACGTATGCTATACGTGTAGTGGCGTTTCAAACGGATAACAATTCCATTTTCCGTGCGATGACTTTAAAATGAAAAATGAACAGAACACTTTTAATACTTGCTTCTATATCTTTACAGACATCCACTGAGAATCAGCAAAAAACAAACAGCATCAACAAAATAGCAAAAAATTATACAAAATAAATTGAGTTCTATTTGCTAAATTAATTTGTATATATTATTTTTGTGACATAGCAAACCAATAATCACTCAGATTATGAAAAAACTCCATTACAAAAACCTGATCAGACTCCCCGATTAGTGCTGCGCTACTTCCACCAATTTTTTTTAAATGAATGTTGAACCGTGTCCTCACCCGGTTTCGAGCGTGTTCTTTGACATATTGGTATTGCATTGGGCAATTTTCTTCTGTTTTTCGGGACAGAATCCACTTGAGGCTGCTTGTGACGCCGTAGGGTGAGGGCTTTTGCCACTCACCAAGTACTTTTATTTCTAAGGGAGCAAAAGGGTATATGTAATAAAGAGTCTCGTCTACAAATCTTATGTTTTTTTGATGGGTACACACAAAGGTAGGGTTCACAGCGTTGTTTTATTTTTTTCAAAATTTGAAAGGTACACACAATTGTAAGGCCTGAGAACTAAAAAGTAACCGAAACTACTATTCACTCAATTATGAAAGGTACATACAACCATGCGGTTCCTCAATTTTATCCCTTTCCCAAAATTGTTGCTCACCCCATTCTGAAACGTACATACAACTCTCGTATCTAATCCAGTAAGTTCAGCTAAGCAATTACTCACCCCATTCTTAAACGTACATACAAAAAGAACTTGATCGCTTCCACCCGGGTTGTTGCTCTTCCTGATCTGAAAAGTATAAGCAACAGAACGAACCGATTAACATCCAAAAAACTTGTGTTGTTCATCTCATTTCCAAAGCCGCACACAACTGAGAACGTACATTGCATCACCCGGTCACCCCATTTTGAAAGGTACACACAACGGTACCCTCGCTTAAAAACAAGTTCGAAGAGCTGTTGCTCACCCCATTCCGAAATAGTACGCACATCATGGCGCAAGACCGAAGTAGAAAGGGACAAAATGTATAACAAATCTCCCTACCACCACAACTCCAGCAATACCAATACGTCATACTTTTGAACACAGATTTACTTGCGGGTCCCGGGGTTCCCAAAAAAAACCGTCAGGAGCCGCCCAGGGATTCCGCAGGTATGCCGGATGAGGACCTTACACTCTCCAAGTATGGATAGACCATTACGATCGAATAAAGAAGAAAAGCACTTGGCACTGCTGCGGGAAGGCGATGAAACAGGGCTGGCATTTTTCTACCAGCGTTACTTCGGACATCTTTTATTCCGGGCCCGACGGGTGACCAAGGATGAATGTACTGCCGAAAGCATTGCACAGGAGGCCTTCTACCGGCTGTGGTTGTTCAGAAGCCGGATCGAGGACCTGGATGGACTGCGCAGGTTCCTGGCCGAACAGGTCCGTGCGGCGATCACGGATTATTTCACCAAAACACGCAACCGTTTCCACCGCAGTTTGCTGCGATTGGACGGGATCGAGGATTATCAGGAATTTATGCTGGGCCATACGGAGGAAGGGGATGAAGAGGACGAAGACCTTGTTTACTTCGAGCAGCTTGAGTGCGAAAAACAGGAGAAGATCAACAAATTGAATGCGCTGCTGCCCCACCTCCGGGAAGAGCAGCAGCTGTTTATCCGCTTGTGTCTCAAATATAGTTTCAGCTACGATCGGATCGCCCATTATCTGGGGGGTATCTCGGATTATGAGGTGGGACTGAGAGTGGAAAATGCCATCAGCACGCTGCGGAAGGTATTTGACAGTTCGGAAAAGCTGAACCTGATGAACAAACCAACCACCTTCCGGCTGGAGGGGGAGTTTGATGATGTGCAGAGCGATATCTTCCACATGCGTTACGAATTGCAGTACTCTTTCGATGAAATCTCCGAAGCACTGCACCTGAACGGTTCGCAGGTGCGTCAGTTATTTGTCGAAGCACACGCCCGTCTGAAAGCAACCAGGAAAGAACGAAAATTGGCTTGATATGGAAAAAGACACCATCATACTCACCCGAAAAATACAGGTATATATTGATTGCGATGACAAGGAGCAGCGCTTGGCTTATTTCAAAACATTGTTTGAATGGCAGGATATGGCCTTCCGTGCCGCCAATCTCGTGCTGACCCACCAGTACATCCAGGAAAATCTCAAGGACCTGCTCTACCTGCATGAGGACATCAAGTTCAAGCTGGCCAACCGGGAAAATGATCCTGAGGGCATCCTGAATACCTCCCGGATGAACACCACCTACCGGCTGCTGTCGTCGTACTTCAAGGGCAAGATCAATACCAATATCCTTTCCAGTCTCAACACGGCCATGATCAAGGCATTCAATGCAGATCGGCTGGCCTATTGGAAAGGTGAAAAATCCCTGCGTAACTATAAAAAGACCATGCCGATCCCGTTCGCAGGGAGAAACATCAAACTCAGCACGACCGAAAACGGAAAAGAGTTTGCTTTTTCACTTTTCAAGATACCATTCCGGACTTACCTGGGCAAGGATCGTTCTGACAAGCGGGTCCTGCTCCAGCGGGTCCAGGCAGGGCAGGTCAAGATCTGTACCAGCTCCTTACAGATCATAAAAGGCAAATTTTTTCTGCTGGCGGCTCTGGAAATGCCCAAAAAAGTACAGCAACTCAAAGAGCATGTAATCGCAGAGGCATCATTGTCCATCGAACATCCGATTGTGGTACAGATCGGCAAGCAGCAGTTCCAGATCGGCAACAAAGAGGAGTTCCTCCACCGGCGGATGGCCATCCAGTCTGCCAGGCACCGCCTCCAGAAAGCAGCAACCTTCAACGGTGGGGGCCACGGCCGGAAGAAAAAACTCAAAAGCCTGGACCGTTTTTCCGAAATGGAAAAGAAATATGTGGACAGCCGCTTGCACCTATACAGCCGTCGCCTCATTGAGGCTTGTGTCAAGGCCCAGGCAGGAACCTTGCTGCTCGTCAATCAGACCAACAAGGAAGAAGTGGCCAAAGAAGAGGAGTTCCTGCTCCGCAACTGGAGCTATTTTGGCCTGATCGAAAAAATCAAATATAAGGCCGAAATGACGGGGATTAATCTGATCATTGAGTGATCACAGAAAGGCATTGGATAATTTTTGGCTTTGAAGTTGGCTACAGCTTTTAGCAATACTACACCTGAATTCTGGCTGAGGGTGCAGGATCATTATGATCTTTTCAAAGCTAGAGGTAAAATCGACACCAAGAATATCAGGGTGTTCTGGAATGCAGC
This sequence comes from Parapedobacter defluvii, assembly GCA_040392005.1. GTDB lineage: Bacteria > Bacteroidota > Bacteroidia > Sphingobacteriales > Sphingobacteriaceae > DASRQK01. The sequence goes on from JBEBWT010000023.1 coordinate 22,363, forward strand.
GGTGTTGTAGCTCAAACACCGGATACGGTTCATTACCTAAGAAGAAGATTTCCTCCATTGCCCCACCAAAACTCCGATCAGACCCAGGCAGATGGTCACCGAGGCGGCTACCAGCATCTGGTGGGTATGATTGACATAGATTCTCAACATACCGGCCAGTCCCTGTAACATCAGCACAAATTCATTGAACAAGATACCCCCTACGGTAATAACAACCGCCACCCGGACCAGCAGATTTTCTTTGAGATGGTGATTCATCAGGAGGAATCCCAGCAAAAACAGGGAGATCACGACCAGCAGTACCAAGTGCAGATAACCAATAACAATGGGCCGGAAACCATAGGCAAACTGGCTGAGTTCGGGAATGAGGGATAGGGCCTGCAAAACCAGCTTGATACTGTAAGCAATACCCACGACCAGCAACAGAAAACGAACCAGCAGACTACTGTGGGGACGTAAAAGTGCTTTTTTCTTCCACAACTCCACCAGCCATACAAACCATACGATCAGTTGGGCAATGGCCGCAACGACCATCAATAGATACAGCCAGTCCGGCATATCCTTCCACCATAAAACGGACAGGAAATAAGTAGGGATACAGGCTCCTGCGAATATATAAAACAAGGCTTTGGCTCTTTTCAATTGAATACCTTTGATATGGAGCCAATGGTGCAGCAATCCCAGACAGGCAAACAGGAACCAGCCATTGTACTGGAAATGCAGATAAAAATAAACCGATGCCAGTTGCTTGCGGGTATCCACACTATGGGTCATCATCAGGTAGGAAAGGGCAAAAGTGCCCAGCGAAGAAAGCACGAGGAAGATCAGGGCTGCCCGGAACCACTGGCACACCAACTGGTTGCCGGTCTCTCTGGTCCATTGGGCACATCGCTTCCAGACAAATACGGTAAAAACGTAGGAGACAAAAATCCCGAGGGTGGCAAAGGTAATGGAATACCGTCCGTATCCCTGTAGCATAAAGGCGACCAGCATCCCGTAAGCGGTCAGGATATTGGCCAGGATCAAGGCATTGGCTTTCCACAGATCCCGGCTATCCAGTGATTTACTCAAACCTTTCAGCACCACGACCAGTATCAGCACCATCAGGGCATGGCTCACCCAGCCTGAAAAAGCAAAATGGGAATGGGAATGCAAGAAAAACTTCTGATGGAGCCAGGGCATGGGCAATACCATCTTCAGACGCATCATCAGACCCACCAAACCAACAATCAGAAAGTTAATGACAGCGATCGATAACCATTTATTGGGAGTGATAGTTTTCAGAAAAGACATGGGCAATTAATCTATTAAAATTTATGGGCTGAATATTTGAGAGTTAAAAGTAATAAATATCAATCAAAATCATATTGAAAACGACAACTGTCCGGGTTCAGATTCCATCGGACGGCAGAAATACCTTGCCCCTCACAACCTCGACTTTTTCCTCCCGCTGCATATTTTTGATGGCCCGGATGACGGTTTCCACCCGCAGACCGGTGATATTGGCCAATTGCTGCCGGGTCATCAGCAGGCGGTTACATTTTTTACAAATATGCTTTCCCTTGCGGTTAAAATAATCGATCAGATTTTCCAGAATATATTCCGGTGAATTGGACGAAAGAATATTGGTCAGAAAATAATGGTAACGAAGCCGTTCAGCAAACAGTTTGTTAAACTCAAACAGCAGATCGGGCCGTTCATGCATCAACTCCAGAAACGATTCGGAACGCAGTCTGATCAACTTGCAGGGGGTGTCGGCAATGGTGGTGGCCGCATAATTGTCACCATCGAAGATCCCGAATTCACCAAAACTCTCCCCTTCTTCAATAATGCCATGCAGCACTTCCTTGCCATTGTCCAGCAGATTGGACCAGCGGACTCTACCGGACACGATCTGATAATAAAAGGTGGCACTCGCTCCTTCATTGAATATGACCTCACCGGACACTACATCCCGATAGGTCGCACCTCTTTCCAACAACAAATTGATATCCAACATGGTAGCTAAATTACGAAAAGAATTGCTTACATTTACAGATGAGAATCACTTTGTACCGTGACGAGAATCATAATTTTGAAAATTATAATATAAATAATTGATTATTAATATATTAATAATTAAAAACGAGTCAGAAATCAGTCCGGATCCGCTGGCCGGAGCTTCCTAAACTTATTTTATGATTCAGATCATAAAATAAGGGACAGAGGTCGGGTACTTTTGTTCTTGATGAGCGGGAAGCAAGCATTAATAAAAACCTCATCAGACAAACAAAAAGAACAAAACTAAAGAACAAAACTAAAGAACAAAACTAAAGAACAAAACTAAGCACACAAACAACTATTGTTATGAAACAAACTATTGTATTTTTAATGATCTGTGCCATTGTATATGGCTGTGGCCAGAGTGGAAATCAAAACTCATCATCGGAAAATCAGATTGGCAAATCCTCCATGTCCACGGATGATTACGATCCCAATCGTGGAGCAGGGAAATTTGACCATGTGGATCTGGGAGACGGGCTCAATCCTACATTGGCGACAGAGGGAAAGTTGATCTCGGATTTGAAATGTGCCAGTTGCCATAAATACACAGACGAACGGCTGGTCGGACCAGGCTGGTCGGGTGTGAGCAACAAACATCGTCCGGAATGGATCATGAACTTTATCACCAACCCTGATCCGATGATCGACAAGGATCCCGAACTGCAGGCCCAACTGGAAATCTGTTTGGTCAGGATGCCCAATCAGAATCTGAGTGATGATGATGCAAGGGCTATTCTGGAGTTCATGCGTCAGAATGACGGGGTACAATAAATAGAAAAACAAACAAATCCAAACAATAAATTAAATACATCGAGATGAGAAAAAAGCAATACATTTTATGGGTGCTGGCCATTGTTGCCGTATCCATGACATTCAACGCATGTAAACCCAAGGGGGCCGGAAGTGCGTTGAGCGGAAATGCTGCAGAGCGTGTATATATACCGCCGGGACAGCATGATGAATTCTACAATTTTGTATCCGGAGGATTCAGTGGTCAGATGACAGTTTACGGACTGCCAAGCGGACGGTTGCTGAAATTGATCCCTGTATTCTCGGTGAATGCTGAAAACGCATGGGGATTCAGCGAAGAAACCAAACCTATGCTGAACACTTCACATGGTTTTGTGCCATGGGATGATCTGCACCACATCGAGTCTTCTTTTACAGGTGGTATGCCTGATGGTCGCTGGATGTTTGCCAACTCCAACAACACCCCCCGTCTGGCACGGATCGACCTGACCACCTTCTCCACCGCCGAAATCCTGGAAATTCCAAACACAGGTGGGAACCACTGTTCGCCGTTTACCACTGAAAACTCAGAGTATGTGATCGCTGCGACACGTTTCAGTGTACCTCCGGATGGACCAGAAGGAGATGTGCCGATTTCTTCCTACAAAGAGAATTTCAAGGGACACATCAGCTTTGTGAGCATTGACAAGGAAAGCGGTGAGATGGATATCGCCTTCCAGTTGAAAACACCTGGTCTGAATTTTGACCTTTCCAGCGCAGGTAAGGGCGTTTCCAACGGATGGCTGTTTATCAGTACCTACAACTCCGAGCAGGCCCATACCTTGCTTGAAGTCAATGCTTCCAAGAATGACAAGGACTTCATCATGGCCATCAACTGGAAGAAAGCCGAAGAGTACATCAAAGCTGGACGCGGTAAAAAACAGACCAATGTCCGTTATGCGCACAACAAAATGAATCACGAAACCTTTACTGCAACTTCTGAAATCAAAACTGAAGTCTTGGTATTGGATGTGACCGAATTTGATGACCTGGTGTACCTGATCCCCTGCCCTAAATCACCTCACGGAGCCGATGTAAGCCCTACCGGTGAATTCATCGTTGGCAGTGGTAAACTGGCTGCTTTGATTCCTGTATTCAGCTTTGCTAAAATCCAGGATGCGATCCAGAGCAAAAACTACGAAGCCGAATTATACGATGGTATTCCTGTATTGAACTACGAAGCAGTATTGCACGGAGAGGTTGAAAAACCAGGTCTGGGTCCTCTGCACACCGAATTTGACGAAAAAGGAAATGCTTATACTTCATTCTTCGTTTCTTCTGAAGTGGTAAAATGGGATCTGAAATCTTTGGAAATCCTGGACAGACAGCCTACATACTATTCAGTTGGACACTTGATGGTAGCCGGTGGAAACTCCAAAAAACCTTACGGAAAATACCTCGTTGCCTTCAACAAGATCACCAAAGACCGCTTCCTGCCCACAGGACCGGAACTCGCCCACAGTGCGCAGTTGTTTGACATCAGTGGTGAAAAAATGGAGCTTTTGCTGGACTTCCCTACACTGGGTGAGCCTCACTATGCACAAGCTATCCCTGCGGATCTGATCAAAGATAAATCTGTCAAGATTTTTGATATCAATGCAAACAAACACCCGCACAAAACAAATGGTGAAGCAGAAGCAAGAGTGGTACGTGAAAGCAATAATGTAGTACGGGTCTATATGACTACCATCCGTTCACACATTACTCCGGACGTGATCGAAGGTATCCACCTCGGTGACACGGTTTACTTCCATGTGACCAACCTGGAACAAGACTGGGATATGCCGCATGGTTTTGCCATCAAGGGAGCCAACAACTCCGAGTTGCTGGTCATGCCCGGTGAGACGATAACCCTAAAATGGGTACCGGACCGTGTAGGTATCTTCCCATTCTATTGTACTGACTTCTGTTCTGCGCTGCACCAGGAAATGACGGGGTATGCACGGGTATCTGCCCGCGGCAAAAATACACCGATCACCTATTATACCGGTGTGCCCAGAACTGAATAATCAGTAGTAAACCCAGAATTTGGGTCAAAAAACAATATTGACGTGAAAAATCAACAAAAAATATCAAAACTCAGCAGCGCTATACTCCTTCTTGGGGGTATAGCCCTGCTTGCAGTCATCATACTGCCGATATGGCGTATAGAGTTGATTGCTCCGCAATATCCCGAGGGGCTGGAACTGCTCATATATAGTAATAATCTGGGAGGTCAGGTGGACATTATCAATGGATTGAACCACTACATCGGGATGAAAGTCCTGAATGTGGATGATTTTATTGAATTTACTGTTTTACCTTACATTATCGCAGTTTATGCGGCCTTATTCCTGCTTACAGGAATATTGAGACGCCGCAAAATGGTTTATGTGCTATTCGGACTGTTTTTACTGTTTGGGATCGTCGCAATGGTTGACTTCTATGTCTGGCTGTATGATTATGGCCATAATCTGGATCCGAATGCCGCGATCAAAGTGCCGGGAATGGCCTATCAACCCCCATTATTGGGATATAAAGAATTACTCAATTTCATTGCATTTTCTATCCCGGACACCGGAGGATGGATATTCATTGGCTGCGGTGTAGCCCTGGCATTCGTCGTGTTTATGGAATGGAAAGCTGCGAAAAAGAAATTAACAATTGAATAAAATGAATCAGTTAAAAGGTCTTGCTCTTATATTCACGCTGATGCTGTCCGTCCTGCTCGCATCCTGCAGCAGTGATGGTCCCCAGGCGATCCGCTATGGTCAGGATCAATGTGTATATTGCAAAATGACCATCAGTGACGCCCGTTTTGGTACGCAGATCGTCACCAATAAAGGGCGGGCCTTCAATTTTGATGACGTGCAGTGCATGATCGCATTTATGAAGGCTGGCGATGTGGACCAGGCGGATATCAAAGAGATTTATCTGCCGGATTACAGCAATGACAACAAACTCCTGCCGGCCAGGGATATGATTCTTTTGAGAAGCGAGTCCCTGAAAAGCCCGATGCGGGGAGATATTGCCGCCTTTCGTTCGCAGGAGGATCTGGAAGAAGCAAGAAAGATATATGGAGGGGAAGTATTGACATGGGACGATCTCTGGAAATAACTGAGAAATTTAAAATTTCGAAAGGTTTTATATTAATTTTCTTTTTGTGTGCTAATTTGATGGTCTGCGGCATGGCTTCCCATGCCGCTACCATCATAATTGGACCGGACCAGAAAATAAAATCAATCCGGGAGGCCCTTGCCTCGGCCCAGCCCCTCGACACCATCCGGGTCATGGGTGGAGTCTATAAGGAGGGCAATATCGAAATCAGGATTCCCATACATCTGATCGGGATCGGCAGACCGACCCTGGACGGGGAAAGAAAATACGAGCTCCTATCCATTTTTTCTTCCAATGTGACCATCAGCGGATTTCGGGTGAATAATTCCGGGCATTCGGCCACCAAGGATATAGCCGCCATCAAAATCTATGGCAGAGACAACGTGATCATTGAAGACAACATACTGGATGACAATTTTTTCGGGATCTATGCACAGGAAGCCCGGAATTGCATCATCCGGAACAATAAGATCATAGCTTACGGAAAATCGGAATTATTGACGGGGAATGGCATCCACGGCTGGAAAAGTGACCACCTTACCGTTACCGGAAATCAGA
>JBEBWT010000024.1:0-28381 GCA_040392005.1 Parapedobacter defluvii
GTCTGTACCTATATTGGTGAGCGTTTCGGTATTTCAATTTTCAAGATCCGGCTTTTCTTTATCTATACGAGTTTTCTGGCAGTTGGTTTTCCGATTATATTTTATTTTCTGGCCGGGATTGTATTGGATATCCGGAATTATGTAAAACGTATGCGCACCCAGTTCTGGGATGCCTGACGGCCTGACCACGGACGCTAAATTTTCAGTACTGCCTGCCTGATGACCCTATACTCTCAGTATCTCCGCAATTTCCCCATGCCCTCTTTCCAGTGCCAGATCCGCCGCAGTTTGCCCATTATCATTTCGGATATCGATCAGTGCGCCATTTTCCAATAAGAGAATAATCATTTCAATATTGCCGTTTTGGGCGGCCAGATGCAGGGGGCTGATCCGGCTCGCCTGCAATACATTGACTTCGGCATTGCCCTCGATCAGCAATTTGGCTATACTGAGAAGCCCGGTTCCGACCGCAGTATGCAAGGGAAAAACCAGATATCCGTTCTGGGAAGGCAGATTGGGGTCGGCGTTTTTTGTCAATAAATAACGCACAATTTCATCGTGTCCAAAATGGGCGGCAATTCCCAGGGCGCTGAAACCATGATCGGAGATATGATTGGCCATTCCATTATCCTTCTCCACGATTTTCATCAGCTCGTCCGTCAAGCCTGCTGCCGCCGCCTCAAAAATCGAAATTGCATCCAGGTGTTTGAGGAACAGCTTGACTAAATGTGGTTTATTATAATAACAGGCCAGCAAGAGCGGGGACATGTCATGGCTGGTCTTTTCGGTTGCGAGCCGGGGATTGGAATGCAGTAAATCTTCGATTGCCGGACCATTGCCGGTTTCTATATATTCTTCCAGTAAATCTGTATTCATCCTGGTTCTGATTTAGTACGAAATTAATGTAATTTATCTTCTTTCTCAATTTTTTTTGTACATTTATTCGACAAAACACGGATATTCGCAAAAACCCGGAGTTTGGGTCAAACATTGTTTATACCTAATTTATGAGCTTATTTCAAATAAAGGAAGATTCTACTGTGTACGATGCGATCGTGGTGGGTTCAGGTGCAGGTGGGGGGATGGCAGGCTACGAGTTGGCCAATGCAGGCCTAAAAGTGTTGATGCTGGAGGCCGGGCCGTTTTTTGACCCCGCCAAAGATGCGTTGCAACTCAGGTGGCCCTGGGAATCTCCCCGGAGAGGGGCAGGGACTACCCGTCCATTTGGTGATTTTGATGCAGCCTATGGTGGCTGGGAATTGGACGGAGAGCCCTACACAAAAAAAGCCGGGACCGAATTCGACTGGTTCAGGGCACGCATGCTTGGCGGCAGGACGAACCATTGGGGACGGATTTCGCTGCGTATGGGCCCGGATGATTTCAAACCCAAAGACGGCCTGACGGATGAATGGCCGATCAGCTACGATGAGATCAAACCATATTATGACCGGGTGGACAGGATGATCGGGATCTACGGCACCGTGGAGAACTATCCCAATGAACCGGACGGTATTTTTCTGAAACCACCAAAACCTCGCCTGAATGAATTGTATATCATGAAAGGGGCCAAAAAATCGGGTGTCCCGGTTCTTCCCGGCCGGGGATCCGTTCTTACCGAAGCACTTCCCGGCAATACGGATAGAGGGGTTTGTTTTTACTGTGGACAATGCAATCGGGCCTGTAAGGTTTACGGGGATTTTTCATCCTCTTCCTGTCTGGTCATCCCTGCCATGAAAACCGGTAACCTTACGGTCGTGGACAACGCCATGGTGCGGGAGGTATTGACCAATGAAGAGGGCCTGGCGACTGGGGTTTCCTATGTAAATACCAAATCCCTTGAAGAGTTTTCCGTAAAGGGCAAGATCGTCATTCTGGGGGCGAGCGCATGCGAGAGTGCCCGTCTTATGCTGAATTCCAGATCAGCGGCCCACCCAGGGGGAGTCGGCAACAGTAGTGGTCTGGTCGGTAAGTACCTGCATGATTCCACCGGAGCCGGTCTCAGTGGCTTTCTGCCCCAGTTGCTGGATAGAAAACGTTACAACGAAGACGGTGTGGGGAGTGTCCACATATATTCACCCTGGTGGCAGGGTGACCGCAAACTGGATTTCCCGAGAGGCTACCACATCGAATACGGAGGCGGTATGCATATGCCCGGTTTCGGTTCGATGAACGGAATCGAACAAACAAACAATCTTGTTCCACGCACGGATGGCCTTCCGCAGGAAAGTGGTGGATACGGGGTTTCCCTCAAACGGGATTACAGGCGGTTTTATGGTTCCCGTGTCGGGATGGCCGGTCGGGGTACTGCCATTGCGCGAAAAGATAATTACTGTGAAATTGATCCAAGCAGGGTTGATAAATTTGGGATTCCGGTTTTGAGATTCCACTACAAATGGGCCAATGAAGAAATACTCCAGGCAAAGCATATGCAGGAGACTTTTCAGGAAATCCTGCACAATATGGGAGCAATCCTCACTTCTACTATTCAGGGACCCGAAACGTTGTACGGATTGGCGGCACCCGGAAGGATCATCCATGAAGGGGGGACCACCCGCATGGGCAATGATCCGCAGGCCTCCGTTCTCAATAAATGGGGACAGGCCCATGACTGCAAAAACCTGTTTGTGGTTGATGCGGGGCCTTTTGTACAACAGGGAGATAAGAACCTGACCTGGACCATACTGGCTTTGTCCATGCGGACAGCGGGGTATATTCTGGAGCAGAAAAAACAGTTAAATATTGGTTGATATATGAACAGGAGACAAACATTGAAAACATTGGGCCTGATCGCAGTAGGTTCTACGATCGTGTCCCAGGCCTGCGTATCGGAGGATAAGGGTGCGGATGTTGCTGCCAATGTCCCGAAACAACTGCCCGGTGTGCAGGATGTGGAGCATGAGCGGATAAAAAAACTCTATTCGGAGACTTTCTTCAGTGCGCACGAGCTGGCCACGGTCACGGTCCTGGCCGATATCATCATTCCTGAAGATGAAATTTCCCCGAGTGCCTCCGCAGTAGGAGTTCCGGATTTTATCGAATTTATTGTCAAGGATATTCCCAGCTACCAGATCCCCATGCGGGGCGGTCTCAAATGGTTGGATGTGTTTGCGAACAAGCAATCCGGCAATGCTTTCAGGGAGCTGTCAAAAGAAGACCAGTTGAAGATCGTGGACCAGATTGCCTATCCTTCAAAAGCAAAGCCGGAAGTGGCCCAGGGTGTGACCTTTTTCAACCTGATGCGGAACCTTACTTCCTCGGGCTTTTACACGACAAAAGAAGGAATTGACGATATTGGTTATGTGGGCAACCGGCCCGGTGTGTGGGAGGGTGTCCCAGAGGATGTCCTCAGGGAACATGGCTTTTTGGAGAGCTGATCCATCCGGTTACAATTCTTGTAGTCGGATCGCTACAAATATATTCAATTGTCAGGATTATATTTTTTAATTACGAAAGTAGGATTACTTTTGTAATGCCCTCCCAAAGGGCATGTTTTTCATAGGTAGATGTAGGGTCGAATAGCAATATTCGGCCCTTATTTTTAGAGTTGAAAACCCCTTAAAAAGTCCTGGATATCCATCTTTTTCTTTCCCTCGGCCTGCAGTTGGAGAATACTCAGGTATCCGTCTTTTGTTGCAAATTTCAGGAAGGTTTTGCCATCACTGAGCGGGGTGCCTGGTTCAGGAAGAGCTACGGCCCTCACGGAATTTATAGCATCCGTAGAATTTGCGTCCCCGGCAGAATTTATGGCCTCCGTAGAATTTGCTACCCCCTCCGTGGGCTTTTCTATTTCTGATCTGAAAATTTTGATGGTTTTTCCGTTCAATTCAGTGAATGCGGCAGGATAGGGGCTCAGGCCCCGGATCAGATTGTGGATCTCCGCTGTGCTTTTGTGCCAGTCGATCCGGCAGTGCTCTTTGAAAATCTTTGGTGCATGTTTCAACCCGGCATCTTCATCGGGTACGATTTTAGATTGTGGCTGGGGAACCGCCTGGCCGCTTTCCAGCGCCTCCACTGTTTTGACCAGCAGGGCCGCTCCGATGTCCATCAGTTTGTCATGTAGTTCCCCGGCTGTTTCATCCGGAGCGACGGATACTTTTTCGGCGAACAGGATATGGCCGGTATCAATTTCGTGCTGGAGCAAAAAGGTAGTGACCCCGGTCTCTGTTTCGCCATTGATCAGGACATGGTTGATGGGAGCTGCTCCCCGGTATTGAGGCAGGAGCGAGGCATGCAGATTGACTGTGCCCCGGGGAGGCATATTCCAGACGATCTCGGGCAGCATGCGGAAGGCGACCACCACTTGCAGATCGGCTTTCAGATCCCGAAGCTGTTCAATAAATACAGGATCTTTGAGCCGCTCCGGCTGTAATACCGGGATGCCCTGCTCCAGTGCATAGGTTTTGACCGCAGACTGGGTCAGTTTCTGCCCCCTTCCGGAGGGGCGGTCCGGTCCGGTGACCACGGCGACGACCTCTTTGCCCGACTCCACCAGCGCGGCCAGCGAAGCGACCGCAAACTCCGGAGTCCCCATAAATATAATACGCATACCAAGAAGTTTTTTATCTTTGCGAAGGTACAAATTATATAACAAGGCTTGAATTTTCCTTTTTATTTAGCGAAGCGGATTACCCTAAGCGGTCAGCGGACCTTCTCCGGACTGATCGTGCGGGTGGCGGTCATTACCGTGTCGGTGGGAGTGACCGCTATGATCCTGGCAATAGCCATTCTCAACGGATTCAAAGAGGAAGTCAGCCGTAAACAGCGTGGATTCTTTGGCGATATCACCATCACGGACTCATACTCCTATCAAGCTCTGGAACAGGAACCCATTCTGCTGGATGATATCCGGCTGGATCGGTTGGCTACGGTTTCCGGAGTCCGTGGGCTGAGGAAATTTGCCACCAAGCCCGGTATCATTACGGTCAATGGAGAAGTGGAAGGGGTGGTGCTCAAAGGCCTCGCTCCGGACTATGATCAGGGTTTTTTGCAGGAAATACTGACCCAGGGGGCGACCCTTGATTTTTCGGATTCCACCGCCGTGAACGGACAGATCCTGATCTCTCAATATACTGCACAAAGGCTGAATTTGCAGGTGGGGGATGATTTTATGATGTACTTTGTGCAGGATCCCATCCGCAGGCGCAAATTTACCATCCGGGGTATTTTCAATACCAGTTCGGAGGAATTGGACAAAACCTATGTGGTGGGAGCCCTCTCGCTGATCAGCCGGCTCAATGACTGGGATTCCAGGGAATTGGGAGGTATAGAAGTACAGATAGGTGATTTCGGACAGCTCGCCGGGATTACAGAGCAGCTCAATGAACAACTGCCAGTCAATCTGCTGGCCGTCCATCTGAAAGAGCGTTATCCCGAAATTTTCCAGTGGCTCGACCTGCTGGATGCCAATCCCCAGATTATCCTGGCCCTGATGATGATCGTGGCCCTGATCAATATGATTTCTGCCATGCTGATTATTATATTGGAAAAAACCCAATTGATCGGTATGCTGAAAGCGTTTGGTGCCACCAACCGGAGTATCCGCGGAGTGTTTCTTTATCATGCGGCTTATCTGATGGGCCTGGGTCTGCTGATCGGAAATACGCTGGCACTGGGACTTTATTTTTTCCAGAAAACCACCCGGTTTTTTACCCTGGATGAAAGTTCCTATTTTGTGTCCTATGTACCGGTGGATATCGGATGGGCCGAGGTGCTGGCACTGAATGCCGGCGTGATGGTCATTTCCGTGCTGGTCCTGTTGCTGCCGGCCTTTCTGATCAGCAGGATCGACCCGATCCGCTCCATTCAATTCCGGTAGGCGTCCGTCGGATCCGGGCAATTCGGCACCGGTCTCCGTTCACTATTTTATTGGCAATCCAAATCCTTTTGATTAAGTTTGTGTCGGAACAAAGAAAAATTTGATGTCCACGATCTTTTCTAAAATTATTTCCGGCGAAATCCCTGCTTACAAGGTGGCGGAAAGCAACGATTATCTGGCTTTCATGGACGTGTTTCCCATTGCGCAGGGGCATGTACTGGTGATTCCCAAAAAGGAAACAGATTACATATTTGATATACAGGATGATGAATATATGGGTTTTTGGATCTTTGCAAAAATAGTCGCTCAGGGGATCCAGCAGGTATTTCCCTGCCGCAAGGTAGGGATTGCCGTGGTCGGGCTGGAGGTGGCCCACGCCCATATCCATCTGGTACCGATCAATGAGGTGAAAGACATGGATTTTTCCAAAGAAAAATTGAAACTGAAGCCGGAAGAATTGAAAGCTGCTGCCGAGAAAATCAAGATTGCCATACGCGAAATAACCGCATAAAGCTACTGATGCAAGAATATTGGGATGCTTTTTTACAATTGCTGGACGCTGAGATGCTGATTGAGACGGGTGGGTTTTACCTCATCATCTTGATCGTATTTGCAGAGACCGGGCTGTTTTTTGGTTTTTTCCTCCCCGGAGATTACTTACTTTTTCTTGCCGGTCTGTTCTGCTCCCTGGAAAAGATCGATGTGGATATTGTCACTTTATGCCTGGGTCTGCTGGCCGCAGGTATCACAGGGAATTTTACGGGTTATTGGTTTGGAAGGCGAACGGGGCCTATGCTGTTCCAGCGAAAGGATAGCTGGCTCTTCAAGCGCAAATACGTCGTCATGGCCGAAGAATTTTTCCACAAGTACGGAGGTACTGCCCTGATTATCGGGCGTTTTGTTCCGATTATTCGTACATTTGCACCAATATTTGCAGGGATCGTCCGCTTTGACTTTAGGCGCTTTATCCTGTATAATGTAGGAGGGGCCGTGATCTGGGTGTCCACGCTGACACTGTCCGGTTATTTTCTGGGCAAGCGTTTTCCCGAGATCATCCATTATGTAGAGTATATTATCGTGGGAATGATTGTGATCACATTTACACCGATTGCGATCACCCTATTCCGCAAATGGCTGGCAGGAAGAAGACTTTTGAAATGATTAGGAGGGCGAATGCCCGTCAAAATAAAGAAAAAATGAATATAGCACATCCATGGCATCAGGTTTCTCCGGGCGACAACATCCCGTCCCATGTCAATGCCGTGATCGAGATTCCGAAAGGATCCAAAGCCAAATATGAATTAGACAAAGTCAGTGGGATGATCAAGCTGGACCGGGTCCTGTTTTCATCCGTAATGTATCCGGCCAATTATGGATTTATCCCCCAGACCTACTGCGACGATAAGGATCCGCTGGATATTCTGGTGATCTGCTCGGTAGATGTTTATCCCATGAGTATCATCGAGGCCAAAGTCATCGGCGTGATGCACATGATAGACGGAGGGGAGCAGGATGACAAGATCATTGCGGTCGCAAAAAATGATATGTCGGTCAATTATATCAATGACCTGTCCGAACTGCCGCCCCACACCATGAAGGAGATTGTGCGGTTTTTCAAGGACTACAAATTGCTGGAAGGAAAAAATGTAACCATAGAACAACTCTATGGGCGCTCATTTGCTTACAAGGCGATCGAAGATGCGGTTGCGTTGTATGAGCGTGAATCTGCGAACCTAATCAACGCTTAATGGGCTGGGACCTCTTTTGGATATTTTTGCTGGTCGCTGCGAATGGTTTTTTTGTAGCTGCCGAATTTGCCATCGTCAAAGTCAGATCTTCCCAGATCGAAATCAAAGCCAAGACCGGCAGTAAGGTGGCCGGATTTGCCAAACACATTATACAGCACCTGGAAGGGTATCTTGCCGCGACCCAATTGGGGATCACGCTGTCATCCCTGGGTCTGGGCTGGGCCGGAAAAACAGTAATGACCGGGGCGGTGACCGGGTTTTTTGCCTTGTTCAACGTGGAATTGACCACCTCTTTTGCTGCTTTTTTGGGCTTTTTGCTGGCCTTTGGAATTATTGTGGTGCTGCACATCGTGCTGGGTGAATTGGTGCCCAAATCGGTTGCCATCCAGCGTCCGATCGGCACAACGATGTTTGTGACCATTCCCCTGCGCTTATTTTATGTGGTTTTCCGCCCGCTAATCTGGTTGCTGAATGGATGGGCCAGTATGCTGCTGCGAATGATCGGCATCAAAGTCAATAGGGGAGATAGTTTCCGTTCTTCCGAAGAACTGCAATACCTGCTGGATCAGGGGATGGAAAGCGGTGCGCTGGAAAGTAATGAGCACGAACTGATCAAGAAAGTGTTTGATTTCAATGACCGGATGGTCAAGAATATTATGGTGCCCCGGAACAAGATCGCTGCTGTGGATGTGGATCGTCCCATGTCCGAAGTACTGGAGCAGATCACCTCGGAGGGGTATTCCAGGGTGCCTATTTATGAAGAGGATATTGACCGGATTATCGGGGTGATCCATACCAAAGATGTGCTGCCCATTCTGATCAAAGGGGAACAACTGGTGGTGAGGGATATTATGCGTCCGCCCTATTTCATTCCGGAGACGAAAATGATCAATGAACTGATGGCCGAACTCCAGCAAAAGCGGATACAGATCGCCATTGTACTGGATGAATTCGGGGGTACGGCAGGCATGGTGACCCTGGAAGATATTATGGAAGAGCTGGTAGGGGAAATCCAGGACGAATATGATGAGGAGACGCCGGTAGTGGAGAAAATTTCCGCGACCGAATACATGGTGGATGCATCGGCCAATGTCCATGATGTCAATCAATTCTTGCCCTTTGAATTGCCGGAAGGCAGCGATTACGATACGATTTCGGGATTGGTAGGGGATCTGTTCGACAAAATCCCCGATGTGGGCGAGCACCGTCTGGTGAGCCATTATAACCTGATCATCATCAAGAAAACACAGCAGAATATTGATTTTGTGAAGCTGGAACTGGTGGATGAAAAGGCTTCTGATTTTAATTAAAAAAAGCTGGCGGATCGAGAAATGCCTTCGGTTCAAGAGTGTTCCTGCGTACCAAATATGATCCAGCGGACTTAAAAATTATCCAATATGCATCTGTTTTACACTCCTTTGTTGAATCCCGGAATGGAAGCCTTTTTGCTGGATGAGGCCGAAAGCAAGCATGCCGTGCGGGTGCTGAGGTTGGGGGTTGGTGATCGGGTACAATTAGTGGACGGCAGGGGAGGTTTCTATGATGCCGAGATCGGAGATGCCAATCCCAAAAGGGTCGTGCTGAGGATTTTGTCGGTGCAGGAACAGTACCGGCAGCGCAATCACCGATTGCACATAGCCATCGCACCCACCAAAAACATGGAACGCCTGGAATGGTTTCTGGAAAAAGCCACTGAAATCGGTATTGATGAAATCACGCCCCTGATCTGCGATCGTTCCGAGCGTCGGGAAGTGAAGATCGAGCGGCTGGAGAAGGTTGTAGTGGCCGCTATGAAGCAATCGCAGAAAGCCTATCTGCCCCGGATTAATGAGGCGGTCCGCTTTTCAGCTTTTATAAAGGGGATGCCGGTCGGTGCGGTGAATGTCGCCGGTGCAGCGAATGCTGCCATTGCGGTGCCTTCGCAATCCGAGACAGCACAGTTGACAGCACAGGCCTCGACTGTCAAACGCTTTATCGCTCATTGCGATGCGGGAGAAAAGGCCTTTTTGAGCGCATCTGTTGAGCCCGGGGATTCAGTGGTGATACTGATCGGACCCGAAGGAGATTTTAGTCCCGGCGAGATTTCAGAGGCTCTGGACACCGGTTTTACAGCCATATCCTTAGGAGAATCCCGTCTCCGCACCGAAACCGCCGCGCTGGCGGCTTGTATGGAGGTGGAGTTGGTGAATAGAGGTTGAGCGGATCAATCTGTTAGATTCTGAATATCGTCTATATCTTTGGGACGATTGCTGTGCTCTTTTGCCTTGAGAAGCTGACTTTTATGTATTGTTTTGATTTGAAGGTCATCATCTTCAAATATCACTGCATTATTGTAGGTTTCTTCAAAATTCAGACCCTTTACTTTCAACATAATGTCAATCGCAACGGGAGGAACGCCAAAAGTAAACACATCCCAAACAGGATGAACGAGGAAATTCTCTTCGGTCATATCAAATACAGGCATTCCAAAATCTTCGAATGCCAATCTCAGCCGCTGGTAATTTTCTTTATTCCTATCTACCCATATATCCATATCACCGGTAGTTCTGGAATAACCATGCAAGATCACAGCAAAATCCCCAACAAGAATATATCTTACTTGATGCTTATTCAGCATCAGTAAAAAATCCCGAAAATCTTCATTGAAAATATTGCCCATACCTCTTAGGATTGCTTATCTGCCTTAAACTTCGTCCTGTCCAATTTGGGTGGGGCATGGAGCGGATAGTTGTAAGCAATGCTATTCAGATATGAAGCAATTGCCAGTCTTTCCTGCCAACTCAATTTTGCATAATAAGTAGCATGGTCAGCTGCTTCTTCAACAGTCTGTGCTTTAAATGCGGACCGATCCAGACGGAAACTACTCATTATTCAAATATACGAAAAGCAGATCGTTTACAAAAATTAGATGATGTCAGATCTTTTTTGTCTTGATTTATTCCGACATCTCCATGATCTGCTCCGCAATCTCCTCCCAACGGGCCTGCAACACCTGGAGTTGCTGCTTTCTGGATTCGTATATATGAGTCTTTTCGGCCAGAAGAACCTGGTTTGAATAGATATTTTCGTCAGTCATTTCTGTCTCCAGGGCCCGGATACTGGCTTCCAGTTCACTGATCTGTTTTTCTATCTCTGCCAGCTCCTTATTGAGCGAGTTCAGCTTCCGGCTGTTGTCCGGCTGCTTCTGATCTTTGTTAGGCTTGGATTCGGCTTTTGGTTTCTGCTCAGCTTTTGACTTCTGATCTGCTTTTGCTTTTTGATCCGTTTTCTGGGATCGTTGTAATTTGTTAGTTTCCTTGCCTGCGCTGCCGCTACGTTTGGCCTGCCACTCTTCGTATTCGGCATAGGTGCCGGGATATTCCTTGATGATCTGGTTTTCGATGTACCAGATTTTATTGGCCACATTGTCCAGCAGGTAACGGTCGTGGGAGACCAGGATGAACGTTCCTTCGTATTGTTGCAGTGCCTGGATCAGGATATTGACCGACTGGATATCGAGGTGGTTGGTGGGCTCATCGAGGATCAGGAAGTTGGCATCGGCCGTCAGGGCCTTCGCCAATGCGACCCGGGATTTTTCTCCGCCAGACAGGACCCGGATTTTTTTGAAGGCATCATCCCCGGTAAAGAGAAAGCAGCCCAGAATGGAGCGGAGTTCGGTTTCAGTATGCTTGGGCGCAAAGGCCTGCAATTCCTGTAAAATGCTGTGTTCCAAATGCAGGGCTTCCAATTGGTGCTGGGCGAAAAAGGTCTGGGTGACGTTGTGACCGGTTTCGCTGGTGCCTTTGAATTCTTTGTCGGTACCGGCAATGATACGCAGCAGGGTTGATTTTCCCTTTCCATTGGCTCCGATCAGGGCGATTTTATCTCCTTTTTCGATCAGTCCATCCGCATTCTTTAAAATAGGAATGTTGGGATAGGATTTTTCGACGTTTTCCAGCCGGATCACATGCCTGCCGGACTGACGGCTGAATTTGAACTGAAAATTGACCGTAGGATTGTCGTCATCGACATCATCGACTTTGTCCATCCGTTCCAGGGCCTTGATGCGGGACTGCACCATTTTGGCCTTGCTGGCCTTTGCCCGGAAACGCTCGATCAGGCGTTCTTCCTGTCTGATCTTGGCCTGTTGGTTCTTGAATTGATTGCCCTGAATCTCCTCCCGCAAAGACTTTTCATCCAGATAAAAACTGTAATTCCCTGCATAAACGGTCAATTTACCTTTCCGGGCTTCCACTGTTTTTTGAATGACCCGGTCCAGGAAATAACGGTCGTGTGAAACGATCACAATCGCCCCTTCAAAGGCTTGCAAGTAATTTTCCAGCCATTTGATGGAAGGCAGGTCCAGGTGGTTGGTCGGCTCATCCAGCAAGAGGATATCCGGTGCCTGCAAGAGGATTTTGGCCAGCATCACCCGCATGCGCCAACCCCCGGAGAAGGTGGAAAGCTTACGTTTCTGGTCTTCATCACTGAATCCCAAACCGGCCAGGATCTCATGTGCCCGGAATTCAATATTGTAGCCGTCCAGCGCCTCAAACTCACTTTGTTTGTCGCTCAGTTTGTTGATCAGATCATCCGAATAGTCGGTGGCCAGCTTCTCCAGCAGGATCTCGATCTCTCCGTGCAACTGGTTTTGCCGTTCAAAGGCTTCCATCGCCACATGGAGAATGCTTTTTTCGGATTCATAAGATAGCAGATCCTGGTTGAGGTAGCCGATCTTGAGATCTTTGGCCATGGAAATCGTGCCCGAAGTCGGAGTGTATTCACCCACGATCAGCTTTAGCAAAGTTGATTTTCCGGTGCCATTGGCCCCGATCAGGCCGGTTTTGTCTCCCGGTTTAATGTGCCAGTTGGCTTCATCGTACAATGCACGGGAGCCGATTTCAAAAGTAAGATTGTTGATCGCTATCATATCCGGCCGCAAAAGTAGGCAAAATCGCGTTTATATACAATTATACCAGTATTTACACGTGTATTAAAAGTATCAACGGTTTCAACACCGTTATGGAGATAATTTGTAGCCCCAGATTTCATCCCATGTAGTTCCCGCACGCCGGTAATAGACCAGGATCTGATATTCATTGCCCGTCTGGAAATAACTGCCGGAAAAATAGACCGCATCCACATTCCCCGTCAGGGGGTCTTCCAGAATATATTCATAATCATATAAACCCTGTTTGAGTGGAATAGTAACCGTCCACACCTTATTTTGCGGGTCAAAAACCAGTTGATTGTCCGGACTGCGCTGATAATTGTTGAATGCCCCCACCAGATAGATGTTCCGACCTTTCAGATCCGCTTCATTCCGGATGGCATCCGCACTCAATCTGAATGTCACCTGTGCATAATCAGCTTCTTCCGGCGCATTGGGCCGGTCTTCATTCCGGATAAAGAAAGCACCGTTTTCATCGTAAAGATTGCCATAAGCGAGAGAAGAGAGATTTTTGTCCGGTACCAGCTCCACATGTATCAGGGAATCGGCACGGATAGCTGCCACCCGTTCCGAGGCCAGGCGCAGACTCCGCAGATCCACGTACCTGAATTCATTGCCCCCGGGAAAATCCAGAGTCCTGGGGTCGTGGTAACGCAATTCGGTATTACCGACAAAGGAGGGCTGACGGAGTCCCTGCTGCACATCCGGACGCTGATTCTGCATGACCAGCACTTGTATCTGTTGAAAAGGGTTTGAGATGTCGTAACCGGCCGTTTGAACGGTCACGTTCAATTTCTGATTTTTGGATCGGAGGGTATTGTCATTGGAAGGCAGCAACTGGGGGTCTATGCCAAAAGCCTGTTGTACCACATAAAACCGTCTGGTCAGGATCAGCCTGCGTTTATCCGCATCCTCATAGACCTTTAGCAGGTAATTGCCCGATCGGGTGGGATGGACCTGGGGACTGGGGAAGGCCAATTGATAATGGGTATAGGCCTGAAGGGTATTGACCGAAGTGAAATAATCCGTGATCCGGTCTTCATTGAAGCCTTTAATGTATTCAAGCGGGGACAGGCCGCTGCTTTTCCAGTCAGCGGTGCAATGTTCGATGCTGTAATAGAAATTGCGGATGTCTCCGCGGAGGTCATCGAAGGAAAGTACCAACGACTCTTGCGTGCCCAAAAACCAGACGGGCAGGCCGTTTTCATTTTCTTCGGGATGAAATTGGACCGAACGGATACCGGGCAGGTAATTAATGTTGTCGTACTTCAATTCCTGCTGGGGACTACGTTCCCTGACTACCCTGTTTGCCCTGCGGTTGCGCTGTGCCAGGGCATCGGAGCAGATGCCCAGGAATAGGAACAACAGGGCGATGCCGGCAATTTTGTGCAGATGGTGTCGGTTTTTCATTGTTTTGATTTTAATCCCTTATGCCTCGATTTTCAATACCTATGTTTCAATTTTCGACACCTTTTACTTCAATAAACTCATAATTTCCCGACGATGATTTTTTCCATCCGATCGAAATCCAGATAGGTATTGGCCAGTTGCTGAACGGTCGGTGCATCCATTTTCAGGATCACTTGCTGATAATAATCGAAATATTCCAGCCCGATTCCTGAAAAATAGGCTTGTTTAAACTTGTCCGCATGTGAAAAAATATTCTCCAGACTGCCCAGCAGACTACCCATCATATAATTGCGCACCAATTCCATTTCTTCCGCAGGTACAGCTTTCTCTTTGAGCAGGTTGATTTCCTTTTCAATCTCATTGAGCGTGTTTTCCGTCACTTCAACCCCCACTTCCGTGGCCAGGGTGAAATAGGCAGTATGCTTCATATCCGCAATGCCAGACCCGATCCCATAGGTGTAGCCCTTATCTTCGCGGATATTGGCCATCAGACGGGAACCGAAATATCCCCCCAGTACTGTATTGACAAATTGCAGGCCGGGAAAATCCGGGTGTGACCGCTGGATGGTCCGGTAACCCATGCGGATGGCAGATTGCAGAGCATCCGGAATGGTCTGTATATAGGTTTCTCCATTTGTTTCCATCAGGAAAGGAGGACTGTTTTCAAACCCTCCGGCCAAATCTGGCCACTCTTCCACAAAATGTTTTTCGAACAGGGATAGGGTAGAGGCGGGAACTTGCCCGGCTATAAAAACACTGCAATTGGACGGTGTGAATTGTTGCCGGTAAAGATTCAGTGGCAATTCCCGGCTCAGATGATCCAGGTCCGAAGGTTCGGTGACCCCGCCATACCGGTTTTCTCCAAAAATCCGCCGGTTAAATTCCCGCCGGGCCAGCACATCATTCTTCCGCAGGGAAATTTCCAGTCTTTGCTTCCGGTTGCGCAGATAGGTATTCCATTCCTTTTCAGGAAAACTGGCATCGGTAAACAGGGTTCTGATCAGTGGCAGGAGCCGGGGCAGGTGCTTGTTCAGGGTAAACAGGGTCAGACTGCTGTGATCACTGTTGAATTCGGGTACGAGGTAAGCCCCGTGAAAATCGATCTGATCGGCGATTTCCGCATTGCTCAGTTGCCGGGTGCCTTCCAGCAGCATGGGTGCCAGACAGGAATGGATCAGCGCATTGTCATCCTTGTCGTAGCGGTTTTCAAAGATCCATTCCACGCGGACCAGATCCTGTTCGCCTCCATCAAATACGAAGGCTTTCAGCCCGTTGGGGTACTGTTTGTTTTCCGGGGCCATCAATGTGAATGGCTGGATGGAATGAAAATCCGGAGCTATCTGTCTATTCAAGGTTGTAGTCTGTTTGTTCAATGCTGTGCTCTGTGTGTTCAAGTTCATCGTCTGCTGCAAGGTAAATCAAAGTGGATGAATTTTCGGTCCGGAAGATTTGCCGCGCCACCCGCTGGATATCGGCCGGAGTGACCTTCAGGTACCGATCCTTTTCTGTGTTCAGTTGGTCGGCATCGCCCAGCAATTCATAATAGGCCAGCTCCATCGCCTTGTCCAGAATCGACATTTCACTGAATACCATCAGGGATTCGGTTTTGTTTTTGACCTTCTGCAATTCGGTATCCGGGACTCCGGTATTTTTCAGGTCTGCCAATTCCTCCAAAAGGGCCTTTTCGGCTTCTTCCATTGTGATGTTGTCCGTTGGTTTGCCTTCCACCACCACCAGATTGTTGTCCAGACTGCCGGTGATATAGGCATTGACCTCACTGAAACAGCCCCTTTCTTTTACCAGCCGCTGGTATAGACGGGCCGATTGACCACGGGACAGCAGGTCGGTGATCAGATCCATGGCATGAAAGTCCGGGTGCTGCCGGCTGACCCCGTGGAATGCAATATAAATACTGTCCTGCGGTACGTTGGCTTCCACCGTTTGCCTGCGAGCCTCGGTTTGCGGAGGTTCCTGCGGAAGGTTTCTTGGGGGATTCGGCTTCGCCGGAATACTGCCAAACCATTTTTCGACCAGTTGCAGCCCCTGCTCCGGAGTGACATCCCCGGCCAGCACCAAAATAGCATTGGCAGGGTGGTAAAAGCGGTCGAAAAAAGCCCTGACATCTTCCATACGTGCTTCTTCTATATGAGCCAGCTCCTTGCCGATCGTTGCCCAGCGGTAGGGGTGTTCCTTGTAGGCCAAAGGTCTTAGTTTGAGCCAGACATCCCCATAGGGCTGATTCAGGTATCGTTGCTTGAACTCCTCGCAGACCACATTCCGCTGGACTTCCAGGGATTTTTCCGAGAAGGCCAGGCTGAGCATGCGGTCACTCTCCAGCCAGCAGGCTGTTTCCAGATTGACGGCCGGCAGGGTGATATAGTAATTGGTAATATCATTGCTGGTGAATGCATTGTTCTCGCCGCCCACCCGTTGCAGGGGACCGTCATAATTGGGGATGTTGATGGATCCACCGAACATCAGGTGCTCAAACAGGTGGGCAAAACCGGTTTGGTCAGGATCTTCATCCCTTGCGCCCACATCGTACAGGATATTCAGGACGGCCATTGGCGTTGCATGATCCTCATGGATCAGCACCCGCAGACCATTATTCAGTGTAAATCTTTCAAATTTTATCATTTGTTCTATTCCCTTCTGTCAGGCGATCCAATCAATTTCTTTTTTCAAAAGTTGCAATGTGCTTTCCTCCGCTGATCCGGGAGCCGGCTTGTAATCGTAAGGCCAGTTGGCCTGGGGAGGCAGGCTCATCAGAATGGATTCGATCCGGCCATTGGTTTCCAGACCGAATTTCGTACCGGCATCATAGACCAGATTGAATTCCACATAGCGCCCCCGCCTCAGATATTGCCAGGCTTTATTTGCTTCCGTGAATTCCTTATTTCGTTTGCCGCCTGCCACATGGGCATAAGTCGGGACGAAGCTCCGGCCCAGATCACAGGAAAATTCAAAGATCTGCTGCCAGTCCAGTCCGGTTTTGGCCGGATTGAGCCGGTCGTAAAACACGCCACCGATTCCCCTGGTTTCCTCCCGGTGCCGGATATAGAAATAATTGTCTGCCCACTCTTTAAATTCCGGATAGAAGGCAGGGGAATACCGGTCACAGACATTTTTGAGCTGCCGGTGAAAGTAGCGGGCGTCCTCCCGGTCTATGTAATGGGGGGTCAGGTCAATCCCGCCCCCGAACCAGCGGGTCTGCTCGTTCAATTCAAAATAGCGGATATTCATGTGGATGATCGGTACAAAGGGATTGCGGGGATGCAGGACAATAGACACACCGGCCGCAAAAAACCGGCCTTCCTCCACGCCAAAACTGCGTTTGATCACATCCGGCAATTCGCCGTGTACTTCCGAAAAATTGACCCCGCCTTTCTCCAGCAGATCACCGCCCTGAATAGTCCTTGTTCTGCCGCCACCACCCCCTTCGCGATCCCACAGCTCCTCCACAAATTTGGCACTGCCGTCCAACTCCTCCAGCCCCCGACAGATTTCGTCCTGTATAGTTCTGTATGTTGCTGCTACTTTTTCTTTGAATCCCATTTTTTCTCCTTAATAGCCCATCGGGTTCTGTCTCAATCACCCATTACCATCTTATCAATAACCCACTGCTACATCATCCCCCCGCGGGTCGGCGCCACCCTGCAAGCGGCCATTTGGCAATACCAGAATGGCATCCACCCGTCCGATATTCCCCCGTCCGATAATCTGATAACCGGAATTTTCGAGCGAAAGCCGGGTCAGGGAATCAATCGCAGCACTTTCAGGAGCGATCTGCTCCGGCTTCCACTGATGGTGGAAACGGGGCGCATTCACCGCCTCCTGCATATCCATACCAAAATCAACCACATTCAGGATAATTTGAAATACCGAAGTGATGATGGTCGATCCGCCCGGGGTACCCACCACCATAAACAGTTTGCCATCTTTTTCCAGAATGGTTGGTGTCATGGCACTCAGCATCCGTTTGCCGGGCTGAATGGAATTGGCCTCACCCCCCAATAATCCATAGAGATTTGGAGAACCCGGTTTAGCCGAGAAATCATCCATTTCATCATTCAGCAGAAAACCCGCACCATCCACCACCACATGGGACCCATAGGAATCATTGATGGTCGTCGTGATGGAAACCGCATTGCCCTGCCGGTCCACAATGGAGAAATGGGTGGTTTCCTCTGATTCCGGAACCGAAATTTCACCTGCAAAAATCTCATCGCTCAGGGATGCTTTGGAAAAATCCATGCTGTGCATACGCTCCGCATTATAGGCCGAATCGATCAGAGTAGCCTGCGGGACCCGATAAAAATCAGGATCTCCCAGATGCGCTGCCCGGTCCGCATAGACCCTGCGCTCCGCCTCTACCATCACCCGTACGGTCGAATCCGACTGGAATCCCCACTGGGACAGGGGGAAAGCCTCCACCGATTTGAGCAGAGCCAGCAGGCCGATCCCGCCGCTGGAAGGAGGGGACATGGAAATCACCTTGTGTCCCCGGTAAGAGCCAATGACCGGATCCCGCCATTTGGCTTCGTAATTCTTCAGGTCTTCCAGACTGATAATTCCGTTTCCACGTTGCATTTCCGCAACGATCAATTCGGCCACCTCACCTTCATAGAAACCTGCCCGGCCTTTGTCCCTGATCTGGATCAGGGTGTTGGCCAGTTCTTCCTGGATCAGCAGATCACCGGCTGCCCATTCCCCCTCTGCTTTGAGCAGAGCCGTCCCGTTCGGGTTGAATTTTTCAAAGGTTTCTTTGCGCCGGTTCAGTTCATTGGCCTGCCTCTCGGTAAGCGGAAAGCCATTTTGTGCCAATTGGATAGCCGGCTCGAGCAACGCGGCCCAATCCATACTACCATAACGGGCATGTGCCTGGGACATGCCGTCCACAGATCCGGGAATACCGGCTGACAAATGTCCCCGCAAACTCAATTCGGCGATCGGGTTTCCCTCTTCATCCAGATACATATCCCGGTGGGCCTGTCCCGGAGCCGCTTCCCTGAAATCCAGGCCGGCCGTCTCCCCGTCACTGCCCCTATATACCATAAATCCACCGCCACCCAGGTTTCCTGCATTCGGATAGACCACGGCCAGTGCGAATTTTACGGCAACGGCTGCATCCACCGCATTCCCACCGTCCTGCAATACCTGCAAACCGACTTTGGACGCCTCCGGATGGGCCGTCACGACCACCCCGTTTTTATAGGTTGGGCTTGAAAGTGCGGGCTCTGATTCCGTACAGGCCACTGATGTCATGGCAATGAATGCCAATCCGGTCAGGCAAAAGGCTAATGTTTTGATTGTGTGTGCGTGTTTTCTTTTCATTTTTGAAAAAATTATATTTCGGTTTGTAATTTTAAATAAAATTGCGTATATTACATGAATGGGCTCAATTTTGTGAATGTTGCCCTTTGTCAATCCAGATTTTTCAATTCAGCAGCTCCGCCAGTTTCCCCATTTCCTCTTTGGGCGATTTATTCTGATAAAGAATGTTGTAAACAGCATCACAAATTGGCAATTCGATCTGATTTCTCTTGCAGATCTCCTGAATGCAATTGGAAGCATAGTACCCTTCGGCGACCATATTCATTTCCAATTGGGCCGAACGGACCCGATAACCCTTGCCGATCATATTTCCAAACGTCCGGTTGCGGCTAAATTGCGAATAAGAGGTGACCAGCAGATCACCCAGATAAGCCGACTCCATAATATTCCGGTCTATCGGATGGATTTTATCCATAAAATGCTCCATTTCCCGGATCGCATTGGACACCAAGACCGCCTGGAAATTGTCCCCGAAACCTATCCCGTGACAGATACCGCCCGCTACCGCATAAATATTTTTGAGCACGGCTGCGTATTCCGTTCCGTAAATATCATCTGAAACAATGGTTTTGATATAGCGGGTTGCCAGCAGGGAGGCAATTTTACTGGCGTTTTGTTTGCTCGTTGAGGCAATGGTCAGATAGGAGAGACGTTCCTGCGCCACTTCCTCCGCATGGCAGGGGCCTCCGATCACCGCAATATTTTCAATGGGTACCTTATAATGCTCCTGAAGGTAATCCCCGACGATCTGATTCTCCTCCGGCACAATCCCCTTAATGGCTGAGACGACTATTTTATCTTTGAAAGCGTTTCGCGATACTTTTTTGAGGGCACCCTTTAAATAGGCTGCGGGCGTATTGAGAATGACAATGTCCGACGCTGCAATAACCTCTGCGGCATTTGTGCTGATACTTTCTGCCTGGATCTGGAACCGTACCTCACTCAGATAATTGGGATTATGTCCGAACTTTTTCAAATGATCAGCCGTCTCCTCGTTACGCACCCACCATAAAACCGACTTATCCTCCACATTATCCATCAGAATCTTGACCACCGCCGTTGCCCAGCTACCGTTACCGATCATCCCCACTTTCGGGTGATGGTGATCCTCACTGTTGTTTTGTTTATCTGTCATATTTTTAAATTATCCCTGTCCGGTCAGATGACCAAACCCAGCCCTGATGCCGGAACCCTGCTTTCATTTTTATAAAAACCGGGATTGGTGGAAACAACCGGACAAATTAGTACAATTTCTCTACATTCCCACAAAAACAAAAGAAAAAGCTCCTTATTATAGTACGTGGAGATGCGTGTAAAAAAAGCCAGTCATGTTTAAGTGACTGGCTTGCTACGTTTTATCTGTTTCGTTGTACGCCCAACAGGATTCGAACCTGTGACCGACGGTTTAGAAAACCGTTGCTCTATCCAGCTGAGCTATGGGCGCCTATCCATTCCATATCCATTGCCGGGTTCCGCACTGGTTCCGTTTCCGGCTCTCTCTCCGAATTAGAGAAGGATCAGGCGACGAAATCCTGTGGCGGCGGAATGACGCTGCAAAAATAGCAATTAATCCAAATTTTACGAGAAAACATAGTAAAAATAAATTTTTGCGAAAAACGCATAGTACCATTTTATCGAGTACATGGGGAACCATTTTTGGAAGCAAAGCACAATTACTAAAAGATCCTCCTGTAAATGAACCAATTACTAAAAAAGTAATAATAGAATTTGCAAAATGTCCGGGAGTTCGTACTTTTGCGGCGGAGAGCTGGCAGAGTGGTCGAATGCGGCGGTCTTGAAAACCGTTGACTGTCAAAGGTCCGGGGGTTCGAATCCCTCGCTCTCCGCCACCAAATGAGAAGCCCGACGAAAGTCGGGTTTTTTTGTTTTCTCCTGGGCGAACCAAGCTCGCTTGAGTGGGCCCGGGAGAAAACAAAGAAAGAAGTGAGCGAAGCGAAAGATCCCGTAAGGGAAGCAGCCGGGAGTGCGGGTCCAGCGGGCCGCACCTCAACCACCGCCTTAACAATTATTTTACATCGATTTGCCCGGCAATTAATTTTAATAGCTATCTTTATCAACTCCAATTATTGTCATGGCGAAAGCGAACCTGGTAAATCTTTCTGAAAAGGAATTGGTGTGTCTCTTGAATAAGGGCAACGAGGGGGCATTTATGGAGATTTATAACCGCTATAAGGATATTTTAGCTACCAATTTATTGCGCATCCTCAAAGACCCCGATTTGGCAGAGGAGGTCATGCAGGAATTGTTTATGACCATCTGGGAAAAACGCCGGGATATGGATGCCGAGCAGTCCATTGGTGGATATTTGTTCCGTGCGGCCATGAACCGGAGTAAAAACGTGTTCCGGCAGATAGCGTATGACCAGCAGATGCGCAGGACCGTGTGGTCACGCATGCAACAGGATCAGGTGAGTAGCGCTCAGGACCTGCTGGAGGATAAGGAACTCAGGCAATTTTTGGACAACCTGTTGGAAAGTCTGCCACCACAGCAACAAAAAGTATATAGATTGTGTAAATTGGAAGGATTGTCCTATAAAGAAGTGGGGCAGAAACTCTCTATTTCTGAAACCACCGTCAATACCCATATCCGCAATGCAAACCGCATCCTCCGGGGCGCAGCGGATAAACTATCCGATTCGGTCTCGGTTTCCCACCTTTTCATTGCCTTTCTACTCTCTTCGGATTCCCTTTTCTGATTTTTTTTGTTTTTCCCTACTTGGTTTTTTCTTCCCATGTGTATTTAGGGGTAGATAAGCCAAAATTATGATGAATCAGGACCAAGAAATTCTGCGTCTGTTTGAGAAATATGTAGCGGGAAGCATTTCAAAAGATGAAATAGAGGAGATGCTGTCGCATTTTCGGGAATACGGTTTCCCGGAAGGGTTGGATCAGAAGCTGCTCGCAGAATTAAGAAAAACACCCGACAACAACGCCTCCGCAGCGGCGGGAGACAGTCCCTCCCGGCTGGCCGGTCAAATCACGGATCGGGTGGAGATACGTTTGCAGGAAGAAATCAATCGTCTGAAAACGAAAACAAAACCGATCAAAAGATGGTTGCCCCGTGTCGCTGCTGCGAGTGCAGTACTTTTTGTGCTGGCCGGTGCTGCCTGGTGGTTTGTCAATTCTTCCGACTCTCTGGCTGATCCGGAGCTGGCCGCTAACCAAGCACCACAGCACGTAGAAATCGTCCCGGCCGGAAACAGGGCGAGCCTGGTGCTTTCAGATGGCAGGGTCATTGCCCTGGATGAAACCCGGGATGGCATTGTGATCGACGGCCGGCAGATCACCTATGGGGATGGAAATTCCACGGTATTGGACCTGAGCGAGCAGGCCGCTGTTGAAGCCATTACGCTGACTACGCCCAGGGGTGGTACCTACCGGCTTACATTGCCGGACGGAACACAGGTATGGCTTAATGCAGCCTCTACTTTGACCTATCCTTCCCGCTTCCGCCCGGAAGAAAGGGTGGTGCATCTGGAGGGTGAAGCTTATTTCGCAGTCAAACAAATCGAAAAAGACAAAAAATTATTGCCTTTCAGGGTTGAAAGTTCGAAACAGACGATCGAAGTGCTGGGAACGGAATTTAATGTTTCTGCTTATGGGGATGAAACACAGACCCGTACTACCCTGATAAATGGCAAAGTCAGTATCCAAGCGGTGGGGGCAATGGAAAGTCTGATGCTCTCCCCCGGTGAACAGAGTCTGGTGGACCAGCAGGTCATGCGTAAAACGAAAGTCAATGTCAATGATTATATAGACTGGAAGAACGGAGAATTTGTATTCCGCAATGAAAACACCCATCAGGTCATGCAGCGGATTGGCAGGTGGTACGATCTGGATGTGAAGCAATTGGATCAGCGGATCATAAATGAACGGTTTTCCGGTACCATATCCCGTTACGGAAATCTGCAGACGGTCCTTGATATCATGTCCGAAGCTGCTGACCTGAGCTTCGAAATCGAAAACCGCAGCGTTTCCGTATCCAAGAAAGTAAAAAAATAAATCAATTATATCATTATGAAAGAAAACCAAAAAGTCAGAAAAAGAGCGCTCATGCGCCTTTACTTAACGATCACTGTTTTTTCGTTCTTCATCATGCAGGTAGGTGCCTCCACATGGGCCCAATCGAGCCTGACCCTTCACCGGTCGCAGGTCAGCCTCAAAGAGGTGTTTGAAGAGATAAAAAATCAGACAGCCTATACCGTATTCTATTCGGCGAACCGGGTCAATGATAAGCATATGGTCAAGGCGGATTTCGAAAATTCCGATATCCGTGAAGTCATGGAATATTGCCTGGAAGGACTGCCCCTGACCTATGTCATCAAGGAAAAGACCATTGTGATCAAGGAAGAAGCTGTCAAAAACGTTTCCTCCAGGCAACAGGTAATCAAAGAAGAACAGGTACAGAATATTGTCCGCGGGCGGGTCACCACGGCAGATGGATCACCGCTGATTGGTGCTTCGGTGACCGTCAAAGGCTCACGGGTCAGCATCATGACCCAGGAAGACGGTACCTACGCCATTGAAGCCCGACCGGATGATGTGCTGGTTGTCTCCTATGTGGGTTATGTGGTACGGGAAGAAAACGTGGCGCGGAGAAACTCCATCAATTTCATCCTCGAAGAAGAGATGAATACGGTGGATGAGGTGGTGGTCGTGGCATTTGGAACGGCCAAAAGGAGCACCTATACCGGTTCGGCTGCCGTGGTGGGAGTGGAAAATTTCCAGAACCGGCCGATCACCGAAATTTCCCAGGCCCTGACCGGTACGACGCCGGGCCTTCAGGTAGGGGCCTCCAATGGTCAACCCGGTTCCGAGCCGACACTGCGCATTCGGGGTATCGGATCATTTAATGCAGGCAATACACCGCTGATCATTCTGGATGGCATGCCTTATGACAATGCGTTCAGCAGCATCAACCCGAACGATGTGGAGAGTGTCACCGTACTGAAAGACGCTTCCTCGGCAGCACTTTACGGAGCCCGTGGTGCCAACGGTGTTTTACTCGTCACTACCAAAAAGGGCCGGTCCGGTAAAGCGAAGCTGGAGGCCAAGTACAATATGGGCCTGACTTCAAGGCAAAGTACCGACTACGAGCGCCTGAATGACCGGGATTACATGGAACTCTACTGGGAGACCTACCGCAATGGATTTATCGTCAATGGAGTCAGTGAGGCGGAGGCTAATAGCCGTGCCGGTTCGGCCCTGCTGGCCGGTCTGGGATACAATCCCTATCTGATGGACGTGGACCAGCTTTTTGACAGTCAGGGCAAGCTGAATCCTTCGGCCGTCAATCACTGGGCAGAAGACACAGATTGGTACGGAGGGATTACCCGGACGGGGAAACGGCATGATGCCAGTATTGCGATCAGTGGTGGCAATGAAAGTACGGATTATTATACTTCACTGGGATACATGACTCAGGAAGGCTTTATTATCGGATCCCAGTTTGACCGGATTTCGGCCAAATCAAATATAAATTCACAGGTCGCCCGCTGGTTGAAAATCGGAGCAAACCTGAATGTGTCCCAGTCCCAGTCAGAGGGAGAGCAGAATGAAACCAGTGGTGCTATTTCCAATCCATTCCGGGCTACCCGCTATGTGGGCAATGTATTCCCCATCCACCTCCACGATCCAAATACCGGTGCCTTTATCCTGGATGCGGACGGCAACAAAATCCCTGATTTTGGAAATGGCTGGACCTCAGAAGATGGCAATATCGTGATCGGTGGGCGGGATGCCTTCCCCAGCAGTAACCACCCATTCGAGGTGCATAATATCTATAACGGCTATATCCGTCAGACAATCAATCTGAAAGGATATGTCGATGCGAATCTGACCAGTGACCTCAAACTGACCGTCAATGGTGGTCTGGGATCCAATATGTACCGCAGTTGGAACGGTGGCTATGTGTATGAGCAAAAAGGCAACGCCGGTTCATCCTCAAGAAACATCTCACAGACCGGCACCTGGACATTCCAGCAGTTGCTGAATTACGAAAAGAACCTGGGCAAGCATTATATCAGCGCATTGGCCGGACATGAAAGTTACCAATATCAGTATCACTACATGTCCACTTCCATGAAGACCCAATCCATTTTTGGCAAAAACTTTGAATATGCCAATTTTACCGAGATCAATGCCCTGCCCAATTCCTATACCCACAATTACCGGGTCGAAGGATACCTTTCCAGGGTAAGCTATGATTATGACAATAAATATTTTGCATCTGCTTCCTACCGGAAAGATGGCTCGTCCCGTTTCTACAAGGATGTGCGCTGGGGTGATTTCTGGTCAGTAGGTGCCGGCTGGGCACTGGAGCGAGAACGTTTTATGGAGAATGTGGACTTTGTCAATATGCTGAAATTGCGTGCCTCCTATGGTGTGGTGGGTAATGACGATCTGTCCAGCTATTATCCGTGGAGAGCGACTTACGGGCCGCATGACAACGGTGATCCGGGTTATGTGCAGGCCAGCCTGGGCAATATGGACCTGACCTGGGAGACTTCCAAAAACTTTGATGCGGCGACTGAATTCAGGCTTTTCAATAATAGATTGCAGGGTACGGTCGAGTATTTCCACCGGGTATCCAGCGACCTGCTGTTCAGTGTACCCAAACCCATTTCATCCGGTGTGGAGAATGTGGACGTCAATGCGGGCTCCATGTACAATAAAGGGGTAGAGGTGAGCCTGGACGGAGAGGTATTGCGCAGTGGTGATTTCCGCCTGCGGCTGAACGGTCACGCGACCTATCTCAAAAACAGACTGGTGGACCTGCCACTGGATCCCTATCCTACCTCAGTTTACAAGATCGAGGAGGGGCATTCCCGCTACGACTTCTGGTTGAGGCAATGGTATGGTGTCAATCCGGAGACGGGTTATAATCTGTTCAAAGCAGATCAGGAACAATATCAATTTGGCCCCACCGAACTCATCGACATCGATGGAGTGATGTACACCGAAAACGTTGAAAAGAGTCTGTATGATTATTCAGGTTCCGCCATACCGACCGTGAGCGGTGGTTTTGGTGCCAATGTGACCTGGAAGAATTTTGACCTGAAATTCAACTTTTATTATCAGTTGGGAGGTAAATTCTATGACAGTGATTACCGTTCCTTTATGACGGGATCACTGGTCTATTTTGCACAGCATAAAGATCTGTTGAACAGGTGGCAGCAACCCGGGGATATCACCGACGTGGCCCGTGTATCCAACGGTACCGACCGGGTCAATATTGAGGCTGCAAATTCCACCAAATGGTTGATTTCATCGAATATGCTGGAGCTGACCAATGTGAATCTATCTTACAATATACCAAAAAAATTCCTGAATTCCAAAAATATTTCAGGAGCCATGATTTATTTCTCCGCGGACAATGTGTATTTATTGACCGAGAGAAAGGGGATGTATCCAAGAAGGAGCTTCTATTCGGGTTATATAGGCAACAGTGACGTCTATCCGCCTTCTTCGGTTATGTCTTTTGGTTTATCGTTCACGTTTTAATTTGCAGAACAATGAAAAATAATAAAATCATCAAAAATATACTGGCGGGATGTGTAGCGGTGGTGACCCTGACTTTTGGCTCCTGCAGCAAAGAGTTCCTGGAAACCGAATCCACCAGTAATGTGGATCAATCAACCTTGTTCCATGACACACAATCCGCACAGATGGCGCTCAATGGTATCCATCGTATCATGTATGAAAAGGGAAATTTTGCTCCCAAAATGGGATATCAGTACTATATGCTGTATATGGATTTCCTTGGGGAGGATCTGGTATATACCAAATCCAACGCACAGTTTATGACCGAGACGGACTGGACGCGCCACCGTCAGCCCACCAACCAGTATCCGCGGCATATTTATGAGTTTTTGTATAAGATCATCGCGAACGCCAATATGGTGATCGAAAATATCGATGAGGCGGAAGGCTTGCAGGAAGAGCGGGACAATATCAAGGGACAGGCCTTGTTTTACCGTAGTTTTGCCCATTTTGCAGCCGTACAGCTCTATGGTCAGCGTTATGACCGCAATGGCAATAATACCCAGGACGGCATTGTGCTGCGTCAGGAAACCTCCACCGATCCCAAAGCCCGCGCCACAGTAGAGGAAAGCTATGAAGCCATCAATAATGACATGGATGAAGCGATCCGTCTGCTGGCAGCGGCACCCAGGGACCGGCCGACCAAGATGCACATTGATGTACACGTTGCCCGTACGATCAAGGCCCGTATCCTGCTGACACAAGGTAAATGGCTGGAAGCTGCGGCGATGGCCAAACAGGTAGTGGATCTTTCGGGTGCGCAGATGGACAACAGTGGGTACGCCTACAAACAGGGGCGTATGGCGGATGCTTCCAATAAGGAATGGATCTGGGCCAAGATTGCCCAACCTGCTATTGAGACGGCCACGCTGTACAATTTTTACAGCTATATCTCCAATACCAATATCTCGTATAACCGCAATACGCCCCGTGCCATCTACAACTTGTTGTACGAGCGTATCACACCAACGGATGTCCGCAAGCAACTTTGGGTGGAAAATGTGGTTGGTCACGCCGGACTGGTCTTTCCTCCGGGAGGCAACCGCTATAAATGGATGAGCCAGAAATGGATCGTGGACCATCCGGACAATACTTCATCCTCTTATAACGGTGCGATCGTGACGGCGGATCTGGCTTTCATCCGTCTGCCGGAACTGTACCTGATCATGGCGGAAGGGTATGCCCGGGGCGACCGTGAAACCGAAGCCCGCCAGGCCCTGTACGTGGTGGCCAAGGATCGGGATGCGGCCTATGAGCTGAGCACCAAAACCGGGGCTGATCTGATCGATGAGGTGATGTTCCAGCGCCGGGTGGAGCTTTGGGGCGAAGGATTCCGCTTCCTGGATCTGAAAAGACTGAACCTGCCACTGGATCGGGGACCAAAACCCCGTGCAGGCTATAATCAGGGCGGCGCTGCCAATGGCTGGAGGTCCAATGCCAATCCTACCAATCTGGATCCCCTGGCTTCCAACTTCAATATGTACGAAGAGCAGCCGATCGGGGAACTGAGCCGCTATATTGCGGCAGGAGCAAAGGAATGGCAATTTGTGATTCCGGATCTGGAAATCCAGTACAATCCGCT
>JBEBWT010000025.1:0-28203 GCA_040392005.1 Parapedobacter defluvii
AAACCATCGAAGAGATCGACACCGTGGCAAAAGAGAAATTCATGGATTCCTTCAACCAGGTGCGGGAAAACTTTATCAAAGTATTCCGCTCTCTTTTCAATGAAGAGGACAGTTGCGATCTGATCCTGAGCGATCCGGACAATCCGCTCGAATCCGACATCGACATTGTAGCCCGGCCCAAAGGCAAACGCCCGCTTTCCATCAATCAATTGTCGGGTGGCGAGAAAACCCTGACCTCCACGGCCTTGTTATTTTCATTGTATCTCCTGAAACCTGCCCCCTTCTGTATTTTCGACGAGGTCGATGCACCGCTGGACGATACCAATATCGACAAATTCAACAAGATCATCCGCGAATTCTCCGCCCAATCCCAGTTTATCGTCGTTTCCCACAACAAGCGCACCATTGCCAGCACCGACATTATTTACGGAGTGACCATGGTCGAACAGGGCGTCTCCCGTGTGGTCGCAGTGGATATGCGGGAAGTCGCTTAGCGGAGTCGGACAACCCTCATGTATCAAACCTTAAAATCCAGCCCGATTTGAGCATATTTTCCCATTACAATCTCCAGATACCTTTTTTTATAATCAGCACCAATCTAAAATAGTTGATCATGCCCAATCCCGAATTGGTTGCATATTGCATTATGACCTTTCCGACACGCTCAAGGGACAACTTGGGTTGCACACCTGTTATCGCCAATCGTTCATTCACCGTAATCTGCCCCAATTTGATCAGTTTTTCCTTATCCAATTCCAATGTTGGAACAGTTGTGGTACCAAAAAAGCGCCTGGAACAGGTTGGATGATATTCACCACTATCAACCGGCTGATAACAAAATAAACAATTAGCCATAAACACCCTCCGCCATTGAAACGATAGATACTGCACCTGGGTAAACCGTGAAGAGCCGATCCTGCCCGTCCAGCCACGCTCGTTGTACTCATAATGGACCGAATCGATAAAGTTCGACCCGGTCAGGTCCCCGTGCAGCTTCTTCTGCCTCAGCTGGCCCACCTGGTTGTAGAACAACCGGCTCTGGATATACTCCGGCTGTGCATCGATCTGCTTGCGCGTGTCCACCAACCGGCCACGGTGGTCATATACATGGGTGGTCAGCACCGTGGTCACCGGGCCCGCCACCATATCTTCTCCGTCATTGACGCTTTTATAGCCAAAAGGAAGATACAGCGTATTTTATAATGAAAAAGCCCTGAACCAACCAAGGAACAGGGCTTGGAAAACCCAAACTTGAGAATATAAAAAAAATGCCCGACTGTCAGATCAAGTCTTAACTTTCACAGCTTCTGTGTCTGGAATGCTCGACCTGACAGATGCTTTTGAGCTGATCAATCATGGTTTCGAAAAAAAGCCATTCCAATTGCTCGGAACGGCTTTTTTAACCAAACTATATATTATTAAATCCTTACAAACTACTCTTTTTACAGTCCCACAGTCCAGCCCTGTGCCCAGGATGGTACTCCCGCACCATTTCCGGCACCGGTGGCATTGGCATTTTCAGTGAACATCACCGTGATATCACTTTCTACACCGGCCGTGTTTTTACCGACTGATTTGGTACCTACGTTAATGAAACGTACGTTGGTAGCTTTGATCTGGCCATTGCCCACATAAGCGATCCCTTCGTCATGCTGCACGTCAAATCCTGTTTTCCAGTTGCTCAGCACCACGTTGTCGAAGATCGCTTTGGTTCCTACACGCAGTTTGATCGCCTGTGGTTCGTCACCGCCATCACCGTTACCGATCAGGGTCAGGTTGTGGATGGTCGGGCTGGAGATAGGAGTCGCATTGTGGTTGTTGGCGTTGTTATCGGCTTCGACACCTCTATTACCATTATTCGTGCGGATACCATACCAGTTTTCACCGGTACCGTTCCAGCCTTCGGTCCAGTCGAACAGGTCATCACCTACGTTGCTGGAGATATTGTTTACGATCAGGTTTTTGGCATTGACCGTACCGCCGAACCACTCAAAACCGTCGTCGGAACCTTCATAAACCTGTACGTTTTCGATCACGGTACCATTGCCCACACCGAATAGGGACAGCCCATTGAATTCTTTCTCACTGTTATAGGAAAAGCCTGAATACTCGATACGAAGGTATTTGATGGAACCAGAATTATCGTTGACATCTGTCCCTCCATAGGTCAGGTCAGAAACCTCTGCCTGGGCCGTAGCTCCCTTATTGATCGGAGCACGGCCTGCCAATACCAATCCGCCCCAGGCACCTGGAATAGTTTGGGTAGCCGTCATGACTACCGGTTGGGTAGAAGTACCTTCCACAAAGATCTGGCCTCCCTGTGCTACTGCGATGTAACGTGCAGCACCAAAGTCATTGGCAGAAGATACGGGAGTTGCTTCGATTTTGACACCGGCTTTGATGGTCAGTTTCGCACCGTCACCTACTACCAGACGACCCGTCAATTTATAGGTACCTGACTCCAACACTACATTGTCGCCGGTCGCAAGTTCACCTTTCAGGTCATCGCGGACCACGATAAATCCATCTTCATCCACGATCGGCTCTTTATCTTTTTTACAAGATACTGCAGTTACTGCCACAAACAGCATTGCGATGCCCATCAGTTTTTTCCAATTCTTTTCCATTTCTTTAAAATTGCGTTTTTATATAAATTTTAATTTCACTACAAAAAAAGAGCTTTAGGGTGTCCTGATCGTTAATGCAGTATTATCAAATCATTAAACCCATCAGACCGGTTCCCCGGATCCGGTCACACCGGCACCCATCAGAAGCGGTAATTGACGCCCAGTGAAAAGAAGCGGCCTTTTTTGTAGGACATCACGGGAATAGGGCCACTGGCATTCGCCTGCACCCTTTCATAGCTGGGGTCCAGGAGATTTTTGACCATCAGATCCATTCCGAACCGGCGGTTGATCCGGCTTTTCACAATAAAATCAAAGGTGCCGATACCCTGGTCCACCAGATTGCCCCGCTGCTCCACTCCGAGGGAGTAAATCTTGTCCGAAGCATAGGAATAAGCGAGGGTGGTCATGATATTGCCCACATTTGACCAGCGTTTGGTATAGGTCAGATCGACATTGACCAGCAGATCCGAAGCACCGGTAAAGCTGGACCGGGTGTCGGTCAGATTGATTTTCAGTGCTGTTTCTCGGGCCACTTTCTCCGAATTGAGATCCTGGCTGGTATTCATATAGGCCGCATTGAACCCCAGGGAAAGGGCATCTGCCCCATTCCGCAGACTGAAAAGATCTTTGCGGAGCTCTACCTCTACCCCTATTACGGTGCCGGCATCCCCTGTATTGATAAAGGAAATATCATTGGAGGAAGAGGCGATGGTGGTCTCGTTGATGGGGTTCTGTATGTATTTCCCGAAGGCCGTCACCGAAAACAATTCGCCCGCAGCCGGGAAAAATTCCCACTTCAGGTCCAGGTTGTAATTGTCGGATGGATACAAATCCGGGTTTCCGCGTTTCTTGTCCGGGATATCCTCATAGACAAACAGCGCGCGCTCCTTGAACTGCGGCAGGGTATAGGTCTTGCTGGCTGCCAGGCGCAGGTTCTGGGATTCGGTCAGCTCGTATTTGAGGTTGAGGTTGGGCAATACGGCATGCTTGGTGAAGGTATTGCTGCGGGCTTCCGGATCCAGTTGGGTCCGCCAGTCCACCCGTTGCCTCAGGTATTCATAACGCATGCCCAGCACCGAAGTCAGTCGGTCGGACAGGTGGTGCTCCCAGCTCAGGTATCCGGCATGGATGTCCTGCTCACCGGAATAGGTCTGCGGTGTCTCACCGGCAAAGGCCTCGATCCGGAAATAGTTGTTGTTGTAGTTCTGCGCATTGAAGAACGCATCCAGATCAGCGGGATCGATCAGTGTCTGGAGGTAGGTGCCGTCCACCCTGAAATTGAATTGTATGGCTTCAAAATCCCGTCTTTTCATGCGTCCGCTGTACCCTGCCCGGATCAGGCCGCTGGGATCGTATTCATCACCCAGCTTGTAGGTGGTATTGAGATTGAGGGCATATTCCTGCTCGTCCAACCGCTGGTTGTAGCGGTGGTTGTCCGTGGTGGTGTTCTGGATCAGCACGTAGCCGTCACGGGCCGGCTGGTACCGCAGGGTATTCTGGATGCGGTCCGGCATTTCACCGGCGACCGTATTGGCCGAAAGGCCCCAGTCAAAGTCAAGCCGATCGGTCAGTTGATGTTTGCCCAGCAACTGATTGACAAAAAGTCTGGTCTGCGTATAGGTGCCCCGCTGCATCAGGCCATTGTTGTCCTCGGCCAGATCCCGGATAAAGCCGGTAAACAGATCATTGGTCTGCTGGCTGCTGTTCACAAACAGGAAGTTGTAGGAAAGCTTGTTTTTTGCGTTCAGGAGATAATTGGCATTGAATAATCCGGTGGTATTGGTGTTCTGGGCAAAGCGTTCCTGATCCAGTGACAGCAGGTTGGCGCCCTGGGCATTGACGGCCCGGTTGAATCCCTGTCTGTATTCAAAATCACTTCCGTAACTGGCGGAAGCAAAAAGATTCAGGCGGCCTTCATTCCCCAGATTGAACGATTTCCCGCCCAGCAGGCGCAACGATCCGGGATAGAGGAAGCGTGCCTGCGGATTCATGGAATGTTGGAAATTGAACCCTCCCAATGGATTGTCGGGGATCTGATAGGTGGAATAGCCCCAGCGGCCTGGGCCCTCGTGCAAGCGGAAATCACCGCTGTGTTCCAGGGCCAGGGAATTGACCGTGGAGGATACCGAAACCTCAAACAGGCTTCGGGCATTGAAGTCTTTGGAATAGATATCAATATTGCCCCCGGCAAAATCACCGGCCATCTGACTGTTGTAGGTCTTATCTACGGCTATATATTCAATGATATCGGTATTGAAGATGTCCAGCAGGATGTTTTTCTTTTCCGGATCATTGGACGGCAGGGGCAGCCCGTTGAGCGAGGTGGCATTGTAGCGGTCACCCAGTCCCCGCACATAGACCTGATTGGTACCTTCCGCTTTGGAAATACCGGACATTTTGGTGACGGCGCTGGCCGCATCGCTCAGTCCGCGGCGGGACAATTCCTGCGAGCCGATTTTCTGTACGATCATGGTGGAGCGCTGCTGCTCGGCGAGCAATGCGATCTCACTGCCCCGGCTCCTGGCCGTGGTGACCACTACTTCGGCAATATCCTCTCCCACCTGGGTGATCTCGATCTCCAGCGAGGTTTCGGACTCATTCTCCACGATGACCCCCTCGACCAGCGTTTGCTGGTACCCCACATAGGAAATACGCAGACTGTGCTGCCCCACGGGCACACTCAAAAACCGGAAGTTGCCGTCTGCATTGGACGTGGTGGTTTTGTTGGTTCCCTCGATCAACACCGTAGCTCCCTGCACAATATTTCCGGTCATGGCATCCTTGACCACACCGCTGATATTTCCCAACTGGGCCTGGGCAAAGGCAGGTAAACTTGCGCTGAGCAGGCCGAACAACAGGAAAACGATCCCTCTTTTTGATACTTGCATAAAATCGAATAAATTTCCTGCAAGAATCCTAATTTAATGTTACCTCCCGATTAATGTAACGTGATTTAATAATTAGGTTTATGTTAAAATAAGGTTATGGATTTGTCCGGGGCCGCCCCGCTCTTGAAAATCCGCCCGGAAAAACTTATACTTGTAATTCATTGTGTTTTTACAAGCCAATATTCGTCATGGGAAAAGAACAACAAATCGATTTGCTCACACTGGAAAGTCTCTGCCACCAATATCCCGGGGGAGAGCAACTGCACTTCCCGGATCTGCGGATCGAAAAAGGAGAGCATACGCTATTACTGGGCAATTCCGGTACCGGAAAAACGACTTTACTGCATATTCTGACCGGATTGCTCAAACCCACTTTGGGGCGGGTGCTGATCGGCGGGCAGAACATCTACGAGCTGAGTACCCGGCACCTGGATCATTACCGGGGGCAGCAGATCGGCCTGGTTTTTCAGAATGCGCACCTGATCAACAGCCTGACTTTGCATGGCAATCTGCGGATCGCACAGGAATTTTCAGGTAAAAAACATGATACGGAACGGATTAATCGGACACTGGACATTCTGGGGCTGCTGGAGCACCGGGATAAATTCCCGCGCAAGCTGAGCCGGGGCCAGTTGCAGCGTGCGGCCATTGCGAGGGCGGTCATCAACAACCCTTCGATTCTGGTGGCGGACGAACCCACGGCCTCCCTGGATGATACCAACACCGGCAAGGTGATGGACCTGCTGTTTGAGCAGGCAGAGGTGCACGGGGCTACCCTACTGATCGCCACGCATGACAACCGGATCAAGGGACGGTTCAATTTCACCACCAATTTAAACGAACAAAAATGATGAATACGATCAAACTGGCCTGGCAATACATCAAGCAAAACAGGGCCACTGCCTTGCTCGGGGTCTTACTGGCCGCATTCGGCAGTGCGATCCTCTGTATCCTGATGCTGACTTCCCAGCAGTTGGAAAATCAACTGGACCACAATAGCCGGGGGATCGATCTGGTGGTCGGTGCCAAAGGAAGCCCTACCCAACTGATCCTGAGCAGTATCTATCATGTGGATAACCCGACGGGCAATATCAAACTGGAGGAAGCCCAGCGACTGGCCATGAATCCGTTCGTGCGGCTGGCCGTACCACTGGCTCTGGGCGACAATTTCAAAGGCCACCGTATCATCGGGACCGACAGTACCTTTTTGCAGATCTACAATCTGTCCATGGGAAAAGGCCGGATGTGGGAACAGGATTTCGAAGCAGTGATCGGGGCGGAAGTGGCATCCAAACAGGGCTTGAAAATCGGGGATCAGTTTGTGGGGGCCCACGGATTGAGCGAAGAAGGACATATACACGGGAACCACCCCTTTGTGGTGACCGGCATCCTGGAAAAATCGGGGCGGCTGACCGACCGGCTGATCCTCACCACAGTGAGCAGCGTCTGGGCGATCCATGGGCTGCACGGGGATGAGGAGGGGGGACATGATGATCATGGAGAGCATGAACATGCGGATCACGGAGATGGGGAGCATGATGAGCATGATCATGCCGATCATGGAGATGGGGAGCATGCAGAACACGATCATGCCGATCACGACCACGGAGCCAATGCCGAAGATACCAGCGGAGCCAATGAGGACTCCGATGATGCCGAAGAGCCGACCTTTGTAAAAAGCATGGTGGATCATGGCACGCCCGATCTGGAGATTACCGCCATGCTGATCCAGTACAGCAATCCTGCTGCTATCGGCCAATTGCCCCGCATGATCAATCAAAGCACCAGCATGCAGGCGGCTTCCCCCGCGCTGGAAAGTGCCCGCCTCTTTTCATTACTGGGCGTAGGCATTGATTCCCTGCAATTGCTCGCCTATATTATTATGTTCATGGCCGCATTCAGCGTATTTATCAGTCTGTACAACGCCTTCAAAAACCGGAAATACGACCTGGCGATTATGCGTACACTGGGTGCCTCCCGTGGCAAATTATTTGGTATAGTAATTGCCGAAGGCATTATGATCACCTTGTTTGGTGCCCTGCTGGGAATCGTATTGGGACACCTGGCCATGTACATGATCAGTTTGCAGGCAGGAAACGCCGGTTCACTGATCTCCGCATTCCAGTTTGCGCC
This sequence comes from Parapedobacter defluvii, assembly GCA_040392005.1. Lineage (GTDB taxonomy): Bacteria > Bacteroidota > Bacteroidia > Sphingobacteriales > Sphingobacteriaceae > DASRQK01. The sequence goes on from JBEBWT010000025.1 coordinate 7,649, forward strand.
AGAAGAAGCCTGGCTGCTGGCCGTCGGAGTCAGCATCGGATTTGTAGCCGCCGTCATTCCGGCCCTGAAAGCGTATAATACGCCTATTTCGGAAACACTGGCCGAATCGGATTAGATCGATCCCCAGGTAGCGGATGGATCACACGACTAAAGAAATTGATAATTCAACTAAAAAGATGATGTACAATAATAATATAATAAAAACCTTGCTGCTTTTTGCAGTACTGACCTTCGGAGTTTCCATGGCCCACGCACAGAAAGCGGTCATCGGGGTGGACCCGGCCTATCAGGACCCCTTTACCGTTGTACCGGACCATACTCCCATGATGAACGATGTCTGGGAAAAGATCAATACCCTGATGTACAAGGTGACCAAGAAGGACAACCAAACGATTTACACCCCGTATTTCCCGCCCGAATTGAAAGGGCTGGAAAATAAAACCGTCGAACTGCCCGGTTATCTCGTACCGCTGCACGGGGGCCGTACCCACGACACCTTTATGCTGTCCGTACTGCCCATCATGCAATGCAGTTTCTGCGGCACCAACGATATCCCGCCCATGATCGAGGTGATCATGAAAAAAGGCAAGAACGTGCGCTTTACCGAAGATCCGATCAAAATAAAAGGCAAGGTATTCCTCAATACGGATATATCAAAGGGCAATGCCGAGATCCAGATCCGGGATGCGGAATTGGTCAATTGAGCCGGCCTGAGCCTGAGGTCGTTTCGGGACCGGCTCGATCGTAATCCGTCCACCCGCAACCCGTCTTACCGGTTCAGAACCGGTAGGCCATGGCCAGTGAGCCATACTGGTGCCGGAAAAGGGATTGATCCGACTCCTTGGTGTTGAAAAAATACTGGATTTTGAAGGTCAGGGCATCCGTGGAATAGACTCCGCCAAAATGATTGGAAATCAGCCAGCGTTTGGGCAGCGAGGTCATCGGTCCCTTATCATCCAGGAACATGCCCCCCTGCATGGTCGCATCATAGAACACCAATTGCGCCTCCGGCTTATAATACAGGTACCATTCATCTTCCACCGGACCCGTGCCGGAAGTGCCAGATTGCAGCCGGGCATTGAAATGGGCGGAGCGATCGAAGGCAGCCAGTTTTCCCAAACGAAAAACAGGTCCCGTCTTTACATTTGTCTGATGCGTGCCCAACCGGACCGAAGAATGCAGCGAGACATCCAGCACCCGATTGCGGGTCCGGCCGATCAGCTTATTGTGATCCAGCTCCAGATCGGCCACCCAGGCATTGTTCAGTTGAAATTCCCAGCCTGCCGCATGGTACATATTGAGCAAGTTGTGCAGACCAGCCTGCAATTCTTCCCCAAAAGCCCGCTTGCCTATCGTCCCCAGAGCAAGCGAATAGGACAGGTAATCTTCTTTTTTATAAAAATGACTGATCCCGGCAGAAACAAAGAGATAACCGGTAATGGGCCTGTCCACCAATTCAAAAGAGTCTATCTGGGCCGTATAGGCATTGTAAATCTCGTGCCCCAGCCTGAATTCCATCAGGCGGTTCTTTTCTTTTGGATTTAATTTGGATGGATCAACCGTTTTTCGTAAATTTAGGAACAGGCCATTGGTATAATACTGGTCCTGCATGTTCATCAGGTACATATCATTGTCGCTGCGCAATTCGATCTCGGTCCGGCGAAAGGTTTCGGCCCGGGCGGTCGATGTGGAGGTTCCCGTCTGCGCCAGTAGCGGCAGTGCGGCGAAGGCCAACAGCGCAAACAACAGCAGAACCGGACGGACGGACAGCAGAACCGGCCGAAACAGCAGCATTAACTGCCGGAAAATATCGAAAAAATAAGATTTGATGCCCAAGCTCAAAAACATGGGTGCAAACATACAAATATTCTAATTTAGAATTATTCTAAAAAATAGGAAAGATTTGCATAATTAGCTGCTTCTCATTACTATTTGTATTTTTGTAAAATGAAAAAGAGTTCTATCATCGGAATGATCATTATCGCCCTGGCCATCGCCATGATCATTGTCATCTATGCGGATTCAAGCACTTATTCCTCCTTTACCCAGGCAAAGGAAAAGCAGACCGAGCTGTATGTAGTGGGCGTGCTCAATAAGGAAAAAGAGCTTTATTACGAACCGACCGTCGATGCCAATCATTTTTCATTCTACATGTACGATAACGACAGCACCGAATGCAAAGTGGTGTTCCGGGGTTCCAAGCCGCAGGATATCGAGCGGTCGGAGCAGATCGTATTGACCGGAAAGATGGTCGGTGACGAGTTTCATGCCAGCAAAATCCTGATGAAATGCCCGTCCAAATATACCGAAGATGAGGTGGAGGTGATCGAGGTGAGCAGTGCCGGGGCAGTCAGCGCCATGAACTTTTAGGCTCCGGGCAGGGATAAATGGATTCGGGAAGCCATGAACTTATAAAAATCAAAATCATTCAATGGATATACAATATGTAGGCGAACACCTGTTGCCGGGCAGACTGGGACAGTTTTTTATCATCCTGTCATTTGGCACCGCATTACTTTCCCTTATTGCCTACTACTTTTCCAGTAAATACCAGGAAGAACGTTCCTGGCTCCAGTTGGGCCGGATCGCGTTTTGGGTCAATGCGCTGGCCGTAGTGGGGATCGGTTCCTGCCTGTACTACATTATCTATAACCATTATTTTGAATACCATTATGCCTATGCGCATTCCTCCATGTCCCTGCCCACCCATTTTGTGATTTCCAGTTTCTGGGAAGGGCAGGAAGGCAGTTTCTGGCTGTGGATGTTCTGGCAGACCCTGATGGGTATTGTACTGCTTTTCCGGGCCAAAAGCTGGGAAGGGCCGGTGATGACTTTCGTCATGCTGTGCCAGGTGATCCTGGCTTCCATGCTGCTGGGAGTAGAATTATTCGGCCAGCGGATCGGCAGCTCCCCTTTTATCCTCCTGCGGGAAGTGATCATTGCACCGGGGATTTTTTCCAATCCCAATTACCTCAGTATGATCCCGGACGGCAGGGGCCTGAATCCGTTGTTGCAAAACTATTGGATGGTGATCCACCCTCCTACCCTGTTTCTGGGTTTTGCGGCCATGATCGTCCCCTTTGCCTATGCGGCAGCCGGCTTGTGGCAGCGGCGTTACAAGGAATGGATGGGACCGGGACTACCCTGGGCCCTGTTTGCGGTCATGACCCTCGGGGCCGGGATCATTATGGGTTCCTTCTGGGCCTATGAGGCGCTCAACTTCGGTGGGTTCTGGGCCTGGGACCCGGTGGAAAACGCCTCCATCATCCCCTGGTTTACCCTGATCGCCGCCGTACACGTCATGATCGCCTACAAAAATTCGGGCCACTCCTATTTTACCGCTACCCTGCTGGCCATGGTCAGCTTTGTACTGGTGATCTACGCCTCCTTCCTGACCCGGAGCGGTATCCTCGGTGAAACCTCGGTGCATTCCTTTACTGATCTGGGTATGTTCTGGCAATTGGTTATTTTCAACCTGATCTTTCTGGGCATCATGGTCTGGCTGCTGGTCACGCACAAAAAACGCATGCCCTCTACCGAAAAAGAAGAAGAACTTTATACCCGTGAATTCTGGATGTTTATCGGAGCCCTGGTGCTGACCGTAGCCTGTGTGCAGATCATTGCCTCCACGTCCATTCCGGTGTTCAACCGGGCATTCGGCACCAATGTGGCTCCTCCGATCGATCCGGTGGCTCATTACAATAAGTGGCAGGCAGGCTTTGCCGTGGTTGTAGGATTGATTATGGCATTCAGCCAATTCCTCAAATACAAGCGGACCCAGGTGGGGCAGTTTTTCAAAACCACCCTCTACGCCCTGCTGATCGCACTGGCCATCACCGCCCTTGCGGTCTATGTGACCAAAGTCTATACCAACTTCATGTATATACTGATCACCTTTGCATCGGTATTTGCACTGGTGGCCAACGCCCGTATCCTGGCGGATGCTTTCCGGGGCAAGTGGAAACTGGCCGGATCTTCGGTGGCGCACATCGGCTTCGCGCTCCTGCTCATCGGAGCCCTGGTGGCCGCAGCGACCAATGAGGTGATTTCCAAGAACAGCAGCAATTATATTGCGGTAGCCGGTTTTGACCAGGTCGAAAAACCGGGGGATAATTTGTTCCTGACCGAAGGCGAGCCTGTGCAGATGGGCGCATATACCGTGACTTATGTGGGCGACAGTGTGGCCCCTCCCAATGTCTATTACAAGATCAATTATGAGCGGATCGACGAGGAGACCGGGAAAGTCCGGGAAAGTTTCCAGTTGCGTCCATTCGCCCAGAACAATCCGGCCATGGGTGGGCTGATCGGCACGCCTGACACCCGGCATTACCTGACCCACGATATCTATACCCTGATTACGGCGGCCATGTCCGACACCTTTGCCAAGACCGGTACCGGCGGGCAGGACGAAAATGTAAACAGCTTTGATGATTACGAAGAACCGGCCGTGTATGCCATCAATATCGGGGATACGGTGCGCTACCGCAATGGCTATATTGTGGTCACCGGTGTCAATCGGGATGCCACCATCGAAAACATCCCCCGTCAGCCGGAGGATCTGATTGTAGGAATGACTTTGAAGGTGTTTGCCGGCAACGGGGAGGAATATGAGGTGGAGCCCCTCTTCATGATCAAGGGAGGCAACACCTTTGACTTTGGGAAAGACCTGGATGCGCAGGGCCTGCGTTTCCGCTTCACCAATATCATGCCCAGCCAGGACAAACTGGAGCTGATGGTCTATCAGAAACCGCTCCCCGAAAAACGCTGGATCGTTTTCAAAGCCATCAAATTTCCGTTTATCAATTTCTTCTGGGCCGGCACCATCATTATGACCATCGGATTTCTGATGTCCATATTCCGCCGGAATAAGGAAGTGCGGGGCAGGACTGCGAAATAAAGGCGTCCGGGGCAGGCCCGGGAAATAAGAAGCATGAACTCAAAATGAAAATCGTACTGATCGGCAGCGGCAATGTAGCCTCCCAACTCGGGAAAGCCCTGATAAAATCGGGGTATGCTGTGGTACAGGTTTACAGCCGTAGGCTGGAGCATGCACAGGAGTTGGCGACCGCCCTTGCAGAGGGTTCGACAGAGGATACGGCAAAAGATTTGGCAAAGGGTTCGACAGAAAGCCGACCGATCATTCCTATTGACCGACTGGATCGATTGGACCGGGAGGCAGACCTTTATTTTATCTGCGTGTCCGATCAGGCCATTGCCGAAGTCATCGGGCAATTGCCCGTCGGCCTGAAAGGCGTGGTCGTGCATACTTCCGGCAGTACCTCCATTTCTGTCTTTGCAGATGAAGGTGCTTCGGATGTGGGTTCCGGAGGCTATCAAGGCAGGCACGGTGTTTTTTATCCCGTCCAAACCTTCAGCAAAGCGAAAGCCATTGATTTCAAAAATATCCCCCTGGCCCTGGAAGCCAGTGATCCGGACACGTATCAGCTTTTGTCCGGGGTAGCAGCAGGCCTGAGCGAACGGGTATTCCCCTGCGATTCCAACCAACGGGAAGCCATCCATATTGCGGCTGTATTTGCCTGCAACTTCAGCAATTACCTCTATACGGTCGCTGACCAAATCCTCCAGCAGCACGGACTGGATTTTGAGCTGATCCGCCCCCTGATCCTCGAAACCGCCGAAAAAGCACAGCTATTTGCCCCTGCCTCGGTACAGACCGGCCCTGCCGTGCGGAAAGACCTCAAAATCGTACAGCAACACCTTGATTTTCTGGACCGTGAAAAACTGGCCGATCCCCGCATCCGGCAGCTTTATGCCCTCATTAGCGAAATACTGGCCGGGAAATAAAGGCTGGAAAGCATGATCCTGTTTTGTGCGGGTGTTTTTATAAAATGTCCCATTGATGAGGATAGGAAAAACAATATAATCAATTCACCAAAACACTATTTCCCCAAATTTGCATGAATTTGGGGAAATAGTGTTTTGCGAAATACAAGTATGTATTTAACGTGAGTTCGATATAAGAAATTTTGATAATCAGTAAGTCATAGCCAAAACGGGCGGATGAACGTTGCGTTGCTCTTCGAAATTAATCTCCAGAAAATGATCAAATTGCTTTGATAGATGCCGGATCGCTGTTGATTTGCCTACCTGCCTGGCCCCCCGGATCAATAATGGCTTTCCTTCAGGCTGGCGCCTCCACAAAGATAACTCCCGATCAATATGCCGTTCCAAATACATTTTTTGTGACATTTTTTATTCCCCAAGACGACAAATGCAAAAAAAAGAAAGGCAATGTCTCCAAAACCTTCCTTATTTCTTCAAATCCCGGGATCTGATCAATTCTTCTTCAAACCGTGGGCTTTGATCAGAGCCTGCACTTCCTTTTCGGAAGCATTGATTTCACCGGCCACTTTCGCCACATCCCATTCGTTTCGCTCCAACTGAAACCGGAGATAACGGGCAGTCGCGTGACCGGTAAAATCCTGCAAGGTTCCAAATTCTGAGAAGCTGAAATATTCCCCACCATTGGACCGGCCTCCATTATACCCTCCACCGTTTTGACCGCCATTAACCGCAGCTGGATTCGCATAGGCAAGCACCTCTTTTTCGGTGATAAGCTTATCGCTCAGAATGATCATGCGTTCGATCACATTCCGCAGCTCGCGGATGTTTCCCGTCCAGGGGAGCTGCTGCAGCGCCACCATCGCTTCGGGACTGATCTGCTTGTGCGGAAAACCATACTCTTCACAGATTTCCTTGCAAAAGTGGTTGGCCAGGCCCGGAATATCATCTGCCCGCTCGGCCAGCGGCGGTACGTGGATGAGGATCACGCTCAGGCGATGGTAGAGGTCCATCCGGAAATTGCCTTCATCGATCTCCTTCAACAGATCCTTGTTGGTGGCGGCGATCACCCGCACATTGACCTTGATCTCCTTTTCACCGCCCACCCGGGTGATTTTATTCTCCTGCAAGGCCCGCAGCACCTTCGCCTGGGCCGACAGGCTCATATCGCCGATCTCATCCAGAAACAGCGTGCCGTTATTGGCCTGCTCGAATTTGCCGATCCGCTGCTTCACCGCAGAGGTAAACGAGCCTTTCTCGTGGCCAAACAGCTCACTTTCGATCAATTCGGAAGGGATTGCGGCACAATTGACCTCCACCAGCGGCGCAGCGGCACGGTTGGATTTTTCATGCAGCCAGCGGGCCACCAACTCCTTGCCACTCCCATTGGCACCCGTCACCAGCACCCGGGCATCCGTCGGCGCCACCCGTTCGATGGCTTCCTTGATCCGGGCGATCGGCTCCGAATCCCCCAGGATCTCCCGGGTACGGGACACCTTGCGCTTCAGCACCTTGGTCTCGGTCACCAGATTGCCCTTTTCCAGCGCATTGCGCACCGTGATCAGCAGGCGGTTGAGATCCGGTGGTTTGGAAATAAAATCAAAGGCACCCTTCTTGCTGGCTTCCACCGCCGTCTCCACCGTACCGTGGCCGGAAATCATAATAAAAGGCAGATCCGGATTGAGCTCCAGGCCCTTCTCCAACACCTCCATCCCATCCATCTGGCTCATCTTGATATCACACAGCACCAGATCGATTTCCTCCTTCTTGATCAGCTCCAGGCCATCGGCCCCATTATCCGTATCCAGCACCCGGTATTTCTCATACTCCAGGATTTCCCGGAGGGTGCGGCGGATCGCCCGTTCATCATCAATGATTAAAATCGTCGTCATTCAGCCCGTTTTATGTCAAAATTGGTATAGCTTGCGGAGCCTGGGCTCCATATATCTGTCAAAAGTAGTTGTGTCAAAAAAAAGAAGTAAACCCTATAAGCCGGATTCTGTCCTGCGATCACTCGCATGTTCTATCATTTATCTGGGCCTGCCATCACTGACAGGCTCAAGCAACCTACCCATCACGGATCCCCGCCAGGCGGAGAGACAGCGAGCAACTGCCTGGTATTCCGTGACCTATTTGGTCTTTCAACCCCCGGGGTTTACCGCAATGCCCGTCACCGGACAAGGCCGTGGGCTCTTACCCCACGTTTTCACCCTTACTCCACCGGGCCGGAGCTGGTCAAACCAACCGGGGCCCGCCGGAGCGGTATATTTTCTGTGGCACTATTCCGTACAGGCCCGCCAGCAAGACCAAGTCCGCTTTCGCAAAACCAAGCCTGCCGCGAACCCATCCTTCCCGTTAGGAAGCGGGGCGCTCTGTGTTGTCCGGACTTTCCTCTCCCCCACCGAAGCGGGGCAGCGATAGAACGGGTTCACTCCGGTACAAAGGTATTGATTTTTTTCTACTTAGTAGAAATAGTCCTCATACTTCCGAGAACCTCCTGAGGGCCCAAAACAATCAAATCCTTCCATGCACTACTTTCGACCTGGTGTTTGGAGAAAATCACCGGGATCACCGTTTTACCCTTAGCAAAAGGCAAATAGGATGCCTTTAGCAGGAGATCTTCTTTCAATCGTTCCGGATTGAAAGTTTTGTCCGTCCATTTGCATTCACCAACCAACAAACACTTTTTATCCATTGATTCAGCAATAACATCCAACTCCAATTCCACATCCTTCTGAGGGCTGCCCCACCATCTGCCCGCCGGTTGGAATTTTGTATCTTCAATCGTCATAAAAGGAATCGCCTGTCTGCACAATTCTTCCCATATCACTGATACATATTGCGAAAACTGAATCTTGAAAAAATCCATTACAGTCACAGATTGTTCAATTTCGATTAAAGAACGATGAGGAACTACAAAACGAAAATAAAAATTCAGAAAAGGGTCAATAATCTTATACAAACTTTTCTTGCTGATACGATGAGATTCACCGAAAGGAACTTCTCGTTTAATATATCCCAGCTGGATCAATTTATCTAAGGGTCCCGCCAGATTAGTAGCCGGTTTTTCCAAACGTGCCGCTATCTCCGAAAGACGATGACAACCTGACGCAATCAATGAAAGTATAGTAAACGAATGAACAGTATCCCGCATATCATCCAGAAACAAACGGAGTGGCTCATCATATAAAATTCCCTGGGAAGAAAATAAATGGGTGGTCAGTGCAGCAGAAAGTGTTTTCTCGGATAAGCGCAATTCCCAGTATCTCGGCACACCACCCCATACACTATACTCTTCCACAGTCTCCATATCCGTACAGGATATCACTTCTTGCAGATACGGAGCCTCCATCGGCTTTATTTTCATAATCTCATCTGCACGGCCAAACAAAGGAGCTGACGAGTCCAAGACCAGACTATGCATCAATTGTTGTGATGAACCACAAAGAATCAGGTTATATTTTAAATCCTCTTTACGTTCCAGTATCTTTTGAAAAACCGAAGGCAATTCGGGTGTACTCTTGACCAAATAAGGAAACTCATCAATACATAAGGTCAATCGCTTTGATAATTGCTGATTCATACTTTCCAATAAGGATTCCCAATCAGGATAAATTACCTTATCGAAACCTCGAATATGGTCTGCAAGCATTTTGGCAAACAACGCCCGCTGAAAGGGGGCCTCAGACTGGTCCGCCATAAAATACAAATCCTCAGGTTTCAGTACCTGACGAATCAATCTGGACTTACCACAACGTCTTCGGCCATAGATCACCACAAATGCCGATCGATCCCTACCCAGTATTTTTCTCAGACGCTCCAGCTCCAATACTCTATTGACAAACTTCATAAACTTGAATTGCTATATTATTATGTTTGTCAAAAATAATGTTTCTGAAACATAATAGCAAGAGTTGAGTTCATTTTTTTCAAAATGAGGGTATGGGGTTACCTATTGGAAAATCCACCCCGCCTTCATTCCTTCCCAAAACGTTGATTGATCGCCCGTTCGGTGCGGATGAGAAGCAGTACGCAACCAAAGATCAGGATGCCAAGCCCTACAATCATGGCCACGGTAGTACTCAGGTCAATAAAGAGGGACGGAATAGACAGGATGGCATAGATCACGCCCAAAATCATCATCAACCGGGCCACAGGGGCCCAGCACGATAAAAATCGGGTTCAGAAAGTCCATATCATACACATTGTTGAGGAGGCAATGTAAGAAGAATTTACCAATTTTCCTTGTTTTTATGACCTAACATGCATCAATCTACCCTTGTTCTATTACAAAAAATCTAAAAATTTGCCCTTGCTTTATAACAAAATTTGGATAAATTTGCCCTTGTTTTATAACAAAACATAAATAATGGCCTTTAAAAGAGATATAGAAAGCAGATTAAGAATCTGGAAAGAAAAGGGCGATAGGAAACCACTGATCCTCCGGGGTGCCAGACAGGTAGGGAAGACAACGCTTATTAAAGATTTTGCGGTGTTGTACACTCATGCCATTATCCTCAATCTGGAAAAGCCTGAGGATCGCCGATATTTTGAAGATTTCGAAAATGTCCACACCATTATCGAATCCCTATTATTTACCTATGGAGTCCCTTCATCTGAAATGGACCAGACCTTACTATTCATAGACGAGATCCAGGAAAGCCCCAGAGCTATCCAATTCCTCCGCTATTTTTATGAAGAATTACCACAGCTTCATGTGATCAGCGCAGGTTCTTTGTTGGAGTTTGCGATGCAATATGTGGAAAGCTTTCCCGTGGGCCGGGTAGAATATCTATATCTTCATCCGCTTAATTTCCCTGAATATCTTGATGCCATCGGAAAGCCACAATGGCGTCAGGCTTTGGCTGATATACCCTTAAATCCAGCGACCCATTATACACTCATGGATGCTTTCCATCGATACGCTATCATTGGTGGTATGCCCGAAATCGTAAAAAAAGATCAGCAAACCCAACAGTTGTCTGACTTGGTGGCTGTATATGAAAGCATATGGGCTACCTACAAAAATGACGTGGAAAAGTATACAATGAGTGTTACGGAGCGGAGGATCATCAAACATTTGATGGACTCCGCCACCCTGTATCTGGATGAACGTGTCCGGTTTCAGGGTTTTGGAAATTCAAACTATCGCTCCAGAGAAGTAGGCGAAGCATTCCGGACACTGGACGCTGCACGTATCATGCGACTAATCTACCCTACCACGGATATAGTGCCTCCGCCCCGACCTGATCTGAAGAAAGCTCCACGTCTGCAATTTTTAGATACAGGCCTGGTCAATTATACCTTGGGTATCCAGGGTGAGCTGCTGGGCCTGACCGATCTTAGTCCTGCCTACAAAGGGGCTATCATACCACATTTGGTCACTCAGGAATTGGCTTCACTCCAACAGCAGACCGACCACAAGGCGATGTTCTGGGTCCGCGACAAGACCCAATCCAGTGCAGAAGTGGACTTGTTGCTCGTCATTGGGCGATACTTAATTCCTATAGAGATCAAGTCCGGTGCCACCGGCAGTTTGAAATCGCTCCATCAATTTATCGAAGCCGCCGACCACCCCTTTGCCATCCGGGTGTACGGAGGGGTATTTCGTCTGGAAAAAGCTCTGACACCAGGCAGGAAACCCTATATATTGCTCAATATTCCCTATTATGCCTCGACTATGCTACCACAGTATGCAACCTGGTTGGTGGAACAGGGAGCTTCCCGGACCGAATAATCCACTGGTATCAGAGTAAAGAGAAAAATATAATCGCCGGATTCACGGCAGAATAGATCCCATTCACATGCGGGGATGCCGATGGCACATTTCCGGTTCCGGACACGGGGCGTGATCGATACTTTTGAAAAAAAGAAACGATCATGAACTACAAACTTGCACTTAGCTGTCTGCTTTTTGTCTGGACGGGTACCGCTCTGACCCACACGTCCAGGGCCCAGTTATTCAGTGGAAAAATTGAAAACCTCAACAATCCTGAACTGGCCATCTCGACCTTACGGGATTACGTTTTCTGGCAAACAGATACGGTCTATGCCGATCAGGAAGGTAATTTCTCCATCATGCTCCAACTCAAATCACCGGGATATATCAGATTGTGGGCGTCCAATTTCAGAAATGAAACTATTTACATGCTGCCCGGAACCAGCCTGCATATCGAAGCCGATGGTTCGGACAGCCCGACGTTCTGGAACACCCAACGATTCAGTGGAAGTGCGGCATTGTATAATAATTACACCGCCGACATAAGCAGAAATGAATACCTAAAATCCCTGGGCTACAATGCAAAAACCTACCAGTTGCCTGAGGCTCAGTTTGTGGAATTCATCCGGAACCATCATGACACGCGGGACAGCCTGAGAGCTGACTATTTCAGACAAAACACCTCGCACGGCAGACCAGAAAACGAAATCAATGATTTCAGAACCATTGATAGTATCCACTCAAGCTATCAAAAGGTCAGCGCCTACCGGTCCTATATACAATTCCTCCCCAAAGAAGAGCAAAACCGGTTTTACACCGCCTATATCGAGCCTTTTGCCCGGAATCAGCAGGACGATTGGCGGTATCTCAGCTCCTCCAATTATCGCTGGTTTTTTGCTACTTATCTGAGGCGGAAGTTTGATTCGCAAAATGAAACACGCAAAGAGAACGGATTGGAAACATGGCCCTATCATTACTATTATGAGCAAGCCCCCGGGTTGATGGAACAGTATCTGATCGAACCGCTGCGCCGCTATGTATCAGAGGTCTTACTGGAAAATATAAGTATGGATTATCCCGTTGTCAATGACACCTTATTATCAAGTTTCAATCACTATACAACACTACTATATAACATTTTGGACCATCCCCAAAGAGAGAAATTATACAGGGAAAAGTTTTCCGGCTTGCGGGACTTCAGAAACAGGACAGCAATAGGGCAGCCGGCTTTTGCATTTGAACTGCAGGATTCAGTTGGCAGGACAGTAAATCTGGATCAATTCAAAGGTAAAATCCTCTACATTGACCTTTGGGCCAGCTGGTGCGGACCTTGCATTGCCCAGTTTCCTGCCGGGCACAAACTGGAGGAAGAATTTGCCGGTGAAAACCGGTTGGCTTTTCTTTCTGTCTCACTGGATGATCTCGAAAGAGACTGGAAAAGCGGCAGGACGCAACACCACCCGCCGGGGCAGCAATTCTGGATCAAAGGTGGAATGAAAAGTGATTTTGTAAAAGATTACGGGATAAATGGCATACCACATTACCTTTTGATCGATGAAAAGGGTAACTTTATTGCTTACAGGGCTCCAAGGCCGGGCGATCCCGCTATCCGGGAAGCCCTGCAAAAGGCATTGGAAAATAGCAAGCCGGGAGAAAAATGAAAATCAAACTGATCGTCCTTGTATGGATGCTTATAGCAGGATGCCAGACTGTATTGGCAAGTGCCTTTGAGATGCTGGCCGGCCCCATCATGCCCGCCTTGCGCTTCGAGACAAAAGGCCATCTATACTTTGATGAGGGGGATCGGCGGATCATTCACACACTGGGGGCACAATATCAGGGTAAGACCACCGTTATGCGGTTTGTCAGCGAAGATATCCATGTTATGATCAAAGATCCGGACAGCAGCGGACGCAAAGCGTTATTTTATCATCAAGTGATCGACCCCCAGGGGATGGATATAACCAATCAGGCCGTGCACCTCCATCCCGGTCGGAGGCCGCTATCGGTTGAAGTTGCGATAAGAGAAGGCGTCATCATATCCACCGGCCTTCCGACAGGAGAGTATCTCCTCCTTAATTTTTACGACCGCAAAACAGACACCTTACTCAGATCCTTTTGTCTGATCCGTGAAAAGATACATTTGCAGGTCACCAATGAGGATATTGCAGGCAGGAATATCGAATTGCTGCCGAAAGAGGAAAAGATCCTCCGGTTTGCGAGGGCAAAGGGATCGCGGGAGCCGCTTTATCTATCGTACAGGATCAAAACCAGGTCAGGAAACCTTATATTGGAAGAAACATCCAAAGACCAGATCACCCTCAATGGACTGGCTGCCGGCAAAGATTACACGCTGACCGTCTGGTCCCCCTTCCTGCCCGAGAACGAATTCAGCGAACAATTCCATATCTATGTCCGTCCCAACTGGTACCAGACCAATCTTTTTTACTTATTGACAATCGTAATCCTGCTCCTGGGTTTATGGGCAATTTTTGTCCAGATAATGCGGAGACGAGTCAAAATAGCCGAAAACAAGCGGATAGAGACCGAGCAAAAATTGTTATCCATGCAAGCTCAGCTCAACCCGCATTTTGTCTTCAATGCCCTCAATTCAATCAAAGGCCTCAACAATACCGGACAAATCGAAAAAGCCAACCAATATCTGGGCACATTCAGCACCCTGCTGCGCAATACATTGAAAAACAGCAGTCAAATATCCCATTCCCTGGAGCAGGAGCTGGCGACATTAAGAATATACCTTGACCTGGAAAAACTGCGGTTTGGGTTTCACTGGACGGTACAAATCGCTGATAACATCAATCCGAGCACACTCGACATGCCCACACTTCTCCTACAACCTCTGGTCGAAAATGCGATCAAACATGGTGTATCGGCCCTCGGCACTGGCGGAATGGTCGGGATTCGGGCTTTCTCAGAGGAGTCGGATCTGCTGATCGAAATTTTGGATAACGGCAAGGGGTTCCCGGACGAAACCGATCACCAAGGCTTTGGAATCCGCCTGACACGGGATCGGATCCAGGTATTTAACAGTCTGTCAAAAGAGAATCAGATATTACTTACTTTTGAACATCATGGAGGTACCATCGCCAGACTTACCTTCACCAACTGGCTTACATAACCGGCTTATATCAAGTATATGAAACTCAACGCAATCCTGATCGACGACGAACCGAACAACCTGGATCATCTTCATTTCCTGTTGGATAAGCACTGCCCCGACGTACAGGTTGCCGGTACAGCCCAGAATGTGGAAGATGGGCTGGCCCTGATCGCTGCCAGCAGACCAGACCTCCTGTTTCTGGACATACAGATGCCCGGCAAGGACGGTTTTGATCTATTGAAGGCCCTCCCCGACCGTGAGCTGGAAGTCATCTTTGTCACCGCTTATGAACAATACGGGATCCAGGCTGTCAAATTTTCGGCCATCGATTACCTGCTCAAACCCATCGATACCGCCGAACTCACCGAAGCCGTCCACAAAGTCAGTGAAAGAGTAAAGAACAAAAGACGTAACGATCAACTCGAAAATTTATTGGAACTCATCGACAAAAAGACAGACAAGACATCACACCGCATCTCACTGCCCATGATGCGGGAAACAAGGCTGGTGCTCACCAGTGACATTATCCGTTGTGAAGCAGCAAACAACTATACCAGTTTTTTCCTGACGACCGGAGAGACACTGATCGTCTCCAAACCGATATATGAATACGAAGAACTTTTGGCAGATTATGGGTTTTTACGCTGCCACCAGTCCCATCTGGTCAATTCCGGCCACGTATTGTCACTCATCAAGGAAGATAGTGGATATTTACTACTGTCCCGGGATCACCGGGTGCCGGTCTCCCGCCAGCGCAAGGATGCCGTAAAAAAAGCACTGGGGTTTTGAATAAAACAAAGGTCATGCAGACCATTCCATCGCATGATCGCTTCCCTGATCCGCAGAAACCTTATTAATTTCGCAACATCATTGCATTAACAAATCTGTAATGCATATATTTGTACAGATACTGTTTGCTATAAATATATACACATGAAAAATAAACCTACCGACTACGATGTCATTATTATCGGGGGCAGCTACGCCGGCTTGTCGGCGGCTATGTCCCTCGGCCGTTCGCTCCGCAGGGTGCTGATCCTGGATCATGGTCAGCCCTGCAACCGTTATACCCCGCATTCCCACAATTTCATCACGCATGATGGAGCGGTCCCGGCAGCCATTGCCCAGCAGGCCAAAGCGGACGTCTTACGATACCCCACGGTGGAATACCGCAGCGGGAAAGCAATAGCAGTACGGGATATAAGCATGACCGTAGAGGCTGCCACACAGTTCTCGGTAGCCATCGAGTCCGGCCCGGTATTGACCTGCCGCAAAGTGATCCTGGCCACGGGCCTCAAAGATCTCCTACCCGATATACCCGGTTTTGCCGCGACCTGGGGCAAAACGGTCATCCATTGTCCCTATTGCCACGGCTACGAATTCCGGGGTCGGAAAACCGGCATCCTGGCCACCGGGGAAAAAGCAATGCATCTGGCCGGTCTGGTCCATCACCTCAGTCCGGACCTTACCCTGCTCACCAATGGAAATCCGGAGCTGAACAGCGAGCAGATGGCCAAACTCTTCAACCGGCGCATTCCCATCCATACGCAGGCCATCACCGCCCTCGAACATCAGGACGGCCAGCTCAGGCAAGTGATTTTTGCGGATGGTACCGCCCTGGGGCTTGATGCCCTCTATGCCGCCCTGCCCTATGCCCAACAGTCAGACATCCCCAATCAGTTGAGCTGTGCGATCACGGGTTCGGGTCATGTACAGGTCGATGCCTTCCAGCAGACCACCGTCCCCGGTGTCTATGCCTGCGGTGACAACGCCAGCCCCATGCGTTCGGTAGCCAGTGCCGTTGCCTCCGGAAATCTGGCCGGTGCCATGGTGAACCATCACCTGGTACGGGAAGAATTTTAGAGCGGCATCAATGCTAAGCCGGAGCTGGGATGAACGCACTCCACAGTCGCCCGGCATGGAGATGAGCGCACTCACCGTACCATCGGCAGGTACTTGTGGCGGTTATCGTAAATGATCCAGATCAAAATCGCCCAAATGACCAGTGCCATCGGGATGCCGTCCTGCGCCACGGTCAAGTGGGTCAGCAGCATACCGACCATTACCGGAAAGGCCACCAACGCACCCAGCGCACGGGTCCGGGGGATCAGGATCAGCAGACCAGCCACCAATTCCGCCAGGCCCACCAGCGGCATCAGCCAGGACACTTCCATCATGGCCGTGCTATCCTTCATCAGCTCTTCCGGCAAGCCTTCCGGCACCGGCAAATAGTTTAAAAATTTATTCAGTCCGCTGTTGATCAGCATCAATCCGAAAAGGGAAAATAAGATGGTTTTGACGATTTTCATGTGATTGGTTTTAATGTGGTGCTAATTTTGAACCAAAATAATGTATTCTTCCGGAAATACAAATTGTCTTATGGCAAGAAATCCGGGAATCCGTCGTGAGGATTTGACTCAATGGTCAAATTCGATAGACCGGCATCTCGCCCAACTGGTGGGTGAGGGAGTCTTAAAGAAATTGGCCCAGGGACTTTATTATGTTCCGAAACCATCCGTATTTGGACCAACGCCACCGGATGAACATGAAGTGATCAAAACGTATCTGAAAGGGGATGATTTTTTGATGGTTTCACCAAACTATTATAATAGTCTGGGATTGGGTACTACGCAATTGTACAATCGGAAACAGATATACAATCATAAAAAGCACGAGGATGTGCAGTTGGGCAATAAAGTTTATGAGTTTCGCCGTAAACCAAAATTTCCCAATAAACTGTCCAGGGAATACCTGGTGGTTGATTTATTGAACAATCTGAAATTTCTGGCCGAAGATGAACAGATGATACTGGAAAACCTCCGGAAGAACCTCCATACTTTTGATGAAAAAGCCTTAAAGGCCCATGCCCAGCGATACGGTACGATCAGAACGAAGAAAACCCTGCAGCAATTACTATAATGGTTCACCTTAATGAAGCGAAGGCAATCACATTATTTCAAGTAGCCCCATCGCATCATTTTAGTAAAACAGAAAGCTAACGTGGCAGGAAAGATTGGTAATAGCTGCTTATCCTAATGGCGTGGCCTATAATTATCCGCTCCACAACCCTCCAAAGATGGATAAAACCAGATTTAAAGCAAGCAAACAACAATAATTGGGGATGGCAAATATTTTCAATGATGATTTTCGTGATTTTTTATTGATAGCATTTGTCTCCAAAAAAACAGATCATCTCACCTTTTTTAATAATAGCACCAAACATACCTGGTGCGGTGGATCCGCAAAAAGCGTCTTCCCTATTCCCGCCTCGGGATCTGGCGGATCAGGGAGGAATGCATCGAGGCCCTGGCCCGAAATGTGTAAAAGGGGGTGTCCGTCTGCATTTTATTTACCTATCTTTAACCCATGATCCATGTCACCTGTGCCATCATCCAGCACAAAGGAAAAATACTGATCTGCCAGCGGTCGGCCCGGATGAACCTGCCGCACAAATGGGAATTTCCAGGTGGAAAGATCGAGCCGGGCGAGTCCAGAGAGGATTGCCTGGTCCGGGAGATCCGGGAAGAACTGGGCATCACGATCCGGATCGGCCAGCCGCTAACCGCCGTGGATCACCAGGACGGCGACTTCGCCCTCACCCTCTACCCTTTTCGGTGTACGCTGGCCGGTGGCACACTCCACCCTACCGAGCACGCTCAGGCGATCTGGGTGCAGCGAAACGAACTGATGGATTATGACTGGGCAGCTGCGGATGTTCCGGTGGTGAGGGAATATTTAATGATGAGGGAGTAAACTTCACCACAAAGACATTTTTCAACTGATCCAAGCACCGAATCCGCTGAGACCACCACTACTTTCACCTGCATAAACCAATACATACTGATAATCGTTGAAGAATATGGGTACTGAAAAATCAGCAATTCCGGGTCCAATATGGTCCCAGAAATAATTCCACCAGTGGCCATGATCCTCAAAGATCGAACGGATGGTATCTCGCAGATTTCATATTACAACCTGACCGGCTCCAGGAAAAAATGGAGACCCCTACCTGAAAGAAAACGGCTCGGGTTTGGGATCAGGGGAAATAGTTGAGGTGATTGCTTATATTTGATCGTCTTGTCAGAAGTGGAATAACATCTTTTATACCCTGTCCCGCTGCAAAGAAAGATAACCCGTTATTTTCCAAAATGCAGAAATAGTATATATCTTTGAAGGCAACAACCGCAAAGCGGAAGCACCCCAAAATAATGAATAGACTGACTTTTTTAATTGCTGCGCTGATTGCTTCGGTATGGATGCACCCGGCCCCGGCTCAAACGCTTGCTCCGGCTCAAACTCTTGCTCCGGCCCAAAATAGCACCATCACTGACCCCACCAGCTCCAAAAGCGCGTACACCGTGATTGCCAATCCCGGAGAAAACGCTTCGACCGAGATACGCCTCAACTGGCACACAGACCTCGGCAGCGGAGATTCGTTCATTACCTATACGAAGAAAACCGACAAAAGCTGGAAGAAAGCGAGTACCGCAAAAGCGGATCAAGAGCTATGCACGGTCTTCGATAGCATTTATTCAAAAAAGCCGAACGGTGAAGATTTCTACGAAAATGCCCGTTTTATCCGGAATACCATTTCCTTACAGGGGCTCCAGGCCGGGACGGAATATATGTATAAACTCTCTGCTGACGGGAACGGTGAAGTCCGCTATTTCAAAACGGCCCCGGGATCTGGAAAATGGGATATGGGCATCATCTCCGATATGCACGTTTACGCTCCTCTTCCCAAGAGGCAACAGGCGGCGATGGCGATGATCGGTCAGTTGGAGAAAAAGAACAAAAAGGACTTTGATTTCATGCTTCATGTCGGGGATCTTTCTGCCTGGGGCGGCAGCTATTCGTTTTGGCCGACTTTGTACGCCGATCCGACTTTCAGCAAATATGTATGGGCCGGGGTCAATGGAAACCATGACAATATGACCCGGCAGAATGCACAGAGCAATGATTTTTTCCGGCACGTCAATAACAATCCAACCAATGGTTATGCAGGAGAAATTGGGGTCTCGTATCATTTCACCTACGACAATGCCCTCTTTGTCATGCTGAACAATGAGAGTATGAAAAGCGAAGAAGAGCTTGCACAGGCGCAGGATTGGGCCCGAAAAGTGATCAAAAACAATCCGGCAAAATACATTATCGTTGTATCGCATTATCAATGGTTTATGGGAGACGACGGCAGGAGTTCGCAATATAGCCGGTGGAAAAGCCTATTTGACGAATGTGGAGTCGATCTGGCCATCAGTGGCAACAACCACATTTATGTCCGCACCAAAGCCCTGTACGCAGACCAGGTGACAGATGGCACAAAAGGGACTGTTTATATACAGACCCCTTCTTCGGATAACGAAAGAGGGCGGTCTTTTGCAGAGCTGGTCCACAACACAGACCTGATCAGGCTGCGCTGGACGGAAGGGAGTAACACGATAGGGGCCCTGACCATGAAGGCCAATAAAAAACGTTTATTACTCACGCTTTATGACCGGAACGGCACCCGGATCGACCGGGTATCCGTCAAAGCAAAGAGATAGTCCGAGTTTTGCATTCATTTCTCGGATTTGGTATTCCCCAAATTCGTATGAATTTGGGGAATACCAAATCCGAGAAAAACCTATCCTTCTGCGGGAGTTAAGGTTTTCATTACAAAAACCTTCAAAACTGTAACCCGTGCTATTCTCAGTCCGGTTGCCAGGAGAATCTCAGAAACGGTAGCCGACCGAAATCCCGTACCCCTTGTTGCGCATACTGCCATCCCGGGTTGTACCGCCGATTTATACTGCCTTTCCCATGAG
Organism: Parapedobacter defluvii; assembly: GCA_040392005.1. GTDB lineage: Bacteria > Bacteroidota > Bacteroidia > Sphingobacteriales > Sphingobacteriaceae > DASRQK01. The sequence continues at coordinate 28,095 of JBEBWT010000025.1, forward strand.
GAGATTTTCTACACACCGTGTACAAAATTGAGTTGGAGCCGGATATCAATACGTATAAAACCCGGCCCCGGATTTTTTGCCCAGTTTGCCTGCGGTGACCATATTGACC
>JBEBWT010000026.1:0-26327 GCA_040392005.1 Parapedobacter defluvii
CATAATGCTGTCCGAATAAAACCGGCAGTCCCGACCATAAAGTGCAATCCTGCAAACAATAACAGACGGGACGAAACGCAATCTGACGGAATAGAAAATGCCCCGGATAGCCAATAGCACTTTCCGGGGCATCTTATATGAAAATAATTGAAAAGAATTATTTCTTCTTATCCGCTTTTGCAGCTTCCTGCTCTGCCTGACGCAGGGCACGGGACATTACAACCGAAACGATGGTGTCATCACCATTGTTGAGGATGCGGGCATTGTCTATGCTGATTTCTTCTACACGCACCGATTTACCTACTTCCAGGGGCTCCAAACTCACCTCAATGTACTGAGGCAGGTTGTTCGGTAATGCCTTTACACGCAGATTACGGAGTTTCTGCACCAGCTTACCTCCCATTTTGACACCGGGAGATGTACCGGTCAGTTTGATCGGCACCAGCATGGCTACTTCTTTCTTGTCGTCCAGTTCCAAAAAGTCAATGTGACGGATCAGGTCTGTCAATGGATGGAATTGGCTGTCCTGGATGATGGCTCTGTATTTGTCGCCATCAATGTCCAGATCGATGAAATGAACGTCTGCAGTATAGATTGCAGGCTTCAAATCAGCTGCGGATACGGAGAAGTGGACTTGTTTGTCACCACCATAAAGCACTGCAGGCACCAGACCCTGGTAACGCAGCTCCTTCGCATCTCTTTTCCCTACGTTCTTTCTTGAAGAACCGCTAATAGCAATTGATTTCATTGTTGAATAATTTTAAAATTTAAACAGGGCGCAAAGATAAGAATATTTTTTTAAAACTGATAGGACAATCCGAACTTAATGTTTTCTTGTGTTAATTTATGCGGATGATCAGGCCCCGTATTTGGAGGAGTAATCTTCTTAGCATTGAAATTGAGGCTTGCATGTTGTCTGACCTGTGGATTGACATAGATCCGGATATGGTTTTTGAACGCATATTGGATACCGAGCCCCGTTCCCCACCCGATACCAGTCTGCTGCCTGAAAGTATGTGTGCTGAGATCCACATCAAGGGCAATCCCGGCGTTGGCAAAAAAGTATTTCCAAAAATGTGCTTCAAGGAAAACCAGGACAGAAAGTATATCGAGGGATTCTGTGCGGATATCGGTGGGACGGTTTGGCCCCAGGGAAGAGGAGGCACTGATGTCCATTTGATTGGCATAATAAGTCAGGCCGGACTGGATGGCAAGCCAATCTTTGATAAAATTCCGGTAGTCGATACCAAAACCCCTGTGCTGTTTGAACTCATAATGTGCGGCCCCCGGACCCATATCTGTAAACCCCGGAGGGGCCATCAGGTGATAATGGACACCCAATTCGTGCCTGGTCTGTGCCTGGAGCCATGTAGCTGCCTGGCAGCCAATGAACAAGAGTAGAAGGATGGATCTTTTCATACCCATATAACGAATCATCAGTGCAAAATGCTACACTTCGGAGAAAAAAAATCCAGAACCGGAGAATCCGGTCTATTTGATCTCAAAGAGATCACTGATCGAGCCGTGTTCATTGACATTTTTGATGGCTCCGGCAAATAATTCGGCAGTCGAAAGGACTTTTATTTTTGGACTCTGGTGCTGCAATGGAATGGTGTCGGTCACGATCAATTCCGTCAGGGCCGAGTTTTCAATAGTTTCATAGGCTTTGCCGGATAGCACCGGATGCGTACAGACTGCCCGCACACTATTAGCGCCATTCTCCATGATCAGGGAAGCGGCTTTTGACAGCGTTCCTGCCGTATCACAGATGTCATCGATCAACACAATGTCCTGACCGGTCACATCCCCGATGATGGACATGGATTCTATCTCGTTGGCACGCTTACGTTGTTTGTCGCAGATGACTACCTCTGCATTGAAGTATTTGGCGAAGGTCCTGGCCCGGTAGGAACCACCCATATCCGGCGAGGCAATTGTGAGATTGGGCAGATTCAGCGATTTGATATGGGGCACAAAAATAATGGAGGCATCCAGGTGATCCACCGGAATGTCAAAGAATCCCTGTATCTGTGCGGCATGCAGGTCCATGGTCATGATCCGGTGCGCACCTGCCGCGGTGATCAGATTGGCGATCATTTTTGCCCCGATTGCCACCCTGGGTTTGTCTTTCCTGTCCTGACGGGCGAAACCAAAGTAAGGCACCACTGCCGTAATATAATGTGCGGAGGCCCTTTTTGCAGCGTCAATCATCAAAAGCAACTCAAACAGGTTGTCGGTCGGCTGATTGGTGGACTGGATCAGAAAGACATCACTGCCCCTTACTGATTCATTGTAAAAGGGTTGGATTTCGCCATCACTGAAACGGGAGAGGGTCATGGAACCCAGTGGTTTTCCGTATGATTTTGCGATTTTTTCTGAAAGTTCAAGAGAGCCGGAGCCCGAAAATAATTTGACAGGGTTGAATTGCAGGGGCATTTTTGTTTATTTTAATTAGAAGTATTTATAAGAATGGTGTTGTTTCAATACAAAGCTAATCAAAAAATTACGGATTGCCTTCTGACAATCCGTAATTTCATTTTTGTTGCCCGACCAGGATTCGAACCTAGACAAACAGAACCAAAATCTGTCGTACTACCATTATACTATCGGGCAATGCCACATGGCGCAAATGGTCTGCAAATATAGTGGGTTGGCCAATAGTTTGCAAAAATATTTTCAAATTAATTTAATATGCAGATTTGTGGGTGTTTTGGCATAAATTTCGTTATTTTTACAAGCATATGAGGACTGTTGTTATTTTATTTCTGGGATTGTTCGGATCGCTGTGGCTGGCCTGTGTGCAACCAAGCACCGGAAATGGTTTTTGGGGTGATACGGATCCCAAAATTGTCTTGAATAGTGCAGATGATCTGTATCGTTTTTTGACCTACGATGAAAACCGGTATCCACTGATCAGCGCACATCGGGGCGGCCCTGCCCCCGGTTACCCTGAAAATGCCCTGGAGACCTTTGAGTACCAGCGCAGGCAGCAACCCCTCATTATCGAATGCGATGTCCGTATGACCCGCGATTCGGTGCTGATCCTGATGCACGACGAGACCCTGGAGCGTACCAGTACCGGGCAGGGGAAGATTTCGGACCATACCTCAGGGGAGCTCAGGGCATTATTTCTGAAAGATAATGAGGGTGGCCAGACCAAATTCAGGATACCAACCCTTGATGAGGCGCTGAAATGGGGAAATGGCAAGGTGGTATTTACCCTGGATGTCAAAAGGGGGGTCCCGTACAGGATGGTTGTGGATGCGATCCAGCGAAACCGTGCCCAGCCCTATTCAGTAGTGATCACATATAGTGCGGATCAGGCCCTGGAAGTGTATCGACTGGATCCTGACCTGATGATCTCGGCTTCCATTGGCTCCTCTGGCGATCTGCTCCGTTTGAATGACCGGAATATCCCTGACAATCGCCTGGTCGCTTTTGTAGGGACCAGTGAAGCAGACAGGAGTACCTATGAATTGTTGCACGGTCATGGCATTATGTGTATCCTGGGTACAATGGGCAACCTGGACAATCAGGCCAAACGAAGAGGCCCGGAAATCTATACGGACCTGATCGGCCGGGGAGCAGATATACTTTCGACCGATCGTCCCCGGGAGGCAGGCGAAGCCCTTCATCAATACCGCAAAGAACAAAAATTGTCATCGGCATTTGTGCAGTAACTGCCGGCCACATCAAATAACTGGCTGTATTAACTAACCGGCCACATTAAATAATATATGTCCACTCAGGTTCGTTCCATTGAGGTTCGTGAAATTTATAAATCCTTTGGCAGGCAGGAAGTGCTGAGCGGTGTGTCCTTCGGAACCAGTCCTGGCCGGATACTGGGTTTCCTGGGCCCGAACGGAGCCGGAAAATCCACGACTATGCGCATCCTCATGGGCAGTATTGCCGCAGATGCGGGAGCAGTATTATTCGCCGGCCAGGCCCTGGATCCGCTCAATGCCGCTCAGCGTCAGCACATCGGGTATCTCGCAGAGAATAACCCCCTGTATGAGGATATGTATGTGTTGGAATTTCTTGAATTTACCGGACAATTGTATAAAACCCCGAAACTAAAAGAGCGGATTTCCGAAGTAGTAGCGCAGACCGGCCTGCAAACGGAACAACATAAACACATAGGTCAGCTTTCCAAGGGATATAAACAGAGGGTCGGACTGGCGCAGGCTATCCTGCATGATCCACCCATCCTGATTCTGGACGAACCCACTTCTGGCCTGGATCCCAATCAATTAATAGAAATCAGGCAATTGATCAGCCAGCTCGGCCGGGAAAAAACCGTAATTCTATCCTCCCACCTGATGCAGGAAGTAGAGGCCATCTGCGACGATGTGGCCATTATCCATCAGGGAAAGATCGTGGCCCACGGCCCGCTGAACGAATTGACCGCGTCTCATGGAGTGGGTTCTGCCGAGGAACTGTTCGTCCGGCTGACACGTTCCTGATCCGCCGGAAACATCATCTGCCGGATTTTTTATGTGCACTATATTCGCTAAGTTTGCTCAAACGAAAATAGATTCATGGCAAAGAGGAAGAAAGAGACCGCAGAGGCGGAACATCAGCCGGTCGTGACGGAAAAGTCCCTGGCATTTTTTGAAAAATATATCAATAATCCATCCCCGACCGGTTTTGAATGGTCCGGGCAGCGTATGTGGCTGGATTATCTGAAACCCTATGTGGATGAAACGTTTACAGACCATTACGGAACGGCAGTAGGCGTGATCAATCCGGGGGCAGCGTATAAGGTGGTGATCGAGGCCCATGCGGATGAGATTTCCTGGTTCGTCAATTATATCACCAAAGATGGATTGATCTATGTGATCCGCAATGGCGGTTCGGATCATCAGATCGCCCCGTCCAAGCGGGTCCATATTCACACCGACAAAGGGATTGTCAGGGCGGTATTCGGATGGCCGGCCATCCATACCCGCGGAGGGGAGAAGGAAGAGGGCCCCTCACTGAAAAACATTTTCCTGGACTGTGGTTGTACCTCAAAAGAGGAGGTGGAGGCGCTGGGCATCCATGTGGGGTCGGTGGTCACCTATGAAGATGAATTCATGGTGCTCAATGACCGGTACTATGTGGGCCGTGCGTTGGACAACCGGGCCGGTGGTTTTATGATCGCCGAGGTTGCCCGCATGATCAGGGAGAATAAGAAAAAACTGCCTTTTGCCCTGTATATTGTCAATGCGGTGCAGGAGGAGATCGGCCTGCGGGGAGCCGAGATGATTGCGCACCGGATCCAGCCGGATGTGGCCATTGTGACGGATGTGACCCATGACACCCAGACCCCGATGATCAATAAGATCACCCAGGGGGATCTGGCCTGTGGAAAAGGCCCGGTGGTTTCCTATGCTCCGGCGGTGCAGATCAATCTCAATCGTCTGCTGGTCGAAACGGCGGAAAAGTACCAGATTCCTTTCCAGCGTCAGGCTTCTTCCAGGTCCACCGGTACGGATACGGATGCCTTTGCCTATTCCAACGCAGGAGTGCCTTCTGCATTGATTTCGTTGCCCCTACGCTATATGCACACCACCGTCGAGATGATCCATAAGCATGATGTGGACAATGTGATCCGCCTGATCTATGAAACGTTGCTGGCATTGGAGACAGACCAGGATTTCAGGAGTTTTGCCAAATAACCTGCGATGTTGAGGCATACCGGTACCAAGCGTTCTTTCAGGCATAACCTGCGCATAGCCATCTTTCTCAGTCTGTCGGCAGGTTTTGTCAATGCGGCGGGCCTGATGGCTTTTGCGGTATTGACGACCAATATCACTGGCCATGCTGCGACCTTTGCCTCCGATTTCTCCCTGAATGATATGCGGGCGGTCAAGATGGCGGGGCTGTGCCTGCTGCTCTTTCTTGCCGGTGCTTTTTTCTCAGGTTTATACACCCGTGTCATGGGCCGGCACAAACGTTATGTCTATGCGGTGCCGCTGCTGATCGTGATATCCATATTGGCTTATGTAGCGCTATATGGTTATACTTATGATGGAAGTCTGATAAAAAGAGAACATTTTGCGGGCAGCCTTTTGTTTGCCATGGGGATACAGAATGCATTGGTTTCGGAGGTGTCCCGGTCGGTGGTGCGGACGACGCATCTTACCGGGATTATGACAGATTTTGGGATTGCGCTGGCCGAAGCGGTGCGGGCCCGTTTGAAAATTGGAAAGCTGCTGAGACAACGTTTGTTATTGCATGTCAATATTATTGTTCCCTTCTTGCTGGGAGGGGTGCTGGGTGCATTCTCCTTTGCGGAATTCAGGTATTATGCCTTCTTTATTCCGGCCGGAATCGTTTTGTGCGCCCTCTTTTTTGACGCCTTCCGGATGAGCGTATTGATGATCCGGCATCACTTTTTTCTGCGTAAAAGGCGGAGAATAGCTAATAAACTTTATTAATTTTACAGCATGGAACAAAAGTTAGATAACCAATTGAATATAGAGCTGACCGAGGAGGTCGCTCAGGGAATTTACTCAAACCTGGCTATTATTACCCACTCCAATACGGAGTTTGTACTGGATTTTATCCGGGTCATGCCAGGTCTGCCCAAAGCAACGGTCAAATCGCGGATCATCCTGACCCCGGAGCATGCCAAGCGTTTTTTGCGTGCCCTGGAAGATAATCTGGATAAATACGAAGCTACGCATGGGGAGATTGACAGCAAGGATGTGCCGCCTTTGCCCATGAATTTCGGGGGGCCGACCGCCCAGGCCTGATTTCCGGTTTGATCCCTTATTGCCCTTTCAGTACCTCAAACAAAGCCTTGCCTTTGAGGAGGCATTCGTGGTATTCCTTTTCTGCCTCGGATTCGAGTGTAATGGCCCCGCCGGCATGAAAAGACAGGTAACCGTTTCCGGCATTGTACAGGAGGGTGCGGATCACCACGCTGAAATCAAAATTGCCCAGCGGGCTGAAATAACCCAATGCGCCTGAATACACGCCCCTCCGGCTGTTTTCATACTGGTCGATAATTTCCATCGCCCTGATTTTCGGTGCACCGGTCATGGAACCCGGCGGAAATGCGTTCGCAATAGCCTGCGTGGAGTTTACACCATCAGCCAGTTCACAGGTGATGGTGGAGATCAACTGGTGTACCTGCCGGAAACTATATACTTTGGTCAGCTCGGCCGCCTGTACCGTACCCGGCCGGGCTGATTTGGTCAGATCATTGCGGACCAGGTCCACGATCATAATATTTTCACTGATCTCTTTGGCAGATCCGGCCAGTTCCGCTTTGAGTCTTTCGTCCTCGGTCGCATCCTGGCCCCGTCGCGCAGTACCTTTGATGGGCTGGGAGAGCAGTGTCTGCCCCTGTCTGGACAGGAACCGCTCCGGGGAGGCTGAGAGGATATATTTATCGCTGAATTTGAAAAAACAGGAAAAGGGGGTGGGAGAGAGCTGATTGAGCCGCTGATAGAGTGCCAGGGGATTGACCGATGCCTGTTCCGCAAAGAATTCCTGACAGAGATTGACTTCGTAACAATCTCCCTGCCGGAGATGCTGCTGAATGTGGTCAAAGGCTTCCAGATAGTCCGACTTGCTCATTCTGTGCTGCAATTTTCCATGAAAATCCAGCTCCAATTCGCCGGTAGGTGCCGATTCGATCCGCCGCATGGCCTCGTCCGGATCATCGGCCTTGATCTCCACGTTGTGCTTGCCGATCAGCAGCGTGTATTGGGGTACAAAAAAATAAGCATCGGGCATACCCGTGCGGTTTGGCTCACGGGTTTGGAGCTGTTCCAGTTCATTTTTCAGGTCATAACCCAGAAAACCGGGAATCCAATGGCCGGGGTGCTGATCGACAAACTGTTGGATGCGTTCAAAAGTGGTCCGGGCGTTCCCGTCCTCCGGGAATATTTCAGCGGAGCGCCTGCTGTCAGCGGATTCCGATAGGAATGCTTCCTTTTCCCCTACCGCAATAAAAACATTGATTTTGCCGTAATTATCCTGATATCCATTGGAATCCAGGTAGCAAACACTATCATAATCCGCGGCCCAGCGCAGGGCCTTCTGTATAAAAGTATCGCTGTCTTTGAGGTGATAAGCCTTTGAGACCATATCGAAAAAGTCTTAATCCAGGATCAGGGTCTGCTTGCGGTCCGGCCCGACCGATAAATACCGGATCGGCACGCCCAGTTGGGTTTCCAGATATTGAATGTAATTTTTCAGTGTTTCCGGGATTTGCCCAGGCTCTTCTATGCCGGTAATATCCTGTGCCCAGCCGGGAAGGGTCTCATAGACCGGCTCTACTGGTACAGAAATAATGTCGTATGGCATATAGTCTATCTTTTCCCCGTTTTGCAGGTAATGTGTACATGCTTTTATCGTGTCAAAACCACTCAGAACGTCGGCTTTGGTCATCACCAGTTCCGTCACCCCGTTGAGCATAATAGCATACCTGAGGGCCGGAAGATCGATCCAACCGGTGCGCCGCGGTCTGCCGGTGGTGGCTCCGAATTCATGCCCAAGCTGCCGGAGTTTTTCCCCGGTCTCCTCCTGGAGCTCGGTGGGGAAAGGCCCGCCGCCTACCCGGGTGCAGTAAGCCTTGAAGATTCCGATGACTTTTTTGATCTTGGACGGAGCTACCCCCAGTCCGGTGCAGGCCCCTGCGGTCGTGGTATTGGAAGAGGTGACAAAAGGGTAGGAACCAAAGTCAATATCCAGCAACGTCCCCTGTGCCCCCTCGGCCAGTACGCTTTTACCTTCGGCCAGCATTTTATTCACTAAATGTTCCCCGTCCACCAATGGGATCGTACGGAGAAAGGCAATAGCCTCCATAAAGAGGGCTTCTCTTTCTGAAAAATCCGCAATTTCCCCGTAATGGGACAGGATGGACTTGTGCTTTTCGACCAATCGCTGATAGCGTTCCTCAAAATCCGGGAGACTGATGTCCCCGATGCGGAGGCCGTTCCGACCGGTTTTATCCATATAGGTGGGGCCGATCCCCTTGAGGGTTGAACCGATTTTTGCGCTTCCCATCTTGCTTTCAGAGGCCGCATCCAGCAATTGGTGGGTCGGGAGGATCAGGTGCGCCTTGCGGCTGATCACCAGTTTGCCATCACCCACCGGATCGAATCCGCTTTTGAGGAGATTGTCCAATTCCCTTTTCAGGGTAATGGGATCGATCACGACTCCATTGCCGATCAGATTGAGGGAATGCTTGTTGAAAATTCCGGAGGGAATGGTATTGAGCACATATTTCTGATGGTCAAACTCCAACGTATGGCCGGCGTTCGGCCCTCCCTGGAAGCGTGCGATCAGATCGTATTTTGGACAGAGCACATCCACAATTTTTCCTTTACCTTCATCGCCCCATTGCAGGCCCAATAGCACATCAACTTGCATATTTGAAAAATGATAATTTTTATAATTTTATATTTGAAAATTTTGATCAGGCACCAGTCAGGACCTTTTTGATTCTGGTTTTGGTCCTGGTCTTTACAACCGGTTCTGTTATTTTTTCTTCCTGTTCTTTTTGCTGTTTTTCGGCACAGTCGCTGCAGATACCATACAGGTTCAGGGAATGGTGTTTGATTTCAAATTTCAGCAATTCGCCCATCATGCTCTGGATCTGGTGGATGCGCGGATCACAAAACTCCACCACTTTACTGCATTCTATACAGATAATATGGTCATGCTGCTTATATCCGTAGGATTTCTCAAACTGAGCCGTGTTTTTCCCAAACTGGTGTTTGGTCACCAGGTCACAGGATACCAGCAGTTCCAGTGTATTGTAAACCGTCGCCCGACTCACCCTGTATTTTTTGTTTTTCATATGCAGGTAGAGTGACTCCACATCAAAATGGTCGTTCCTGGAATAAATTTCTTCCAGTATGGCGTACCGTTCCGGGGTTTTCCGGAGGTTTTTATTTTCGAGATAGGCCTCGAATATTTTTTTGACGGTTTGGTAATTCTCAGACTGCGTCATGTTGTTTTGGGATCAAAGTACAAATATAAAAAGATTCAAGTAGTATTTACAATTAATTAACCAATCAATTAACGTTGGGCTCAAAGCGGTTCACAGAAGTAATGCCATTGATTTGTTTCAGGCTGCGGATCAGATGGTCCAATTGCTCGGTATCATTGACGAATACCATAATGGAACCCTCAAAAATCCCCTCATTACTGCCAATGGTAATGGAACGTATATTGACCTTGAACTCCTGGGAAATCACCGTGGTAATCTTATTGATCAGCCCCACATCATCGATCCCCACAATCTGCAGCCCGGTGAGGAAGGCCAGCTCCTTTTGGGAAGTCCAGCGGGCCTTGATGATGCGGTAACCATAGTTGGCCATCAGTTTGGACGCATTCGGACAATTGGTGCGATGTATTTTGATCCCCTCATTGACGGTGATAAAGCCAAATACATTATCCCCGGGAATCGGGTTGCAGCAGGTGGACAGGGTATAATCTATTTTCTGGAATTCATCCCCGATCAGCAGAGTTTCCTGATCTTTCTTATTGATTTTGTCCATCAATCCGGCCGCATGCGAATTGAACTGGGAATTATGCTGTTCCACACTCCGTTCGCTGGCCACAAACTCCCTGAGATGCTTCATGTCGATCAACCCCTTAGCAAAATTGTAAAACAGATCCTGTGAGGACGGATACTTGAAATAATTTGCCAGTTTGTTGATATTGTCCGTATTGTAGGTGATTTTGAGGGACTTCAACTTTCTTTCCAGCATTTCTTTCCCTTCCTCGGCCACTTTTCGCTTCTCTTCTTTCAAGGAAGATTTGATCTTGGAGCGGGCTTTGGCGGTGACCACAAAATTGAGCCAGTCTTCTTTTGGCGTCTGCTTGCTGGAAGTAATGATCTCCACCTGGTCACCGTTTTGCAGTTGATGGCTCAGCGGAACCAGTTTGTGATTGACTTTGGCCCCTATACAACTGGCACCCAGATCCGAGTGGATCTCAAAGGCAAAATCCAACGCGGTTGCATTGTAGGGAAGTTGGATCAGGGTTCCTTTCGGGGTAAAAATGAAGATTTCATCCGAAAAGAGATTCATCTTGAAGTCATCCAGAAAATCCAGCGCATTCTGTTCCGGACTGTTCAGGAGTTCCCGTACTTTCTGTATCCACAGATCCAGTCCACTGTCCGGATTGGATTCCTTGTATTTCCAGTGGGCGGCAAAACCTTTTTCGGCAATCTCGTTCATGCGGGTCGAGCGGATCTGCACTTCCACCCATTGACCTTTGGACCCCATCACCGTGGTATGGAGCGATTCGTACCCATTCGCTTTGGGCGATGAAATCCAGTCCCTCAACCGGTCCGGATTGGGCCGGTACAGGTCGGTGACAATGGAATAGGCTTTCCAGCACTCTGCTTTTTCCTGATCAGGGGCCGCATCGATAATGATCCGGATGGCAAACAGGTCATAGACTTCCTCAAAGGGAATGGATTTTTTGCGCATTTTGTTCCAGATGGAAAAAATGGATTTGGGCCTGCCGAACACATCGGCCTGAATGCCCTGTTCTTGCAGAATTTCCTTGATGGGCTCCACAAAATCCTTGATATAGCGCTCCCGCTCCGTCTTTTTCTCGTTCAGTTTGCCCGCAATAAACTTGTAGGTATCCGGATCCAGGTATTTCATGGCCAGATCCTCCAGTTCGGACTTGATCGCATAAAGCCCCAGGCGATGAGCCAGCGGCGCATAGAGATAGGTGGTTTCCGAGGCAATTTTGAGCTGCTTGTCCCTCGGCATAAAATCCATGGTCCGCATGTTGTGCAGACGGTCCGCCAGTTTAATCAGAATCACCCGTACGTCATCCGCAAGGGTCAGCAGCATTTTTCTGAAATTTTCGGCCTGCATAGAATTGCCGGTGCCGAAAATGCCCGATATTTTGGTCAGCCCGTCAATGATCCGGGCTACTTTTTTGCCAAAATCCCGCTCAATGTCTTCCAGGTTGATATCCGTGTCTTCTACCACATCATGTAAAAGGGCACACACGATAGAGGTGGTTCCCAAACCGATTTCCTCTGCTGCGATCTGTGCGACCGCAATGGGATGGTAGATATAGGGTTCACCGGATTTGCGGCGCATGTCCTTATGGCATTCCAGTGCCATATCAAACGCTTTCCGGATGGTTTGCTTGTCACCACGCTGCAAAGTAGGTCTGCAAGCACGCAGGAGAGCCCGGTACCGTCGTCTGATTTCTTTGTTTTCCGCCTCGATGTCAATGACTAATTCTTTCATCCACAAATTTTTTCATCTATTCAGATAAGATGCTTAACTTTGTATGTTCAGTCAAAATTTTAACGACTGCAACTAATATATAAATATACAAAATTAAAACTACTTTTCAAAGATAGCTTTTGATTTTTTAATTTTAACCCGTATCCCGTATAGGAATCCGGATTTAATAAAATTGCTGAATGGCAAACGGTTGGAACAAATTGATGAGGCGACTGCTCTTTCTGGGCCTGGTTCTGTCTTTTTCCCTTCCGGGGTTTTCGGAAGCTGCCCCGTCCGTGGATGCTGTTGCGGCTGCGGACTCTTCCAGAAGGATCGGCAGCAACAGTCCTCTTCAGGCCGGGATTCCGCAGCAGACCACCGGCAGGGCCAGAGCGGCCTCTGTAAATCCATCCCCTGTTTCGGATATTCCATCCCCGGAATTGAAAGGCTCGATTTTGATGGCGACCACCATGGTCAATGGAGAGAAAATGCTATGGGTGCTGATCCCGGAAGTACGCATCAACCTGGTGCAGCAGTTTAGTTCGAAGGAAGCCGAGGCACGCTACCGCCGTCTGCGTTATAATGTGATCAAGGTACTGCCGTATGCCCATTTTGCGCAGACCAAATACGAACAGTTGTACCGCGATCTGGCGATGACCAGCAGCAAAAGGGAACAAAAGAGATTGGTGAAAAACTGTGAAAAGGAGATCAAGGATATGTTTAATCGGGAGGTCAAGAACCTGACGGTGACCCAGGGAAAGATCCTGGTCAAGCTGATCGACCGGCAGACCGGGAATTCGAGCTATGAAGTGGTCCGGGAACTGAGGGGAGGGGTGACCGCATTTTTTTATCAATCCATTGCCAAGATGTTCGGTCATAATCTGAAAAATCAGTATGATCCCCGGGAGGACCTGGAGATCGAGAGCATTCTGCAAAGTCTGGGCTACCATGCAACATACCGGGCATTTTAGCCCGGACTCCGATATTTTAGCCCGGATTCCGTGTTTATTGATCCGGATGCTGCGTTTAATCAAATATTCAAAGAAGATATGACAGTTAAAAATAACCTGGATCCGACCGGGATGACACTGGATTTGCTGGTGATCGTGGTCCATCCGGACGATGCCGAACTGGGATGTGGAGGGACGATTGCCAAACAGGTGGCACAGGGCCGGAAAGTAGGGATCGTGGATCTGACACGGGGTGAACTGGGCTCCAGGGGAAGTGCAGAGATCCGGGACCGGGAAGCAGCGGCTGCTGCGGAAATCCTGGGACTGACTGTCCGGGAAAATCTGAAAATGCGGGATGGGTTTTTCCGCAATGATGAGGCCCATCAGTTGGAAGTGGTCCGTGCCATCCGCCGGTATCGTCCTGAAATTCTGATCACCAATGCGCTCCACGACCGGCATCCGGATCATGGCCGGGCAGGGGATCTGGTCAATGATGCCGCATTCCTTTCGGGGCTGAGGATGATCGAAACCCTGGATGCCGATGGAAATCCGCAGGAAGCATTCCGTCCCCGTCTGTTATTGCAACTGATCCAGGATCAGTATATCAAACCCGATGTGGTGATGGATGTGAGCGATCACTGGGAAACCAAGTTCCGTGCGATCCGGGCCTATACTTCCCAGTTTTTTTCCGAAGATTACGCTGGCAGCGGGGATGAACCGCAAACCTATATTTCCCAGCCGGATTTTATGGAATATATTGATGCCCGTGGCCGGGAATATGGAAAATATATCGGAGCAAAATACGGGGAAGGCTTTACCTGCCGCAGATTGCTCGGCGTGGATGATCTGTTTGACCTGAAATAGAAATTCGAATTTTAGCGGTACGCCCGGTGCCTCAACAGGTGGTCGGCCAGCACCAGTGCGGTCATGGCTTCCACGATCACCACTGCCCGAGGTACCACACAGGGATCATGTCGTCCCTTTCCTGAAATTTCACTTGCTTCACCCTGCTGGTTGATGGTTTGCTGGTCACTCATGATGGTGGCCACCGGCTTGAAGGCCGTGCGGAAGGTGATGTCCATCCCATTGGAAATCCCGCCTTGTATGCCTCCCGAAAAATTGGTAAGTGTCCGGAGTTTGTCCGCCTGTTCGTCCGGATTGACAAAGATGTCATTGTGTTCCGAGCCCCGCATTTCCGAACCGCTGAATCCCGATCCGTATTCAAAACCGTGAACCGCATTGATGCTGAGCATGGCTTTGCCCAGGTCTGCATGCAATTTATCAAAAACGGGTTCTCCAAGACCGACCGGTACCCCTCTCACAATGGTACTGATTCGGCCACCCACGGTGTCTCCAGACTTTCTGATCTTATCAATAAATGCAATCATTTCCTGAGCGGTTGCCGGATCTGCGCAGCGCACAATATTGTCCTCTCTCCGGTGTAGGAGGTCGGCCAGATCGTGGGTGTCCAGATTGGGGGATTCGATCTTTCCTACCCCGGAAACATGGGCGAAAATGGTCACTCCTGCTTGTTTCAGAAATAATTTGGCAATGGCTCCCGCAGCTACCCTGGCGGCGGTTTCCCTGGCAGAAGACCGTCCTCCGCCCCGGTAATCCCGGATGCCGTACTTGATCTGATAGGTGTAATCCGCGTGGGAGGGACGGTACTTGTCCTTGATATGGCTGTAATCTTTGGAACGCTGATCCTCATTGGGGATCAGTAGGGCAATCGGCGTACCGGTGGTTTTCCCCTCAAAAACTCCCGAGAGAATAGTCAGGCTGTCGCTTTCCTTTCGCTGTGTGGTAATTTTGGATTGACCGGGCCGGCGTTTGTCCAGCTCGGCCTGAATGAAGGCTTCGTCCATTTCAATATTGGGCGGACAGCCGTCAATAATGACCCCGATCGCAGGCCCGTGAGATTCGCCGAAGGTCGAAATGCTGAAAAGTTTTCCGAATGAGTTGCCAGCCATGTGTCAGGTTAGTTTATTTTAAATCCCAATGATTGCAAATGTAACCAAAAATCCGGATAAGATTTTTCTACGACCCGGGGTGCATTGATTTTTATCCGGCCGAAAACCTGTACCAGGGGTGCAAAGGCCATCGCCATCCGGTGGTCCTCGTAGGTGTCAAAAACCGGATTTTCCACCTGATGGAATCCCGAGGTATCCAGTTGATAGACGATGGTCGCCGGATCAGTGGAGTGCCCCGTATCAGTGAAATTCACCGTATCAGTGGAGTTTTCCGGATTTTTTTCTGTCAGGCGCACCCCGAATCGGGCGATTTCCCTTTGCAGGGCCGCGATGCGGTCGGTTTCCTTGATGCGAAGGGTGTGCAATCCGGTGAAGTTCATGTCCATTTTCAGGGCAGCTGCACAGGCAATGACCGTTTGCGCCAGATCCGGACATTCGGTGAAGTCCAGCAGTATGGGTTTCTCCGGCTCCCCGGCAGCGACTCCGGCATCGCCGGAAGCAGGACCAGAGGCAGCAGTGGATCCGGAACCTGAAGCAGAATCAGAACTGGCAGTGGATCCAGAACCTGATCCAGAACCGGTAGTAGCAGCAGATGGCGTAACTACTTTTTTCAGCATCACCCCATCCTCCGTAAAACTGGAATTTACGCCAAAATGCTCCATGATGCCGGCAATCGCACGGTCACCTTGCAGACTGTCGGATTTTAAGCCCGGCAGAAAGAGTTCTCCCGACCCACTCAGGGCCAGCAGGCTGTACCAATAGGAGGCCGCACTCCAGTCCGGTTCCACCGACAGGGTGGTAGCCCTGAATTTTTGTGGCGCAATGGAGATGGTATTCCCCTGCCAGTTGTGTGCGATACCTGCATCTTTCAGCATATCGAGTGTCATGGTCAGGTAGGGGCGGGAGGTCAGCTTACCCTCTATTTCCAGGTGCAATCCCTGCGGCAATACCGGTGCGATCATCAGCAGAGCGGAGAGGTATTGGCTACTGACATCGCCTGCTATGCGGACCCGGTCGGACATTTGCTCAAATCCACCACTAATGCTGAGGGGAGGATAGCCGGTCTTTTCTGTATATGAAATCCGGGCTCCCAACTGTTGCAGGGCATCCACCAGCAATGCAATCGGCCGCTGCTTCATTCTTTCGCTGCCGGTTAGCACAAATTCACCTTTGGTGATGGAGAGCAGGGCGGTCATAAAGCGCATGACTGTACCTGCGGGACCAATATCGATCCGGATCGGCCGTTCCTGCAAGGGCGTCCCAATTCCTTCCCCCTGCCTTTCAGGAGGCGCGCCTTCCCGGACTTGTTCCAACGCCCGTATCATCAGGTGGGTATCATCCGCTGCCGAAAGATTGATGACATGGACCTTGCCTCCCGAAAGCATGTTCAGCATGAGCGCCCGGTTACTTTCGCTCTTTGAACCGGTCAGTGGTACCGTGCCGATCAAAAGCCCCGTGCTGCCACTTATCCGTGCCGCCCCGCTACTGATCCGGATCTGCCCGTCCTGCAAAAAATGATTCAAACCCATCTGGTCAGGCTTCAGCAACTACTTTTTCGTTCATGATCTCATTCTGCTTCCGGATTGATTCGTTGTGAATCAATTCCAGCAATTTTACGGTGAAATCGTTATCGAGTTTGAGGGCCTTGGCCAGGTTGCTCCTTTTCTGGATAATCTCATCCCAGCGATTGACCTGCAGGATGGTCACATTGTTCTCCCGTTTGTAATTGCCAATTTGTTCCACCACCCGCATACGGTCACCCAGGATTTTGATGATTTTATCATCCAGAACGTCGATTTCCTCCCGGAATTTACTCAACTTATCCTCGAAGACCGGGTTGTTGGAGCCCGGTTTCCGCAATGTCAGATGGGAGATCATTTCAGACAAGGCCTCTGGTGTCAATTGCTGTTTCGCATCGGTCCAGGCTACCGACGGATCAATGTGGGACTCCACAATCAGTCCCTGCATATCCATATCGAATGCTTTCTGGGAAATGTAGGGGATCAGTTCCCGGTTGCCACAGATATGGCTCGGATCGTTGATGACGGGCAATTCAGGCAGCATGGTTTTGAGCTGAATGGCCAGATCCCACATAGGCTCATTGCGGAAAGCTGTTTTTTCATAGGAAGAAAAGCCCCGGTGGATGGCGCCCAGTTTCCGGATTCCCGCCCGGTTGATGCGTTCCAGGGCACCGATCCAAAGCGCCAGATCCGGATTGACCGGATTTTTGACCAGCACGGGTACATCCACACCTTGCAATGCATCCGCAATTTCCTGTACCGTAAAAGGATTGGCCGTGGAACGGGCGCCTATCCACAGAATATCCACGCCTGCTGCCAGGGCCTCCTCTACGTGTTTGGCGGTGGCCACTTCGGTGGTCACTTTCAAACCGGTTTCGGCTTTGGCCCGGAGCAGCCACTCCAGCCCGATGCTGCCGATCCCCTCGAACTCACCCGGACGGGTACGGGGTTTCCAGATTCCGGCCCGCAATACACTGACCTTGCCGGTGTTGGCCAGCAAATGGGCAGTGGCCAGCATTTGCTCCTCGGTTTCGGCACTGCAGGGTCCGGCAATGATCAATGGTGCATCCCCAGTATCCAACCAGGATTTCAGGGGTACGATGTCTAATGTATGTTTCATGTTGATGATTGTTTTCTATTAATAAATGATGATTTTTCTTGAACCTAAATTTTCTCGTTTTTGAGATATTCTCCCATGATATTGAAATTGGCCGTATGCTTCAGTACTTTTTTGATGGCGGCATCGTAATCGGCCTGATTTTTCCACTCCACATCCACATAAAACTCGTAATCGTTTCTTCTGCCCAGTACCGGCATGGATTGGATCTTGCTCATATTGATTCCTTCTTCCTCAAAGCATTTCAACACAGAAAAGAGGGCACCAACATTGTTTCCGATCTGAAAGGACAGGGAGGCTTTGTTGGCCCGTTCGACCGGTTCTCTATTGTTGGACAGGATCAGAAAGCGGGTGTAATTCTTTTTATTGGTCTCAATGCGCCGCTCCAGAATCTCCAGCCCATATACTTTAGCGGCCAGCTTATTGGCAATGGCAGCAGTGTCTTTCAGGCCTTCTGCTTTGATTTTCTGTGCGCAGCTTGCCGTATCCATACCTTCACTGACTTTCAACTGGGGGTTATCCTCCAGGAAATCATCGCATTGGCGAATGGCAATCGGATGGGATTCCACAAATTTAATATCTTCAAAGGAAACCCCCGGCAGGGCCATCAGATGCAGTTGAAT
Source organism: Parapedobacter defluvii (assembly GCA_040392005.1). Classification (GTDB taxonomy): domain Bacteria; phylum Bacteroidota; class Bacteroidia; order Sphingobacteriales; family Sphingobacteriaceae; genus DASRQK01. Next base: position 18,384 of record JBEBWT010000026.1, read on the forward strand.
GTTGAGATGCGCCTCTCCGGCAATATTGAAGCGGTAATCCCTCAGCAGATTATAATTGGGCAGAATACTGCCTGCCAGTGAATTTTCAATGGCCATCACCGTATAATCGACTTCCTTCTTTTTGAGTAGTTCGCAGGTCTTTTTGAAAGACTCGCATTCCACGATCGTGATATCATCTCCGAAATATTTGAAGGCGGCTTCCTCGTGAAAGGAGGCATGGCTGCCCTGGATCGCTACTTTTTTTCTTTCTGTGCTTTTTTTATCTGTACCCATAATGGTCGGTGGCCTGCATTGGCCGTTTTTTGCTTTGTTATTTACCCAGATTCCGTATTAGGATTTTAACCCGGATCTATTCCTCAAAAAAAAAATCCCGGCTTTTCGGCCGGGACTTTCTAATATCATTAATCTATTATTTTAATGCATATCAATCCCGGCTCTTATTGCTAAAATAAAAGTAACCGAAATACCAGAATGCATTGTTTGTTCTCATCTCAATTTTTAGACATTTTCGTGTCTTGCCGTCAAATCTACGGAAGTTTTTAATATTGTCAAGGAAAAATTAAAAATTTTTTAAAAATCAACGAATATAATCGGCATCTTCCTTATTCAGGGGGTTGCTGATCTCCAGTGGTGGGTCAATGTAGTCGTCACCGGTCACAGGCAGGTCTTCCTTCTTTTTCCGGCCCCTGCCGATCATCAGACCCACAATGACACCAATGACGAACATAGTGCCCAATACGGCCAGCTTTGGAATGCTGTAATTGCCAAATATCCAGAAATTGACCTCGTCCATGTTTTTCATCAGGATGATGGTGACCAGTGCGGTCAGGACAATAATGAAAATGGTTTTTGCGTTCATCTGATTAAATTTTGGTTTGACATGATGCACATAAACTGAATATTACTGCTTGCTTTTCTCCAGCACTTCCCGGTAATAGGCTTCGTATTGCGGCATAATATTGTCCAGTTCGAAATCTTTTGCCCGCCGGAGCGCTGCTTCCTTGAATTTTTCCAAACGATCACAATCCTCCAGCACATACAATGCTTTCTCCGCCATTCCATCAATATCACCCACATCGCACAGAAAGCCGGTCACCCCGTCCACGTTCAGTTCGGGCAGGCCGCCCACATTGGACGAAATCACCGGTACCTTGCAGGCCATAGCTTCCAGTGCGGCCAGTCCAAAACTCTCCGATCCGGAGGGGATCAGAAACAGGTCCGACACCGATAAAATTTCTTCGATAGCATCCTGCTTGCCCAGAAAACGGACATTGTGGGCAATATCCAGATCTCTTGCCAGTTGCTCGGCCTGGGTACGCTCCGGTCCGTCGCCCACCATCAGCAATTTGGAGGGCAGTTTTTCCTGCACTTTCTTGAAAATATGAATGACATCCATGGTCCGCTTGACTTTCCTGAAATTGGAAGTATGAACCAGCACCCGTTCGTAGCCGGGGGCAATCGCCTGTTTGAAATGGGCTTTGGCTTTCAGATTGAAGCGGTCGAGGTCTATAAAATTGGGTATGACCCGGATATCCCTGGTGATATCAAAGTGATCCAGGGTTTCAGCTTTCAGATTTTCGGAAACAGCGGTCACTCCATCTGACTGATTGATGGAGAAGGTGACCACCGGACTGTAACTGGCATCTTTGCCGACCAGGGTAATGTCTGTCCCGTGCAGGGTGGTGACCACCGGGATATGGATTCCGAAGGTGGCCAGAATCTGTTTGGCCATAAAAGCAGCCGAAGCATGGGGAATGGCATAATGTACATGCAACAGATCGAGTTTTTCAAAGCGCACGACATCCACCAGCTTGCTTGCGAGGGCCAATTCGTAGGGAGGAAAATCAAAGAGGGGGTATTTGGAAATACTGACCTCATGGTAATAAAGATTCTCTGAAAAAAAATCCAGTCTGGCCGGCCGGCTGTACGTAATGAAATGGATCTCGTGGCCGATGGTGGCCAGCGCTTTTCCCAGCTCGGTGGCAACGACTCCGCTGCCGCCAAAAGTCGGGTAACATACTATTCCTATCTTCATGTTTGAATGACTCCTACGTTAAATGGTTTTTCGATGGGACTTTGATTGGCTGCTTCAATACCCATTGAAATGATTTTTCGGGTCTCCATCGGATCAATGATAGCGTCCACCCACAATCGGGCAGCGGCATAATAAGGTGTGGTCTGGGACTCATAACGGGCCGTGATTTCTTCGAGCAGCTTTGCTTCTTCGGCGGGCGTGATCTCAGTACCTGCTGCTTTTTGTGAAGCAGTCTGGATCTGGAGCAGGGTTTTGGCCGCCTGTGATCCGCCCATGACCGCAATTTTGGCCGATGGCCAGGCCACGATCAGCCGGGGATCATACGCCTTGCCGCACATTGCATAATTCCCGGCCCCATAGGAGTTTCCGATAATGACCGTAATTTTGGGGACTACCGAATTGGCGACCGCATTGACCATTTTCGCCCCATCCTTTATAATGCCTCCGTGCTCGGAGCGGCTGCCCACCATAAAACCGGTCACATCGTGCAAAAAGACCAGGGGGATCTTTTTTTGGTTGCAGTTCATTATGAACCGGGTCGCCTTGTCGGCTGCATCCGAATAAATCACGCCCCCAAACTGCATTTCTCCTTTTTTGCTTTTGACCACCGTTCGCTGATTGGCCACAAAACCAACCGCCCAACCATCGACACGACCCAATCCGCAGATCAGGCTCTGTCCGTACAGAGCTTTGTATTCCTCAAACTCCGAACCATCGCACAGCCGTCGGATGATTTCTTTCATGTCGTATTGTTTTTCCCGCGAGACCGGCAATATTCCGTAAATCTCTTTTTCATCGAGCTTGGGAGCCGTAGCTTTGATACGGTCAAAACCAGCATCTTTGGGTTTGCCCAGCATGGACATGATATTGCGGATCGAGTCCAGACAACTCTGGTCATCCGGGTGCTTGTAATCGGTCACCCCCGAAATTTCACAATGGGTGGTGGCACCGCCGAGGGTTTCATTATCGACCGTTTCGCCGATCGCTGATTTTACGAGATAGGACCCGGCCAGAAACACCGAACCAGTCCCATCGACGATCATGGCCTCATCACTCATAATGGGCAGATAAGCTCCTCCGGCCACACAGGAACCCATAATGGCGGCAATCTGTACGATACCTTCGCTGCTCATCCGGGCGTTGTTGCGGAAAATCCGGCCGAAATGTTCTTTGTCCGGGAAAATCTCATCCTGCATGGGCAGGAATACTCCGGCGGAATCCACCAGATAAATAATGGGCAGACGGTTTTCCATGGCGATCTCCTGGGCACGCAGATTCTTTTTGGCGGTCATGGGAAACCAGGCGCCCGCCTTGACCGTTGCATCATTTGCAACGACCACACACTGCCTTCCGGAAACATAGCCGATACCGGCAACCACCCCGGCCGAAGGGCAGCCTCCCTGCTCGGCATACATACCGTCTGCGGCCAGGGCTCCTATTTCTATCCACCTGGCATCTTCGTCCAGCAAGTAACTGACACGCTCCCGGGCCAGCATTTTTCCTTTGTCTTTTTGCTTTTGTGCGGACTTTTCTCCCCCGCCTTTATACACTTTCCGTAGCTTGTTTTTCAGCTCCGAAAGAGCTAGTTTATTGATATCTTCGTTTTGATTGAATTCCAAATTATTCATGTGGCAAGATACCATTAATTCACAAAATAAAATAAAAATACTTGGGTTACCTTTTGCGGGAATGGGTATATACCATTAAGTGAACAAATTTGTTTTAACCACAAAAAGAAAATTAACAATGAAAAATGTATTCAAATTCGGTTTCCTGGGATTGGCCATCGCTGTTGGAACTGCTGCATGTAACTCTGCTACAAGTGAAGCTGAAAACACAGCTGATTCTTTGGAAACAGTAATCGAAGAAACTGTTGAAGCTACTACTGATTCTATCGATTCTATCGGTGAAGCAGCTATTGATTCCCTGGATTCTTTGACCAACAACTAAGATCCGGAACCGGATTAACAAAAAAGGCCGTCCTGTTTGGGATGGCCTTTTTTGTATTGTGACTGGAGGTGATTACTTCAATTCCAGAAATTTGTTGTATTCGATTTCCTTCGTCTGGAGTTTGACCAGTTTTTTGAGGTGATCAAATACTTTCAGGGCTTTTGATTCTTCAAACAAACGGTTGGCCTGTTCTTTATCCTGCAGCAATTGCATGGCGTATTGTGCCAGTTCTTTTTCATTTGGCTCACCTTGTCCGTACATACGCAATTGGGCAGCAATCCGGCCTTTGGCCAGCTCCAGTACTTCTTCGTATTTGACCTGCAAGTCATTGGCACGGATGATCTGGTTTTCGACCAGGGTCCATTTGAGGTTTTTCAGGAAGTCGCTGAAACCTTCTTCCAGCTCGTTTTCCTTGATCTCCGGATTGGTAGCCTTCAGCCATCTTTTGAGAAAATCCTCCGGCAGATCAGCTTTTACCTTCTCCATCCCCTCGGTATAGAGATCATTCTGCAATTTTTGTTCGGCATTTTGGACCAGCATGCTTTCTACTTCTTCCCGGACTCTGGCCTTAAATTCATCTTCATTATTGACAACGCCCGCTCCGAATAATTTGGTGTAGAAGTCTTCGTTGAGATCCGCTTCTTCCAGACGGTTGATGTTTTTGACCAGCAGTTTGAAACTGGTGTTTCCCAACGAGGAGGCTTCCTCTTCGGAAATTCCCAGGATGCGGCTGATATCTTCGGTTTTCAATGCTTTGGCCAGATCAATAACCAATTCGCTGTCTTTATTCAATCCGGTCAGGGATTTTTTGATTTTTTTATCTTCTACCAGATCTGTACGGACGGAAGCTGTTTTCTGGATACCACCTTCCAACGGCTGATTGTCACCGTCCAATTGGGTCAGCTCGGCATAGATTACATCCCCTTCTTCGGAAACTTCCGGATTGGTCATTTTGCCATAACTTCTCCGCAGGCTCTTCATGCGATCCTCCAATGTTTTTTCATCGGCTTTGATCACATATTGGGTGAATTTTGATTTTTCTGAAAAAGGACTTTCAAATTCAGGGGCGAGGCCGATTTCGTAGTGAAAACTGAAGGTGTCATTGAAATCCCAGTTGTAATCGGTATTGTCGTCCTCCTTTGGCAGGGGTTGTCCCAGTACTTCCAGCTTTTGCTCCTCAATATACTCGCCGATTTTGTCATTGACCAGACGGTTCACTTCGTCAAATAAAATCGCTTTACCATAGGTTCTGCGGATATGGGAAACAGGGACCAATCCCTGACGGAATCCGGGTAACTTTGCCTTTTTAGCCTGATCCTTGATAGCCTTATCCACTTGTGGATTGTAATCTGCCGGATTAATTTCGACGGTAATAACCGCATTGAGCGCATCCGAATGCTGGTGTGTAATGTTCATTTGTTATCTATTACTGTATAAAAAATCCCCCCGATGCTGTCGAGAGGATTCAAGTGCGGAAGAAGGGACTCGAACCCCCACGCCTCGCGGCGCCAGATCCTAAGTCTGGTGCGGCTACCAATTACGCCACTTCCGCAGCTTTTTATTTTGGACTGCAAAAATAACTATTTCAGACCAACTGAACAAGAGCTTTTTGATTTTTATTTTCCAATACCGTTTTACTGCGAATTTATTCAAAGATGCTTAACTTGCAGGCCAGTAAATGTGAAACATTATGAAAAAAGAGTTGATCATGGCAGCAGTCATTGCATTGTCCGCTCAGATGCCTGCTAAGGCGCAGGTACCGCTGACCCCTGAAAAATTATGGGAATTGGGCCGGGTTTCGGCTGAAACACTGACGCCTGACGGCAAATACCTGATTTATGGTGTTTCCCGTTTTGATCTTGCCAACAATAACAGTGAGCGCAACATGTACCGGATTCCGGTAGGGGGAGGACAGGCCGAGCAGATTACCTTTGCAAGGGGAGGAGAGAGTGTAGTGCATGTGGATGCATCCGGCAAAACGGTGATTTACCTGCATGGCGGGCAATTGTGGGAACTGGATCTGGACAGTCGGGAAAGCAGGCAACTTACCCAGGTGGACGGAGGCTTGCAGAACGTGAAATTTTCGCCCGACAGGAAACATATCCTTTTCTCAAAGGCGGTAGCTATTGAAAATCTGCATAGTACGGACAAATATAAAGATCTGCCCAAATCCAATGCCTATATCTATGAACAATTGGACTACCGGCATTGGGATACCTGGAATGACGGTAAGTACCAACATGTTTTTGTAGCAAGTTATGCGGATGGAAAATTGGGAGAGCCGTTGGATATCCTGAAAGATGAACCCTATCATGCCCCCCAGCAGCCTTTCGGTGGTGGGGAAGATATGATCTGGTCGCCCGATGGCTCGGCAATCTTGTATGTTTCCAAGAAAAAACACGGTACGGCTTATGCTGTGAGTACCAATACGGATATTTATAAATATGATCTGGGCAGCGGACAGACAACCAATCTGACCGAGGGTATGCCCGGTTATGATACCAATCCGGCATATAGTCCCGACGGACAGAAGCTGGCCTGGCTGAGTATGTCGGAAGATGGGTATGAAGCCGACAAAAATGATATTGTCGTACTGGATAAAGCGAAGCGTCAGCGGCATAATCTGACAAAGGATTGGGACGGGACGGTCAATTCGTATGTCTGGAGCAAGGATAGCCGCAGGATCTGGTTTGTAGCTGCGGTTCGGGGGACCATCCAATTGTTTGAGATCAACCTGTCAGGCGGGCTTGACAAGGTCGGAGCGGCACAGATCCGTCAGATCAGCAGTGGAGAACATGATTTGGGCAGCATTGTGGGCCAATCGGGTGACCTGCTGATCGTTTCGCGCAACACCATCAACCGGGCTCCGGAAATTTACAGTTTCGCTCCCGCAACACAGGCCCTGACCCAATTGACAAGGGTCAATGATGCCGCTTATGTCGGTATTTCAAGTAGTGAGGTGAAGGGCCGTGTCACCAAAGCAAGTGACGGCAAGGATCTGTTTTCATGGGTGGTCTATCCGCCGGACTTCGACCCGGCCAAAAAATATCCAACCCTGCTGTATTGCCAGGGAGGGCCGCAGTCTGCACTGACGCAATCTTATTCGTTCCGCTGGAATCTGCAACTGATCGCAGCCCAGGGCTATATTGTGGTGGCACCGAACCGTCGGGGGATGCCGGGACACGGAGTGGTCTGGAATGAGCAGATCAGCGGGGACTGGGGCGGACAACCGATCCGGGATTACCTGGCTGCCATTGATGATGTAGCGAAAGAATCTTATGTGGACCGGGACCGTCTGGGAGCGGTTGGAGCCAGCTACGGCGGGTATTCCGTGTTTATGCTGGCCGGTGTGCACCAGAACCGTTTCAAGACCTTTATCGCCCATGACGGGCTGTTCGATATGCGCAGTTGGTACGGCACGACTGAGGAACTGTTTTTTGCAAATAAAGATCTGGGCGGTCCATATTGGGATGCTAAAAATAAGAAAACCTATACGGACTATAATCCGATCGAACATGTAAACAACTGGAATACCCCGATCTTTATTATTCAGGGAGGGAAGGATTTCCGGGTAGGCATTGAGCAGGGACTGGAAGCCTTTCAGGCAGCTCAGTTGAAGGGAATCAAAAGCAAACTGCTGTACCTGCCGGATGAAAACCATTGGGTGCTGAGTGCCCAGAATGCGCTGGTATGGCAGCGGGAGTTTTTCTCCTGGCTGGAAGAGACGCTTTGAGAGTGATTCCCTTTGGTTATTTTGAACCCTGTCTTTTCCCGGTTTCACAAATCCCCAAATTCATATGAATTTGGGGATTTGTGAAACCGGGAAAAGCAAAGTAGTTTTTTTTAATCTTTTATGAGCACATGAGAAATCAAATATCGAGTTTTCTGATTCTGGAGCTAATCTGTCTGTCCGTTCTAATCTGGCCGGTAAGCCTGTCCGCTGCCCAGGTCCGGAACCA
>JBEBWT010000027.1:0-26298 GCA_040392005.1 Parapedobacter defluvii
TAGTGCTATCTTTTTCAATAGTGTTATCTTTGGCTAAACTGGAATGCCGGTCAGCTTAGTTGTCCGGCAAAAAACTTAGCGAATATATGGCGACCATTATTGAACCTTTCAGAATAAAGTCTGTGGAACCCCTGAATTTTACAAGCAGGGAAGAGCGCAGCGAAATCCTAAAAAATGCCTATTACAATTTGTTTCTGGTCCATTCGGATCACGTACTGATCGATCTGCTGACGGACAGCGGCACCTCGGCCATGAGTGCGAAACAATGGGCAGGCATTATGGTCGGCGACGAGTCGTATGCAGGCTCTCCGAGTTTCTACCGGTTTGAGGAGGCAACCCGGAAGATTACCGGTTTCAAGCATGTGATTCCGACCCATCAGGGGCGGGCAGCAGAAAAGATTATCTTTACGCTACTGGGTGGAAAAGGCAAGTATTTTGTGAGCAATACCTTTTTTGACACTACCCGAGGGAATATTGAATACTCGGGGGCTGAGGCCTGCGATTTCCTGACGGAAGCGGGCAAAAACCCCGGCCTGATTGCCGATTTCAAGGGAAATATGGATACTGTGGCGCTGGAAGCCTTTATCCGGGAAAAAGGAGCGGAAAATATTCCCATGTGCGTGATGACCATTACCAACAATTCAGGGGGTGGCCAACCGGTGTCCATGCAGAATATGAAAGAAACGGCAGCGATCTGCCGCAAATACGGTATCCTGTTTTTTATCGACGCCTGCCGCTTTGCGGAAAACTCTTATTTTATCAAGCTGAGGGAAAAGGGTTATGCGGACAAATCGGTGCTGGAAATCGCTCAGGAAACCTTCTCGCTGGCTGATGGCTGCACCATGAGTGCCAAAAAAGATGCGCTGGTCAATACCGGCGGTTTTCTGGCGATGAATGATGATGCAATGACCCTTGAAGCCAAAAATTTATTGATCATTACCGAAGGTTTCCCGACCTATGGTGGACTGGCCGGAAGGGATCTGGAAGCAATCGCACAGGGGCTGGAGGAAGTACTGGATGAGGATTATCTGCGTTACCGGCTGCGGAGCATAGAATATATGGGCGACAAACTCAGTGCGGCTGGAGTCCCGATGATCCTGCCGACCGGAGGACACGCTTTGTACCTGGATGCAAAGGCTTTTATGCCACAGATCCCCACCCATGAATTTCCGGGGGTCGCGTTGGCCAATGCACTTTATTTAGCAGGGGGAATCCGGGGCGTGGAGATCGGATCGCTGATGTTCGGCAAATACGATGTGGATGGCGGGCATGTCGCACCCCCGATGGAGCTGGTCCGGCTGGCCATTCCCCGCAGGGTCTATACCCAGAGCCACATTGATTATGTATGCGAGGTGATCATCGAGGTTTTTCGGCAACGGGAACAATACAGCGGGTACCGGATCGCCTACGAATCTCCTCTGCTCAGGCATTTTACTGCCCGGCTTGAAAAATTATAAAATGCTTTGAATCAATCCATAATGTGACTTTGGTCTCATTTGCACGATCGAATTATCGGTAACTTGCAACATGTCACACAAAACAAATTACATTATGGGAACATTGAATAACAAAATAGCCCTGATCACCGGGGGAGCTTCCGGGATCGGGCGTAAAACAGCTGAACTGTTTGTCAAAGAGGGGGCAAAAGTCGTGATCGCTGACCTCAATGTGGCGTTGGGCGAACAGGTCGCAGGGGAATTGGGAGAAAACGCCTATTTTGTAAAAGCTGATTCTTCTTCTCCGGAGGACAACCGAATGCTTGTTGAAAAAACAATTGAAAAATTCGGGGCCCTGCACATTGCCGTCAATAATGCCGGTATCGGTGGTGCCAGTGCTGTCACCGGGGAATACCCATTGGATGAATGGCACAAAGTCATCAATATCAATCTGAACGGAGTGTTCTATGGAATGCGTTATCAGTTGCCTGAAATCGAAAAGGTGGGGGGTTCCATTGTGAATATTGCCTCCATTCTGGGCAGCGTGGGTTTTGCCAACTCTTCGGCTTATACCGCTGCCAAGCACGGGGTCGTGGGGCTGACCAAAGCCGCTGCCTGGGAATACGGTACCCGCGGAATACGGATCAACGCAGTCGGACCTGGATTTATCCGGACCCCGCTTGTAGAAAGTGCGCTTCCTCCTGAGGCTCTTCAATATCTGGAAAGCCAGCATGCATTTAACCGGTTGGGGGAGCCACATGAGGTGGCAGAGCTGATCCTGTGGTTGGCATCTGATAAATCGTCGTTTGCTACGGGAGGATATTACCCGATCGACGGTGGATATCTGGCCAAATAGGCTTTAATTTATTTCATCGTTTTGAGAAATTCCGCCATTTTGCCCACGGCTATTGTACGGTGGCTGATGGCGGTTTTTTCGTTTAAATCCATTTCGGCAAAGCTGCGGTCGTATCCATCCGGTACAAAGAGCGGATCGTAGCCAAATCCTTTGGAACCGGTCCGCTGATGCAGGATCCGGCCTTCTACTTTCCCTTCAAAGAAGTGATGTCTGCCATTCAGGCGCAGGGAAATCACCGTCCGGAAACAGGCCCGGCGATCGGTGTGGCTCTCCATTTTTTGCAGCAGCAAATCCATATTCCGTTCCATATCCCTGCTGCCGGAATAACGTGCAGAATAGACGCCCGGCTCACCTCCCAAAGCATACACCTCCAAACCGGAATCATCAGCAAAACAATCCAGACCGAAATGATCCAGCAGGTACTGGCTTTTCTGTGCGGCATTGTCCTCAAAGGTATCTCCCGTCTCCGGAATATCTTCTGTACAACCTATTTCCTCCAGTGTTTTCAACCGGAAGCGGTCACCGATCACCGCCTGCACCTCTTCCAGCTTATGTTTATTGTTGGTGGCAAAAACCAAATCCATATTTGTAGCAAAATTTGGATCTAAAGATAGACCTATCCCAGTAATATACAAAAAATTTCCCAATAATCAAAATTAAAATGTACTTTTAATTGCTGGTGCTTGAGATGATCCATGCATTGCCCAACGCAAAAAAAACATGAAAAATCTACTGAAAATTATTTTTACTTTCTTATTGATCAGTCAGGTGCATTCAGCCCTTGCCTGGGGTCTGACGGGCCATCGGGTGATCGCTGAAATAGCGGAGCAGCACCTTAACAAAAAGGCCAAAAGGAATATCCAGAAGATTATTGGTCACCAAAAACTGGCTTACTGGTCCAATTGGGCAGATTTTATCAAATCTGATCCCAACCCTGCACTGAATACAACCGGTTCCTGGCATTTTGTGAACGCTCCGGCCGATCTGACTTACGATGAATTTGTCGGGGTTATGCACGAATCACCTGAGAACAACCTGTACAAAGCGTATCTCCGGATCAGGGAGGAGGCGAAGCAAAACGAGGGAACCCTGACGGAAAAACAGCAGCAATTATACTATATCCTGCACTTGGTGGCCGATGCCCATCAGCCCATGCACCTGGGACGGCAGGAAGATCTGGGCGGCAATACCATCGAAGTGACTTTTTTTGGCCGTAAGACCAATCTCCACCGCATCTGGGATTCAGACCTAATCGATAACGAGCAATATAGTTTTACGGAATATGCGGCCGTATTGAATATCAATAAAGACGATTACCGGAAATACGCCTTGCATTCTTCCTGGGACGAATGGCTGTATGATTCGCACCAGACCGCCAATCAGATTTACGATGACATCAAAATCAACAACGTACTGAGTTACAAATACATTTACGACTTTAAGTACGTTTGGGAAGAATGCCTGCTGAAGGCCGGACTCCGGCTGGCCAAAGAACTGAATGAAATCTACGGATAAGCACTGAATGAAATCTACGGATAAGGAGCGGAAGGAAGATAAAGAATTATCCGCCCAGCATGGTTTTCAGACTATTCCAGAACTGACGCTTTTTGTCCACATCTGTCATCATTTCGGCGAAGGAAAAAGTGTGCAGAAATTCCGTTTTCTGATAGCTGACTGTCCGGTGGAAGGCAGGAGGATTACTCAGGTCTTCTATTCCGTTTAGCACAATATCTGTGCCCAGAAACACGGTTTTTTGTGGTTTGAAAAAGGTCAATAATCTGGCAAGGGTGATGGAACCGGGGTCAGCAATATTCAGCAGGGCAATATCCTCGACCGATAATTTCAGGGCCGTCAGAATTTTCTCAAAGGCCTCCATCTCTTCATCGGGCATACGGTGCTGGCCGCTGGTGCTGTAATTTTGGAAAATAAAGAGGTAACCGGAAAGGTTTTTGCCGAGAAAAGTAATTTCCGGGGTTGCCACCTGTATGCTTGTTTCCTTACGACCATCCTCCTCCCCCGGGATCGCAAACAAAGTTTCAGACATCAGGTATGCCAGTGCCACCGGATCATTGGTGTGCAAAGGCAGACCTGATTGATTTTGATTTGCTTTCGCCATCTAAAAATTATTGTCCCAGAATCCAGGCAAATACCAGTGGTGCCACAATGGTTGCATCGGATTCGATAATGTATTTTGGTGTGTGGATATCGAGTTTGCCCCAGGTGATTTTTTCATTAGGGACCGCGCCCGAATACGAGCCATACGAAGTAGTTGAGTCCGAAATCTGGCAGAAATAACTCCAGAACGGAATGTTCTCCATTTCCAGATCCTGGTACAACATTGGCACTACACAGATCGGAAAATCGCCGGCAATACCCCCACCGATCTGGAAGAAGCCCACGCCCTTGCCGCCTGAATTTTTGATGTACCAATCCGACAGGTAAGCCATGTATTCGATCCCGCTCTTCATGGTCGAAGCCTTCAACTCGCCTTTGATCACATAGGAAGCAAAGATATTGCCCATGGTGCTGTCTTCCCAACCCGGTACCACGATCGGCAGGTTTTTCTCCGCTGCCGCCAGCATCCAGGAATTTTTCGGATCAATTTCATAATACTGTTCCAATACGCCACTGTTCAGCATTTTGTACATGTATTCATGGGGGAAATACCGTTCACCGGCAGCCTCTGCATCCTTCCAGATTTTGTGGATATGTTGCTGCAAACGACGGAAAGCCTCCTCTTCGGGAATGCAGGTGTCGGTCACCCGGTTGTAATGGTTTTCCAGCAGATCCCACTCGTCCTGCGGGCTGAGATCCCGGTAATTAGGCACTCTCTTGTAATGCGAGTGGGCCACCAGATTCATAATGTCTTCTTCCAGGTTGGCACCAGTGCAACTGATGATGGACACCTTGTCCTGACGGATCATTTCGGCCAGAGAGATGCCCAATTCGGCCGTACTCATCGCACCCGCCAGGGTGATCATCATTTTGCCCCCCTCATCCAGGTGGGTCTCATATCCTTTAGCTGCGTCCACCAAGGCTGCTGCATTGAAATGCAGGTAGTTTTTCTCAATGAACTGCGAAATAGGACCTTTTTGTTTGCTCATGTCAATTTTTTTATATTTTCTTTCTTGTCTTATTGCTTCTCTTGCTCAGACCACCCACGATTCACAGTCAGCGAGAAAGGCTGGATCCACATCCGCCCCGATTCCCGGCTCATCACTCAGCGTGATATGGAAACCATCGTATTGTATTCCACCAATAATCGGATCGGCCAGATGGCCCACCATACAGGTGTCCATATCAAAAAACTGTACCTGCGGTGCGGCGTAGGCAAAATGTACATTGGCCGCCAGGGCCAGCCTCGTTTCCAGCATCCCACCGATCATGCAGGGCATTCCCTGCTGCTGCGCCACTTCGTGGATACGCAGGGCCTCGGCAATCCCGCCGGATTTTGAAAATTTGATATTGAGGTAATCGCAGGCTCCGGCCTTGATCAATCTGGCCGCATCCCGGTGGTCATAGCAACTTTCATCCGCCATAATCCGGATCTGAGTCCGGCGCCGCAATTCGGGCAACAGATGATCGTTGTATGCACGCATGGGCTGCTCACAAAACTCTATATCAAAAGGTTCCAGGCCGTTCAGGGCCGACACAGCTCCTTCAAAATCCCAGCCCTGATTGGCATCGATACGCAAGCCCACCGAAACTCCGACCGCTTCCCGGATCACCCGGATCCGCTCCACATCCTGCACCGGATCTTTGCCCAGTTTGATCTTCAGCATGGTAGCACCGGATTGTACAAATTCCAGGGCCTTAGCGGCCATCTCTGCCGCTGACGCGATCCCGATGGTGATGTCCGTTTCAATGGCCCGCTTCTGACCCCCCAGAAACTGATACAGAGGCAACCCGGCATTTTTCGCAGCCAGATCATGCAATGCCATGTCAAAGGCGGATTTCACAGTCGCATTCTTTGCAATGTACAAGTCCAGCTCAGCCAGCCGTGCCGGAATATCCGCTGCATCCTTCCCCTTCCAGATCCGGGCAAAATCCCGGGCCAGCACCAGACAGGTGTCCTGGGTCTCACCCACGATCATGGGAAAAGCCGAACATTCCCCATAACCGATCAACCCATTTTCAGTATGAATACGGATCAATGTATTCTGGGCATAATCCATGGTCCCGGTCGCAATGGCAAAGGGTTCCATCGGAATGCTGAACCTGAAAATCTCAATATGTTGAATTTTCATTTTTATTATTATCTCTCCAAAATCTGTCTGCTCAATGAGCGTATTAACGAAGCTCCGCAGGTACCGGTCTATCCAGCAAGTACTGGTAATAAAAACGGTTCCGCTCTTTGCGATCGTAATTTGATTTTTCCCTGCCGAATCCATGCCGGCTGCCCGGATAGATCATCAACTCAAAATGCTGATCCCGGTTGGTCAGGGCATCCACCAGTTGCATGGTATTTTGCATGTGTACATTATCGTCCATATCGCCATGCAGGATCCGCAGCACCCCTTTGTATTGATCGACATAAGTCAATACCGAACCGGCTTTATAACCTTCCGCATTGTCCTGCGGCGTGTCCATAAAACGCTCGGTGTAATGTGTGTCATACAATTCCCAGCCAGTCACCGGCGCCCCGGCAATGCCGTAATCAAAATAATCAGCCCCTTTGGTCAGCGCCATACAGGTGATATAACCACCATAACTGTGACCGGTGATCAGCAATTTGTCTTTGGCCACCCAGGTTTTGCTCTTGAGCCATTTGGCAGCAGTGATGTAATCCTCCATTTCCCAATGTCCCAGATTGCGGTGCATCAGCGCCACGCCCTCCTTGCCAAAATGTCCGGAAGCCCGGTGATCCACCGCGATCTGGATAATGCCTTCATTGGCCCAGTGCTGATTGGAAGTCCCTTTCCAGGTGTTCCGCACGGTACCCGCATTCGGTCCGCCGTAAATACTGAAAATGACCGGATAAGGTTTGTTTTCATCAAAATCCGTCGGCCAGGTGATGGTCGCCGGCAACTGATAGCCATCCGGAGTGGGAATGTAGATCAATTCTGTTTTGGCATAGATATAATCATCGAAATCGTCCGCTTTACTATCGGCCAATTCACGGATCAATTTGCCTTTATTATCCAGCAAAGCAACTTTCGTTGGCGTGGAAACATTGGAGTAAGAAGTGATAAAATGTTTGCCATCAGGTGCCACCTGTACCTGATGCGTATAATCCCCGAAAGTCAGTCTTTGCAGGTTTTTACCGGAATAATCCACTTTATACAGATCGGTAGTGGCCGAATTTTCTTTTCTTGCGGTAAAATAAATCACCTTGTTTTTCTCATCTACAAGCGACAAAGATCCCACCTGCCAGGTTCCGGAGGTAATCGGATTGACCAAAGTTCCGTCCAGTTTATAGAGGTAATAATGGGCCCAGCCGGTCTTGTCACTTTTCAGTATATAATGCTTGTTGTCGGCCAGATAGGTGATCCGCTCGCTCTGGTCCAGATCGATCCAGGCCGGTTGCTTCTCATCGTAAATCTCCATTTTGGATCCGGTCGCAGGGTCCACCTGATAGAATTTCAGGTTGTTCTGATCCCGGTTCATCCATTGCACCATCAGGTTGCCGCTGTCAAAACTCCAGTAAGGCTGGCCGAAATACTGGTCATCTTCTTCATTGAAATCCGACCAGACCACCGGACTGCCATCGACTTTGACAAAGCCCAGACGGACGCCCGGATTGGGATCCCCGGCTTTCGGGTAACGGGTCTGCTCCAGATAACCGTGTTGTCCCCTGGAACCATAGATCGGGAACATGGGCACATTTGTATCATCAAAACGCATGAAAGACAGGGTTTTGCTGTCCGGGGACCACCAGAATGCTTTGTAGCGGGTGGCCCGGCCCAGGATTTCTTCAAAATACACCCAGGAAGCCCAGCCATTATAGATGACATCGGTGGCATCGTGTGTATAGCGCACTTCCCTCCGATCCGCAATGCGAATGGAATAAAAATCATTTTCACGGGTGAATGCCACGTATTGGTTGTCCGGGGACAAGGTAGGGTTCATCTCCTCCACGTCCGGCGATTCAGTCAAACGCTGGGGTGTTCCCTGCCCGCTGCGGACAAAGATATCCTTGTCCTGCACATAGACGGAAATGTCACTGCTGGGTGGCGGTGTGTATTCGGTCCGTTCACCAGTTTTGATATGGACCTGATAGGATTTGCGGGCGCGCTGGTCAAATTCAATATAATGATCCGCATCCGCCCAGCCGCGGATCATGTTGATGGATTTGGTCAGGGATTCTTTTTGTCCCAGTGATTGCTGCAGGTCCAGGCGTTTGGTTTGTCCGGTCGCCCGGAATCCATTTACCTGAAAACTGATCAAAAAGGCAAGAATTACGAAAAATGAATAACGTCTTTTCATCGGATTTATGGTTATTTTTGGTTCATATTTATTTGCAAGCTCTTTCTTTTTTTCGGAATCCGGGTTCCGGAATTCAGAACCCGGATCCTGTTTTTTTTCAGCGGCCGGGATCAGATCACCAGATTAATGATCCGGCCTCTGACATAGACTACTTTTTTGACTGGTTTTCCTTCCAGATATTTTAGCATATCCGGATCTGAAAGGAGGGTATGCTCTACTTCCTCTGCTGTCAGATCCAAAGATAACAATTTATTGATTCTCACTTTGCCATTGACCGAGATCGGATAGGAAAATTCGCTTTCCACCAGATATTCCGCCTTGAATTCCGGATATGCAGCATAGGAAAGGGTGCCGGCCTGCTGACCCAGCAGGACCCATAACTCCTCGGTAATATGCGGTGCATAAGGGTGCAGGGCGATCACCAGGGGTTCCAGAATCGCCCGTTTATTGCATTTCAGGTCGGTCAGCTCATTGACACAGATCATGAAAGAAGACACTGAGGTGTTGAAGGAAAACCGTGCTATATCCTCCTCGACCTTTTTGATGATCTTGTGCAGCGCTTTGTATTCCGTTTTAGCGGGTTCCTCCTCCGAAATATCCAACTTCATATCAGCATTGTGGAACAGGCGCCACAGCTTGCGCAAAAACTTGTAAACCCCCTCAATTCCGTTGGTATTCCAGGGTTTGCTCTGCTCCAGCGGGCCGAGGAACATTTCGTACATCCGCAGGGTGTCCGCACCGTACTGCTCGATGATATCATCGGGATTGACCACATTGAATTTGGATTTGGACATCTTTTCCACTTCATGCCCGCAGCGATACCGGCCGTCCTCCTCCAGAATAAATTCGGCCTGGGCAAAATCCGGACGGAATTGCCTGAATTTTTCCTGATCCAATATATCGTTGTGGACAATATTGACATCCACATGCAGGGGGATGGTCTTGTACTGATCCTTCAATCCGTAGGAAACAAAGGTATCCGTGCCTCTCCCCTCTTCGTCCAGCAAACGATAGACAAAATTGCTGCGGCCCTGGATCATGCCCTGATTGATCAGTTTTTTGAATGGCTCTTCCTGGGGCACATAGCCCATATCTTTGAGAAATTTGTTCCAAAAACGGCTGTACAGCAGGTGTCCGGTCGCATGTTCGGAGCCGCCAATATACAGATCCACATCTTGCCAGTAGTCGATCGCCTCCGTTGAAGCGAAGGCTTTGTCGTTGTGGGCATCCATATAGCGGTACCAATACCAGCTCGATCCGGCCCAACCGGGCATAGTGCTCAATTCATAGGTATATTGTTCCCGGTATTTCCAGTCTCCGGCCCGGCCCAGTGGGGGTTCTCCGGTTTCGGTGGGCAGGTATTTGTCCACTTCGGGCAATAACAGGGGCAATTCGTTTTCCGGCAGGAGATAAGGAATCCCATTTTTGAAATAAACCGGTACCGGCTCTCCCCAGTAACGCTGCCGCCCAAAAACAGCATCCCGCAGGCGGTAATTGATCCTGGCTTTGCCCAGTCTGAGCGCTGCGAGTTTTTCGATCAGGACAGGCACGGCTTCCCCATAGGTGAGGCCGTTGATGAGTCCTGAATTGATATAACGTCCTTCTTTGGTGGGATCGGCCTCGCCGTCGAGTTGCTGCGCATCCGAAATCGGGATGATGGGCAGCTCAAAATGGCTGGCAAATAAATAATCCCGCTGGTCGCCCGAAGGCACGCCCATGACCGCCCCCGTACCATAACCGGCCAGCACATAATCGGCCACCCAGACCGGGATCTGCTCTCCGGTCAGAGGGTGGTGGGCATAACTGCCGGTAAAGGCTCCGGATACGGTTTTGGTGTCGGCCATTCGTTCCAGTTCACTTTTTTTCTTGCTGCGGGCAATGTAAGCTTCCACCTGCTGCTGCTGTTCCGGGCGGGTCAGCTCCGGCACCCATTCGTGCTCCGGGGCCAGGGCCAGAAAACTCACGCCATAGATGGTATCTACCCTGGTCGTAAATACTTCGATCTGCTTATCCCCATGATCGGGCAGCGCAAAACGCACAGAGGCACCGGTACTTTTGCCGATCCAGTTGCGCTGCATCTCCACTAAGGGCTCCGGCCAGTCAATGCTATCCAACCCCCGAAGCAATCGCTCGGCGTAAGCCGTGATCCGCATGCTCCATTGCAGCATTTTCTTCTGCTCCACCGGATAGCCTCCCCGCTCGGAGACTCCGTTTACCACTTCGTCATTGGCCAGTACGGTACCCAGAGCGGCGCACCAATTGACCGTGCTTTCCCGCAGGTAAGCCAGCCTGTATTTCAGTAATTCTTTTTGCTGCTTTTCTTCATCAAAAGTCCGCCATTCCGCAGCCGTAAATTCCAGCACATCCTCATCGCAAACCGCATCCAGTCCGCTGCTTCCCTGTGCTTCAAAGTGTGCGGTCAGCTCGGTGATCGGTACGGCACCATCCCGTTGCCGGTCGTACCAGGAGTCAAACAGCAGCCGGAAGATCCACTGCGTCCATTTGTAATACGATGGGTCACTGGTCCGCACCTCCCGGTCCCAGTCAAAGGAAAAACCAATATTATCCAACTGTTCCCGGTAACGGGCGATATTTGCTTCGGTGGTGATCGCCGGATGCTGCCCGGTCTGAATGGCATACTGCTCCGCAGGCAGCCCGAAAGAGTCATATCCCATCGGGTGCAGCACATTGAAGCCTTTCAATCGTTTGAAACGGGCAAAAATATCCGAAGCAATATAACCCAGGGGATGTCCCACATGCAGACCGGCCCCGGAGGGATACGGGAACATGTCCAGCACATAGTACTTGGGTTTGTTTGATTTGTTGGAAACACGATAGGTTTTATTTTCCGCCCAAAATCGCTGCCACTTTTTTTCGATGATTTGATGATGATACTCCATACGATTGAATACTCACAATTATGCATGCGAAAGTACTAATTTTTACAGTATTCGCCATAGTTTGGACACGCAGGCTCACATATTTTTCGTTTTATCACAGTACAGCCATTCCTTGTGTTGCCATTTCAAACGGACGCCAACTGCCCTTGATAAGGTTTTAGCTTGAAATTTCTGGCCCGTTCGGCAGCCAGATGCAGATTATATTTGGTCTGCAGGTTTGCCCATATCTCGGCTGTACCCCCAAATACCTGTGCGATACGATAAGCCATATCCGGTGTGATATCTGATTTTTCATGAATAATGTTGTTGAGCATCTGCCGGGAAATCCCCAACAACTTTGCTGCTTCTCCGACTTTCAGATCATAAGCATGGATAATTTCCTCCCGCAACAACTCGCCGGGATGGATCAGGCGCATTTTTCGTTTCATCTTCTGAACCTCCTTAGTAGTCTTGGTGATAATCTACATAATCAATATCGTGTGCATACTGCCCGTCAAACCGAAAGATAATACGGTAGTTTTTATTTACTTTGACACTCCAGTAATCTTTCAGGTCACCTGATAATTTATGGGTATTCCAATTCGGAAATGCTCCAAAGTCATCCGGAACGTCCGTGGCACTATCAATTACTTCAAGCATACGTTCAATACGGGAGATCTGTTCGGCAGGAAGTTTACTGGTTTTCCCTTCCTCCCACAAAAGCCGTAATCCCCTATACTTGAAACTCTTTATCACACCATTATCGTAAAATGTAAATTTACACTTTACAAATCAAAAATGTAAGTTTTGTTCCAGATTTTTCTAAAACCACCGTTATTTCTTGTAAACAGCATTAAATTTCGACAACAAACTTCTGTCAAAGTCAATTGGCATCAACTCATCTGCCACAACATTATACTCATAAAGTTTGAAAAGGTGAGGCCGGCAGGCCTTCCCGATTGGTGAGGTTGGCGCACTCCGGATTATCGGCCCAGGCATACCGGACGTACAGGGGTTCCGGGATCTCATCGCTCCATACAATGACCTGATCGCCTTCAATCCGGGCCTGGGCCCAAACAAAATGCCGGTCCGCTCCCGCAATCGCAAAATGACAGAGTTCCCCCCCATCTCTTGCAACCAACCCACCGCCGGTATGGTCAAATGAGAGAACGATCCGGCTACCAGTGATCTCATGGGATCTGTATAAAGGACCGCTATGCACGGTGACGGAATCGTCGTATGCGATCTTTCCCGCGGCCAGGGCCATCCGCTCTCCCACTCCTTTTTTATTCAGGGGGTGGATATCGTTCCATTCACCCAGACCCAGGGTCACGGCCATTGCCGTACGGGGGACTGTCAGGGTTTGCCGCTGTTGTTCCCGCAACCTGGCCCAATTACTTTCTGCCGGGGAAAAATCCACCTGCATAAATTCGGGCAACTGTGCAAAGACAAAAGGCAACTCGCCAATGCCCCATTGCGCACGCCAATCTGTGATCAGGGCATGCATGATCTGCTGATAATTATCAGCATAGTGTGTATTGGTTTCTCCCTGATACCAGAGAAAGCCCTTGACCGCATAACCAACAGCAGGTGCAACCATCGTATTGTAAAGCCCCGTAGGCTCATTCTGGGCACTGAAAGGCTGGATAATCTGTTCACCGGGCTTCCTCGGGGCCTGTACCCCACCCACCTGGTATTGCCAGTCTCCGCGCAGGTCGATGGAATCCGTGCCATTGGTCAGCACATAGGATTTACCGGGGACAAAACCGCCTTTACCACCGGTATTGGTCACCCGGATCACTATGGTATTCTGACCTGCTTTCAACACTCCCTCCGGCACTGTATAACGCCGGGGTGGGTACTGATAACCGGTATGACCCACTTTCACCCCATTGACATAGGTGTCATCTGCATCCACAATAGCTCCCAGGAATAATTTGGCCGGCTTTCCGGCCATAGAAGCGGGCACCTCGATCTCTTTGCGGAACCATAGTATTCCACGCAGGTTCCGGGTTCCCTGATCATCCCAATAGCCCGGCATCCAGAATGAACGCCATCCCGAAGGCCGGAAAGCAGGATCATACCAGGGCAGATCACCCGATGTCCCCACATCGGGAATGGGCCGCGCCGGCTCAGGCCGGTGTTTTTCGAGCAGGGCCTGAAAAAAAGTGGTGTCCCGCAGATCCCGGACCCTTGACGCATAGGGTTCCAGGTCCCGCAGCCCCTCTGCACTGATCCAGGCTTCGGCAGGCGTACCTCCCACACTCGAATTGATGATCCCGATCGGAATCCCATATTTTTCATGGATTGCTTTGGCAAAAAAATAAGTGGCACCACCCATACCCAGCACATTTTCGGGGGTGGTCACCTTCCATTGACCCGGTGGCAGATCTGCATGCACAGTCTGGACATCCGAGACAGTCGGCACAAAGAAGTTGCGTATTTGGGGGTAATCCGCTGCGGCAATCTCCTTTGGAAATGCTTCTTTGATCCGCTCCATGGGCAACACCATATTGGATTGCCCGGAACTGAACCAGACATCCCCGATCAGGATATCCCGTACGGTCAGGCGGTTGCTGGCCCGGATATCCATCTGGTGCGGTCCACCGGCCGGCATAGGAGGCAAGCTCACAGACCATTGCCCATCCCGATCCGCACGGGTGCGATGATTTTTATCCATAAATCGGAGCGTTACCTGTTCACCGGGAGCGGCCCAACCCCAGATCCTGACCTTTGTGTCCCGTTGCAGGACCATGTGATCGCCCACCAGTTGGGGTAAGCGTACCTGTGAAAACACTTCGCCGGGCAAGAGGATCAGAAAACTAATGACCAGCATGAAGAAGACATTCGAATGTCTCCTATCCGAGGTAAGGATCAATCGTCTTAATATTTCCATCCGCATCATAGTATATTTCCGTCATTTTTATGGACCGCAGATGGGACATGCCTTCTGACAGGCTGCTGTCATGATAAAACAAATACCACTTGCCCCTGAACTCCATGATGGAGTGATGGGTTGTCCAGCCCACGACCGGATTCAGTATCCGGCCCCGGTAGGTGAATGGCCCATAAGGATTTGTACTGGTCGCATAACAAATATAATGGCTATCACCGGTAGAATACGAAAAATAATATAAGTCATTGTACCGGTGCAGCCAGGGGGCTTCAAAAAACCTTCTTGCTGTATCGCCCTGTTTCAGAGGTTCACCGTTTTCGTCAAGAATGAGCATATCCCTCGGCTCTTCGTCAAATTCCAGCAGATCATCCCGCAGGCGGACGACTTTCGGGCAGAGGGCCGGCTCATGGTCGGCAGGCAGGTGGACGAAGGGGCCTTCACCTTCCGCCTGGAAGGTTCCGGTACGCCATCGCTGTAATTGCCCACCCCATATATCACCGAAATACATATAGTATTCCCCGTCAGGGGCCGCAAATACCGCCGGATCAATAGAAAAACTACCCGCCATAGGTTCTGGCTGGGGAGTGAAGGGTCCTCCGGGAGAAGGACTGGTCGCCACGCCAATGCGAAAGACACCTTTCAGGTCCTTGGCCGGGAAAAACAGATAATAGAGACCGTCTTTGTAGGCTGCATCCGGGGCCCACAACTGCTCGGAGGCCCAGGGAATATCTTCCAGGGACAATACCATCCCGTGATCGGTCACTTCCCCGCCGGGCTCATCCATGGAAAACACATGGTAATCACGCATAGCAAAATGGCTCCCCAGATCATCAAAGGGCACATTCGCTTCCACATCATGTGAAGGATAGATATAAATCCTGTCTTCAAACACGTGGGCAGAAGGGTCCGCCGTGTAAATATGCTTCACCAGCGGTTGGGAGATTGCCCGTCTGTGGAGGTCCTCAAAATCTATGTAGTCTATATTATCTTCCGGCATCTTTATTCACTCATTAAAAATCAATAATCATACAATTCAGGGGGGAAACTCGGTCATTCCATTCCGGGCACCCGGATCAGCATCATTCGATCTCCATCCTTCGTCTCCTCAAATCCTTCGTCTCCTCAGATCCTCTTCGATCCTGGACTCCATTTTCTTATCAATTCCGTAAAGAAACAACAGTCCCGCAGCGATCAGGAACGGAATGGCAGGGAATACACTAACCAGCAGGCGGGTGCCCTGTATGGCCGATTCCGTCTGCAAGGACTGGCTGTTGGGGAGGTAATTATACATTCCCAGAATGGATGCTACCAATGCCCCTCCGATGGTCAGTCCCACTTTCAATCCCATCATCATCGCTGAAAAGATAATGGCGGTAGCACGGCGGTTATTTTTCCACTCACTGTAATCCGCCACATCGGCGATCATCGCCCATAGCAGCGGGATGGTAATTCCATAGAAAAATCCGTGCAGAATCTGGGTACTGAATATCAATCCGATGGAGTCGGGAGCGAAAAAATAAAAAAGCAAAATAAACAGGGTAGAAATAAACAGTGCAATACCGAATACATCCCGTTTGCCGAAACGATCCGCGAGCGGTGTGGAAAGTCCAATGCCAATGATCATAAAAATGATCCCTCCGGCATTGAACAGTCCAAAACCTGCAGCCACTGGATCAGCACCCAAAAAGTCGATTCCCATAGAGGCAAGCATGGCCATGATGGGACTGACAAATTCAGTCAGGCTTTGCTTATCCACATAATTTTCAAAATAATAGACATAGGATCCCCCTTTCATCGCAAGGGTAATGAACACGAGGGTAGTCAGAATCAACATGATGATCCAGGGCCTGTTTCCAGTCAGATCGGACAAATCCTCTCTCAACGTGGAAGCTTGTTCGGGTTTGGGCACGATGCGTTCCCTGGTAGTAAAGAAGGTGATCAGCAGCATCACCGTACCGATAATGGCCAGCCAGGTCATCACCGTCTCGATACCTGCCGCTTTGTCTCCGTTGCCCGCCGAAATAATGATCGGCAGCATAAATACCTGTACAAAAAACTGGGAGAACATCACCGCCACAAAACGATAGGAAGACAAGCTGTTCCTTTCCTTCATATTGCCGGTGAGCACCCCACTCAATGCAGAGTAAGGCAGGTTATTGGCCGCATATAGCAATAATAGCAGCGTATAGGTTGCTACGGCATAGATTACCTTTCCCTTATAGGAAAAATCGGGCGTACTGAAAGCAAGCAGTGCCGCTACACCCAGTGGGATGGCTGGGACACCGACCAATTCCCGAATAACCTCAACGAACTGGTGGAATGCATGCTGATCATCCTGGAGGGCGGAGGTTTTGCCGGGGGCGGTATCAATTTTGATGCGAAGGTCAGGCGCAATTCCACTGACCGGGAGGATCTGTTCCATGCCCATATCGGAGGGGTGGATAATTTTGCCCGGGCATTGATCATTGCGGATAATATCCTGCGGCATTCCGATTACCGGAAATTCAGGAGTGACCGTTACGCTTCCTTTGATACGGGCAAGGGGAAGGAATTTGAAAACGGGCAGCTCAAACTGGCCGATCTCCGGGATATCGCAATCGCATCCGGAGAACCGGTCAATATCAGCGGCAGACAGGAATACCTGGAGAACCTGCTCAACCGGTATATTTAACCAGGATTCCGCAATAGGGTTCGTGATGAGGGCTGAGGGTTTCATCCATCCTGCTGGTGCCGGCAGGCTAAAAATGTATTTTTTTAGGATTTTGCTTTAAATTCCTTACATTCGCATCATCAATACGTTCAATGTATGGAAGTTTATGAAGCAAGTACGTCTTCAAAGAAAACAAAATCGGTCTATGTTTCGACGGTGATCAGTATCGCACTGGTACTGCTGATGACCGGTCTGCTGGGCCTGATCCTGATCCATGCCAAAAATCTGTCCCGGTACGTCAAGGAAAATATCGTCCTCAATATTATTATGGACGAGTCCGTGCAGGAGCAGAATGTGCTGGCCTTCCAGAAACGGGTGGACGGAAACGTTGCTGTGCTGCGTTCGGAATATGTGAGCAAGGATTCAGCAGCGGCCAAATTGAGCGAGGAGCTGGGGGAAGATTTTGTGACCTTCCTGGGACACAATCCCCTGTCTGCCTCCATCGATGTCTATCTCCATGCCGACCATGCCAATACGGACAGTGTGGCTGCATTTATCAAAAAAATATCTGCTGACAAACAGGTGAGTGAGGTGGTATATCAGGAATCCCTGATCGAGCTGATCAACCAGAATATCCGCATCATCGGGCTGGTGATCCTGGCTTTTGCCCTGATCCTGCTGGTGATTGCCATCGCTCTGATCAACAATACGATCCGTCTGGCCATTTATTCCCAGCGTTTTATTATCAAAAGTATGCAATTGGTGGGGGCTACCCAGTCATTCATCCGCCGGCCCTTTTTGAATTATGGCATCCTGCACGGCTTTATCGGCGCATTGATTGCCATCGGGCTCCTGATCCTGACCCTGTATCTGGCCCAGCGGGAAATCCCGGAACTGGTCTATCTGAAAGACTGGTCGGAATTCAGTCTGGTATTTTTGGGCGTAATCGTACTGGGTGTGCTGATCTCTGCGTTCAGCACCTATTTTGCGGTCAGCAAATATTTGAAATTGAGGTCAAACGAATTATATAGGTAAAACCATTTAAGAATTATAACGGTAAAACCATGTCCTTGGATAAAAAAGAAAAATCAAATCAGTCAATGGGGTTCGTTTTCGGAAAACGTAATTATCAATTGCTGATCGCAAGTATTGTCGTCGTTGCCCTGGGATTTCTCCTGATGATGGGCACCACGGATATCTATAACTTCACCAAAATCACACTGGCTCCCCTGATAGTTGTGCTGGGTTTTGCGCTGGGAGTAGTAGCTATTTTGATCAAACCGGGCAAAAGAAAGTAATTTCTGAGCAGCTATGTCGAGCATTGAAGTCATTGTACTGGCCATCATCGAGGGCCTGACGGAGTTTTTACCGGTTTCATCGACCGGCCACATGATCATCGCCACCGCTTTGATGGGCGTGGAACCGACCCCATTTGTCAAATTATTTACCATCGCAATCCAGTTGGGGACCATCTTATCGGTGCTGGTACTGTACTATAAACGTTTTTTCAGATCTCTGGACTTCTATTACAAATTGTTCGTGGCCGCCGTGCCGGCAGCGATCATTGGCTTCGCCTTCAGCGATGAGATCGACGGGCTGCTGGAAAGCCCGCTGACGGTCGGTATTACGCTGGTGCTTGGGGGGATTGTGCTGCTGTTTGTGGACCGCTGGTTCAACAAACCAGTGGAGGATGATTCGGACAAAATCACCTATGCACAGGCCCTGAAAATCGGTTTGTTCCAATGTCTGGCGATGATTCCCGGCACTTCCCGTTCGGCCAGCACCATCGTGGGCGGTATGACCCAGGGGCTGACCCGGAAAGCGGCGGCCGAATTTTCGTTCTTTCTGGCTATCCCCATGATGTTCGGTGCGACCGTACTCAAACTGAAAGACTATCTGGACGATGGCTTGCAGTTGAACGCTGTGGAAATCAATCAATTGATCCTGGGCAATGTAGTTGGCTTTGTAGTAGCGATCCTGGCCATTAAATTCTTTATCGGAGTCGTATCCAGATATGGATTCAGGGCCTTCGGCTGGTACCGGATCGTGGTTGGCGGGGTGATTATTATTTTACTGCTGTCCGGTCAGAGCCTGCAGATCATTTAAACGGATTATTTGAGCTGAATGTTTTAAACTGAATCTATCACTGGCTTCATCCATGCTTGAACAAGAAAACAAGAAGAAATTTGACTTTGCCGCCGGCGAAGTGCTGCTGGTGGACAAACCTTTGGGGTGGACCAGTTTTGATGTGGTCAATAAAATCCGTTATGCGATCCGGCCGGCCAAAACAAAAGTAGGCCATGCGGGTACGCTGGACCCCCTGGCCACCGGACTGCTGATACTATGCACCGGTAAATTTACCAAAAAAATCGATCAGTATCAGGCAGAGGAAAAAGAATATACGGGTACGATCACACTGGGTGCCACGACCCCATCCTATGATCTGGAAACCGAAATCAATGCCCGTTATGATCTGGACGGAATCACCGATGAAGCAATCCGGGCGGCCGCTGCGAGCTTTGTCGGCGAAATCGAGCAACTGCCTCCCGCCCATTCAGCGATCAAGCAGCAGGGGGAACGGGTCTATGAGAAAGCCCGCAGAGGGGAAACCGTCACGCTGGCGCCCCGTCCGGTGACGATCACCGAATTTGAAATCCTCGGCATCCAACTCCCGGAGGTGTCGTTCAGGGTACGTTGCAGCAAGGGCACTTATATACGCTCGCTGGCACATGATCTGGGAGAAAAACTGGGGTGTGGAGGGCATTTAAGCGCCCTGAGACGTACAGGAAGTGGATCTTTCCGGGCAGCGGATGCCTGGCAGGTCGATGAATTGGTACGTGAAATCAAACAAGCAAACGATGCAAATATATAGAAGCCTGGAAGATTTTATTCCACTGGAAAAAGCAGTGGTGACCATCGGTACTTTTGACGGGGTGCATATCGGGCATCAGAAAATTCTGAGTACCCTCAAGGAAAAAGCAAGGGAAATCCACGGGGAGACTGTCCTGCTGACCTTCTTCCCACATCCCCGGATGATCCTGCATCCGGAGGACGACAGTCTCCGGCTGATCAGCGACCTGCATGAAAAGGTGGATCTGCTGGAAAAAGCCGGGATCGATCACCTGATCATTACTCCCTTTACACGGGACTTTTCCAACCAGAGTCCCGAAGGATATATACGGGACGTGCTGATCGGCAAGATTGGCACCAAAATCCTGGTCATTGGCTACGATCACCGTTTCGGGAAGGACCGTTTGGGCGCATTGAAGGAACTGGCGGAATTTTCACGGATCTATGGGTATAAGGTGGAGCAGATTCCGGAACAGGACATCAATGATGTGGGCGTTTCTTCCACCCGGATACGGGAAGCCCTGATCAAAGGCGATATGGATACGGCTAATCTATACCTGGGTTATCCCTTTCAATTGACCGGGAAAGTCATCAGGGGCAATCAACTGGGTCGGGAAATCGGTTTTCCTACCGCCAATCTTCAGGTCTATGAGCAGCACAAGCTGATCCCGGCCTATGGGATCTATGCCATCAGGGCATCCGTGATCCATGCTTCAGAGATTGAGACCGGTACCTATGAGCCGCAACGGGAAAATGAAGTATATAAAGGTATGGGCTATATCGGCAACCGCCCCACGGTGGATGGCATGGGGCGCAGTATCGAGGTCAATCTCTTTGATTTTAGCGGGGACCTTTACGGTCAGACCCTGCGGGTGGAATTTCTGCATTTCATTCGTCCGGACCAGCGTTTTGCCACGGTGGATGAGATGATAGCCCAAATGGAAAAAGACCGGGAAGCCACCATCCGGCTGATCGGTTAGCCGGGGATATCCACACCTTGCGGATGATTGCGGCTGATCGGTTAGCTGGAGGTAGTGTTTTCCAATCATGCATTGCCCGCCACAGTCATCTATTGCCCGCCATCAGCTTGTTTTCCTATAATTCAATATTGCCCAGCCGTTAAAAAATATCGCAAAACCTATCATGACCACAAAATGGAGCTGTATATCGGCAAAACCGCTGCCCTTCAATACGATCATCCGCATGACTTCTATAAAATAAGTGATCGGGCTCAATTGGGCGATCACATATGCCCAGCCCGGCATACTGTCGATCGAAGTAAACAAACCGCTCATCAGGATAAACACCATCATAAAGAAAAAAGCCACCGACATGGCCTGTTGCTGTGTTTCAGAATAAGTGGAGATCAGCAGGCCCAGACCCAACACCGCGATTAGGTAAACAGCAAGAAATACATACAGCAACAGCAGACTGCCTACCGGAACAATGCCATAGACCAGACCACCGATACCAAACAGCCCTACACTAAATAACAACATGCCGATAATCCAGAAAGGGATGAGCTTGCCCAGGATAAACTGATACTTTTTGATGGGTGTCACATTGATCTGTTCGATTGTACCAACTTCTTTTTCCTTCACAATATTGAGTGCGCACATATAAGCCCCAATCATGGTCACCAACAATGCAAGGATACCAGGCACCATATAAAACTGATAATTCATGGTCGGGTTGAACCAGTTGGATACCGCAATCCCGATGGTGGGAAAAAGATTGAATTTAGGCATCTGCATCCATTCCAGACGAACCGTCCTGTTGTAATCACCAATGATCCGGCCCAGATACTCCCCGCCCAGATTGGCCTTCACCCCGTTGATCGCATTGATGGCTATAAAAAGTGTCTGCTCATCTTCGCGGATCAGCCTGCGTTCAAAACCTTCGGGGATCTCCAGGATCAGATCGGAGCGGTCGCTTTCAATTTCAATAAAAGCATCATCAAAACTGCTGTGATAATCTGTCAATCTGAAATATCCCGAAGCGGTTATTTTTGACACCAATTGCCGGGAATAGCTGGAGTGGTCATGATCCACAATGCTGATATTGATATTCTTTACTTCATAGTCTGCTGCCAGGGGAAGGATGAGTAATTGCATCATCGGTGCGACAAACAACAGGGGCAATAGTGCCTTATTGCGGAAGATCTGCCTGAATTCTTTCTGTAGTAAAAATCTCAATATTCTCATCGCATCATTATTCTTATCGCCTCATTCCAGTCTTGTTTTAAACTTCCTGATATTAAACACCAGCAGGGCCAGGGTCATTCCTGCTAAAATCAGGGTTTCCTTCCATACTGCTGCAAATCCCAACCCCTTCACCATAATGGATTTGACAACAGTATAATACCATTTGGCCGGAATGATATGGGACACCAGTTGCAGGGGGTATGGCATATTTTCCAGGGGAAACATAAAACCGGTGAACAGGATAGATGGTACCAGCATACCCATCAGAGAGATCAGCATAGCCGATTGCTGGGAGGCAGTGCTGTTTGAAATCAACAAACCCAATGAAAGTGCCGTAATAATAAACAGTGTACTGATGGCATATAACAGGAAAATACTGCCATTGACAGGCATCCCCAACACAAACACACTCAGCAATAAAATGACGGTCAGGTTGATGAGCGATAAAGCGAGATATGGCAGTGCTTTGGAAACTATAACCAAAAATGGATTGAACGGTGACACGAGTAATACCTCCATCGTGCCGCTTTCTTTTTCTCTGACAATGGAAACAGATGTCATCAGTACGCAGACCAGCAGCAGGATCAGGGACATCACGCCGGGCACGAAATTGATGGCGGATTTAAGTCCGGGATTATAAACCATGCTGACCGTGGTATTGATCTGATAAGGCAAACGCTGCGACTGCAACAGTTCGTCCTGATAATCCATGATGATCCGTGAGGCATAGCCTGTCAGGGTAGTGGCGGTATTCGGATCGGAAGCATCGGCGATCAACTGTACCTGTGCCGCATGCTGGTGTAAAAGATCCTGATTGAAGTTGGCCGGGAATACAATAGCCATTTTTATTTTGCCTGCTTTGAAGGCTTCTTCTATCTGCCGATGGCTCAGGAGGGATTCATAAATCTCAAACTGTCCGCTGGTCTGCAATTTTCCAATGATCTGCTGCGAAGCCTGATCCCTGGCATGATCAAGTATGGCGATTTTAGCATTTTTGATTTCATTGCTCAGGGCAAAACCAAAAAGGATGATCTGTACAATCGGCAGACCAAATAACATCAACAGTGTTTTTCGGTCCCGGAATACATGGAGAAATTCTTTTTTTACAAATGCGATAAGCTGGTTCATGCTTCAATCCGATTTTCGTTTGGCTCCCCTGGCCAGTTCATAAAAAACCTCATCCATCGAGGCAGCGGAATACTGTAGCTTCAGTTTGGCGGGTGTATCCAGGGCCCGGATCTCTCCATCCACCATCATTGAAATCCGGTTGCAGTATTCGGCCTCATCCATATAATGCGTGGTGACAAAAACGGTAATGCCCCTGTCCGAAGCGGCATAGATCAAGTCCCAGAATTGCCTTCTGGTCACCGGGTCCACACCCCCCGTGGGTTCATCAAGGAAAACGATGCTGGGTTCGTGGAGTATGGCTACCGAAAAGGACAATTTCTGTTTCCATCCCAGGGGCAGGGAACCAACCCGTTTTTTTACTTCATTCTCCATTCCGAGGGTCGCAATAAGCTCTTCGCTTTTGGCTTTCAGTTGCCAGTCAGGCAAGCCATAGATCCCTCCAAAAAAATGTATATTTTCCAGAACGGTCAGATCCTCATACAGGGAGAATTTCTGACTCATGTAACCGATATTTTTTTTGATTGCTTCGGTTTGCTTATACACATCAAATCCCGCAATGCTGGCTGTGCCGGATGAAGGGATGGATAGCCCGCAAAGCATCCGCATGGCAGTGGTTTTCCCTGCGCCATTAGCTCCCAGGAAACCGAAGATCTCTCCGCGGTAAACCTCAAAGGAGATTTCGCTCACTGCGGTAAAATCGCCAAAGCGTTTTGTCAGTTTTTCGGTATGGATGACGGTTTCCTTCATTTTTCCAGCATTAATTTTCCATAAGCCTGATAAAACAATCTTCAATGGTCGGTGTGACCGGCACGCATTCAACATTCGTATGCTGCTTCTCCATCAGCAGGCCGGTCAGTTGCTGCTGCAAACTTATAGCGTCTCCCCTGAAAGTAATGTGGTGATAAGTACCGAAAGCATGGCAACTGGAAATGAAGGGCAGATCCCGGATATCCGACAATAATCTGCCCATATCATCGGAGCGGACGGCAAATAGCCTTTCCGGAAACTGACCGATAATGTTTCCGGGAGTGTCTATCGACAGGATACGGCCATTCTGGATCAGTGCAATCCGTTCACAAAGGGTGGCTTCATCCATATAGGGTGTGGAGACCAATATGGTAATCCCCTGCTGTTTCAGACGTCTCAGCATCTCCCAGAATTCCCTTCTGGATACCACATCCACCCCCGTAGTCGGTTCATCCAGAAACAATACGTCCGGCCGGTGGATCAATGCACAGCATAAAGCCAGTTTCTGTTTCATGCCGCCCGAGAGTTTTCCTGCCCTACGGTCTTTGAAAGGTTCAAGCTGCACATAAATATCCCTGATCAGATCATAATTTTCCTTTACACTTGCATTGAATACCGTAGCAAAGAATTGGAGATTTTCCTCGACCGACAGATCCTGATACAGGGAAAACCGGCCGGGCATATATCCTACTTTCCGGCGAATCGCCTTATAATCCCGGACTACATCCAGGCCGTTAATCCGCCCCGTGCCACTATCGGGAAGGAGTAAAGTTGTCAGCATACGGAAAATGCTTGTCTTGCCCGCACCGTCAGGACCGATCAACCCAAACAACTCCCCCTCTCCGACCTCAAACGACACCTCGTTTACTGCCCGGACGGTTCCTTTGAGATAGGTTTTTGTGATATTTTCCAGTATTACCATTTTTTACTTTTGTCCTGTCATTCCGGGTGGATGGATCCGAAACCTGAATTTTTATTCCCCCGAAAACAAAACTTCTCCGTACATACCTATTTTGTAGGTGCCGTCATTGGCAACCCTTATTTTGATAGCATATACCTTGTTCGCCCGTTCGTCCCTTGTCTGGATTGTTTTGGGTGTAAATTCGGCCTGGTCACTGATCCAAGTCACGACTCCCTCCGTTTCCTTGTATCTATCCATTCCGTTATCGGTCAGTACCTGTACCTTTTGATTGAGCGTGACCCTCGATAATTGATCTCCGGTGATATAGGCGCGAAGGATGATACTGGACAGATCAGCGATTTTATAGAGCGGTTTGCCAATGCTGGCCATCTCATTTTCATTTACATATTTGGTAAGTACGGTGCCAGAAATGGGACTGACTAACCTGCATTTTTCCAGTTGGTCTTCCAATTGATCAATTTGCAAAAGCAGGACAAGAATATCCTTGTTGATACCATCCCTCGAAATGGTTAAAACTGATTCCTGGGCATCGATCTGCTTCTTCAGCAATTCGATCTGGGCATTGATGTCGTCCAACTGTTTTGGGGTTGCCGCATCCCCTGCCAACAGATTACTGATTCGTCCTTTTTCAGTTTCTACGGTCATCAACTGCGTGCGAAGGGCCGATAGTTGTACTGGAATATTTGGCTTCCTGCCTGACAGGGCGGTAACCTGGGCTTCCAATTGCTTTTTTTTCAGATGCAATTGTACACTATCTATATATCCGATGTACTGTCCTGCTTGCAGGATTTGTCCTTCCCTAATGTCAAAGGTTTTCAGGATTCCCTGTGCTTCAGCAGCTATAATAGTTTCTTCGGCTTCAAACGATCCGGAGGCGTCAAATTTGTTCTGTAGGCTGTCACAGGAAATCATGCCCAATAGGTATGCGAAGAGCACTATGTAAAGAGCCGACATCCCTGTTTTCCTAATAAATTTGAATTTTTTCATCTTTATAATTTAAAATTTTTAGACTTAGCTTTTTAATTCCCGCTGGTGGCTTTCAGACTGTATTGAGCCATCAGCAATTGCATTTCACGCAGCATGAGATTTTGCCTGGCCTGATCAACCGCATGGAGATAAGTGAGATAGTCATTAGTGGTGGCCACTCCAAATTCCAGTTGGTTCTGTGCCGACAACCTGATGCTTTCTCGCAAACGGACAATTTCCTCATCTGTATGCAGAAGTTCCTGAAGCTTAATAATCTCATTGTCTTGCTGTTTAAGCACCAGGCCGGTATTGAACAGGAATGTCTCCTTTTGCACCTC
>JBEBWT010000028.1:0-25165 GCA_040392005.1 Parapedobacter defluvii
TTGGCTGCAACAGATCCCAGTTGACGGCTGCTGCATAAGGAACAGGTTGTGTGCCGCCTCCTTGTGTCAGTGGCCGGCCGACTGGATTCACATTCTCTCCCAGGTTTTCCTGATACTTGGTCGGATTGCCGTTGGCATCCCATTCAGTCGCATATACCCCCGGGATAATAACCCCCCCGTAAGGCAGAGTCACTCCGTAGAATACCGGATAAGTAGTTCTCTCCGGGGTTGGCCAGCCAATCATGGTATTGAAGCCATTGCCCCCCTTGATCAGCTCGTCGGCATTGGCTTTCAGGTAGTCAGCCAATTCTTGCCCGGTCATCAGACCCGCATCCATCATCCTTTGCATTGGAAGTGCCGACTGACCATTGCTCATCCCGTACCGGTGGGTCTGGGAAACAAAATGGCCCCCGTGTCTCCAGTCCATGGTAAAACTCAGGTTCAGATTCTTATAGGAGAAGGAGTTTTGCAGACCCATGATAAACTTGGGATTGAAGTTACCCACTTTATTCTTGCTGGCCTGCCCTTCTTTGGCAACCGCCAGGATGGCCCAGCCATTGGTCTGATCCAGTTGCAGTAAAGGCCATCCATAGTATTCTGAGCTGCGGTCTTCCACTATCCGGATTTCAGGGGCATAAATATCGCCTATGTCTTCACCCGGATAGGTCCAGGCTCCGCCTTTCGCATCTTCCCAGAAAGTAAAGAACGGCATTTCATCCGGCAGGGACATGATCCTGGTCCGGTTGCGTGTCCAGTTGGTATTGATATCCCATCGGAAGTCACCGGATTGTACCGGTGTGCCACCCAGCGACAGCTCCCAGCCACGGCTCCGGAGCAATCCCGCATTGACATTCACCGAACCATAACCACTGGAAGGAGGCAGATCAGTACGGAAGATCTGATTCTCATTATCCAGAATATAATACGTGCCGGAGAAAGTCAATCGGTTTTGGAACAGGGAAAAGTCAATCCCCGCTTCGTAAGAAGTGGCCTGTTCCGGTTTCAGGTTGGCATTCATCAGGGTGCCCGAAGTACCCAGACGGGGCACATCTCCCCAGGTACCTGCATTGCCCAATACCGGCAGCAGGCTATATGGGCTGGCATCACTACCCACCTGGGCATAACCTGCTCTCAGCTTAAAGAGGTTCACCTTACTGGCATCCATGCCCAGTATCCGGTTGGCCAGCACACTCAGGGATGCGGATGGATAGAAATAGGACTTGGCGTCCGGCAGCGTGCTGGACCAGTCATTACGGCCACTTACATCCAGGTACAGCATGTCTTTGTAACCAAAACTACCCATTGCGTACAAGCTATTGACCCCTCTTTTGAATGTATAGCTTGAAAAATCAAGATTGGCCGGAAGAATGTTGCTCAGGGTATAGATCCCCGGCACGATCAGGCCGGTGCCGTTGATACTGGCATTGCGAACAGTGCTTCCATTCTGGAAACGTGTATTTCCTCCTCCTGAAACACTGATATGAAAATCATTCAGTTGCTTGGAATAGCTGAGGAGGAAATCTGCATTGCTTTCGTAATGTTTGAGATTGATCAAGCCGTATGCTCCCCGCGGATCTTCGGTATAGCTATTGGCTATTTTGGTCTCGCGCTGCTCTGTATAAGTATCCAGACCATAGCGGATCATAAAATTTAGATCCTCCGTGATTTTCCAGTCACCCTTGACGTTTCCATAGATCCGGTCGCGCACAAAACCGTTTGTCACTTCGTTGGCCAGGAAATAGGGGTTATTGTACATGCCAATGCGCGGAGTCAGTTGCTGCAAGCCTTCCTGTCCTTCCACCCAGTAATCCTGCAGATCCATGATGTTTACGTGCGAAGGGACATTGTAGGCCCATTGCAGGGGGTTGGTTCCGCGCTCACCCGCAGGGCGGTTATTAGAATTGTTGCGGCTGACATCAATATTTGTGCTCAGACGAATGGCACTATTGACATTCAGGCCCGAATTGATGTTGAGTGTATTCCGGAACAGGTCCGCACTCGGAATAATTCCCTTATTCTGCATATTGGAATAAGAAATCCGGTAGTTCATCTTGTCATTGCTGTTGGCAATGGAGACACTGTTGGTGCTGGTGATCCCGGTCTGCACAAAGTTTCTTACGTTATTCGGATAGGAAATCAATGGAGTGGCGATCTTCCTGCCATTCTCATCCAGCGGACTGTTCCACTGGATGCCGGTATAGCCCTTGTCGAGCTCACCTCCGAACAATCCGCCGGCGCCTTCATCAATAATGGCTCCCAGAGGATTGGTATAGGGGTTACCGGTCAGTTCCACCGGAATACCGGAAAATAGTCCGGGTCCCAATTTGTACTGCCAGTCCAGAAATTTATACGGCGTATCAAACACGGTGTTGGATGAAACACTGATCGTGGATTTGTTGAGCCCCCGGCCACTCTTGGTGGTGATCAGCACAACCCCATTACCCGCGCGGGAACCGTAAAGTGCCGCTGCACTCGGGCCCTTCAAAATGGAGATGTTTGCTATATCATCCGGATTGAGGCCCGCGATGGCATTCCCATAATCCACCCGGTTGTCCGTACCGACCTGGCTTACATTGTTCAGGGAGTTGGCAATCGGCACACCGTCGATCACAAACAAGGGCTGGTTGTCACTGTTCAGTGAAGTTGCACCCCTGATCACCATAGAAACCGAAGAACCGGCGCCACTGGTCTGATTGATGGTGACACCGGCCACTTTCCCCGACATGGCATTCAGGACGTTTTCCTGAGCCACCCGGTTCAATTCGCGGCCACTGACCTCTTCGATGGAATAACCCAGGGCCCTTTTCTCCCTGGTGATACCCAATGCGGTCACCACCACGTCTTCCAGTTGCTGGGTTGAGGATTGGAGCGTGACGTTCCAGGTGGTCTGATTGCCCACGGTGATTTCACGGGGTTCATAACCTACGCCGGTAAACCGCAATACGCTCTGGTTGCCCGCCACCCGGATCTCATAGACCCCCTGACTGTTGGTTACCACCGTATTATTGGTGCCTTTTTCATTGACGGTAATGCCCTCCGCCGGGCCACGGTCATCGCTGACCTGACCCCGTATGACAATAGATGCCTGACTGACATTGGTAATTATTTCCGCGGCTCCCGGCATCAGTGATCCGGCCTGTACATCCTGGATGCCCATCGTCACCCCGGCAATCGCTGCCAGCGCCATTAGCGGAAGTATTCGATGCGTTTTGTAATATTTTCTCATAATATATAGTGAGTATATCTTGTAAAACTATATTGTTTGACCTATCTTATTGTTTTTCCAGTATCAGGTTGAGCGGTACATCGCCCAGTCCGGGGAAATTGACCGAAAGGACCAGCTCCATTTCATCCGGGCGGACCTTCGTGATCCAATGCGGATCCCTGACTTCTGCTGATGGAAACAGCGAAATGACGGTATCGTAAAGTTCCAGTTTCCAGGTGCCGCCGTCTTTCGATTTGGGGAACACCCAATCCATTGATCCTTCCATGGAATAAGTACCATTCGCCTGGAAAGTATAGGTGTTGTTCCGGGTGCCCAGATAAGGGTTTCCACCAAAAAGCGCAGTAAATACCGCATTTAATGTGGGATCATTGACCAGGCTCGATCCCTGTACCAGGTTGATTCCCGACACACGGGCGGAGGCTCCGAGGGTAATATCCTTTTGCTTCCAGGTCCCGGCAATCCACCCCAGCTTCGTCTCCCTGACATCCTCCTTGACTTCCTCTTTCTTGCAACCGGAGAAAACAAGGAAGAAACAGGCAAGCATCATCGTAAAAAATCTTGTTTGTTTCATGGCCATGTTGTTGTTAATGGTTTATCTTATTTATGTGATTAATTGGTTACTATATGATCTTATTTTTTGTCACGTTCAGGGACTGACACCTCGAGGAATACTATGTTTTTCCGCTCCCAGGTATAGGTCAGTGCCAACTGGTCTCCCCAGTGGATGATGGCCGGGTACGAAAGTTCTCCGTCTCCATCCTCAGACTGCCCCACAATCACTTGTTCCGGCCAGGTCTGGCCGTTGTCAAAGGAAAAGGCCAGGGTCAGTGTAGCCCGCGAACCCCAGTTTTCCCCATCGGGATTATAAAGCAGGGCCAGGGTGCCGTCATCCAGTTTCACCAGATCAATGGCCGAATTGGGATTGGGCAGATCCGTGCGGTAAGCCGGACTCCAGTTGCGCCCGAAATCATCCGAATCGCTTCTGTATATGGCACCTGCTGTACTGCGGACCAGCATGTGTATCTTGCCGGGCGCGGATTCCCAGAGCGTGGGTTGGATCACTCCCTTGCCGGTTACTTCTTCCCGGTCCAGCATCAGGTATTCCGTACGGTTCCAGGTCTGGCCACCGTCCTGACTCCAATCCGCAAAGGCATCCCACGGACCTTCTTCATGGGAAGCACCCGCCAGCCAGTCCCCGTTTGAAAGCACAATAGGCTTGTTCCTGACAGGGCCCCGACCTCCATGATCACCAGCGACCAATTCATGGGCTTCTGACCAGGTCTGCCCCTGATCTTCAGAGGTCATCACCCAGGTCTCCCACCGGGGAATGGTCTTACCGACCTTGAAATACAAGTAAATGGTGCCGGACGGAGCCTGAAATAAAACCGGATTCCAGTGGGGATCTTCCCGGATCTTGGCAACCTCAATAGGCACAGACCAGGTGGTCCCGTCACCACGGGTCATCCAGATACCCACATCATCATCCCTTTCTGCCGTACCTCCGAAGGCAGCAACCAGAAACTGGCCGTCATCCAGCCGGAGCAACGTGGAGGCATGGGACTGGGCAAAGGATTTATCCTCCCCGAATACCGATGTCTGCGGCCCCAGCACGACTTCTTCGGCCCAGGGTCGCTGTTCTGTCTGCTCCGTGGCATTCTGACCGCAGGCAAGCAGGAGGCAACTCATGATTGTCAATACCGAAAAACGCCCCATAAAACCTCTTTTTACCATTCTGCAAATGTATCCTTAGAAATCCAACTTATGATTAACTCCGTATTAAACCTTTATAAATATCTTCCGCTTGTACAAAATATAAATGGGTACAAAGCAGATAAGAATGATCAGGATCGCCCAGATCAGAGATGCCGTTTTCGGACAGGCCCCGCCTTCTATGAACGCTCCGGCATACCAGTTGTTCACCGGCCGGATCAGATCGGGCAGCATACTGCCGATGGCATAGGCCGTAATGGCGTTGGAACCAAAGGCAACGGCCGGTCCGGCCCACTTTACCCGGCCCCGTATATCCATAAAATAGGAAAGTGTCGCCCAGGTCATGGCTGCCAGACCTGCTGTATAAAGCACATAGGAACTGGTCCAGAGATTCTTATTGATGGGAAATACCCAGCCCCAGGCCGATCCAATGGCAAAAGCGATAAAACCGCCCACAAACAGCACCTGGATCTTTTCGCCCAGAGAAACCTTGTCATCTGAAAAAAGATGACCCGCCAGCATACCGGCAATACCGGTAACAATAGCGGGTAGCGTACTCAAAATTCCTTCCGGATCCCAGGTGCCCTGCCACATGGAGCCGGGAATATACAGGCTGTCTATCCAGGCGGCCAAGTTTTGCCCTGGCTCAAGTACTCCGGCCCCATATTCAGGAACAGGTACCAGCATCATCAGGGCCCAATAAGCCAACAACAAAACAGCTCCGATCACCGCCTGCTGCCGCCGGCTTGTATATAAATACAGAAGCGCACAGGCCAGGAAAACAAGGGCAATCCGCTGCAGCACCCCCGGAATACGGATTTCAGAAAAATTGAAATCAGGAAAAAGACCCAGGAAAACCCCGATGGCAAAAATGATCGCTGCCCTTTTGATGGTTTTCCCGATCAGCTTTCCCTTGCCGGCTCCCCTTGCCCGCATTTTTTTATAGGACAGGACAATGGATATCCCGACGATAAAAATAAAAAACGGGAAAATATAATCGGTGGGGGTGACTCCGTGCCATTTTGCATGCAATAACGGCGCATACACATAGTCCCAGGATCCGGGTGTATTGACCAGGATCATGGCAATAATGGTAAGTCCCCTGAAAGCATCCAGAGACAGTAATCTGTTATCTGCCCTTGCAGGAAAATCAAGTCCTTCGGCTACATTCTGAGCTGACATAATTCAGTTTTTGGTTTATACTTTCACAATTGGTATTGCAGTACATTTCAAATATATAGCAAATTACACAACCCGAATTGTACGATGTTAGCATTTATATAGAATATATTAGCATATACCCTCATATTCAGCGATATAATGCTATAATTTTTACTTTGCGGCGCCAATAATATCCAGATAACGGCCCATCCAGTACGGGAACAACCAGATGTCTCCGGCACTGTTTTCCGAATTGCCATCCCGTCCCCCGTCCAGCGAAAACCGGTTGGCATTGTGCCGGGTGATCCGCAGTTCATCCGGAGGCAGCACTGTTTCGGTCATCTGGTTTCTGAAATTGGGCGTTAGTAATACGATGTCCCGGCGGTGGCTGTTGCTCACCGACCAATTGATCAGGTCCATCGGGTATTCCTGCAGGTACCAGACCGCTTCATTCAGATCAAATTCGGCTACGCCTGTCATGGCTGTAAAAATATTCCAGGCCCCTTCTTTCTCGGGACGCTCTGCTTCCCAGTGATCCAGGATGGCCTCCTTGTACTGTGCTTTGAGCGTGTCATTGAACGCATAGCGGTACAGCCCCCAATAGCCTGCAAAATACATTTCATCATCCGAATGATTCCAGCCGCTGGAGAGCATTTTGCTCCAGTCATCGGATTCGTCCGGTGCCATCCCGATCTCACGCATCGGGCGCATCAGGTTTTCCAGATAACCGTGCTGATCGATCAGCTCAAAAGCCTTGTTCTTATACAGTTCCTTACCTGTAAAATGATAGGCTGTCTGCAACATCCCGATGATGTTGGAAGAATTGAGCTTGCGGTCTCCCACATTAGTCGGAAAGCCATTGACATATTCCGGATTCCAGCGGGCCCAGGTCGTGGGCTGACCGTCATAGTCCACCATGTACAGGTCGTGTCTGACGATATGCCCCATCAGGGTATCGATCAGCCGGATGGCTTTTTCTTTGGTTGGCTGGTGATCCACCAGCTCTGCGATCACTCCATAGGCAAAAATATGTCCGATGGCCTCGTCGCTGCTGGTCGTGGCCTTCCAGAACCATTCGGGATGTTCGGCCAGTTGCCACCTTTCGGGATCGGAAAGCACGTCCCTACTGCCCCTGCGTTCAAAGGAGCGGGCTGCAAAACCTTCGACCGGATTGATCTCAAACAATCTTTCCATCGCATCAAGTGACTCGATCACGTTGTCCAGGGCTTCCTGCTCACCCGTGACCGCATAGCGGAATCCCTGCGCGGCCAGGTACAGAGAGGTCCAGAGTCCGTCATTATCCGAATCACTCAGATAACCGGTGCTCAGATCCCCGTGAAGCATTCCCGACAAAGTAGAATTAAAGCCATTCCGGATATGCCGCTCTCTGACCTGCCGTTCAAAATACATCGCCTTTTGGTGGAGCGTCATTTCCCTGAAATGAATTTGCCCCAGCCCCTGTGTGGTCAGCAGCAGCACCGACTCCTCCGGACCTGCTGCGATTTGTACCACGTAGTTGCCAGGGATCCAGCGCTCTCCTTCATAATAATCAAAGCCTCCGTCTTCCCGGATTTTGAAAGCCCCGTGTGTCGTGCCGATCCACCATTGACCATGGAGAGCCCGCACGGTAGTGATCTCCGTCCAGGGAAGTTTTTGCTGGATCTCGCCAATGCGGCTCTGGGTTTTGAGGTCAAACAGAATATAGCCATTCGTAGTGCCGACCAGCATCCGGCCGGTCTGCGGATCGATGTCCGCCGCTGTCAGGGATTCGCCAGCAGCGCCTATAAATAGCTGTTCCACGCGTTTGTCGGATGGATGAACCCGGAAAACGGCTTCCGCTGTCACCAGTAAAAACGAACTTTCCTCCTGA
The DNA here is from genome assembly GCA_040392005.1 of Parapedobacter defluvii. Lineage (GTDB taxonomy): Bacteria > Bacteroidota > Bacteroidia > Sphingobacteriales > Sphingobacteriaceae > DASRQK01. The sequence goes on from JBEBWT010000028.1 coordinate 7,968, forward strand.
TCATTCCCAGCCGGAACGGCAGAAACTTGCAGGATCAGGGTCTTGCTCTCCATCGCTCCCCTCCAGACCAATCCTTCTTCTTTGATCAGGTGCAAACGGAAGCCATCGGTCACCAGAAACGCCTTATCATCCGTAGCCGCCATCATCAAAGGGTTTTCCAGTTCGTGCTCCACAAACAATTTCCCCGCCCAGGCATTGCTGAACACATGGTCGCGGTCCATATAGACAAACTGCCCCTGACTGACCGCCATATCCAGAATATCCTTTTCTTTCAAAAAACGATAGGTATGGTCTTCCACCACCTTTCCGGGATAGAGGAATTGCCCGGCCGTCAGGTGTTGAAGACGAAAATCCGAGGCAAGCAATTGTATCTTGCCGTTCCGGTCCAAACTTACTTTGAGTAAGATCTTTTCTGTGGATTCCGGGTAATATTTGACACTGTAATCCTGCAGGAAAGGCCGGTCTTCATGTCTTTGTTGTCTGGTCTTCGCGCCTTTGTCCGCACAGGATACCAGGAAAAACAGCAGGAACAATACGCCGGCTAACAGGGTGATTTGTCCAGATTTTTTCTTCATTTTCAGAGGGGTTTTATAAGGTTCATGTTCAATTGGGTGGCCTCATTGCCCAATGGGGCCACCATAGTTTATTCAATAATAGCCGGATCAACAATGGCAAACCGGATGGATTTCTGATCCCCGGCCGGATGGTACGAATAGGTCATATAAAGTTTTCCGTCTCTGCCCACGATCAGGGAGGGATAGGAAAAGCGTCCTTTGCGATCGGTATCATACTCAACGACCTGACCGGTCTGCCAGGTTCTGCCCTCATCCCCGGATATGTGCAGGGTCAGCCGGTACCGGTCACCGTCAAGATCATTGTTGAGCATAGCCCATCGCCCATCGGGCAGCACGACACCATCCACACTGGCTCCGTTGGGAATGCGTGTTTTCCGGGCCACAGACCAGGTGTGGCCGAGATCCGTGGACTCACTTTGCTGCACCCTGGTCGGAAAATCTCCACTGTCACGCATATAGGCCACGATGGTGTCGTCTTTTTTTTGTATCAGGGTTGGCTGGATCGGACCTCTGCCCACAATGGGCTGGCTTGGCAGCCAGGACCGGCCGCCATCCGTGGACCGGGCCACCAGTGACAGGTTGAAACCATCGGAATACAGGGGCAGCAAAATATCCCCATTATCCAGTATCAGGGGCTTGATGCGGGTCATCCAGCCTGTACTTCTTTTGCGGAGATCCTGACTGGCCTCCGCGATCATCCGGTCATACTTGGGTGCGTATTCAGCCCAGCCGGCACCGGTATCCGGCAATTCTTTCAATCGGTTTGCTACTTCTTCGGCAAAGGCATCCGTGGGTTTGAGCAGGATATTGTCCTGCCATTCCCATTCCGGCGCACCGGGACCCGAAAAATGAGTGGTTGTTCTTACCCTGAGAATAGAATGTTCCCAGCGGTTGGCCTGCACAGCGATCCAGACCAGAAATAATTTGTTGCCTGTTAGAAACAGGACAGGATTGCAATCCGGCAAGTGGGGCGTATCGGCCATTTCAAAGGGTTCGCTCCAGGAGCTCGTTCCTTTTTTCAGGCGTGCACCCATGATCCGTACATCATCCGCCGTGCGTTCACCGCTTCCCTGAAACCAGGCAACCAGAAAATCCCCATTGGGAAGCTCGACCAGGCTACTCCCGTGTACATGCTGGGATTGTAGCGGAAAGATCAGACTGGCATGGATGAGGGAAGATGGCTGCTGTGCGTTCACGCGGTCTGTATGCAGTGAGAGGCAAAAAACGGCCATCAAAAAGTAGGTGTAAAGGGTCATTGGTCGCTTCATGGTCATACTGGTTTGCTGTTGGTTTCTGGATTCGGTCTTCTCTACAATGTCTATGGATTCGGTCTTTTCTATAATTTTATTTCAAGTTTCGCTCTTTTTGATTCAAGTTTCGTTTACTCTCGCATTCTTACTTAATTCCGTTCCGGCATGCCTTCCGGTGTCCGGTCAATAAAACGATTGACACTACCGGCAACCTTGTGCAATTCAAAACAATCGTACAGTTCTCCGACAGCGGTATAGGCTTCAAATATCAATTTGTCCCTATCAATACGAATGGCATGAAAAAGCTGGGTATGACCGGCCACCCGGTCCATCCAGTCGGCACGCAGCACATCCGACATCTTCGGACCACTGACCGAAACCACATAGGCGGTACCGGATACTGCACCTTTTTCCATCGGCACCTTTTCCATGCCCCGCACATACGTGTGGTCATGGCCCTGCAGCACCAGATCAACCCTATACCGATCCAGCAAGGGTTTGATGGCTTTGCGCAGATCGGGATTGTCCCGGTTTCTTTTGGTCGAAAAAACCGGATGGTGTATCAGCAGGATCGTCCATTTTTGCGTATTGCTCCGCAGCACTTCTTCCAGCCACTGGACCTGGGCTTTGCGAAGTGTTTTTTCTTCGTCAAACATTTCAGTGTTCAGCGTGATGATCCGCAAGTCCTGAATATCGGTAAAATAGCAGGACTCTTCCAGCTCCGGCCTGTTTTCCGGCCCGTTGCGGGGCAATTCAAACTGAGGCTTCCAGAATTTGGAAATCTCATACTTCCCCTGATCCGAATCCGCATGATCATGGTTGCCGGGAGTGGGCATGGAAGGGATCATGGCATGGATAAATCCACCGGCAAGAAACCAGTCTCCCCATTCAATGTCCCGGTTGCCCCGATTGACCAGATCCCCCGCATACAGGATCGCACTGGCATCCGGCACCCTGCGGTAGGCCTCCCGGATGACCCGTGACCATAAAGGAAGTATATTGCTCTGCACATCCCCAAAATAAATCAGGCTCAATGGCTTTTCTCCTCCGGCCGTGGTAAACTGGAACCACTCGCTCCAGGTGTCTCCCTGGCCTACCCGGTAGGCATAAAGCGTGCTGGGCTGCAGGTTTTCAAAAATGACTGAATGGTAACGGGCGGTCAGGGAGCCGTGTGCCACTGTTTGCGCACTTGCCTGATACCTGATGGCCTGCTGCACAGAGGCCGGATGCGCATCGGCCGGGACGATCTGGGCATAAGAAGTGTCCACTCCGGCACTAGTCCTCCAGCTTACAGCCATCGAGTTGGCCATATTTTCAGTCACATTGAGAATAATGCGGTCCGGTTGTTGCCCGGGGCGCAATGGATGCGTATCATCGGTCTGGGCGAAACCAAAGGAAAGGCAACATAATACAAAAACGATCAAAAAACCTGTATTCCTGTACCTCATTACAACTGGATCAATTCAGATAAAATCCTTTTTTACTATCTCCCGAAAAAGCTCTTGTGCTCTGGGTATAAACCCTTCCCTGCGGATCTTCATATTTAAAATCCACATAAAACGCCTGATAACCCTCCGCAGGCCTCGGTTGCTTTATTTTAATTTTCTTTTTATGGCTGATCTTGAGATCCCGGCTGCTCCACTGCTCATCCCGGAAATCCGTATCCTGTGAATGGGCCTGCCACAACACGACTCCGACCAGGCGGTCTTTATTGGTTTTGACCGTCAGTGTCAGTTCTTTTTTATTCTGCTTGGCCTTCCAGTCCGTTTTGGGATAGGCCATCCGTTTCAGGGTAAAATCCCAGAAAGCGGCCAGGGCCTGGAATGCCTGTACTTTGTCGCCCAGGTTATGTCCGGCATTGGGTACATAATGAATATAGTTTTGCCCTGGAATATCATCAATATAATGGCGAACGGCATCGATCACCCAATAAGGGTCGTTGGTCCCCATAAAGAGCATTTTCGGTTTATTCAACTGGCTTCTGTACGAATAGGGATCGATCATCCGGGCCAGAGTCCGCCCTTTTTCACTCTCAATATCCTGCACAATCCCCAACGCCACATAATCCTGGATCTGCGGGCTGTATTCCTGCCAGGTGTCAATCTGGTAGGTCAGATTGACCGGCATATTGAGAATGTCAATGACCATCGGGGCAAAGGCTTCAACCCGATCATCCTGTGAGCTTGTCAGCCAGGTCGTCCAGCCTCTTTTGGAAAGGCCGGAAACCACAAAGCGATGGACCTGCGGTTGCTTTTTGCTGGCTGCGATGTCCTGCACCGCATCCATGGCCCGCACGGCACTTTTGACCATGGGGAACAGGAGGGGCCAGGTATAATCTCCGTCTCCCTGAAATTTATGCAGGGTATAGGAAATCAGTTCGTCTTCCGTCAGGCCCCCGTACAAAGGTTGGTTGGGCGTCTGGTACAATACGGCAGTAATGGCCTGATTGCTGACGGCCATTTGGGCCAGCGCCAGTGCTTCCCGGTTCTCCAGCGGATCCCTGCGGTTGGGGACTCCGTCCTGGATACTGCCGCTTGTAACAAACAATAAGGCCCCGTCATATTGTATCTTGTGGGGAATGGTCACATTCATCTGATGCTTCCATGTATGTTCCCGCCATTGTTGCGAGGTCAGCAAGACCTCGTACAGGGTGCCTCCTTCTATGGCGATGCTGTCCTTGATTTCCCAGGCATAGGTTTGATCTCCGTTGTTCAGGTAATCGTGCAGGGCCGTGGCCGGAGTAGTGGCGGTGGCTGAAGTGGTGGCTGCGACCGTAGCCGAAAGGGTTGTATTGGCCGTCTGCGCCAGCAGGCCGGCCTGAATAGAAAATATGGAAACCAGCCCCAGTAATACCCGCAGGCAGAAGTGTTTTTTGCTATTGTACATGGTATATCTAAACGTGTATCTTGTATATTAAACTTTATTCATCATCTGATAATCAACTCTTTCGGCCAGCAACTCAAAATCCCGGTGCAATTTTTTCATTGCCTGCTGCTCGGAAACCCCAAAAGCATCTCCCGGCCGTCTGGTAAATGCGCCAATGTCCAATCCCCGCAATTTCAGAAAATATTTGGCCACCACCGGATAGGCCCGGTGCATGACCTCCATATGCTCCGTGAAAAACTGCTGTACCGACCTGACCTCCTCCTGACAGACCGGGTCATCGTAATGCTTGCAGAGCCAGACAACCAATTCGGGATAATAATTGCCCTGTATGCACGATAACCCGGCTGCTCCCGCTTTCAGGGAGTCCACCGCATGTGCCATATAGGCGTCATAAAGCCCAAACGAAGGGTGGTCTGCCGTTGCTTCGAGCTTCGCCCGGACCAGATCAATATCCAGACAGGTGTCTTTGTGGTAAGTCACCCTTCCTGTCTCTACCAGTCTGCCCAAAGCCTCGGCAGACAGTACTCTTTTGAAAGGGTCGGGACATTCATAAAAGCCCAGCGGAATCCCCGCTGTCTTGTCCATCAATTCATGGACATTGCTCTCAAACTTAGTTTCTGTATCCAGCCTGCCGGCCAGCATATTGGTAATGACAATCGCCGAAGTGATGCCGGTATCGTACATTCGCTTGACGTAATCTGCCTGATGCTCTATGCTACCGCCGAATGTTGCGGTCGCCACCACCGGGACGGCCTGATCCACGCATTCTACAATATAACTGACTACCTCAAGCTGCTCGGAAGCCGACAGCTCAAACATTTCGCTGGACAAGCAATTGGCAAACAGACCTGCTGCACCGGATTTGAGATAAAACTCGGTCAGCCTGCCCAGGCCCTCGTAGTCCACCTGGCCATTCTCCCGGAAGGGGGTCAGCATGACCGGTATAAAACCCTTGGTTTTTTTATGCATAACTACTGTTTGAAAAAATCCAAAATCGGTTCAATCAATTGGTTGATCAAAGTTATTGATCTGCACCATCCGATTTCTATATCAAGTTTGCCCTGTTTTGTAGGATATTAACCTGAGTTCAATGGCTATTCTGCCGGTCATATCAGTCCGCTTTTGCCGGTTTTCGCAGGGAGGACCACAGTGATCCCACAAGGAATATCACCAAAGTCCCCACTACAATGATCATATTGGCATGTAGCGGATATTTCAGGAAATCATATTGTTCGGGAATGAGGTAAGAAAAAGTCATCCACAAAATGACCAGCACCCCGGCGGTCACCCCGGCCACTGCATCCTTATTACCTGCCCTGCGGCTGATGATGCCCAACAAAAAAAGACCGAGCATACCTCCTGCGAAAATGCCGGACAACTGCCACCAGATATCCAGGATGCTCTGTACCCCGATCATTCCGATACCGGTCACAATACCAAACACACCAAAAACGGCCGTTGAAAGAAACAATACCATTAAAGTTTGCTTGTTGGTGCTATTTCTGCGAATGTACCGCTTGTAGATGTCCTCAGTAAATACTGTGGCGGAGGCATTCATTCCGGAGCTGATGGTACTCATGGCCGCTGCCAGAATAGCAGAAATAACCAGTCCGGCCAGCCCCACGGGAATCATGGTCACCATAAAATGAGGCATGACTTTATCACCGAAGTCAGCAGGAACAAGGGTCTGGGCCAGTGCGGCGATTTCAATCTGGCTGGCTCCGGATGGTAACCGCTCGGTTGCTGCCTGCACCCGGAGTACTTCTGTCAGTTCGGGATGCTGGCCATAGTAAACAAAAAGACCGCTGCCGATAATGAAGAAGATCAAAGAGATCGGAATGTACAGATAGACACATAACCAAATGGATTTGGCTGCTTCTTTTGCTGAAACGGCTGTATGGTAACGTTGTACATAATTCTGATCCATTCCAAAATTATTCAGATTGATAAAGAAGCCGTAGAGCAGAATCACCCAGAAAGACGGGCCGATAAAATCGGCGTCAAAGCTCCCCAAACTAAATTTCCCTTCAGCTAAACCTGTTTGAATGACCTGAGCTACTCCTCCCTCAACATTATCAAAAACAAGGTACATGACCAGCAATGCGCCTGCACTCAACAGTACCGCCTGGGCCACTTCGGTCCAGATCACGGCTTCCATCCCACCCATAACCGTATAAATGACAATACAAATACCGGTCACCAGCATGATGGTCATCATATCAAAGCCGGTCAATGCCTGCAGGCTAAGGGCAATCCCGAAAAAAATGGAGCCCATGCGGGCCAGTTGGGTGAGCAGAAAGCAGATCATGGCGTAGGTTCTCGCCCAGGGGCCGAACCGGTGTTCCAGATGGCTATAAGCCGAAACACCTCCTGCTTCCCTGTAAAATGGCACAAAATACTTGACCGCTACCCAACCCGCAAGGGGCATGGAAAGGCTGAATACGAGTGCGTTCCAATCCGATCCGAAGGCTTTGCCCGGTACTCCCAGAAAGGTATTACTGCTCAGAAAGGTGGCATACAGGGAAATCCCCACAGCCCAGCCGGGGATCATGCCGGAAGCTTTGGTAAATTGATCGGCACTTTTGTTTTTGCGCGAAAACCAGACACCGACCAGCACCATCGCCAGTAGATAGATCAGGATGACCGCAAGATCAATCAGGGGAAGGTTTTTCATGCGCTTATTTTTTTATAGGTTTTTATGTTGAATAATCAAATAGGTACCTGGCCGCAAAAATGGACGATGATCCCCAGCTCTTCCAGAGCTGCTGCCTTGATCCGGCAGGCCTTTAATGCGGTTTCCCTGTCATCTGCATAGACCACCTGAATATGGTTGGCCTGATGTTTGGCCATGAGTTGGTCCCGGCCTACCCCATCCAGTACGGCATGCATGATGGGCCATTCGGGGGAAGTCGTTTTCCAGCGGCGCTCGGTTTCCTCCCGGGGCAGCTCCACCGCCCTTCCGGTACCCAGATCCGCATGGATGGCATCATCCTGCACATAAATCCGGCTCCAGACAATGTGCCCTGCCCTGCTGACCCCCCGGAGGGTGCCTCCCCCCATGCGGAAATACATGGGCGACTGCCGCCAGCTTTCAGATCCTCCGTAACCCCCGCTCAAATGGGCGGGTGGCACAGCTCCGGAAATCATAAAGGTCCAGACAAATTCATCGATCCCTTCACCGGTGTAATGTTCTCCCCAACGAATGTCATGCAGTGTGTTTTCCCCGCCCATTCCCAGCTCTCTCCACAAACGGTAAGTAATCAAGGTATCAATCCCGGCACATTCATCGACTTCATTGAAGTGTGGCAGTGCCTCGCCGGCAAACAGGAGCGTCCCCTGTTCATCATATACCGGGGGCCGGTCCCGGTCGTTCAGCAGCCCTTCGACCAGATCGCTGGCGACCGTCAGGTCCTTCAGCCCCTGCTGATACTGTATGCCAATGGTATCACAACCGAAATCTGCCGCAATACGCACCGCAGCTATATACATTTTGCATTGTTCCAGTGTTTGCGACCGGGTCAGCGCATGGTCCCCGTCCCTTTCATCCCCCCAGTCAAACTTCATCCCTTTGTCCAGCAGCCATTGCAAAACGACGTTTGCCTCCGCATCGGTCACCGTCCGCATCCTTGCATAAAGTGCGGATTGGCTGAGCCGCTCCTTGAATATTCCTGTCCGGTGCAGGAGGTGATCCGGCACAATGGCATTGAACATACCCATGCAACCCTCGTCAAACACGCCCATGATGGCTTTGTTTTCCCTGAATTTTCTTGCAAAATTCCGGCCGGTGGTTTCGTCTGCCTGCGGGAGTTTCAACCGGGAAAAATCGGTCACATGACGGGTATCGTGCCGGATCGTGCCGGTTGTCAGCCATTCTGAAAAAGCAGCATTGAAAAAATCGTCCGTAAAGTCTTTGCTCCAGATCGTGCTGTAACGGACCCCTGCTTTGGTCAGACAGCCATTCAAATTGAGCATCCCTACCAGACCGGGCCATTGTCCGCTCCAGTTTGCCAGGGTCAGGATCGGGCCACGATGGGTATAGAGGCCTGCCAGCACATGGTGGGAATATTGCCACACACTTTCGGCCACGATCAGCGGGGCCGTTTGGGGAATGTTTTTGAAAACTTCCATTCCGTATCGCTGCGAATCAATAAATCCGTGGGCTTTCTCTTCGTTATACGCATGCGCTCTCCGGATGCTGACGCCCTGTCTGGCCGCGGCATGGGCAAGTCCGTTCTCCATTTCCTGCTGGGCAGGCCAGCACAATTGATTGGCCGCCGGGCGCAGATCTCCACTGGCTATCAGCCAGACTTCCTGAATAGTTGATTGGTCCTTGGTCATAATTGGTCTATTAACCTGAGTCCGCATATTATTTTGCCAGCTCGGGTTATATACAAAGGTGGGAAGAATTTCTCAAAATGAATTTATACTTCTTAGCCATTTATTATACAAAATTATCATTTACTTGTTTGCCTGATTTATTTTTTTTAGCTTCGGATCATAAATTTATACAATTATAAAAACTAAAAATTGCTGCCATGAGACCGTCTTTCCATAAGGTACCCACGCAAATAAGGTCTTCCTTCAGTGTAAGGCACGACATACAGCCAAATTTTGGTTCCGTCTGGCATTACCATCCGGAGCTGGAGCTGCATCACGTAATCCAGGGAAAAGGCGTGCGTTTCATCGGGGATAATATCAGCAATTTCTCGCCGGGAGAGGTTGTTCTTCTGGGCGGCAGCCTACCCCATATGTGGCGATGCAATCAGGAATATTTTGAGGATGACCCCCAGCGGAAGGTGGAAGCGATCGTAATCCACTTTCTGCCCGATTGCCTCGGAAAAGATTTTCTCTCTTTGCCCGAAGCCTATCTGGTCCCCAAATTATTTGAAAAGGCCCAAAAAGGGATGCGGATCACCGGAAAAAGCAAGGATTTGCTGGCAGACCTGATGCATGAAGCCACCCGTGCCACAGATATGGACCGTCTGATTATCCTGATGTCCATGCTGAAAATTCTGGCCAAAACGGAGGAATATGAGCCGATTACCTCCGCCCACGCTTTTTATAAGTCCAATGAATCGGACACCATGCGCATCAACAAAATCTGCACCTATACCCTGAGCAATTACAAAAAAGACATCAACCTGGAAGAGATTGCCTCCATCGCCAACCTGAGCGTGACTTCATTCTGCCGCTATTTCAAGGTGATGACCAACAAGACTTTCTATGATTTCCTAATTGAGATCCGGATCAGTCATGCCTGCCGGCTGCTGGTGGAGGACCGGCTCTCGACCGAAATGATTTGCTTTGAATGCGGCTTCAACAATGTTTCCAATTTCTACCGGCACTTCAAAAAGGTGACGGGCCTGACACCACTGGAGTATAAAAAACAGTACCTCCTGAAGAATAAAACGGTGGCCTGACCGGGGAAGATGGCGGGGGGAGGCTTTGCTTCTGCAATCTGCATTCTTTGAATAAAACCTTGCTTTTCAGGGGCTGTTTCCCTAAATTTGTGCGTCGAAAATAAATCCACAAAATATGTCATACAGAATCGAACACGATACCATGGGCGAAGTGCAGGTCCCGGCAGATAAATACTGGGGTGCACAGACCGAGCGTTCCCGCAACAATTTCAAGATCGGACCGGCCGCTTCCATGCCCAAAGAAATCATTGAGGCGTTTGCCTATCTGAAAAAAGCGGCAGCTTACACCAATGCGGATGCCGGCATTCTGCCTGCCGAAAAAAAGAACCTGATCGCACAGGTCTGCGATGAAATCCTGGCCGGCACCCTGGCCGATCAATTCCCCCTGGTGATCTGGCAGACCGGATCCGGCACCCAGTCCAACATGAATGTCAATGAAGTGGTCTCAAACCGGGCCCATGTACTTCAGGGAGGGGCTCTGGGCGAAGGCAAACCTTTTGTCCATCCAAACGATGATGTCAATAAATCCCAGTCTTCGAATGACACCTATCCTACGGCCATGCACATTGCGGCCTACAAGACTTTGGTGGAGACCACCATCCCCGGAGTGGAAAAGCTGCGGGATACTCTGAAAGCAAAATCAGACGCCTTTGCCACTGTGGTGAAGATCGGACGCACCCACCTTATGGATGCAACGCCGCTCACCCTGGGCCAGGAATTTTCGGGTTATGCAGCCCAGTTGGAGTACGGGCTGAAAGCCCTGCGCAATACCCTGGATCATCTGTCGGAGCTGGCTCTTGGCGGTACTGCGGTGGGAACGGGAATCAATACGCCAAAGGGTTATTCGGAGAATGTAGCCCGGTATATTGCTGAGTTCACAGGATTACCGTTCCGTACAGCCCCCAATAAATTTGAGGCGCTGGCCTCCCATGATGCGATCGTGGAAAGCCACGGTGCATTGAAGCAATTGGCGGTATCCCTGCACAAGATTGCAAACGATATCCGGATGCTGGCTTCCGGGCCCCGTTCCGGAATCGGCGAAATCCTGATCCCCGAAAACGAACCGGGTTCTTCCATTATGCCGGGCAAGGTGAACCCGACCCAATGCGAGGCCCTGACCATGGTCGCGGCACAGGTGCTGGGCAATGATGTGGCGATTTCTTTCGGAGGCGCCAACGGACATTATGAACTGAATGTTTTCAAGCCGGTTATGGCTGCGAATTTCCTGCAATCCGCCCGCCTGATCGGGGATGCCTGTGTATCATTCAACGATCATTGTGCGATCGGGATCGAACCCAATCTGGACGGCATCAAAAAGCATCTTGAAAATTCCCTGATGCTGGTGACCGCCCTGAATCCGCATATCGGCTACGAAAATGCCGCAAAAATCGCCAAGAAAGCGCACAAGGAAAACAAGTCCCTGCGTGAAGCGGCGCTGGAGCTGGAGCTCCTGACCAATGAGCAGTTTGATGCCTGGGTGCGTCCGGAAGATATGATCGGTGGTTTGAAATAATGAGAAAAGGTACAAGCCTGCTGCTGCTTTTTTTCCTGCTGACGGGAGGGTCTCTCTTTTTTGCCGGATGCCAGTTCAATTCGGAGTACCAGCATCCCGGCGCAGATTACCTGCAAGGGGTCTGGGTACAGGAAACCCAGCCTTTACAGGATGAGCTGCTGCAATACACGTTGCATGAATTCCGCATCACCTGTGATTCGGTCTATGCGACACTACACTCTTTTTCCAGGGTCAAAAACATTCCCGACACCTGTTTCAATGATGGCCATTGGACAGAATATGCCAAAGGGGTTTATGTGGTGCGGGGAGACAGCATGATCGTGGATGGACTCTATACCCGGGCCAACGGGAAACAAAAAATCTCCGGCTGTTACCGGTCCGGACAATTCCTGCCCCGCTTCAAAATTGTCAGCTATTCAGCGGATTCACTGGTGCTGCAAAATCGCTATGACCAAAGGCCGGTCACTCTGCGCAAAACCGCCGAGATCACTTGCGTGCCAAAAAAACGCTGGGAATAACGGTTCAGGGGCCTGATCCAGGAGATCGCAGGCACCTTGACCCGGCAAATTCCTGGCAAGCCGACTTAAACCCGAATATGGCATCCGGGTCTAAGGCTCCTGTGCTGAAACTTTCAGAAAATTGCTCCGGAATCAGAACGGCAGATCATCATCCTTGCCTTCATCCGAGGAGATATCGACCGGAGGAGGAATATCGGCCGGAGCAGGCACTGCTGCGGCACCCGGCTGACCCGGAGCGACCGGAGTCGTCACGACTTTACTGACCCGCCAGGCAACCAGGGAATTGAAATAGGTGGTGACACCTTCCCGGTTGGTCCAGGGACGTCCGCGCAAATTGAAAGACACTTCTACTTCATCCCCGATCTCCAGATTGTCGAAGATACTGGTCCGGTCCTGAGTGGCCTCGAAGCGGATGTATTCCGGGAACTGTGGGTTTTCTGCATATAAGACAATCAAGTCGCGCTTTTTGAATGTGTCGGTGACCTGCTGGGTCGCACCAATCTCGTGAACTTTTCCTCTGATTTCCATTTCTTATCGTTATTAAATTGTAAAGTTACGCATTTATGGCTGCAATAATAAGTAACTTTGCAAAAAATAATATGGAAGTTTTCAACAAGAAGGGCAAGATCATCATTACCTGCAACAAGCGCCTGGCTGCTTACCTGCAACAGGAAGTAGAGGAGCAGGGATTTGAAGTCAAACGCACATTTCCGACCGGGGTGGAGCTGCTTGGTACCGTCAATGATTGTATCCGTCTCAATCTCAACCTTCGTTGTGCCAGCCAGGTGCTTTATTCTTTGTATTCATTCGAAGCCGAGAACCCACATGTGCTGTATGAAGAGCTATACCGGCAGCCCTGGGAAGAGTTGGTGCCGTTTGACGGGTATCTGACCGTGACTTCCAATGTCAATAACCCCACAGTGACAACGCCTCTTTTTGCCAATCTGAAAGTCAAGGATGCCATTGTGGACCGGATCAAGGAAATGAAGGGGATCCGTCCGGATAGCGGGCCGGACCTGCACAAAGCCGTATTCCACCTGTACTGGCAGGACAACCGGGCGGAAATCTTTCTGGACACCTCCGGTGAAACCCTGGCGAAACATGGCTATCGCAAACATCCCGGAAAGGCCCCCATGCTGGAAGCGCTGGCAGCCGGAGTAGTGTATGCCACCAGATGGGACCGGCAATCACCGTTTATCAATCCCATGTGCGGTTCCGGAACCCTGGCCATTGAGGCCGCCCTCATTGCCACCAACCGCCGCCCGGGATTGTTCCGGATGAATTATAGTTTCATGCATGTGCTGGGTTATGATGAAGAGGTGTTTTATGCCGAACGCCGCCGCCTGAAATCCCAGATTGTCAAAAATGTGGATTTGAAGATTATAGCCACCGATATTGCAAGGGAAGCGGTGGAAATTGCGAAAGCGAATGCCAAAACGGCCGGGGTGGATCAGTTGCTGTCCTTTGAGACCGGTGATTTTGCCCAGACCAACGTGCCGCAGGAGCAGGCCGGTGTCGTGGTATTCAACCCTGAATACGGGGAGCGTCTGGGGATACACAGCAAGCTGGAAGAAACCTACGCCCGCATCGGCGATTTTCTCAAAAAAGACTGTGGTGGCTACCATGGATATGTGTTCACGGGCAATCCGGACCTGGCCAAAAAAATCGGGCTCCGGGCTTCCCGGAAGATTGAGTTTTACAATGGAAAACTGGATTGCCGCCTGTTGGAATACGAGCTCTATGCCGGCAGCCGGAGACCTCCGGAAGAGGGTCGGGAAACAACAATAGCAGACCATGAATAATGCTAATCAGACACGGGTTGAGAATAATGCCAACAGGACGCTGATTGAGCAGACGGCCACATTCGTCCGTAAAAAACTGGAAAATGCAGAGGCCGGTCACGATTGGTGGCATATTCAGCGTGTCTGGCAAAACACCCGCCTGCTGCTGGCCACAGAAGCGGCGGCAGCGGCGAAAACAGAAGAAGAAGCGGTAGCAGAAACGGCAGCGGCCAAAGCAGAAGCGGTAGCAGAAACGGTGACAGCGGCAGACCCCCTGACCTGCGAACTGGCGGCATTGCTGCACGATATTGCGGACAGCAAATTTCACGGTGGGGACGAACACATCGGGCCGGAGATCGCCGGGGCATTCCTCAGCAGTATCCAGGTCGAACCCACGGTGATTGAGCACGTACAGGCCATCATCCTGCACATGTCATTCAAGGCTTCGCTGGGTTCCGGCGGTAGTGATTCAGCCGGCAGCGGCAATGCTGCCGAAAAACCCGTTTTCCGTTCCCCGGAACTGGAATTGGTCCAGGATGCTGACCGGCTGGATGCCATTGGCGCCATCGGTATTGCCCGCGCCTTCCATTACGGAGGATATAAAAACCGGGAACTGTACAACCCTTCCATTCTGCCCTCAGCGGGACAGAGTCGGGAAGAATATAAAAACAGCACGGCTCCGACCATCAATCATTTCTACGAAAAACTGCTGCTGCTAAAGGATTTAATGAATACCCCTGCCGCCAAAAAAATTGCGGAGCAGCGACACCGGTACATGGAAGGCTTTCTGAAACAGTTTATGATCGAATGGGACGGGCCGCAGCCCGGGGAAACCGAAGAAATTCAGGCCCTCGCACCACAAATAGGGCCCACTTCATAAACAAGACCCTATCTTATAAAGATAAACAAAAAAACCGAATAAACCATGCCTTTTTTAACAAAACCTTTTTCAAAACAGTGGATTCCGGGCCTGCTACTGCTGCTTTCCGCGCTGGTTCTCGTCCCGGCCCCGGCCACCTACGGGCAGACGGCCGCAACCACTTCCGGGCCAACGGCCACAGATTCCCTGACCATCTTGCAGGAAAAGTGGACAAGCCGGGAGATCCAGCCAGGCCTGATCTGGAAACAAGCTCACTTTGAACATCTCTTTGATTCCAGGCAGGAAGTCAATTACCTGGAAATCGACCTCAACCATCCCGACCGGAGCGTCTCCTTTGCCGGAGTTTCCACCGGATTCAAACGCACCAGTGAATTTGTAAAGGAAGCCGGCGCCCTTGCCGGCATCAATGCCTCGTTCTTTAACACCACGACCGGAGGATCGGTTACCCTGCTGAAAATCGACGGTCAGCTTATTAATGAAACCAGCCTGCTGCTGCCCAACGGCCAGCGCAATGAACGGGCCAACGGTGCGGTCATTCTGGAAAAGGAAGTGGCGGCCGATGTGAGGCAGTCGTTGATCGCGGATATTATTGCGGGGAATAATGAAAGCCTGCACTGGGATCTGGAGCTTCCGTCCGAAAACATCCTGGTCTGCGGACCCGTGTTGGTGCTGGACAGTCAGCCCGCCGTATTGCAGGACAACGCCTTCAACAAGAACCGGCACCCCCGCTCAGCCGTGGCATTACTGCCGGGCAACAAACTGATTTTGATAGCGGTGGACGGGCGGAACGCACAGGCACAGGGTATGAGCCTGCACGAGCTTGCCTTTCTGCTGAAAGTGCTGGGCGCGGAGAAAGCCCTGAATCTGGACGGGGGAGGATCCACTGCCCTGTATATTGAGGGGGTGGGTGAAAATGGCCTTGTGAATTATCCCAGTGACAATAAACTTTTTGACCATTTCGGCGAACGCCGGGTGGCGAATGCGATTATTGTGTATTAGGGTTTTACCTGATTTATTCTTCCCTCTTAATCAATCTCTGATTTTTTTCTTCGGTTTTAGTTGTCGGGGTTGCTGGGTTTTTTCTATCTTTTTAATGCTATCTGCTACCGGCAGGTTTTCGGGCATTTCTCCGCCTAATTCCTGTATAGTTTTCCGAACTTTTTTGCCTACTTCAAAATGTGTTTTATTGGCATTTTGCTTTCCTTTTATGTTTTCCCTTTTTAGTTTTTCTTCGGTTTGCGTAGCACGGAACAGGTTTGCGGCCAATTCTGTGCTTCCCATGTGGTCAAGTATCTGTTGGCTTTTTTTCAATCCTTTGTGCTTATGTATCGCTTTAGCATCCAATCCCCCGTATAAGCCCATATAGCCATGGTTCTGAAAAATAGCGTAATCGATGGGTTCTATAACCCCTGCGTCTTTGGCAGCGGCGGCTAATTGCGTATTGTGCTTTGCCATTTCATTTCGGAGAAATAAACGCTTTTCTTCTTCTGTACTCAGCCGGTTGTATTCATCCATTTGCCGGATTTCCTGCAAGCGCGTCTGCACCGCAAAATAGGTCTGTCCTAAAGCAACGACTTCCTTGCTCGGATCCGCATTCTGTACAATCAGATAACAGGCATAGCGGGAAAGTTTGTAGCTTGGTATTTCTCTTTCTGCTCCTGAGCCAATGGCAACCATTTCGTTGAATTCAACGAAATGGTTTTCCACTGGTTGTCCACTATTTTTACAGGCTTCAACGGCCTTTACTATAACCAATGAAAAATTTCTGAAATCAGTATATTCCAATACTTTGGATAAATCCCGGGCACTCCAAAATTCATTTCCCTTTTGGTCTGTCCGCCTGATCTGTTCAAACAAGTTGAGATTATGTTTAGAAAGTTCTTTTGCCATATTATTGTTTTATGATCAAATCGTTTTTTAGACAATAAAGTTACAATTTTAAGTTATGATATTGGCGTAAACCACTAATAAAAGTGATACTCTTGTTGTCCAACTAATCGGGAGTATTCTATATTTACTGAAAATTTATATTAAAATTATTGTAAAACAATGAATCCTATTCGCTTTATCCTTATGGTCGTTCTCCTCGCCGGAATCCCCGTTGCCGCTACGGCTCAACTTCCGGGGGGACCGGTCTCCCCTGCCATTCAGTTTCTGGACAATCCGGTGATCGCGCACCGGGGAGCCTGGAAGAAGGGCGGTCTGCCACAAAATTCCATTGCTTCCCTGAAGCGGGCCATCGAACTGGGCTGCGCCGGGACAGAATTTGATGTACACCTCACCAAAGACAACGTCCTGGTGGTCAATCATGACAATGATTTTTACGGAGTGCCAATCGCAACCGCAACTTATGAAGAGCTGCTGGCAATCAAGCA
>JBEBWT010000029.1:0-23163 GCA_040392005.1 Parapedobacter defluvii
CGAGCAAAGCGAATAGCTTCATTTTGGGTGAAGCCTCCCCCTCAGGGATGGCTGCTGGTATGTGTTTGGGGATTGTGGGCCGCAGCCAATCCCGCAGGGATCGAGCGAAGCGAAGGCAATCCCGCAGGGGGAAGCGGCCGGGAGTGCGGGACCAGCACTTTCCATGTAATAATTGCTTTGTGCCGTATAAGGCCTACACCGCTTCCAATTCCCTGCGGGCGTTGGCCAGATCGTAATCCGTTTGCAGGCCGATCCAGTATTCGGCACTGATGCCCAATTCCTTTTCCAGCTTCACGGCAGTGGTAGCGGTAATATTCCGTTTTCCGCTGAACAACTCACTTAAATGGCTGGGCAAAATGTTCAATGCCCCCGCCAACGCTGATTTCTTTAAGTTCCTTGCTTCGACCTCATCCAATAAGGCCTCGCCGGGATGGAGAACAAAATCAGTCACTAATTCTTCTCCGTTTTTACCCTACACATTGTTTATCACGATATACGTCTCCTGTATGATCGATTAAACTTTCCGTTGAATGTTTAACAATCTGTTATTATTATCTAATCAGGAATAATGGAAGGTTGATTCTGTTCATAATTAAGGTTAATTGAGTTAATCAATTAATTTCTTATAACAAAGGTAGAGATAAAAACTAAAGAAGTCTTATCTGTATTTTATATCAATCCATTCTGTATCTTTGTCTTACATTCAAGAATCAATTATAATTATGAAACAGTTTAGCATAATCTTGTTAATGACGCTATTCAGCGTTACGCTATCCGCAAATGATAAAACGGAGACGATCATTATCAAAACCACCATCCACTGTGACCATTGCCTTCGGTGTGAAAGCTGTGGGCTTAATATCAATCGGGGCACCCGTAAAGCAAAGGGTATAAAAAAAGTAAAGATCGATCCCGCAGCGAATACGATTACCGTGACCTATCGAACAGACCGGACGGATCCGGATACCATCCGAAAAGCCATTGCAGCGGCCGGTTACGATGCCGATGATATCAAAGCAGCACCAGCTGCTTATGAGAAGTTGGATGGATGCTGCAAGGCACCATAAAGAAAGTAAAATGAAGCAATTCATACCTTCGATCATCAGTGCCTTATTGCTGGTGATGGCCATCTCCATGGACCATTGGCTGGCACAACCCTGGTTTTCCGGATGTATCAGGCTGGCTTGGTACATCCTTGCCTATGCCCCGGTGGGGTTCCCTGTACTGAAACAAGCCATCACCAGCATCCGCAAAGGCGATGTGTTCTCTGAGTTTTTACTGATGGGCATTGCCACGGTGGGAGCCTTTGCTATTGGTGAATACCCGGAAGGGGGCGCTGTCATGCTGTTCTACTCGGTCGGGGAAGTGTTCCAATCTATGGCCGTAAAAAGAGCAAAAGGCAGTATCAAATCCTTGCTGGACCAACGGCCCGATGAGGTGACCGTGCTGACAGACGGCCGGCCCGTAGTGGTAAGAGCCGAAACGGCAAATATCGGTGATACTATCCAATTGAGAGCAGGGGAAAAACTGGGGCTTGATGGCGTTTTGACCAGCCAGACCGCATCCTTCAATACTTCAGCCCTGACAGGGGAAAGTAAACCGGACACCAAAAAGAAGGGAGACTCTGTTTTTGCCGGTATGATCAACCTGAATACAGTGAGCCAGGTAAAAGTTACCACGGCTTATGCCGACAGCAAGCTGAGTAAAATTTTGGAGTTGGTCCAACATGCGACTGCCCGGAAAGCACCGACTGAGCTATTTATCCGGAAGTTTGCAAAAATCTATACACCCATTGTCGTCGTGCTGGCGGTGTTGATCCTGATCGTGCCTTATTTCTTTACGGCTCATTATGTGTTCAACGAATGGTTGTACCGGGCGTTGATCTTTCTGGTCATCTCCTGCCCCTGCGCACTGGTGATCAGCATTCCATTGGGTTATTTTGGCGGTATCGGCGCCGCTTCCAGAAATGGGATCCTGATAAAGGGCAGTAATTTTTTGGATGTCCTGGCCCATATCCGGCATGTTGTCATGGACAAGACCGGTACCCTGACCGAGGGTGTGTTTGAAGTCCGGGAGGTGGTCATCGACCCGGGATTTGATCAAGACACAATCTTACAGATGGTCAATGCATTGGAAAGTCAAAGCACACACCCTGTGGCCACCGCGATCCATGACTATGTGGGAACGGTGGATCCTTCCATCAAATTGGAAGGCACCGAAGAAATTGCCGGCCTCGGTTTGGCGGCTGCCATTGATGGCAAACAACTCTTGGTGGGTAATTTTAAATTATTGGATAAATTCAACATCCCCTATGATATTGATCCATCAAGCATTGTTTACACAGTAATATCCATCGCCTACGATGGAAAGTTTGCAGGCTACCTCACCATTGCCGACCGTATAAAGGCAGATGCAAAGCAGACCATCGAAAAATTACACCAGATGAATGTAAAAACCACGATGCTGAGTGGGGATAAAAGTACAGTAGTACGCTATGTTGCTGAACAATTGAGGATAGAAAATGCTTTCGGTGATTTATTACCTGAGGATAAAGTCAGCAAAGTGAAAGAGATAAAAAGCAAAAATGAAAACGTCGCATTTGTCGGTGACGGGGTCAATGATGCTCCGGTGATCGCATTAAGCGATGTCGGGATCGCAATGGGCGGATTGGGAAGCGATGCCGCGATCGAGACCGCAGATGTAGTGATCCAGGATGACCGCCCGGACAAAATTGCGATGGCAATACTGATCGGGAAACAAACCAGGAAAATTGTCTGGCAAAACATTTCCCTCGCTTTCGGCGTAAAAGTCCTTGTGCTGATCCTGGGGGCAGGAGGACTGGCCAGCATGTGGGAAGCGGTATTTGCAGATGTCGGGGTCGCACTCCTGGCCATTTTGAATGCGATGAGGATTCAACGCATGAAGTTTTAAAGTTTCATCATTGCTATATCCCCTATCCTATTTTAGTTATTAATTTTTAATGCTAAATTTGGACTGGAGACCATTGATAATGGAACAAAACAACGAAATGGGGCGTACATCACACGGACAAGGAGCCACACCTTTCGCACAGACCTATTTTCACGGAACAAAAGCTGACTTACAGGTGGGCGATCTCATTGAGGCGGGTTTCAGCTCCAATTTCGGAGAAAATAAAAATGCAAAATATATCTTCCTGACCGCAACGCTGGATGCTGCCATCTGGGGTGCAGAACTCGCCACCGGTACCGGACGGGAAAGGATTTACCTGATTGAACCGACCGGAGAAATAGAGGATGACCCGGACTTGACTGACAAAAAATTTCCCGGAAACCCAAGTAAGTCTTATCGCTCAGCGCAACCGTTTAGAGTTGTAGGAGAGGTCACGGTTTGGCAGGGCCACCCCACAGAGCAGGTAAAGGCAATGAAAGATCACCTTGAGAAACTAAAACAGCAAGGGATCAATTCGCTAAACGAATGAAATGGATAGCAATACCGGATGCAGCAGTAAAGGGGTCAGACGGGATCAGCAAGATAAAGATTTCCGGAAAACAGGTCTGTCTGATCCGCAATGAGGGTCAATTATATGCCACCTCGGCCCGCTGTCCACATGCCGGTGCGGACTTGTCGGGGGGATGGTGTGAAGATGGGCGTCTGATCTGTCCCCACCACCGCCATGCCTTCAATCTGCAAAGTGGCCGGGGCGATACGGGCCAGGGCGATTACATTACGGTCTATCCCCTCAAAAAACAGGAAACGGGTTGGTTCATCGGAATAAAGGAGCATTGGCTCAAAAAATGGTTCGGTAAATAGTACAATCGTTTAAGTTTAACAAATAGTATCGCTCGGCAGTGGGTCGAGGGATATATTGCGCCCGATGTGGATCTGTTCCAGGAACGTTTCGTCATGGGATACCACCAACAGGGACCCCTGGTACCCGTTGATGGCATCGGTCAGTATTTCTACGTTTTGGATGTCCAGATTGTTGGTCGGCTCGTCCAGGATCAGGATGTCGGGTGCCTGATTGCCAATAGTCAGGCAGCAAAGCATCAACCGCATCTTTTCTCCTCCGCTCAATGTGCAACAGGGCTTATCCCAATCTTCTTTTGTAAACAGAAACCGGTTCAGGCGGATTTTCACTTCATGCTTACAAAATCACTATTCTTAATAAACGAAATAAACGAAATGACCCGCCCGGCATCAGGGGGCCGGGAGGGGGCATCCCGTTTTATTGGTCTGCAAACACATAAAAAGACCTATTAATAATAAGACGCAGAATGTCCGGAAAAGTTGCATAGTTCCGCAAATTCTTTTTATCTATCAATCCATTTCCCTTCGGCGGGAAGGGCTTCATAATGCTGCATCTTGTCCAGCAGATCTTCCATGTCATCACTCACCATCAGCATTTCCTGGTTACTGGCTTTTAAAAAGCCCTGATCGACCATTTTTTGAAGCAAGGCCAACAGTTCATTGTAGAAACCGTTGATGTTCAGCAGGGCGATGGGCTTTTTGTGCAATCCCAATTGGGCCCACGTAAGCATTTCGAATAGTTCCTCCAGGGTCCCGAAACCGCCCGGTAGCGCAATGACTCCGTCCGATAGTTCGTCCATGATTGCTTTGCGTTGATGCATGGTGTCCACCAGGATGAGTTGGGTCAGGTTGTCGTGGGCGACTTCTCTGGATTTCAGATGGTGTGGCAATACCCCGATGGCATCACCACCGTTTTCAAGGACTCCGCTGGCGACCGCTCCCATCAATCCGATTTTTGCTCCGCCATAGACCAGGCCGATATGCCTGGATGCCAGTATTTTGCCCAATATATAGGCTTGTTCCTGGTATTGTTGGTCTTTGCCGGCACTGGAGCCGCAGAATACGGTTATTCGCTTTAATTTCATATCTGAATGATTATCGTTGCGCTACCTGTGAAAAGCGGTACGCGATCCCTGCATCCACAAAATAAGGATTGAAATTACCCCGGAAACCCTGCATCTGTCCGGCATTCACGGTGATCCCCCAATTTTCGCTGAGGGCACGGCGCAATCCGGCACTGTACTGGAATACCAGTCCGCTGCCGAGATCTATCCCCCCTCCCCCCGCTGCCCCAACAAGGGCCTGAGCGCCTAAGGCCCATCCAGGCACAAATTCATAACGGTATCCAAGACCCAGCAAGCCCTCGGCATAAGCTCCGTAGGAACCCTGGTAGGCCCAATAGGTCGCTCCCAATGCTTCAAAATTCTTGTGGATTTTTTTTGAGAACTGAAAACCTAAGAGATTGAAAGACCGGTCATAGGGGTGTCCGCTTTTATCCAGCAGATCTGGCGGAAAATAAGTCCGGTTGATAATTTCAAAACCAAACTGTTGCAGGTGATCGGTCGTTCCCAGTTGATAGGTGCTTTCCGGTCCATCTCCCGCTGAAACAAAACGGAAGCTTTTGGAGAGACCCAATTCCAAAAATGTGCCCTGGAACCTGCCTCCTGGTGAGAGGGTTTGCCCAAGGGATATTTTGAGATCATACGCATTCCCCAAATGGGCCCGAAGTCCAACAGCGGCCTGTACGATGGCTCCCCCACCCGTAGCTACACCGCCGCCGCCGCTGGGTCCCGCCAGCAACTGAGCATCCACTTTGAGTTTTTCGGTGCCCAGGCCCTGTTCAAAACCCAGGCCGACCAGATAGCTCATATAGCCGTCAATCCCACCGGCCACTGCTCCATGCAGCTTCAGGGCAGCGTACCATTTTTCGTGGAAAAACTTATCCAGTTCCACACCCATTAAGTAAATTTCGCCTCCGCCCGCAGCAGGCTGACCATTGTCAAGGGTGGGAGTGCCCGCAAACTTCAGGTAATTCAAGCCCAGAAGATTGACCCGGAAGCTGGATTTTCTCACAGGAGAATCTGCTCCGGTTCCTCCGCTCCCACGAGAATCCACTCCGACTCCGGCCAGATTGTTCTCCCTGCCATGCCGCACCGTCCGGAACACCGAAGAAAAAGAAAGCCCTACATTGAAATTGTGGTTCCCCATTTCACCGGTAGGAAAATCCAGCCGGGAATATCCTCCGAAAACCGAAACATTCCTGAACTGATAGGACAGGTTCAGGTGCCCGCGGGTGATAAGTCCGCCACCATCCGGTGCCCCGCCACCACCTCCTCCTCCAACAAAAATACCGGCATCCAGTGCCAGGGGGGAATGAAACAAGGGCTGTAAATAGCCTGCACCCGCTCCGAAAGTAATCAGCCCCGGCCGCTCTCCCACAATGGCCGAATAGGAATTAAGAGTCAGGTACATGCCTGGCAACTTGTCCACGAGAAAAAAATCAGCCCCTATTCCCAGCATTCCGAGATGGGGTTCACCGGTCATTTTCAATGTTTCATAACTCAATCTGAAACGGAGAGGTTGCTGTGTGAAGGAAACAGTAGTCGCGGAAGTATCGGGTAAAGGCAGATCCAGAAC
This sequence comes from Parapedobacter defluvii, assembly GCA_040392005.1. Classification (GTDB taxonomy): domain Bacteria; phylum Bacteroidota; class Bacteroidia; order Sphingobacteriales; family Sphingobacteriaceae; genus DASRQK01. The sequence continues at coordinate 6,427 of JBEBWT010000029.1, forward strand.
AGGAACATCTTCTGCCAGAACACTCAGGCCTGTCAAAATCAATCCCAGTGAAAAGACTAAAAAATTCTTCATTACTGTTTCCAAAATAGAATAATTAAGCGGCAAGTTAAAGAAAAATCCAGAAAAACCGACCAGCCATTGGAAGATTCCGATCACAGGATTTTAAACCACTCTGGTGTCTTTCTTCTGGATCATATACACACCCAGCAGGATCAGCAGGCCGCCGGCCGCATGGATCCAGGTCAGTTTTTCCCCATCGAGCAGCCCCCAAACGACTGCGATCAGGGGCATCAGATAGGTGACCATCGACGCAAAGATGGCAGAGGTGAGCTGCAGGAGCCTGTAAAACAGGATCATGGCCAGGGCCGTACCGACAAAACCCAGGATGGTCACATATCCCAAACCCTCCCATTGAGCGGCAGTCCCTTCAAAAGTGTGGAAAAAATCCGTAAAGCCCAGGATGATCAGGGCCGGACCAAACCAGATGGTGAAGACCACGGAAGACAGTTTAAAGGATGGTATTCCTGACAGGTATCTGGAGATGATCAGTCCGTTGGTAGCATAAAAGGCAGTAGCCAGAATGATCAGGGAAGTATGGAAGACATCGCTTCTCCCTCCCCCGTTGCCATCATCAGCCATCAGAATAACAGCTCCGGCAAAGCCCACCAGTGCCCCCAGAATCTGCAAGGGCCTGCTTTTGACACCAAAAAACAGGAATCCAAACAAGATCACAAACATGGGCACCAGCGAATCCAGAATACCGGCCATCGAGCTGCTGACATGTTCCTGGGCGATCGGAAACAGGAACATGGGGATAAAATTGCCCATCGCCCCACCGGCTACCACCCAGGGCATCAGCTTCCGGGGAATAAACTTGATATTCCGCACCCCGAAAAAGACCAGTGCCAGACCGGCCACACACAAACGCAGGGCACCGACTTCCATCGGTGAATAAACCGCCAGACTATGTTTAATGAGAATAAAAGAGCTGCCCCAGGTGAGGGACAACACCCCCAAAATCAGCCATTTCAGATATGAAGAACGCAATTTCCGTATTTTTTGTAAAGATCAGTCTTTCCCCGAAGATGCCAGACCGTCCAGCACTTCCTGGATCATTTCCCGGCGCAGGGGTTTGTTCAAAAAGGAATGGACCGACTGAAAGCTCCCGGCCCGGATCATGTCTTTTTCGTTGATGGAGGAAGAAAGCAGGTTGATAACAAAATTGGCCTGTCTTTCAACGGGTGCCCGCTCTTCAAAGGATTCAATAAATTCGAATCCAGTCATCAGGGGCATCTGGATGTCAAGAAAAAGAATGGTCCTGTTGTCCATAAATTCCCTCTCCAGAATATAGGCCAGAGCCTCCTGCGGATCCACAAAAACCCGCAGGGACAGACACACAGCCCCAAAACTCTGAATGATCTTCTCCCCGATAAAAGCATCCAGCTTACTGTCTTCGACCAGAATAAAATGATATGCCTGTTCCTGGTTCATTGCTATTTTGTTGGGATCGTGATGAAAAACCGGGTGCCTTCGTCCACAGCTGATTCCACCCGGATCGTTCCGTTCAGCTTATTCAGTGCATCCTTGACATTGTACAATCCAAAACCAGAACCCACGCTTTCTTTGGTGGCTCTGAAAAACATTTCAAAAATATCTTCGGTATATTCTGGTTCGATGCCAATGCCATTGTCCTCGATCACGATCTCCGTATTGCCCCGGTGTACCCGGATTTTCAGATTGACGTATTTATTTGTTTCTTCTCTCCGCTGGTACTTGATGGCATTGGTCAATAAATTATTGAAAATCAATTGCAGGACGGTGAGGTCACTCCGAAATACTTCCTCCTGTTCAATATCGGTATGGATGATCACCCGGTTGAGGTTGGCGTCTATATTGTGCAGATGCACCAGTTCTTCGGTCAGTTCCATGAAACGGATGTCCTGTATATTCAGATTGCCCCTTTTGAGATTATAGTAAGCGTGGATATTGGTAATCAGATCCTTTACTTTTTCTGCGGATTGCTCCATCATTTCCAGTAATTCCTTCATCTCCTCCACACTATCCAGATTTTTCATAATCTGCAAAGCCCCCAGGATACTGACCACTGGTCCCCGGATATCATGGGTGACGCTATAAGTGAATTTATCCAGCTCGGCATTGGTTTCCTGCAATTCCCGGATCTTGATATTCAGCATGGAAGAAGTGGCATAATACTTAAATCCCTCTTCAATGGCGGACCGCACATCCTCTTCTCTCCAGGGTTTGGTCAGGTAACGGTAAACATGGCCATGATTGATTGCATTGATGACAGATTCTATATCAACATAACCGGTAATGAGCATCCGGACGGGCGCAGGGTACTTGTGGGCAATCTCCCTGAAAAACTGCACACCGGTCTTTTCAGGCATACGCTGATCGCAAAAAATGATTTTCAGGTCCGGATGCTGCTCCACAATCTCCAGGCCTGCCTCTGCCGAACCGGCCACCAGCACCTGATAATCATGCCGGAACATGGCCTTGAAGCTGACCAGATTATTGGCCTCATCATCAATATACAGTACTTTTATTTTTTCGGGTTCAACCACTGCTTTAGTTGTTTTGTATTGGATGATGGCTGATCGGAATGGTTAGGACAAATGTTGTGCCCTGCCCTGCTTCTGAATTCACCTGAATAGACCCATTATGCTTCTTTATTGTATTCCAACCGATCGAAAGCCCCAGACCGGTACCCACACCTACATCTTTGGTCGTGAAAAAGGGTTCAAACAGCTTCTTTTTGGTTTCCTCCGTCATTCCAATCCCATTATCCGCAATACTGATTTCCACATTTTCTCCACGAAGATACGTACTGATTGTCAATTTGCCCAAATCCTGATCTTTCCATCTTTCCTGGATGGCATGGATCGCATTGGTCATCATATTCAGGAATACCTGATTCAGCTTGCCCGGAAAACATTCCACAGGGGGAATACCGGCATAATTCCGCTCAATGCTAATTTTCCCGTTCAATAAATGATTGATGATTGCGATCGTCGAATCCAGTCCTTCTTCCAGACCGGCCAGTTTCACATCATCTTCATCCAATCTTGAAAACAACCGCAATCCTTTTACGATATCCGATGTACGTGTCGCACCTTCACTGATTCCTTTCAACAAATAGTCGATCTCCGTATTCAGGTAATCGTAGTCGGCCTGCTGCTTTAATTCTGCTATTTTCTGTTGTTTCTCTTCAATACTTATCTCTTGGTTACTCAGCTCCTCGATCGCCTCCAGAAGCTCCTGCAAGATAGTGATATCTCTCTTCAAAGGAGTAACATTTGAAGTAACAAAATTTATCGGATTATTGATTTCATGGGCAATCCCGGCGGTAAGCTGTCCCAGCGAGGCCATTTTTTCGGATTCAACCAGTTGAGATTGTGCTTCTTTCAATTCTTCGAGTGCTTTTTCCAGCCCCTGGTTTGACAGTTGTAACTCATGCGTTCTTTCTTGAACGTTTTGTTCCAGAATGATGTTTTGTTCACTGATGATGCGTGCAGTTTCCTGCGTTGCCAATAAGACCTTTTCTCTGTTTGCTCTGTTCTGCGCTTCCAGTATATTGATTCTATCAGCGAGTGCAAATGAAAGAAGAACAACTTCAAGGCCCGAACCCAGTAGGATGGAGTAAACCGTCAGGTTGTTATATGGAAATATACCGTAGTCTTTTAATACAAAAACGATAATGCTGCTAAGAAAAGTAGTCCATGCAATCAGGAAGAAGAACGCGGGGCGATATTTGTGTTTTTTATAGATATAAGCGGCTACGCCAAGCATAAACAGCGCCAGAGGCAGTGCGTTGGCATTGATTAATTCATAACCTACGTATTTGTTGATGGTTGAAATAAAAATTGTAATCAGATAACCCAGAATGACAACGACAAAGAATATTCTGGCTTTAGGCGCATACAATTTGATATTTAAAAAGTTATGGACAAAAAATATGGAGGTCAATGCCGTCAGTGAGGGGAAAATAAATACAGCATTTCTTTCAAAGCCGGGGTAGTTGGGCCAGATATATTTGAAGCCAATACCCGTCACATTTAATTGTACGAGTGCAACGGCCAATACGTAAAAAATATAGTATAAATAACTTTTGTCCTTTATGCTTATAAAAACAAATAAGTTGTAGAAAAATACAACCAGCATGACGCCAAAATACATCCCATGCCATAGATTGTTATTCATGTCATTATAACGGGCATTTTGGCGGGATAAAATTTTAATGGGAATCAGCAGTTGCGTAAAGCTTTCTATTCGGAAATAGTACGTAGCTGTGGTGCCGATTTCTTGATTTACATGAAATTCAGGTAAGGTATTTTTAATCTCTCTTGTAGCATAGTTGGTGTGCTTGCTGACTTCTGTGGAAGTGAACCGCGCCGGAGAAGCATCTTGAGTCTCTTGATAGAATGTAACACTGCTTAACAATGAATTATTTATAATAAACACTAAATCATCGAGATTGGAATCATTATGTACAGTAAGTTTAAACCAGAATACAGAAGGACTTACCCCCATATTCTGTACGCCCGGTGTACCCTTTAGAAATTTTTTAGCTGCGATATCATCAATGGCTAACTGCTGGCTTACATCTTCATAATATAGTATATTTTCAATATATTGATTATTATTATAATCACTAAAATATACAGTATCTGTATTGCTATCGGTGTTGGATGCAGCAAAAACAGTATTAAAACAAAGTAATGCGATCAGAACCAAAAAAACAGTTCGCAGGCATATGTTGCTATGGGATTTCATTGAATTTGCTTCAGGTTCGGGTTGGAAATGAAATATTATAAGAAATTTTGGTTGCTCCTTTTTGTCCGATTTCCTCTATGGTGCCATCGGCTTCCCGAATGAATTTAAAAATTTGCTCCGCATATTCCGGGCTGCCGGGTGTCAGATTTTTCATGTCTTTCACGACCAATGCCGTGGCTATCAAATCTAACTTCGGATAGACAAATGTACCTTGATTACCAATCGAAGTTTCTATCGTAAAACCTGCATTCTGGCACATGGATACCGTATATGGTGCACATAAGACAAAGAGACTATCCATTCCAAGTCTATGAGCAATTGCCACGCCCAGCTTCGTCAGGAAATAACTGACTCCCATTCCTGCAATAGACTTTGAATTCCACAGTCCACATATTTCTCCTGTAATTTTTTGGTTTGCATAGGAAGCAATCAATGGATGAATGTCTTTATCTACAATGGATATCGCGTCCTCAATAGGAAGAGGATGAATGTTATTCACAATGTGTATCCGTTCGCCCCCAACAACCTCATTGTTATCTTCGGTTTCTACGAGTACGACATAAACATCCGGGTTTTCAAACCAATCATTTCGCGAGGACGTTACTTTTGTGATTCCATAGTCTTTCAAAACATTCGCATGACCCTCCGCAAATTTTATACAGGAGTCCATGTCGTCTATGGCTCTGAAGGTTCTAACCTTTAACATGTGGGCTAAAAAAAATATCAGTTTTAGGCAGCCTCAGTGAATGTGCGTCCATATCTTCCGCTATGGATAACTTCATTAAGAATATCTCCCTATCTTCTCCATTCAAAGGAAATACCTTTGTAAACTCTTCTCTTAACCGAAACAACTCTCCTTTGGTTGATTCAGGAATCCCTGCTCCTTTTCCATGCATAAGCATGTTAAAGAAAAAGGCCGGAGATAGCATGGGATGTACCGAAACTCCCCTATTATTCAGATGTATCCAAACCCGCTCAATCAATCTTCCTGCTTCGAGCAAACGAGTATGGGTAAATTCCGGAGCAGTAAGCAGCAACATTGCACTTGCCGTATCTACTGACTTTACGGATACCTTTCTGAAAGCCTGTCCTTTATCCCATTTAGACAGCAGTTCTACCGCTTTCCAGTCACGCGCTACGCTGAATCCTGCTTTTTCTCCTTCAGAAATATCGACCGCGGCAAGCTCAATTCCATCCCTGGTCTGCGCAGCATGTTCTTTGTCCCAACGGACTTCACTATAAAATTCCGAATGCCCTTTTTCCTGAAGCAATCTGATCCTATCACAGGAAGCAATGACCTGCCCCAAGCTGGACAGATCATTACTGTCGTCCGCATGCAGGATTCGAAATCCAGCAAAATCCTTTGCAAAATAATTCAATTCGTCGAATAATCCAACGGGCAATGGTTTTCTAACGCTGTTGCTCCTGTTGGTGCGTCTGGTATATATTCCGGTTGATAAATCGATTAACCGGGGATCTGCAACTTCATTCACAGATTCAAATTGAATGACAGCTATGAGTTTGGGTTCGTCCGAAAGTGGAAAAACAGTTGCCCGGTCTTTTAATTTCAGTGCAAGCGATTGTAAATGTATATTTTCCAATGCTGTTCCCAATGACATGTGAGCACCCATTTCATAATAGTCTCCCCATGAATGCGATCTGTATTTATCGTGGAAAAGAAATAGAAGACCCTTTTCATACCAAAGTTTCCAGGGTTGGTTATTACCGGCCGAAGGTGCCGCAACTACTGCATCAATAATTTTTTCTAACTGATCTGCTGGTATTTCTGAAACAGTCACCTTGTGCTGCTGAACCGTATCAAAATATCTTCCCGCCATCGTTTGCATTGCAGTAACTGTCAATGGAGTATATGGGTTGTCACTTTGAGAAGCCTCAGCATCTACCGATTGGGGTTTATCACAAATCAATTCATCTAAATCAATATAATACCGGCCAGATTCATGAAAATGGTCCAACAGTATACGTCTGCATACATCAGTAGTGATTGCGCCCCCCAAGGTCACTGAAGATGCCAGTTGCGGCCACGTATTGATGGACTGTTCTACTTCCATCATAGACGCCTTTAACCGTGTAGAGATTTTATCGGCGCTGACCATTTTTAATATATGCGGTATTTTGTCTTCATTGGAAAGGTCTTTTATATTCGCAGGATTCAGCCCTTCGGCCAAACCATGCAATATCGGTCTTTCAGGTTCCAAATCAAATCTTTCTACATCCAGCATTCCTCTGTCGTTGGTATCCATAACCACAGGAATCCCCAATTCTTTAGCTTTAAACCTGCTGGTGATTTTGATATCCAGCCCATCGCAGACCTCCACGAGCAAGTCGAGTTTTTCCGCATCCTGCCCAAAGAATGCGTCCATGTTCCCGTCGGTGACTCCTTCGTTGAACACTTTTACCTTGATAAAGGGATCGATTTCTGCAATCTCACGGGCTGCGATAATGGTTTTTTTCAAACCCAGGTTGTGTACCCCGGTACGGATGCGGTTGAGGTTGCTCAATTCGGCCGTATCAAAATCTGCCAGCCGCAATTCTCCACAGACCCGTTCCATGGCCAGTGTCAGGGCGATGGACTGACCAACTGAAAGCCCGATGATCCCTATTTTCTTCTTGCGCAGGATTTCTTGTTCTTCACGGGTGATTTTATAGCGGTTGCGATTGGTACGCACCTCCACAAACTCCTCTTCATCCAACAAATGAACCAGCTTGCCGCTCCAGGGATAATACACCCACACGCCATAGCTGGTCAGATCCCGGCCGTTCAGATGCTGCTGTACGAGTGCCGGATATTCCTCGTTTTTGATTTTGACTGACGGATGAAGGCTTTTGATCAGCTCCCGAAGCTGGGAATCTATATCATCAATAACAGATATAGATGCGTTCTTTTCAAGCAATTCCTGCAACTGGTGTGCATCTCCTTCATCGGTAAGTCTATAAAATATAGGCAAATAACTGGTACTGACGGCCGGATTCCGGATCAGTTCTTCTAAAATTTTCATAGTTCAAGCAAAGATGTGTAATCACAACGGATCTAATTTGAGGTTAAATATCGAACAATTCACCGGCTTTCACAAAAGTAATCTTTCGTTTGCACTGAAATTTTGCTGTAATTTCTTTGTATCATAATGAAATATAAGTTGTAATTTCGCATAAGCTGTAATGACTAAAAAAATTAACATACTTTATGTGGATGATGAGGTAAACAATCTTATCTCATTTAAGGCACTTTTCAGGCTGAAATATAATATTTTTATTGCTGAACGTGGCAAGGATGCTATCAAAATCCTGGAGACGGAGAATATACATGTGATCATTACCGACCAGCGCATGCCCGAAATGACGGGAGTGGAATTGCTGGAGTCTATCCTGGAACCCCATCCGGACCCCATCCGTATACTGCTTACCGGCTATGCGGATCTGAATGCAGTGATCGATGCGATCAACAAAGGCAAGATTTTTCATTACCTGAGCAAACCATGGAATGAAAAGGAACTGGACCAGACGATACAACGGGCCTATTCGCTCTACCTCCAGCGGAAGGAAGACAAGGAAACGGCTGACAAGTTATTGGTGTCCAACGAACAGTTTGAGTTTTTGCTGCGCCAGAAATTGATTTCTTAGCACAGGATCGAATTGCAAACATTTCCGGGTTTCAATTGTATTAGTAATACATCTAATTGAAAAACGGACATGGAAAATAAAAATGAAAGAAATCCGCATTTCCCCCAGGGGGATCTGAGAACGGACCACCACCTGATACCGGAGGATTATATCGCAGGTACGGAGAACGGGATGCCGATCGTAGATCCGGTCAGTAATATCAATGGGGTCAATGATCCTGCAGTAGTGCCGGAGGTTCCCGAAGAAGTGATCCGGGAAAAAAATGACCGGCCGGCAGCGAATGTGATCAAATGGGCTATTATCATTGCCATCATTCTCATGGTCATCGTCTATTTTATGGTATTTCATAACCAGGATGGGGTATTATCCAAGCCATAACCGGTTCGGCCCGCAAAGAGCCACCCTGTAAGCAACGGCACACTAAACAGCTATGAGTCAAAAGCCACATACCTATACGCACGGTATCATCGGAAATTGTGCGTTCATCGCCCATATAGGGACGGATACCAATGTGTCCTGGCTCTGCTGGCCGGATTTTGACAGCTCGTTCATATTCGGGGCCTTGCTCGATCCGGATGAAGGCGGAAAATTCAATGTTCTGCCCGATACAGAATACCATAGCAGACAGTATTATATTGAAAACACGAATGTATTATGTACGGAGGTCACTACCGGGGATGGCCGGTACCGGATCATGGATTTTGCGCCCCGCTTCAGAAAAGACGATCAATACTGGAGGCCCCGCAGTTTATACCGCAAGATTGAGCCCCTCGAAGGCAACCCCTGCATCCGGATCTGCTGTGACCCCTGTGGAGATTATGGCAGGGAGAAATTTGACCGGGAGGTCTCGGAAAATCGGATCTTATACACGTATAAAAATGAGTCACTGACCCTTGAATCAACTATTCCTGCTGCCACAATTGCGGGCACGGAAAAACTGGCACTGGACCGTACGGTTTATCTGGCCCTGCATTATGGAGATGCCGGCGAAAATCCCACCCTGCCCCTGCCTGAATCCGCGGAACAATACCTGACGGCGACCATTGCTTATTGGCGTTCCTGGATCAAACATGCCACCATCGCCCCCTTTTGTCAGGAATTGGTAATACGTTCTGCCCTGGCACTCAAAATCCACCAGTTTGAAGACAAGGGCGCCATCATTGCCGCCAGTACCACCAGTCTGCCCGAATACCCGGGTTCCGGACGGAACTGGGATTACCGGTACTGCTGGCTCCGGGACAGTTATTATGTGCTGACGGCCCTGATCCACATTGGCCAGTTTGAGGAAATGGAAATGTACGCCCATTATATCAACCGGATCACCCACCTCAACCCGCAACGGCTGCAACCGCTGTACAGTATCCGGGGGGAATCCAGACTGACCGAACAGGAGCTGGATCACCTCCGGGGGTATCTGGGCAACCAGCCGGTGCGCATCGGGAATCAGGCTTATGAACACATTCAGAATGATGTTTATGGGCAGGCCATGATCGCACTGCTGCCGCTATACACCGATTACCGTTATGTTTTTAAGGAACGTACCGATACCGGTTATTGGGTCAATTTTATCCTCGACAAGATAGAAGCGACCATCCATGAAAAAGATGCGGGTATATGGGAATTCAGGGAGATTGCCAACCGGCATTGCTATTCCAATCTGTTTCAGTGGGCCGGTTGTGCGGCTGCCATCAAGATCGGCCGGACGCTGGGCAAAAAAGAGATTGTGGACCGGGCAGAAAGGTTGATGGAGATCGCCGCAAAATATGTGGAGCAATGCTATGATCCTTCCATTCTGGCCTACACCCATGCGGTGGATAGCTCTTCGCTGGATGCAAGTACACTTCAACTGATCATGATGAACTACCTGGACCCGGCATCAGAAAGGGCAAAATCGCACTTGATGGCACTGGAAAAAGCGCTGAAAACCCCAGAGGGATTATTCTACCGCTATCTGTACAAGGATGATTTCGGAAGACCCAAGTCCACCTTTCTGATCTGCGCGTTCTGGTACGTGGAGGCCTTGGCCTGTGTGGGCCGCCTGGACGAAGCGATCGAAGTTTTTCACCAGTTGAGTGCGTATAGCAATGATCTTTTGTTGTTTAGTGAGGATGTGGCCCAGGAGGATGGCAGCCAGTGGGGCAATTTTCCCCAGGCTTACAGCCATGTGGGGCTGGTCAATGCGGCCTACCGGATCGCCATGAAACTGGATAAGCCTTTATTTCTTTACCCGGGTTGAGCGGGCGGAACCTGCCTGCCGGGGCGGATCCTGTTTTACCCGGGCTGATCCCTTCCGTTGGGACAGAAAGCAAGCCAGTAACCTCCGTATGTCCTTGTAGGAAGGAACAAATAATCCCGCATGTGAGTCACCGGCACCCACTTTGATGGTAATAGCTGACTCCGGCAGTACAACGAACATATCCTCATCGGTACGATCGTCACCCGCCGAAAACACAAAATCATACTCCTGACGCTCCAAAATCTCCAATACGGCCTGTCCCTTATTGACCGCGGCGTTGCGGACTTCAATGACCATGCTTCCTTCCAGTATCTGCAAGCCGAATGTACCCGAATAATCCTTGAGGCTCTCAAGCAATTCGTCACTGCGGATCATGCCCAGATCCTTCTGGACTTTCCGGTAATGCCAGGCAATGGAGTAATCCTTGCGCTCCACCCCTGCACCGGGTGTCCGATGGGCAAACGACACCATCAGTTCATTGACCTGATCCTGCCAATGGTCAGACAGGCCGGGACGAACCTTCCAGTCTCCTCCGGGATCTTTTCGCCACACGCCGTGCTCTGCGACCAGGGTACAATCCATTTTTCCGAACCACTGGTTCAATTGCTCCTGTTTGCGTCCACTGATGATGACCAGGTGATTTTTCGGATCATTCGCCAGATCCTCCAGCAATTCGTGCAGGTTTTTATCCGGAACGGCCTGTTCTGGAACCGGCTTGAATCCTACCAGCGTCCCATCATAATCCAGGATCAGCAGACGTCTCTTTGCCTGCTGGTATTGCTTCCGGATTGATTTTTCAAGCGAATTGCCTACCCTCAGCGTCTTGCGTTTTTCCTGCTCATTCTTGATTTCCTTCAGTTTTTCCAGAAAAGAGCCTGCCCAATAATGCACGTCGAAGCGGCGGACGACATCCCTCAGGGCAGACAGCCTTTCCTGCATTTCTTCCGGAGACATATCGAGCGCGGTCTCGATGGCTTCTGCCACCTGTTGGGTATCTGCGGGATTGATCAGCAGGGCATCCACCAACTCATGCGAAGCACCTGCCAGTTCACTCAGAATCAATACTCCTGTCCCGTCGATCCGGCTGGCTACATATTCCTTACTGACCAGATTCATCCCATCTCTCATCGAGGTGACCAGACAGACATCGGCCACGCCGTACATGGCGGCCAGTTCCCGGATGGGGAAACTCTGATAAAAATAGACAATGGGCTGCCAGTCATAAGTACCATAACGGGCATTGATCCGCCCTACTTCCTGGTCTATACTTTTTTTAAGCGATTCGTATTGGGATACCTTATCACGCGACGGCACCACGACCATATATAATACCACCGATTTGAGAAAACGTTCACTCCGGCCCAGAAACAGTTCAAAAGCCTTTAGCCTCTGCAGGATCCCCTTGCTGTAATCCAAACGATCAATGGATAGCATGATCTGCTGGCCGGGGAATGAATTCCGGATCATTTCCTTCGATCTCAGAACTTCCGGATCCCGTGCCAGGGCTTCAAAATGAGCAGTATCTATGCTGATAGGAAAGGAATCAACCGCTACGGTCCGGCCCTCAAACTCCAGACGTCCGGTCCGCTGGGATATTCCCAGGATACGACTGGCCGCACTGATAAAGTGCCGGACATCATCATAAGTCTGAAAGCCAAGCAGATCCGCCCCAAGCATCCCGCTCAGCAGCTCATTCCGCCAGGGGATCAGCCGGAACAATTCCTGTGAAGGAAAAGGAATGTGGAGAAAAAAGGAAATAGTCGTATCGGGCAACTGTTCCCTCAGCAATTGAGGCAACAGGAGCAATTGATAATCATGGATCCAGATGGTATCACCCGCCCCGGCATGGAGCAGGATCTGGTCCCTGAACAGCTCATTGACCCGTACATAATGGTCCCAATATTCCGTTTCAAAATTGGAATAAGTCGAAATATAGTGGAATATGGGCCATAGAATTTCATTGGAGAACCCTTCATAGAACCCCTTGATCTGCTGTTCACTCAAAAATACCGGAACCAACCCTCCCGGCCGGAGCTGCTCTTCGATCAGATGTTCCTCTTTTTTGGTGGACACTACCAGTCCCGGCCAGCCGATCCACAGATTGCCTTCATCACCGTGAATGGCCGAAAGACCGGTTGCCAACCCACCTTCACTGGCATGCATACTCAGTTGTCCTTCTTCCAGCACACATTTGACCGGCAATCTGTTGGATACAATGATTGTTTTACTCTTCATGATTATTTTCTGCAAATTGCGTCAGCAATTCGTCGATCAGCCTCTATATCTCAATTTCCTTAGAAAGCAATTTTTCCACCGGTGGCGGGAATGGTCGCGCCGGATATATACGAGGATTGCGCTGAAGCCAGAAAGACAAAGATCGGTGCGATTTCTGCCGGCTGGCCCGGACGTCCCATCGGGGTATCCTGACCAAAAGTTACATGGTCAGGGAGGGTCGATGGGATCAGGGGGGTCCAAACCGGACCCGGTGCCACCGCATTGACCCGGATGCCTCTCCCTTCTTCAAGCATAATCTGTGCCATGTTGGCCGTCAGGTTCTGGATCGCTGCTTTGGTCGCCGCATATGGCAGCAATATAGAGTTGGGATGATAGGCATTGACAGAAGCGGTATTGATGATGCTGCTCCCGGGAGGCATGTGCGGGACCGTATATTTGGAAAGATAGAACAATGCATTCACATTGACATCAAATACTTCCCGCCATTCGTCCGAAGGGATCGATCCAAAATCCTGGTAGCTCCGCTGATAGGCCGCATTGTTTATCAGAATATCGATCCGCCCCCAGCGGTCCACGGCCCGTTTTACCATTCCTTCACAATGATACTCATCCCGGAATCCCCCGGCATCAAAAGTACATCTGCGCCTACTTTTTCGGCCCACATCTGGGTATCTTTTGCATCTTCCTCTTCATTGAGATAGGATATCAGTACATCCGCTCCTTCTCTGGCGAAGGCAATGGCGATGGCTTTGCCAATACCCGAATCTCCACCGGTGATGATGGCTTTTTTGCCGCTCAGCAAACTATTGCCCTGATAGGAATTTTCGCCGTGATCGGCCCGGGGATCCAGTTTTTTCTCTACTCCGGGCGGTGACTGCTCCTGTTTTTCAAAAGGGGGGACAGGATACTTCGTCTTGGGATCTTCTCCGGGGATCCGCTCCGTATCCTCGTCCGGGTCTCTGTTTGGGATCTGATCTGGATCCTTATTCAAACCCTGATTGGGGTCCTTGTCCAGATCCCGGTCCATATTCTGACTGCGGTCCAGCGTCCGTTCCATTCCGGGACCATCCTCCTGTTTTCTGGTAGGGGATTGCCCACTCTTATCTCCATGGGTAGGTGGTGCATTTCTTTCGTTTTTCATAGTGATCGTAATTAATTTTTAATAATTAAATATCCAACTACTTGAAAAACAATCTCCCTGAAAAAAGGTTTCCGGGCAAAATACCCGATTATCCGATTAAGTACGCATATACGGCAGGGGATTTTTACTTGAGCAGACCATTGAGCACTGCGAAACGGATAAGGGAAGGGGTATTTTTGGAATGGGTCTTCTCAATGAGGTTTTGCCGGTGACCTTCCACTGTCCGCTTGCTCAGGAACAGTTTTTTTGCTATTTCCATATTGGTCAGGCCCTGTCCGAGCAATTCCAATACCTCCAATTCCCGTTCCGACAGATCCAGGGTATCCGGATCGATCCGGTGTTGGGGATCCGGTGAATGACTGATCAATTTATCGACCAGCTTCATCATCATCTCTTCACACAGGTACCTGCCGCCCTTTGCCACATGGTTGATGCAGAAGATCAATTCTTCGGAAGTCACATTTTTGACAAGATAGGCCCTGGCTCCCCGTTCAAAACAGGCCGCAACATGCAATTCACAGTTCAGCATCGTGAGGATGACCACTTTGACCGGCAATTGTCGCTCTTTCAATTCGTTGAGCAGGTTCATACCATCCACTTCCAGCATACCGAGGTCTGTAATCACTATATCTGCCGCGGTCCCCTGCTCCAGCAGTGCCAACACTTCCCGGCCATTGCTGACTTCACCGCAGACATCCAGGTTTTTCTGGGATTCCAATAACAGCCGGATACCATTCCTCACCACCAAATGGTCCTCGGCCAATAAGATTTTGATTTTTTCCATTCGTTCGGGTGCTATATAAAATTAGTTCGGGGGACTTAAATAAATAAAGACAGCGGTTCCCTGACTTTTTGCCTGATTGGTTCTGATGCGCATGTAACCATTGAACATTTTGATGCGGGTGCGGATATTTTTGATACCCGTCCCATCCGCAATGCACTGGGCGACATTTTTTCCAAATCCTTTTCCATTGTCGGTCACCTGAATGTATATTTTTCCTTTTCGTTCTGCAATCCGGATCAGCACCTGATCCGCTCCGGCGTGCTTCATGGCATTGTTCAGCAATTCCTGGACAATGCGGTAAACCGCCAGTTGCATATTGCCCGGCAGATGATCCACCACGTCCTGTACCAGAGCCAGGACCTGGAAACCCGGCAATGAGAACCGGCCGGCCATCGCATGGATGGATTGGGTCAGGCCAAATTCATTCAGGCCCGACGGATACAGTTCCATCGAAATATTCCTGATCTGCTGGATGGCATCATTCAGCATTTTCTTGATCGTGACAAACAGTTCCCGTTCCCCATGCTGCATAATATAATACTGCAGGTTGAGCCGGATCCCGTACAGCAACTGCGCAACGCTGTCATGAAGGGCACTCCCAATGGTCATTCTCTCCTCTTCCTGCGTTTCCACAATGATCTTGTGGCGCTGCAATTGCAGATCCGAAGCATTGTTCTCCGGAGGTTCTTCATGGTTAAATAATAATATACAGTAATAGGTGCCGGCATCGGCTTCACGATAACGTTTTAGGTAGCTTCTGACTTTCCAGACCGAATGATCTTTCAGGATAAATCCCAGGGTCAGGTATTCGGTGGTGGATTCGAACCGCTCATTCTGCATAAGGGAGTTGAGCAGGCTGCCACTTTCTTCTTCGAGTAATCCAAACAGGTCCCGGCCGGCCACTCCGGTGACCGGCAAACGGATCATGTTCTTCAATCTGCGGTTGATCCGGGTAATGTTAAAATGCTGATCGGTCAGGATCATCCCGAAAGGACCTTCGTCAAAAAACTGATCAAACCTCAGCGAATCTTTTCCGGGTTGTTCTTTAAATAGCAAAAGTCAATCTCCTACATAATAGTTAGTACGGGGGGATGAACAGCATTAACCTGTCCCCCCCATCCACTAATAACCATTTTGAAGCAAAATTGTTTTGCAAGGGCCCTGATTAATTGGTGACCGGATCCACATTCGCTTCAGACATGGCAATATCCGTCAGCATGTTGTTTTTTTTATTTTCATTGATTGCTTTCATGGTAATCTTTTTTAGCGTTAATAAATGTTTGTTTTTCAATAGACGCAGGGTATCAGCAATGGGCACAGTATTCGTTTTCGGTGTGAATTTTTCTGTGTTTTTCATAGCAATAGTTTTTTAGTAAAACATGAATAAATGTACTGATGAGGAAAGAGCCAAAATCAGACCGAATCAAATGGTTTAAATACCTGTTTAATTGATATAATACGGTGTATCAAATACGTGAAAGTCTGGATTTAATGCGTTAAATACTGGAAATCACGTGATTGCTACCAAGCGGAGAACTTTTTGCTGGTGTTTGTGTTATGTGTGAAACACTGCTTGGAAATAAAACACTGCTTGAAACAAAAACATCACTTATGAAAACAGAAGCTGACTACCTGCACATTTTGAGGAACAGGATCATGGCCCTGAGGGCAAAACTGGAGACCTGTCCCCATGCCGGGGAAATTACATTTTCCTATGGACAGGATTATTATCAGGAAGAAGTGCGGAGCATTGGATTGCGGATGATCCGCGACGGTTTATATCAGGAAGGTGAAAAGCTGATCCTGGATTATACCCGTGAGCATTATCCGGATGAGGTGGAAAGCGAGATCCGCTGGATCGGTAAAATGATGCGGTATCTCCATGTCATCACAGATGCTCTGATA
>JBEBWT010000030.1:0-22058 GCA_040392005.1 Parapedobacter defluvii
GGAGGTGTAATTTCTGGGCTGTACTGCGCGCACACACGCCCTGCTCGTAAGGCCCCGAAACTACACCTCCATTCACTGAAATATAAAATCCAAACCAACCACAAGATTCTAAAAATCTTCAGAGGGTAAAAGGAGTATCTCCAAAATCTCCTTACGCAGCAGCCCCTGCTCAATTTTGAGATAAAACTCCTTCCACCCCCAGGCTGAAATTGTTTTGGGGGAGCGGGGCCTTACGAGCAGGGCGTGTGTGCGCGCAGTACAGACCCAGGAACTTCCAAATCTCCTTGCGCAGCAGAAATCCATCTCACGCCGGAAATCAAACCCTTCCACCCCCAGGCTGAAATTGTTTTGGGGGAGCGGGGCCTTACGAGCAGGGCGTGTGTGCGCGCAGTACAGACCCGCTCCCCAAAACAATTTCAGACCTTGATATAGATCTTCTTCTTATCCAACCAATATGCAATCGCCCAGCACAGAGTCAGAAAACACAAAGCATACAGAAATGATCCGTATTCGGCCGGCCCCGGCACTTTCGCACAGACCTCGGTGTAAAACCAGCGCAGCGGGGAAGTATAAATGGGATTGCCTTCGGCATTGGTGCCGGTACTCCACCGCAACAACCCCAGTGTTTTGGGCAGAAAACCACTCAGCACAAAGATAAACAAGGGGTTTTTCCCAAACACATCAAAAAACCGGGTCAGTTTATTTTTTACGCCCAATCCTTCAATGTACCAGATCATCACTCCTATAATCAATACGGCCAGACCGGTGGTATATAATACATAGGAGCTGGTCCAGATTTTCTTGTTGATCGGGAATACCAGACCCCAGGCAAGCCCACCAATAGTCAGCAGTACGCCGGCAACAAAGAGACCGCTCATCATGCGATGCAGGAATGCCATACGATCCGAACCCGTATCCGAACCGGCGACCGGAGATGCCGACCGGATATAATGCCCGACCATATAACCAAACACCACCTGCACCACGGCAGGCAACGCACTCATAAGCCCTTCGGGATCAAAAGGCACCCCTTCTCCCTTATACATATGGGCCACACCCAGTAGCTGCTGATCGATCGCGGTGCCGAACCAGCCGGACAAGCTGTATGGATCACCTGGAGCTCCCAAAGCAATACACAGTATCCAGTAGATGACCAGAATACCCGCCGATGCCCAAACCAAAGTCCTGCCTTTCAGATAAAACACAAGAATACTTGCAAAAAAGTAAGCTACCGCAATGCGTTGCAATACTCCAAAGATGCGCACACCCCGGTCACTGTTTTCGGGATCCACCCAATGCCGGAACACCAGCTCCTCCCCTCGCCATTGCACAAAGGGCCACCAATTGAGAAACAGGCCGATCAAAAAGATCAATACGGTCCGCTTGATTACCTTTTGCCAGAAAACACTGGCCCCGCCAGCCTGCAAACGGGGCATGACAAAAGCCATTGCATTCCCCACTGCAAAAAGGAAAAATGGAAAAACCAGATCGGTCGGTGTGACTCCGTGCCAGGGAGCATGCGCCAGCGGCGGAAACATGGCAGACCAGGTGCCGGGATTGTTCACCAGGATCATCAAAGCGACCGTAGCACCCCGGAAAACATCCAATGAATAATATCGTTGATTCATAATTTTGAGGTTAATCCGGTAAAGATAACAATTTCCGATTCTTATAAAAGCAAGAATTTTCTGGGTTTATTGGAGGGTCACCCGCAGAGTAAACCCGAAGTTGGCATAAGAAGTCGCAAAGGTCTGGGAAGTGTAGGGCCGGACCGAATTGCTATCATAAAATACCCGGATATTGAAGCGCTGATTGATGATATAATCCATCGAAGGACGGAAAGACACACTTTTGTTCCCGGCTGAGACTTCTGCCCCCTCCACTTCCGCCCGGTAAACCATCGTTTTGAGGTCATTCAGGGAAAGATCGAGCCGGAAATTCAGATCATTGGTCAATTGAACATGATCAAACCAGCCAAAGGGGAATCTGAAATTCGCGGCACGGTAACCCATCCCCACCACGATCGCCTTATCGTTGAGCAGTGACAACTGGCTATTCTGCAAACTCAGATTGAGTGTTCTGGACCTTCTGTATTCGGCATTGAGGGTCATTCCATTCCGGAAACGGGCGTCAAAACCCAGCAAAGGAGTAAATTGTTCAAAAATAGATATTTGCTGAAACTGATAAACGGGCAGGAAATTACCGTTCGCATCCTTTTGTGCCGGGAAACCCTGTGCCTCACTGTACAAGGCAGCAGACTGAAATCCATTAACCGAATACTGACTGTTATAGGCGTGATTGATACTGAAAGAGGTGATGAATTCCTTAAAAAAGGGCAAATCAGAAAGACCGGAGTAGGTCACCCGCCAGTTTGGAATAGGTATTTTGGGGAATTGGGTCACCTGAAAACGACTGATGTCCTTATCACCATAGGTGGCCAGGAAAGCATTGACCATGACCTCCTGCGCTTCCTTCCCATAACCATCGGCATACCCGTCTTCCGACAAACCCTGAGAGTTGGGATTGAGTTCGCCCAGTCTCCGGGACACCGACTGCCTGTTTGCTTCAAACTCTTTATAAAGTGCATCATGATCCCTGAAAGCAGTACCAATACTCAGGAATGAAATATTATAGGTACCGTTGGTAAAGGGGGTATTGCTTCTGTAACTATCCGAACCCGTATCGTAAAGAAAATTGGTCACATAGTTTTTACTGTTCTGTTTGACTGCGGTCAATTCCACCTGGAGCCGCTTTACAGGTTCTGCCATCGCTCTCAACGAAATATCTTCTGACCGCGAAGTCATATACAATTGATTCTGCAAAGTATCCATGGTGATCCAGCGGTTGGCTGCTGCCTGATTGCGGATGTCCTGCTGGCTGCCCAGCAAAAAGCCCCAGCCCGGCGCCCGATGGTCAAAATCATAGCCAAAAGCATTGGTCGCCGGCAGGTATCCCGGCAAAAATGTACTTTCCACCCGTGTATAGGCTCCGTTGATA
This sequence comes from Parapedobacter defluvii, assembly GCA_040392005.1. Classification (GTDB taxonomy): domain Bacteria; phylum Bacteroidota; class Bacteroidia; order Sphingobacteriales; family Sphingobacteriaceae; genus DASRQK01. The sequence continues at coordinate 2,998 of JBEBWT010000030.1, forward strand.
TCCTTGACACTGGTGACCAGACCCAGCATAAAGGATAAGAATCCCGGCTTGGCAGCCGGCCCGGTATGATTCCGGATAAATCCAAATTTCTGGTACAGGTTTGCCAACCCCAGGCGCGGATTGATCTGGATGGTCCGGCCATTCTGAATGCTGTTTCCCAGGTTCATGTCCCGTGATAGTTGCGAAAAACGGGGTTCCGTCTGCCAGGTAAACTGCGCTCCGTACCGGGTATCAACCTGTATCCAGTCCAGGCCCGGCAAACGATCCATTGGCAGGGTATAGGTCACATTCAACTGGTGATTGTAGTCAGTGGTGCGGCCCATCCTCCAGAAATTCTGCATGAGCGTATCCCGTTTCAGGCCATTGATACGGCCTTCCGGTTCGTCCACAATCGCATAATTTGTGGCATTGAAATCCATTTTCAGATTCTTGGTCAGATTCCAGCTAATCCCATAAATACGGTTGAGGTTGAAATTTTTATTGTAGAGCGTTCCCATAACCGGAAGATAATTATCCGGCGAATTATTACGCAGGGAATTTTCATGGTAAACCCGATTGACATCCATTCGGAAGTGCAGGAGCGATGGCATCAGGTTGAAATTGAAGTCCCTGAGCAATGCCAGATAATCGGTTTTGATGAGTTTTTTGAACGGCTCGATATAGGTCTGTCCGACACTCGAATAAGAATAATCCAATGCTCCCCGGTAATACTGTTGCAGGGCCAGTTCCGTCAGGTAATCACGCTGGTAGGTTTCTGAAAATGAATAGGTGGCGCTCAGGTTTTCTATATCCCAGGGACGCACCGGCTTTGAAATATCCGTGCGGACCTTGCGGACATTGGTAAAGCTGAAACTCCTGCGTCTTGTATAATCCTGCGTGACCCGCAACAGTGAATCACGCTGATTGCGACTGAGGTTTGCCAATGCACTGCTCAGTACCATATCCGGTTCCAGCGGATTGTACTCCGGAGTAAACCGCTGATTGGTATAGCTGAAATAAAATGGAATACGGATGCCTACACTGGATCGGAAAAATTTACCCAGTTCAGCATTGGACACTACGTCAAAGTAAAAATCATCACTGCGGTTGCGTTCCCCGATCCGTTGATCCAGCGTACCAAAACCAATGGTACTCATCCGGCCGGATACCGAAATATCGGCAAAATCTGCCAGCCTGGCCTGTAATCTGGCGGTGGCAGCCCAGCCACCCTTCCGGTCAAAGTCCGTCAGTCGCAATTCATTGAACCATACAACGGCCGATTTGTCCATCCCATCGTCATTTCCCGCACTTCCGGCCACTCCCTTATAGGCATTCAATACCCCCAGCATATAAAAGCGTACCTTACTGATATCGGGCTGGCCCAGCAGTACAATACGACCCGTTCCTCCCGGCTCCTGATAGGTAAACAGCACATCACTGGGCCAGGGCGCTCCATTCAGGCGTGCCCGGCTCCGTGCTTCCTTCGCCTCCTGGAATAACTTGATCTGAACATTCATCCGGTTTTCCTCCGGCCATATCTCCTCCGGATCACTGGTACCTGTCTGGGTCACCTTCAGGGGCATGTCGTATTGATAATAATTGTACTGGTCGTCCGTCCCCAGACGGATGAAGGCACGCAGATCACCATCATATAAAGGAGTACTGTTCGCGGCACCGGGGGGAATGGCCTCCGCATGTACAAACAATTCCAGGCGTCCGTAGGCCCTGAAATCATTGATCGTCGTACGGTAGGCGGCCCGGCCATGACCATCCCGCAGATGACCGATCTCCATAGACAGGGATTGCTCATTGAGCTGAATGTTATTATTCATATTTCCCCAGTCCAGTTGTCGCTCAATGCCGGGCGGTACCACATAAGGAATAGGGATTCTGTTGCCATTTTGCTCAATATTGACCGCAGATACCGTCAATGTCGAATGATCCAGACCTACATTGCCAAGGGCCGGATCCGTAATAACTTTGGCCACATTATTCTCAGCATTGTACCGTCTCCATTCACCACGCACCAATTGCAACTGGGCCAGGCGTAGCACGGTGGTATCCTCGAAACCGGTCATAAACATCCGCATAAAGCGAATGGATTTAAAGTCCTGGATTCCGCCGACCTGCTCACCATCGACCAGCGGGATCCGCAACTGGTACCAATTGACCTTTTCTTTCCTTCCGTTGGGCAAGGTGACCTCGGCTTCCTGGACATCACTGATATACCCGTCCCCTACCGACATTTTACCGGGGCTGAATGATACCTTATACTGATAATATTCCTCGGCTTCATTCATATTATTGTCCCGGTTGATGTCTTCTCCATCCGGAAGCAATGTGGAAGCCGAAGTTTCGATTCCAAATTCTGCCTGGGATTGCTCAGGAGTCCGGGCATTCCCCTCCAATCCATTATAGCGCTTGTAGCGTTCCATAATGCCTGACCGGCCGGCATCGTGATCCGAACCTCTGTAATATCTGAAATTGTCCCCGGAAGGGTCCTGCAGCAATTGCTGATAGGTGGCGGGATTGAGAATGCCCTGCAACTGACCCAAAAAGTTTGTGAAAAACGAAGCTTCGTCCTGATCACTCAAACCGTCAATCCCAATATCCTGTCGCGCCCTCGCCGCCGGATCATTGTCAAACGCCTGTACCACCGGTTGCCGTTTGGGGACCCGGCCCCAATTGGTTTCATCGATACCGGAAAGATCGCCCGTGGGTGACATCCCGTTTTCCAGGGCCTTGCGACCATCTTTCAGGATGTCTTCCGAAATATTGCCCAGATTGAAGTAGAGATCACCTCCACTGGAACCGGGATTGGTCAGGAAAGGATCCATCATCCAGATCTCGATGAATTCCACATTCTGAGCCTCAAAATCCTGGGCATCGATCCGTCGGAACATCCCTCCCCAGCGACTCCGGGGGTTGGTCAGACGGCCATCCGGCTGGACACCCTCTGTCACATAATTATAAGGACCCCTGACCGTTGGATAAAAAGCAAGATCCAGGGTCGGCAGGTACATAGGGAGTCCGGTAGGCGGCTCCTTGAAAGGAAACACTTCCTGTTCGAGTACTTCCCGGACCCGGTGTCTGGACAGCTCCTGATTATCAATATTCGAAGGTGTCAATGACGAGCCCCTGTAAAAAATAGGGTCAATATTATAAAAGGACAGTAAGGCCCGGTTATATCCATAAGCCAGATCATCCATCAGCGCCGATTCCGGAAACAGTTGGGGCGTACCCGAAATCTGCCACCCAAATGCTCCTTTGAGATCGATATAGGAGCGGCTATTCTCAAAATCATCAATATAGGTCGTTCCGTTCCTGCTGCCAGCAAAATTCAGGGCGCTTGATGTACCGGGATTCAATCGGGCAAACTCGGAATAAAATGAAATATGGGACTCTTCTTTGGTATCAATAAATGGAATTTTGTCCACCATCCGGGTCAGCCATCTCGACGGGGAATTATAATTCAGATCAAAACCCCACATGGTATTGGAGACAGGTTCCTCCCCGATCGTCACTTTTTGGGTCAGTGGACGTTCGCTGAGCCGCATCAGGGTCCCGCCCAATTGCAATTTATCATTCGCCAGAAATTCCAGCCGTCCTCCCATCAACGTACGCTGCTGCATCCCGAACAGGTTGTTGTTTTCCATTTTGATCCGGATCGGCTGTCCCGACAACAACAATGCCTGGTTGAGAATCCGCACCCGGCCTATATAATAGTCCACCTGATAATCAACACCTTCTGTCAGAGGGGTAGTCCCGGCATAGACCATGACCGAGCCATAGGGTACATTGATCGCCCCCAGATTGAATTCCGTTCCGGCATCCGATTCATAGGTACCTTTGATCATGTATCTGTTCTTGTTCGGGTACAATTGCTGTGCCTGGGTTTTGGTCGTGTCATACAATGCCTGGAACGTATATTTCTCGATCAGATCCTGCTCACTGGGCAAGAATCGACTCGCCAGATCCTTTCCAAAGGGTTCTATGACCGGGAACATCACCCTGCCGACCGCAGGCTCAATGGTCAGTCCCGGCAGAAAGTCAAAAAATCCATCCGGCTGCATGGCTTGCTGGGCATTCAACCGATCCAGTCCCGTCAATTGGATCCAGAGCTTATTCTCAGTTTGTTGCCCCTCATACATCACTGGCCGTTCTACTCCGCTCTCGTCTTCTATTCTGTAAATCTGGAACCTGAAATTGGTATTGCCCACATTATAGGCCCCGATCGAATAGATATTTTTCATCATCAGGTCCCAGGTGGGGAAGTTACCTCCCCGGATCTCATCCTTGATTTTGACAATCTCATTTTTCAGGAGCTTTGTATAGAGCATGGTCGGTTCCGAAGGCGTGACCGGCACATCATTGGAAAGCTCTCCTACCTGATACTCTCTCCCATTGGCTGTATAACGGTAGGCAACGGACAGTACCTGGTCTCCCTGCAGCGGCATTCGCAGGGATATGAATCCCAACTGCCTGTTGATTGTATAATCCGTCCCTTCTTTCAGTTTGCGGGCATAAGTGATTTTAGCATAATTTTCGTTTCTGCCGGCGGCCTGGAAAAATTCCTGCACCGCATTGGAGTTGGTCTGGCGGCCTTCCCCCGGCAATTGTTTCAGCGAGGCCAGCAAGTTGTTGGACATCTGGGGGGACATTTCACCCGGAATACCGGTGGAAGGTATGGCCGAGCTTCCCGGCGCGATCAGTTGGGCGTTGTAAGGTTTCTGCTCCCCCAGATCCAGCAAAGCCATGACATCTCTGGATCCATCTACTGCATTGCTTCTGTTATTGACCCAAACCTCTATCTGGGTAATATTGATATTGGTCGTAATCAGCGGGGCCATCGCCATCGCCCTGTTGAATTGCTCCCTGAAATACTGGCCCAGAAAAAAGTGCTGATTGTATTCGTATTCATCCGCTTTAAATGCAAATTCACTCTCCTGCGCTCCATTTTTGATTACGATTTCCCTTTGCTGGGATTTCTGCTGGGAAAATATCCCGGTAAAATGCAGACGGCCAAATTGCAGATGGGATTTGATCCCGAACAAGGATTCGGTACCGGTGATCAGCATGGTATTCAACGGCAGACTCACATTCCCCACCTCGATCCGCTTGATAATATCGTCATCCTTCCCGACATAATCCAGCCGTATCTGGTTTTCAAAATCAAAATGGGCCTGCGTATTATAGTTGGTCGTCAGTTTCAGCCGTTCGCCGATCTGGCCGGTCAGGTTCATCTGGATACGCTGATCAAAATCAAAACTCCATTGCTCTCGCTGCCGTTCGTTGAACATGGGGTTGGCATTTTTATTTTTCTGTCCCCTAAAGGTAATATCCGCAGTCCCTCTGGGGATGATATCAATGGTATTCCCTCCAAAAATCCGCTCAAACGCCTCACTCTCCACATAAATAGTCGGGATAATGCGGTCGGTCCTGAATTGCCGGATCGGTCGGTCCCTCAATTTTTCCCAGTTTTCCCGCAGCATCAGGCGATCTTCATAACGCTGATATTCCTCGAAGGAAAAATACTGGGGCGGACGATACAGCGTACTGCCCAGCTTTTCCCGGATGATGTATTGCCGGGTAACCGGATCGTAAATGACTTCCCGCTTGATATTGGATGGGTTATCCAGTCCGAATCCGGATTTTCTCCGGGGTGAAAGATTCAGAAACGGATAATCTTTGAGCGGATAAGTAAGTCTGATGCTATCTAAAGCGGTGGTATCCTGGGCGGATTGCCTGTCTGTGCCGGGCCTGTTTTCCTGTGCATGGGCCACCATTGCCATTGCAAGCAGAAGAGATAAGGTTAAGAAACAAGCTTTCGCCTTTCGAATCATATTGGTGATGATAAGATATCCGTATCCTTAATCTGTTATAAACGTTTTAATGCTTCCTTTATCAATACTTCTACACGCAGGTCCGGTGTATCTCTTGCTATATTCCCCAGGCATTTTTCTACTTGTGCTTTCCCAAATCCCAGCAGCACCAGTGCAGCCGTAGCTTCGTCCAGTATCTTGTTGACACCCACCTGACTGTGCGCCATCCCTTCGCTGCCGGCACCTGTTTTTTTCAGTTTATCCTGCAATTCAAGAATCATCCGCTGTGCTGTTTTCGGGCCGATTCCCTTGATTGATTTCAGCAATGACACATTCCCCGAAATAATGGCGGCCTGTACCTCATCCGGTGACAGAGAAGAAAGGATCACCCTGCCTGTGTTCGGACCGATTCCTGACACTGAAATCAGGTGTTCAAACAACCTGCGTTCATCCTCCGTAGCAAATCCGTAAAGGATATGGGCATCTTCCCGTACCTGAAAACTGACATAAAGGCGCCCTTCCGTTTTGTCATTGATCTGCGAATAAGTATGCAGCGAAATATGTACAAAATATCCAATCCCGTGTACATCAATGATCACATGGGTGGGAGCCATTCCTGCAAAACTACCGCTCAGATACTCATACATAATCAGGCTTTTTTACGCTGACGACCTTTGGCGACTGGGTTTTCAGAACGCACATCCACCACCGCAATGGTTGTCATATTTACAATTTCGCGAACAGTACTATCCAGTTGTAATACATGCACCGGTTTATTCATTCCCAGCAGGACCGGTCCCACTGCTTCTGCATTTCCAATTTCCTGGAGTAGCTTATAAGCGATATTACCCGATTCCAGATTGGGGAATACGAGCACATTTGCAGGTGATCCCACCAGTTTACTGAATGGGAAGTTTGCTTCCAGCAAACGGCTATTGACTGCAAAATTACCCTGCATTTCGCCATCCACCAATACATCCGGATGCTTTTCATGCAGAATACGAATGGCTTCCCGGACTTTCACGGGTACATACCCGTCGTTCGAGCCGAAATTGGAGTAGGATAACAGGGCGATCCGGGGATTAAGACCCATTTTTTTAATTTCTTCATTTAAAAGCAGGGTAATATCGACCAATTCTTCTGCGGTAGGATCCGCATTGACGGTAGTGTCTCCAAAAAATACCGGACCTTTGGAGGTCAGCATCATGTACATCCCTGCCAGCTTTCTACCTGACTGGGTACCAATAACATGCAATGCCGGACGGATGGTCGTTCCATAGTTTTTTGTCAGACCGGAAATCATGGTATCCGCATCTCCGAACTGCACCATGGAAGCCGCATAGTAATTGCGGTCCATCATAAATTTACGTGCCTCCAGCAGGGAAACACCTTTTCTTTGCCTTCTGGAATACAAGTGCTCCACATACTGCCGGAACCTGTCTGTATCCACTTCCTCTACCGGATCAATAATAGGTACCTGATTCAGATCCAGCAGATTATCTTCAATAATTTTCTGGATTTTTTTCCGGTTACCCAGCAAAATCGGATGGGCGATTCCTTCTTCCCTGACAATCTGGGCAGCCCGCAGCACTTTATACTGATCAGCCTCGGCAAATACGACCCGTTTCGGATTGGCTTTGGCCGCATCGCTCAGGTTACGCATGATGCGTTCATCCAGGCCAAGACGCAGCCTCAGATCCTCCCTGTACTTATCCCAGTCTTCAATAGTGCCTTTGGCCACTCCTGAATCAATCGCGGCTTTGGCCACTGCGGGGGCTACTTCCGTGATCAGACGGGGATCCGTAGGTTTCGGAATTATATATTCCGGCCCGAATTTGAGGCTCTGTGTATTATAGGCCTGATAAACGACTTCCGGAACCGGTTTTTTGGTAAGTGCTGCAATGGCGTGAACCGCTGCGATCTTCATTTCTTCATTGATGGAAGTGGCCCTGACATCCAGTGCGCCCCTGAAAATATAGGGGAAGCCCAGCACATTGTTCACCTGGTTGGGAAAGTCGGAGCGGCCAGTGGCCATGATCACATCTTTCCGGGTACTGACGGCCAGCGGGTAGGCAATTTCCGGATCCGGATTGGCCATGGCAAACACGATCGGGTTTTTGCTCATGCTTTTCAGCATGGCAGGAGAAAGCACATCTGCTGCAGACAGACCAATGAACACATCCGCTCCTTTGATCGCTTCTTCCAGTGTTCTGACCTGCTGATCGGTTGCAAACTCCGCTTTGCTCGGATCCAGGGTCTCCCGGTCCTTGCGGATACAGCCCAGGCGGTCGATCATGATCACATTTTCCTTTTTGGCCCCCAGGGCAACGTACATTCTGGTACAGGAAATCGCTGCGGCACCCGCTCCATTGACCACGATCTTCACTTTATCCAGTTTCTTTTTCTGCAGCTCGCAGGCATTGAGCAATGCGGCACCCGAAATAATAGCGGTCCCATGCTGGTCATCATGCATGACCGGGATCTTCATTTCCTCTTTGAGACGCCGTTCGATTTCAAAACATTCCGGAGCTTTGATGTCTTCCAGATTGATTCCGCCAAAAGTAGGTTCCAGGCTCTTGACGACCTTGACAAAATCATCTACATCCTTTACATCCAGCTCTATATCAAACACATCAATATCAGCGAAAATCTTAAACAACAGTCCTTTCCCTTCCATCACCGGTTTACCGGCCTCCGGCCCGATATCGCCCAGTCCAAGTACAGCCGTACCATTACTGATGACAGCGACCAGATTGCCTTTTGCCGTATATTTATAGACATCCTCTTTATTTTCTGCAATTCTCAGACAGGGTTCGGCAACACCGGGAGAGTAGGCAAGGGACAAATCCCTCTGGGAGTTTGTAGGTTTGGTCGGAATCACCTCTATCTTGCCGGGACGCCCCTTCGCATGATAGTCCAATGCTTCTTGCTTACGATTTATTTTGCTCATAATTTATTAATTGCGCGCCGGATTGAAAAGACAAATATACCTTTCTTTTTGGTCTGCCGGCTAAGTTATATATAGATTATTATAGTTTATTAAATCAAATTTTCAATAATGTAGTCATTGCATGACAGCCCGGTATCGCCCTGACAATTACTTCAGACTGTCCAGCAAACGGAATAATTGGTTCCGCATGGATTGGGCTCCACCCTGATAATTGCTGATCATGATGGAAAACACATAGGGAGTCCCGGCGGCGGAAGTATGATAGCCCGCATAGCCCAATACCCCGCCGATCGTCCCACTCTTCATTTTCATTCCATTATTGACAGGAAGACTTTCGTAAAAGTCCTCAAACCAGGGTTCCTCACGGATCGCCAGCAGGATCCTGGTCATGGCGTGGGTCGTAATCCGGTTGTTTGGCGACAAGCCGCTGCCGTCAGCGATCCGCAATTCTCCCTGCGGTATCCCCAATTCTTCCGACCAGTATCTGGTCATCCAGGCCGCTGCATCGCCTGTATCCGTATCCTCTCCGAGATGATGGGCCATCGCTTTCAACAGGGATTCTCCATAGAGATTGATACTGACCCGGTTGAACCAATAGACCAACTGTGACAGAGGGGGAGACTCATGGATTTCAAACACTTCCAGTTTTTGCTCTTCCAGATTGATTTTTTCTCCCCTGGAATGCAAATCGTATAAAGTGGCGACAGGTTCCGCTTGATGAATACCTTCCTGCTCCAGTTTCCGGCCCAATTGATAGACCAGATCATAGGCCGGATCCGGCACGGACATGGAAATGGTCTTATTGAGGTCAATCCCATGGGTGCCGCGGAAAAACAGCTTAGTGGAATAAGGAGCCGCATACGCATAAACATTGTCTCCGGATCCTTTCGGGCCGGTAGTCACTTCGTTTATAATATTCAAATAGGAAATATCAGTGGTCGCAGTGCTGATCACAGCCGGATCTCCCGGATTGGATCCCGGCCGGAAAACCACACCAAAGGCATTCTCCCGCCAATTGAGTGAAGAAACCCCGGCTCCGTAATAATTGCCCATATCCGCCCAGGGCCATCCTCCTGGGGCCTGGATTCCACCATATAGCATATCATCGGCAAGCAAGCGTCCTTTGATCGCTTTGATACCAGCCTTTTTGATGGCCTGGGTCCATTTTTCAAGGAGCAGGCTCTCCTTCGTTTCCTCATAACGGTCACTTCCCAAAGAAGGGTCCCCGGATCCACGGATGATCAGATCCCCGTGCAGTACGCCCGATCCATCAAGCTCACCCCGCATCGCCAACAGTGTTTTGAATCTGAAATCAGGGCCAAGTATCCGGAAAGCCGTCGCAGCGGTTATATTTTTCAGTGTTGAAGCCGGCGCCATGCCAGTCTTGCCATGATCAGAAAACACCAACTCACCGGTGCGTGCGTCCAGCACGGTCAGCGAAGCAAATCCATTTGCCAGTTGGGGGAGATCCGCAAACCGGGAATAGGCCTCCCGGATCGGATCGGGAGCGGCTTGTCTTGCCCAGCTATTTCCCACAGCCAGCAGACCGCAAAAAAAGAAACTGAACAAGGTTTTTGGTAAAAATTTATAAAGGTTCATGCTAACACACCATTCATACTATATGAGTCACAAAGTAACAGTATCCAATCGAAATTGGCAAGTTATCCCTCGTAAAAACATGAATATTTACTAACTTGCGGCCTTACTTTGTTTAATATCAGACAACCATGACATATCAGGAAAAAATTGCTGCGCTGAGGACCGGAATGAAGAATCAACAGATCGATGCTTATCTGATCCCATCTTCAGATCCCCATATCAGCGAATACTTACCGGAACGTTACAAAGTCATTGCCTGGCTGTCCGGGTTTACAGGATCCGCAGGCACGCTGCTGATCACCGCGGACTTTGCCGGATTGTGGACAGATTCAAGGTATTTTGTGCAAGCTACCGAACAGCTTCAGGAATCAGGGGTATCCCTGATGAAACTCGTTGTCCAGAATGCGCCTGAATATGCGGATTGGACAGCCCAGAATCTACGGGAAGGTGCCGTGCTCGCATTTGACGGAAAATTGGTTTCCGCACAGGTGGCCCATATTGTGCAAGAGACCGTCTCCCCTGCCGGAATCCAGGTAAAGGGCAATATCGATCTGTTTGAGGAGATATGGCAGCAAAGGCCGGCGCTGCCCAAAGAAAAGGCCTATCTGCTGAATGCAGCGGAAACCGGACAATCGGTCCCCTCAAAAATCCAGGCGATCCGTGAAAAAATGAAAGCCTTCCGGGCAGATTACCATGTGATTTCTACGCTGGACGATCTGGCCTGGGCGCTCAATATCCGTGGGAATGATGTCAATTGCAATCCGGTGGTGCTGGGCTTTGTGCTGATCGGCCCGGATCAGGTACAATTATTTATAAACCCTGAAAAACTGGATCCGGCTGCCAAAGAGACTTTAGCATCAGCGGGTATCGCAACAGTGGATTACGATCGGATCTGGAACGCCATCGGAAGCCTGCCGGCTGGTTCCCGCCTGCTGATCGATCCCCGGAGAAATTGCCATGCGCTGTATGCCAACATTCCCGCTTCGGTGACGATCGTTGAAAAAACCAATCCCAGCACCGATTTGAAAGCCATCAAGAATGAACTGGAAATCGCATTGACGCGGGAAACAATGGTGAAGGACGGAGTCGCACTGACCCGCTTTTTCAAATGGCTCGAAGAGGAAATGGCTAAGGGATCCCAGGATTTATCCGAAGGCAGTATTTCTGATAAACTCAGGGATTTCCGGGCAGAGCAGGCGGATTTTGTGGGTGAAAGTTTTGATACCATTGCCGGCTATCGGGAACACGGAGCATTGCCCCATTACAAAATTACCGAAACTTCCAACAGCAAACTGGAGGCAAGGGGATTGTTCCTGATCGATTCGGGCGGACAATACCGCGGAGGCACCACCGATATTACCCGTGTAGTTTCCCTGGGAGGGATTACCGAGGAAGAAAAAAAGGATTATACCCTGGTATTGAAAGGGATGATCGAAGGTTCCACCACCATTTTTCCAAAAAATTCAAGGGGTTATCAGATTGATGCCATTACCCGCAAGCCGCTGTGGGATGCTTATCGCAATTATGGTCACGGAACCGGTCACGGAGTCGGATTTTTCCTGAATGTACATGAGGGGCCACATGTTTTCAATGCAGCTCCGGTGGATGTGCCCATCCAGACCGGCATGATCACTTCCATCGAACCGGGATTGTACCTGGAGGGCAAATATGGCATACGGATCGAAAACCTGGTGCTGGCAATTGAATCGGAAAAGAATTATTTCGGTGAATTCATGGCCTTTGAAACGCTGACCCTCTGCTATATTTCAACAGACCTGATCGATACCCGGTGGCTGGATGAAAAACATATCCAATGGGTCAATGATTACCATCAAATGGTCTATGAGCGGCTTGCTCCGCACCTGAATGAAGAAGAACAAAACTGGTTAAGGGAAAAAACTGCAAAAATTTAAGAATATGGCTGAAGAACTCGTTATTCTTGAGGGAGGGACGAAAGAGGAACAATATCGGGCACTCATCCCCCAGATCGCCGCATTGCTGGAAGGTGAACCCGATTTCATTGCCAATATGGCCAATATTACAGCGGTTCTGAAAACCCAGTTTGACCACCTCTGGATCGGATTTTATCTGGTCAAAGGAGATCAACTGGTGCTGGGTCCGTTTCAGGGACCCATCGCCTGCACCCGGATCCATAAGGGACGTGGTGTTTGTGGTACCGCCTGGGAAAAAGCAACGACACAGATCGTCCCCGATGTCAATCAGTTTCCGGGGCATATTGCGTGCAGCTCCCTGTCCAATTCAGAGATTGTGCTTCCCCTGATCCGGGAAGGACAGGTCATTGGAGTACTGGATATTGACAGTGTCCACCTGAACACGTTCGATCAGGTGGATGCCAGATACCTCGGGCTCATTCTTGACACACTACTGGATACCGTCCCCGCTTTTGAAGGTGGAATTGATACTAACCGGTAATTTTCCGGATGGTTTCAGAGTCCGGGAAATTACTTTGGCAGCGGCACGTTGCATGAATGTCTCATTCTGATAACAGACCAGCAGGGATTTTGCCTTCTCGATACCGGGAAGTCCTGCCAGGGCGTACGGATTGGCAAACACCGTGAAAACTGCATTCCCGCCCGCCAACTCACTGATCAGCATTTTCACTTCCGGACTGTAAGGCAGTGTATTTCTGGGTCTCGCCCGGGAATCGTGCAAGGCCACGATCACCTGATCATAACGCCACAATGCTTTGGTGACAGCCGTGATCTCATCGGCATTCGCATCGTGGGGAATGACAAAATAAAGACTGTTATCAAATTTGCGTCCCAGTTGATGCTGGAATTCAGTAATATGCTTGGCCTCACCCACACTGATAATGGCGGTGCGTTTGGTATAATCCAGATCCCGGATCGCCTGATCGCCGCCCAGTAGGGTCACTGCGGCGTCAGCCAGCCGTTGATTGAGCACTCCGGCAGACCAGCGGTTCAGATCCGGATAGATATTCCGGGTCTCCACCGTCCTTTTCCCTGGATCGTTTAAGCCCAGCCAATACTTGGAAGCCAGGATTTTTTTGACCCGGCTATCGATATCAGCCTGATCCAGGCGTCCACTCTTGACGGCTTCCAGTACCATTTTGATCGCTCTTTCACTATTTTCCGAAAGTTCCAGCAGATCATTTCCCGCAATAATGGCCCGTATATCGGCCTCTCCATTTTTAAAATATTTGACTACGCCCTGCATATCCATCGCATCGGTGATCGTCAGCCCCCGGAACCCCAACTGATCCTTCAGAATATCAGTGACTACCGGCTTTGAAATTGAGGAAGGCAGATTCGGTGTATTATCCAGACTCGGAATATGCATGTGGGCGACCATAACGCCACCCGCACCTGCTTTGATCAACTCCCGGAACGGATATATCTCCAGGGAATCCAGCCTGCCCCTGGAAAAAGACAGAACAGGCAGGTCATAATGCGAATCCACATCCGTATCACCGTGGCCGGGGAAATGTTTGAGGGAAACAATAATCCCTTCATCCATCATACCCCTCATATAAGCGGATCCCTTCCGGGCCACATTGTATTTATCCTCTCCGAAAGAACGGAAACCGATCACCGGATTATTGGGATTGTTGTTTACATCCACAACCGGAGCCAGATTGATATTCATGCCCTGGCGTTTGAAATCTTTGGCAATCTCCCGGCCCATCTGATAAATCAATCCTTCATTCTGTACAGCTCCCAATGTCATCTGGTAGGGATAGGAAACCGTTGAATCCGGCATTCGCATACCCAGACCCCATTCCCCGTCCAGCGCAATCAGCAAAGGGACTTTGGACAATTTCTGATAACGGTTGATCACTTGCGCATGTCCGACAGGCCCACCCTGGAAGAGCACTATTCCTCCCAATTGTTCCCTTTGAATGACGCCGGCCACAGAATCAATATAGGCTTCTCCCCGATTGCTATGGGCCCGGACCATAAATAACTGCGCTATTTTTTCCTGTGGGGTCAGACTGTTGAAAACGGAGTCCACCCATCGGTGCTGACTGTTTATAAAATCAACAAAACCCTTCTTCTGTTGCGCCTGGCTATGCAGCACGGCCAAAACCAATAAGACTAAGCTAAAAATTTTCTTCATTGCAAATACTGGAATATTTTGAATGTGTAATGATAAGGAATTTAATGCGTTTTGTTGCAAGAAAAATTAAAAAGCTTGCATCATCAATCAAATACTGGAGAAAGCTGCACTGCCAAATATAGAGGAAAGCTACACCTGCAAATACCGTCAGTCCCCGATCAGCTTGTATTTATTGTGCAGCAAGCGGGCTATTTCCACCGACTGTGGCAATTCTCCGCTGGCTTCCTTTTTCCAGAGGGTATCGATCACCTGCAGCAGCAACTCGGCTTCCAAGGGAGGATTTCCATAGCCAAGCTCTGCAAAAGCCTTTTCAAGCACCTGCCGGACCGGCTTCATAAACAGCTCATGCTGCTGTTTTGAAAATTGGTGATGGGACAGGCGCTCCTGCAATTTCCAGAATAGCGGATCGGCACTGACCAGTTGGTGGGGCAGCAGGATCATATTCAGTAAAAATGACCTGGCATCCGTATAAGTCATCATTCCCCGCTGGGAATTGAGCACCTTCCGGTATCCTGCCTTGATAATATGGGAAAGCAGGGCATCCTTATTGGAGAAATGTTTGAATATCAATGCTTCAGAAACCCCAGCATTGACGGCGATCTCCTTAGTAGAAGTATCCACATACCCCTTCTCGGCAAACAATCTTCTTGCCTCATTGACAATCCGTTCTTTCCTGCTGGTTTTTCGTTCGTTCATAAATTATATCAGGCCCCTGGCAAGCAGCGCCTCTGCAATCTGTATGGTATTGGTCGCGGCCCCTTTCCTCAGATTATCCGCCACAATCCACAGGTTCAGCGAATTGGGCTGACTTTCATCCCGTCGGATACGGCCCACCAATACCTCATCCTTCCCGTGAGCATCGATGGGCATGGGATATTTCAGGTTTGCCGGATCATCCACTACGATCAGGCCTTCCTGCGCTGCCAGTATCTCCCTGACTTCATCCAGATCAAAATCGGATTCAAATTCTATATTCACTGATTCAGAATGCCCCCCCACAACCGGAATCCTCACCGTAGTAGCGGTCACCCTGATTTGATCATCCCCCATAATCTTTGCGGTTTCCTGTATCATTTTCATCTCTTCCTTTGTATATCCATTGTCCTGGAATACATCAATGTGGGGCAACACATTCAGATCGATCCGGTAAGGATAGGCTTTTTCGCCCTCCTTCCCTGCCCGTTCATCGTGCAGCTGATTGACAGCCTTCACACCGGTACCGGTCACGGACTGATAGGTGGAAACCACTACCCGCCTGATTTTATAGCGGTCATGCAGGGGTTTGAGCACCACCACCATCTGAATGGTGGAGCAGTTTGGGTTGGCAATAATTTTATCCTCTGCAGTCAGTATATCCGCATTGATTTCCGGCACCACCAGTTTTTTAGTGGGATCCATGCGCCAGGCAGAAGAATTATCGATCACCGTAATGCCTGCTTCGGCAAACTTCGGGCTATATTCCAGGGAAGTCGCTCCGCCCGCAGAAAACAGGGCTACATCTGGTTTCATGGCAATCGCCTCATCCGCGGTCACAACATCATATTGCTTTCCTCTGAATTCAATGCGTTTTCCCTTACTCTTTTCTGATGCAACAGGAATCAATGTTGTTACTGGAAAATTACGTGCTGCGAGCACGGTCAGCATTTCTGAACCTACCAGGCCAGTTGCCCCTACGACTGCCACTTTCATTCTAATTATTGGTGTTAATGTTTAAGGATTAATATTTAATTATTTATTTGATAAATTATTTTAATTTAAAGTAAATTTTAATTATTTTTACAGAAAATTACTCACAAACTATAAGTAACAGACATGAAACAAAATTACAATTAAATCACCGATTAAAAGCATAAATTATGGAAATAACATTTCTGACCCTGATTTTTTCAATATTTACAAACACCCAAACCGGACAGGGGTTGATTATCAATGAAATTCTATTCAATCCCAAAAAGGACGGAGCCGACTTCGTTGAGCTGTACAATCCATCGGGCCATGCGGTCGATCTGCAGCATATTTATATAGCCAATGTCAATGCTGCCGGAGAATATGCTAATATGCAGCGGGTTTCGGCTATATCCCAATCCATGATGCCGGGCACCTATCGCGTGCTGACCACGGATCCGGCCACAGTGGCCGCCCATTATCCCAAAGCACGCCTGCAAAATTTTATCCGGATGGCCAGGCTTCCCAATTTCAACAATGACCGGGGATATGTGATCCTGCTCCGTGCAATCAATGGCTCGGCCGGAGATCCGCAATTCCAGTTAATGGACAGCTTGTTTTACACGGCTGCCATGCATAGTCCTTATATAAAGGATCTCCCAGGCATTTCCCTGGAAAGACAATCCCCGCTGACCGCCACCAACAACCCCGGCAATTTCAGGTCTGCGGCCGTTGCCGAAGGAGGGGCCACTCCTGGTTATCAGAATAGCAATATATACGAGGAACAAACAAAAATGCGACTGAATTCCAGGATTATATCGCCGGATCAGGATGGCGTCGAAGACCAACTGGAACTCCATTACAATATAGCACAAAGCGGATTGATGGCCACCATCCAGGTTTTCAACATGGACGGACGGCTGATCCGGAATATTTTACGTAACACCAGTATCCCCTCACAGGGTATCTGGGTCTGGGATGGCCTTGATGAACGCATGGCTGCTGTACCCACCGGTATATACACGCTTGTGATTGAACTGTATAATGCCTCCGGGTATCATCAGGTATTCCGGAAAAGTTTTGTGCTTGCCCTGCGAAATTGACTTGCATTTACAAGCCAAGTTATCTAAGTTTGCGGTAATGAATGAATCTATTATAATCATTGGCTCCAATGGCCAGATAGGCACGGAATTGGCAATTGCTCTCCGCGCAATACATGGAAACCAGGCAATCATCACTGCCGATATCAACCGTCCCCTGATTGTAAATGAAGAGGAACAATTTGAACTGGTCGATGTCCTGGACAACAATTCATTACAAAACATCTTCAAAAAGTACAAACCGACCCAGGTCTATCTGCTGGCCGCCATGTTGTCGGCAACGGGCGAAAAGTATCCCCGCCAGGCATGGGATCTCAATATGAACGGCCTGTTCCATGTATTGGACCTGGCCGTAGAATATGGGGTCAGAAAAGTGTTCTGGCCGAGCTCCATTGCAGTATTTGGTCCAAATTCTCCGAAAGAAAACACGCCCCAATATACCGTAATGGATCCCAATACGATCTATGGCATCAGCAAACAGGCCGGGGAACGTTACTGTGAATATTATTTCAACCGATATGGATTGGATGTCAGGAGCATCCGCTATCCGGGTCTGATCAGTTGGAAAGCAGCACCGGGTGGAGGTACCACTGATTATGCGATCCATATCTATCATGAAGCGATCAGACACGGCAGTTACAACTGCTTTCTGTCGGCTGATACGGCATTGCCCATGTTATATATGGAGGACGCCATCCGCGGCACACTGCAACTGATGGACGCGCCGGCTGAGCAGATCAAAGTGCGGTCCAGTTACAATCTGACCGGCATCAGTTTCACACCGGCAGAATTGGCAGAGGCCATCCGAAAACATATCCCCGATTTTGTTATCCGATACGAGGATGGCGACCCCAGACAGGCCATTGCCGATAGCTGGCCTTCCAGTATCGATGATTCAAAAGCAAGGGCGGATTGGGGATGGCACCCTCAGTATAATCTGGAGGCCATCGTGGCGGAAATGATCAGTAATTTAAGAAATACACTTTCATAATGACCAAAATGGTAATTTTGCTTCACTAAATGATTTGATGTAGATTGCCGGAATAATAATCAAAAGAATGGGAAGAGCATTTGAGTTCAGAAAAGAGCGTAAATTCAAAAGATGGGCCAAAATGGCCGTCCAGTTTACCCGATTGGGCAAGGAAATCGCAATGGCCGTGAAAGAGGGTGGCCCCAGTCCGGAGAGCAACTCCAGATTGCGCACCGCCATCCAAAACGCCAAAGCCGTCAATATGCCCAAAGACCGGGTAGAAGCAGCGATCAAACGTGCTTCAGACAAGGATTCAAAGGGATACGAGGAACATGTCTATGAAGGTTATGGCCCTCATGGTGTCCCCGTACTGATCGAGACAGCCACCGACAATACCAACCGGACCGTGGCCAATATCCGTAGTTATTTTAGCAAGGCAGGCGGTACCCTCGGAAAAACCGGATCCCTTGATTTTATTTTCCAGCGCAAATCCCTCTTTCGTTTCCCGGCAAGTGAGGATCTGGATTCAGATGAATTGGAACTGGAACTGATCGATGGAGGATTGGAAGAACTCTATATAGAATCGGATGAAGAAGGGAATGATATAGTGGTTGTCCAGACTTCATTTGAAGATTTCGGAAACATGCAGCGGCTGCTGGAAGAAAAAGGTATCGTCATCAGCAGTGCGAAACTGGAGCGGATTGCCCTTTCCCATACGGAGATTGATGAAACCGCTGCTGCAGATGTCCTGAAATTGATCGATCGCATCGAAGAGGATGATGACGTGCAGGCGGTGTACCATAATATGGGGTAAAAATAGGGCATTAGTTTTCAAGGCTATGCTGCGCACACACCGCCCTGCTCGCTATGCCTTGAAA
>JBEBWT010000031.1:0-21915 GCA_040392005.1 Parapedobacter defluvii
ACATGGGTGAGGGTGATCGGGCCGCTGATATGGATGTTGAAGGCGGCAATCTCATCGCTGTCAATGTGTTTGGCTTTGGAGCTCAGGGTAAAGTCAATGAAGCCCTGATTGTAGATTACTCCGTTGTCACCCGGTTTGTGACCTGCTCCAAAGGTAGGAAGGTCAATTTTATTGATTTTGAATTTCAGATCCGACACGGTGGTTGCTGAGAGTTTGTGGCTGGTTTCCCGTGTCCCAAAGTTATAAGCGAGGTTGCCTACCCAGGCTTTGTCGAATTGAGGTTTACCGTTTCCGTCCAATGGCACTTCGATGTGAAGTTTGACGCCTTCGGTCACGGATTTCATTTTGAAGTCCTCTTCTTTATCTTGCTGTACTTCATCGTAGCCGGTGTTTTTGGCAGTGATCTGGTAACGAAATACTTTTATAGTGTTGCCCTGAGGGTCCTTGCTGTCGAATACGAGTTGCTGAACGGAGTTGCTTTCGCCCGGACGTTCGGAGCCTTCTGCGGCATACAGTACTCTTACGAATTTGACCTCGATCTTTTTCCCTTCGGCTTCGAACCAGCCCACATTTTCGGCAGGTGTTTCAGTAGAGGGTGTATTCTTTCCGGCAGCGGTGGCAGCCCCCAGGCTTGCGATCAGGACCAGAGTCAGTGCTGTTGTACTTACTTTTTTCATGTTCATCTATTTTATTTAAGGATTTGTAGTTGTTAATCTGAATAATTTAAATCCGGGGGTAAAGATATTATTTATAATCATTCTAAACAATATTTGACAGAATAATTTCCTGTTTAAAATTTTAGTATTTTCGCAGGCATGGAATTGGTCCTGTTGAGTGTGCTTTGTAGTGTGACGGTTTCGGTGATGCTGAAACTGGCCAGGATGAAGGGTCTGGAAACGACCCAGATCATTGTTTGGAATTATCCGGCAGCCGGATTGCTGACCTTTCTGTTTTTCCGGCCGGAAATAGAGTACATCAGCGATCCCCAGGTACCCTGGATGATCTATTTTTTGCTGGCCTTTCTTCTGCCTGGCGTTTTTTTGGCGCTGGGGGCATCCATTCGTACGACCGGGATCGTCCGTACTGAAGTTGCACAGCGCCTTTCCCTGGTGATCCCGCTGATTGCTGCTTTTTCCTTTTTCGGTGAAAAGCTGACGACCGGTACCTCGCTGGGGCTGGCGATCGGTCTGGTGGCGATCTTTTTTTCGATAGGCTGGCACAAGACTACTCCCGGCCAGCACCGGACTACTTCCGGCAAGCACAAAACTACTCCCGTCCAGCAAGGGGAAAACCACAGTCAGGTATCGTCTGGCCAGCAGGAGGAAAGCAGAACATGGATTTATCCGTTGTTGGTATTCTTTGGATATGGCATCTGTGATATTTTATTCAAGCGGATTGCCCAGATTACCGCTATTCCCTACACAACATCCATGTTTTTTGTATTTATCCTGGCGATGCTGGTCGCTTTCGCCTATCTTTTGTATATTGCGTTTACTGGAAAGCAGCGGATCAGCAGCCGGGCCATTTTGTGGGGATTAGTACTGGGAGGTTTTAATTTTGCCAACATCCTGTTTTACATGAAGGCCCACAGAGCATTACCCGAAAATCCGTCGGTTGTTTTTGCAGGGATGAATATAGGGGTAATTTCGGTCGGTGCTCTGGTAGGAATCCTGGTATTCCGGGAACAATTGTCCCGTCTCAACCGGATTGGGCTGCTGTTGGCTTTGATCTCGGTGCTGGTGCTGGCAGCATTTTTATGATTTGCCCCCTGCTGATCGACCTCCGTTAATGAAGATGAGTTTATTTGAAGATACATACCGGACCATTACCAAACCTTCGGAAGGCATTTTCAGGGACCGGGGCAGTAAATTCATAGCCTATGCTTTCCCGATGAGGGAGGAAGCGGCCCTGAAAGATCTGCTGAACGAGGTCAAGGCCCTGCATCCCAAGGCCAGGCATCATTGCTGGGCATTCCGCCTGAGTCCGGACCGCAGCGTTTTCCGGGTGAATGATGATGGGGAGCCGTCTGGTTCGGCGGGCAGACCCATTCTCAATATGCTTCTTTCTCAGGATGTCACCAATATTGCCGTGATTGTGGTACGCTACTTTGGAGGTGCTCTGCTGGGTGTCCCCGGGCTGATCAACGCTTATAAAACGGCCACAAAAGATGCTTTGGATCATGCTGAAATAGTGGAGCGTACAGTGAATGATGTTTATTCGCTGTCCTTTGATTATCTGGCGATGAACGATGTGATGCGGATTGTCAAGGAAGAAGATCTGCAGATCCTGAAGCAGGAGTTTGACAATGAATGTACCCTGGAGTTTGAGCTGCGGCAGAATCAGGTCACCCAGGTGGTGGGTAAATTTGAAAAACTGGACGGGCCCAGGCTGCAATACTTGCGAACTATATAATCAATTGCAATACTTGCGAACCATTTAAATTTTTCCCTATCTTTATAACGGTGTATTATTCATCCACTGAAAAGTGTGAATTTCGCACCTAAAGTAACCAATTATCAATCTTATTCATGAAATTGTTCAAATTTGTTTTGCCCCTGCTGTTAGCTGCCGCATTGGTCTATGTGCTGGACAGGTCCTGGGGAGCGCTGCCCCCTTTGGGAAAATTGTTCAGTCCCTCACATGGTTTTTTTCAGCATATTGAAGGGCCGGATGCAGGCCGCAGCGGGATTTTATCCCTGCCCGGATTGAAAGAGGAGGTGATCGTTCATTATGATGACAATGGCGTGCCACATATTTTTGCCGGTAATGATTATGATCTCTACTATGCCCAGGGTTATGTAGTGGCCAAAGACAGGCTCTGGCAAATGGATTTTCAGGTATTGGCTGCGGCCGGGAGATTGACAGAGGTGGTGGGGAATGCTGCGCTGGAGCTGGATCGCTATCACCGCCGGATCGGAATGGCCAAAACGGCACAGGAAGTTACGGACCGCCTGGAACGGCAGGATTCCCTGAGCTTTGCGATTTTGCAGGCTTATGCCGATGGAGTGAATGATTATATCGCCTCATTGCGCCCCCGGGATTATCCGCTGGAATATAAAATTCTCAATTATGCACCGGAGGACTGGTCTCCTTACCGCTCTATTCTGATGCTGATGAATATGCGGCATGATCTGAGTACGGGGACGGACGATTACCGGATGAGCAATCTGATTGCCAAGCTGGGAGAGGCCGTGACGGATGATCTGTTTCCTTTTTATCCGGACCGGGAATCGCCCATTATTCCGGTTGGTACGGCCTGGGATTTTGAACCGCTCGGTCTGCCGCCTGTGCCTGCGATCAAAATGGCCGTGGATACAGCAGGGATTCCGCTGGCTTCACTGGTGGAGACGCCCGCACCCCGTCCGGAGATCGGCAGCAATAACTGGGCAGTGGCCGGCAGCCGCTCTGCCTCGGGTCTGCCTTTGTTGTCCAATGACCCGCACCTCACCCTTTCATTGCCCTCGATCTGGTACCAGATGCAGCTCAGTGCGCCAGGCGTGAATGTATATGGCGTTGCCCTGCCGGGTACTCCGGCGATTATAATCGGATTCAATAAGGATATCGCCTGGGGAGTGACCAATGTGGGCCTGGATGTGATGGATTTTTACCGGATCCAATTCAGGGATGCAGCACGGCAGGAGTACTGGTATGATGGACAGTGGAAGCCGGTGACGGCCCGGATTGAGGTCTATCATCAAAAGAATGGTCCGGATATAGTGGACACGGTCTATTATACGCATCATGGGCCGGTCGTTTATGAGGAAAAAGACGAAAACCGGTACCGCAGGGATTTTCCGGTAGGGTATGCCATGCGCTGGATGGGCAATGATTCAGAAGGAGCGGATCTGCTCACTTTCCATTATCTCAACAGGGGTGAAAATTATGATGATTATCGCCAGGCACTGACCTATTTTACTTCTCCTGCGCAGAATTTTGTGTTTGCCAGTAACGGAGATGATATTGCGATCACGCCGAATGGCAAATTCCCGTTGAAATGGAAAGGGCAGGGGCGTTATCTGCTGGATGGTGCGTTGCCTGAACACGACTGGCAGGGATGGATTCCGAATGCACATAATCCGACTGTCCGCAACCCTGCAAGGGGTTTCGTCAGTTCGGCAAACCAATTCCCGGCTGACCTGAGTTATCCCTATTACCTGGATTGGAGTTTTGCACCATCCAGCAGGGCCATTCGCATCAACGAACGTCTGGATGCCATGCATGGCGCAAACATAGATAGTCTCAGCAGCCTGTTGCACGACAACTTCAATGTGGATGCCCGGTTGGTTTTACCGGATCTGCTGGCCACCCTCGCAGTGGATGACTCCATTGCCGGCATGCAGGAATACCAGTTGTTGGCAGCATGGAATCTGGTGAACGGCCCGGAAGAAGTGGGAGCTTCCATTTTTGAAAGGTGGATTCCGGAACTCAGAAGCGGTATCTGGTGGGATGATATGCGGGCCGAAGGACCGGTACGGACTCCTTCCCTTGACAGAACATTCAGTTTGCTGCTCCAGGAAGCCGATTCGCCCTGGTTTGATGACCGGGGTACCGATGGGATTGTGGAAACCAAGTTTGATATTGTCCGCAGGACATTCCTGAAGAGTATAGCGGACCTCCGGGAAGGATTTGGTGAATATGATGGAGGCAACTGGCATTGGGCGAAAGTCAAAAATACCACTATTGCCCATTTGGTGCCCAATTTCACCATGTTTAGCCGCACGGGCATTGTCAGTGGTGGAGGTGGAGGGATTGTCAATGCGACTTCGGGCCGGCATGGCCCATCATGGAGGATGGTCGTAGCGCTGGATCAGGATTGGCCTGAGGCGGTGGGCCTTTTCCCCGGCGGGCAATCCGGCAATCCGGGCAGCCCCTATTATGACAATATGATCGACAAATGGGCCAATGGAATTTTAAATCCGCTGGTTTTCCTGAAAGACCGGGATTCGGGTGACACCCGGTTGAGAACCACCATGACTTTACAACCTAAAACGAAATAACCATGCGCAATAGTATATTTTTGATTCTGATTATTGTAATTGCCGGCTTTGTACTGGATATGATCGGTCCCTGGTGGCTCCCCCTGATTGCCTGTTTTCTGGTCTGTGCCTGGCAGGCCGGGTCCGGCTGGAGCGGTTTCTGGCTGGGGGCATTTGGAATGTCTTTGCTCTGGGTAGGGACCGCATTATATCTGGATGCAAGGGATGTAACAGGATTATCTGCAAAGATGTCTTCTTTGTTCACCGGGAGTATTCCTGCTTTGGGAGTCTTGCCCGGATCGCTTCCTGCCTATCTGATCCTATTTGTGATTTCTTTTCTATTGGGAGGATTGTCCGGATATGCGGGGGCGATGTTCCGGAAAGCTATTTGAATTTTTATAGGTATAAAAGTATAAACTGAAGGTATCATTTCCCGGTTTCACTATTTCCCCAAATTCATGCGAATTTGGGGAATAGGTGTTTTCACGAAAACACTTATCCAGCGATCTCAGGAAATGTTCGGAAGGTAAAGATATCCGGCCGCACTCACACCACCCCCTTCCGGTTGGCATCAAATTTCAGCAGAATAAACAGCAGAACCGAAAAACTCCACAGGGAAGACCCTCCGTAGCTGATGAAAGGCAGGGGGATACCGATGACCGGCACGATCCCGATAGTCATCCCGATATTTATGGCAAAATGGAAAAACAGGATGGAAGCTACTCCATAGGCGTAGATCCTGGCAAAAGCGGTGCGCTGCCGCTCGGCAATATTGATGATCCGCAACAATAGGAATAAATAAATTCCGATCAGCAGGACCGAACCTGCGAAGCCCCATTCCTCCCCGATGGTACAGAAAATAAAATCGGTACTCTGTTCCGGCACAAAATTATACTTGGTTTGGGTCCCCTGCAAATAGCCTTTGCCCCAGAATTGGCCCGAACCGATGGCGATCTTGGATTGATTGAGATTGTATCCTTCCCCGCGCGGATCATCGATTTGCCCCAGAATCACTTCGATGCGGCTGCGGTGATGCGGCTGGAGCAGATTATTATAGGCAAATTCCACCAGGAAGATATAAGCGCTGGCAATGAAGAATAGGGAAATCAGGGGTACGAGCAGACGTTGCCTCCGGGGACTGAAATAAAATACCAGCCCCATAATCAGGGCCATACCCAGGATGATCCACCATTCATTGAATAGTAAAGAAAGCACGAAAAGCAGGATGGCCAGACCCACCATAAACATGAAATTGCTGCTCAGATAGCCTTCCCGGTAAAAGATAAAGATCAGGGAGCCGAAAGCCAGGGCCGACCCGGTATCAGGCTGCAGTAATACCAGAACCACAGGCACCAGCACAATCAATGCCCCGGTGAGCAGGCTCCGCATATTGGGAGTCTTGTTGCTCTGTCCACTGAGGTACCAGGCGAGCAGGAGACAGGTAGATAGCTTCGCAAATTCCGAAGGTTGCAAACGGAAGCTCCCAATCTGGATCCAGGCTTGATTTCCCCCCACATTCCGCCCGAAAATCAGAACTGCAATTAATAACAACAAGGTAATCCCATAAAAAACCGGTGCCATAGAGGCAAAGAACTTGGCATCGATCACCAGGATCGTCAGGCCAATGACCGCGGCCGACAATATAAAAATGGATTGCTTTCCGTAATTGGTGGTCAGATTGAATAATCCAGCGTGTTCCGGGTCATAGACGGCCGCATAAATATTAAACCACCCGATGAGACAAAGCAGCAGCCAGACCAGTACGGTGACCCAGTCCACATTTCCTCCAAACAGGGTATGACGGTGTTGGTTATTGATAGCCATAACGGGGAGGCAGGGCACTGTGGTGAACAAATAATATTTCTTCTTCCTCTTCTTCGGCGGTGTTTGTTTCGTCCGCAGTTCCATCTCCGGTTGGATTTACGCTGGCTGGACTCCGTCTATTTAGGTAATCGGTATTGAAAATCCGATCCTGCAGATATTGGGGCAGGGTGACGGTATCGCGCAGATACTTTTCCACGATCATACTGGCAATGGGTCCGGCCACGACTCCGCCATAACCCGCATTTTCCACAAACACCGCAATGGCAATTTTTGGGTTTTCCCGTGGGGCAAAGGCGAAGAACACCGCATGGTTATTCCCGTGGGGGTTTTGCACGGTGCCGGTTTTTCCGCACATCTCTATGCCATTTATTTTGATTGAATTGGCGGTTCCGCCGGGCATATTGACGACCTGGCTCAATCCTTCGATCACTGGTTCATAATACTTGCTTTCGACCCCCGCATATATTTTCTCGGTAAATTCGGGCTTGACAATCTGTTGCTCTCCAATTGCCTTGATCAGATGGGGCCGGTAATAAAAGCCCCTGTTGGCCACAATCGCCATGATATTGGCCATCTGGATCGGGGTGATTTCGATCTCACCCTGACCGATAGACAGGGAGATATTGAAGCTGGAAGTCCAGCGGTTGTTGCCATAGCGTTTGGTATAATATTCCGCTGTGGGGACGGAACCGCCCTTTTCTCCCGGCAAGTCAATGCCAAGTGGCTGGCCCAGACCAAATTTCATGGTAGCTTCCCTCCACAGATCGTAGGCTTCATGGGCCGGCATACCCCGGCGGTCGATCATCCGGGCGAAGGTATGTCCGTAGAAGGTGTTACATGAACGCTGAATGGATTTTATCAGGCCGGTGGGCCCGTCTGCATGGGTACAGCCCATCCAGCCCCTGCCTCCGCCATAGCTGTATCCGCCCGGACAATTGAAGATGGTCTGTTCATCGATCATGCCGGCCTGCTGTGCCGTGAGTGCATTGACCACCTTAAAAATGGAACCCGGTGGATATTGGGCCTGAGTGGGTCGGATGAACATAGGCATATCCGGATCCTGTGCAAGCTTGGCATAATTTTCACCACGCTTCCGGCCCACCATCAGATTCGGATCGTACCCCGGACTGCTGACAAAAGCCAGAATTTCTCCGGTAGCGGGTTCAATGGCCACCACAGAACCGCGCTTGTTTTTCATCAATTGCTCGGCAAAGATCTGGAGCTGCTTGTCCAGTGAAGAAACCAGGCTTTCCCCTGCTACCGCCAAGGTGTCGAACCGTCCGTCCGCATAAGCACCCTGGGGCCGGTTGAAGGCATCCACCAATTGGTTTTTGACCCCGCGCTGACCTCGGAGCAATTCCTCATAGGCCCGTTCCACCCCAGTGGCTCCTATGTAATCCCCGGGGCGGTAAAATTTGCCGGAACGGTCTATGTCGTTTTGATTGACTTCCTGGATATAGCCCAGGAATTGAGCCGCCACACTATCCGGATAGGTCCGGACCGTCCTGTTCTGTACATAGAATCCCTTGAATTTATAGAGATGTTCCTGCAATTGGGCGTAATTGACCGATGAAATCTGCTTTTCAAAAATGGAGGCCCGGTACCGGGAATGTTTTTTTGCCGTTTCCATCCGCCGTTTAAAACCTTCCGGATCGATGTCGATCAGCCGGCAGAACAACAGCGTATCCATTTCTTTGACCTCGATCGGAGTGACCAGCAGGTCATAAACCGGTTCGTTCTGCACCAGTACTTCTCCATTCCGGTCGAGGATCACTCCCCTTGCAGGATAGACAATAGTTTTTCGGAGTACATTGTTGTCAGCGGATGAAGCAAAGGAGTCATCGATCAATTGCAGGTAAAACAATCGTATGACAATGATCAGCGCAACAGCAATAAAAATTCCCTGGATAGCGTATTTCCTGGTGAAAAAATTATTCATTCCAACTAAAAAAAGAAAGTATTACGCTTGTCCGGCTCAGCGTTTTTTCCTTCTGAACATGAGCAGACTAAATACGAGCATGATCAGCACTGTAAAGATACAACTAAAAACAGTACTGAAAAGGGTATAATGAAATTGCCTGAACGTAAAGGTAGCCAGTATATAAAGGGTCAGGTGATGCATAAAACAGGTCAATAGCAGGTAAGGCAAAAACCATTTTAAAGAGACTTCACCCAGCATAGGAGTAGCGTATTTGTCATGGTTTTCCGCTTCCAGAGTGATCCTCAGAAAAGCGATCCGTGTCAGGACCAGCATGACCGAGGCAGCGGCATTGACCCCTAGGGTATCATAGAAAGCATCCACGGTGAGGCCTGTCAGAAAGGCAATGAGATATAAACCGAGGTTCGGGATGCCGATGGGCAATAGCAACAGAAAGAAAATATAGGGGTAAGGGGTGATCAGATTATAATATCCAATATTTTTGAACAGGAATACCTGCATGGCCACCAAAACCACGAACCGCACTGTATTATTGAACAGAATCCTAATCATTGGGCTGTGTATTTGCTTCCAGTTCCTGTTGTTCTGCCACAAAATTATCTACCACTACATACACGTATTGAAGGTTGTAAAAATCAGTACTCAATGTAATGGAGATATCCTTGAAACTCTCTCCACCTACTTCGGTCGTCGCGATCACTTCCCCGATCTGAATGCCCGGAGGAAAAAGCGAATAACCGGAAGTGACAACGGCTTCACCCCTGCGGACTTCCACATGATTGGGTATGTCGCGGAGGATAGCTTTTTTTGAGTCATAGTTGTCGCCCCAGATCAGGGACCCAAAGGCCTGACTTTCCTGCAAGGCTGCGCTGATCCTGGAATCACTATGGAGCAGGGACTGTATGGTAGCAAAATGCGGGGACACATTCAGCACAATCCCAACGATCCCGGAGGGACTGATCACGCCCATTCCTTTTCTGATCCCGTCTGCCGAACCTTTGTCAATGGTGATATAGTTGTTTTTCTGGCGGAGGCTGTTATTGGTTACCCTTGCGGAAATATAGGCATAACGGGGATTCCCCAGAGAGTCGAGAACGGTTTGCAGTGTGCTGGTATCCCTGCGCAGCACTTTGTCCAGGGAGATGCGCAATGCCGCATTTTCGGCCAATAACTCCTGATTGGCCTCGTCCAGCTTCATGTAATCTGTCAGACGACTGCTTTCCGCATAAATTTTGCCGATGAGGGCGTTGGAAGAATTCAATGTGCTTGCCCGCTGGAAATCATTGTTGTTGATGACCAGCCAGACGGCTATTCCAAAGAAGAGAATGAATAAAAAAACATCATTGTATTTGGTCAGCAGTATCCAAATATTCTTCATTGCCTTTGTTTATTGCAACAAAAACTTAAAGTTTCCGATATTTTTCAGGGATATTCCGGTCCCCCGGACCACCGCCCTCAGTGGGTCCTCGGCAATATGCACCGGCAATTTGGTTTTAGCCTGAATCCGCTTGTCCAGACCCCTTAGCAGGGCGCCGCCTCCCGTCAGGTAAATCCCGGTCTGGTAGATATCCGCCGAAAGCTCCGGAGGAGTGATTTCAAGGGCTTTCAGGATCGCTTCCTCTATTTTGGAAATGGATTTGTCCAGGCAATGGGAGATTTCCGTATAGGATACCATGATCTGCTTGGGCACTCCGGTCATCAGATCCCTGCCCTGTACCGCAAAATCAGCAGGTGGGTCCTGCAATTCGGGAATGGCCGAGCCCACCTCAATCTTGATCCTTTCGGCAGTACGCTCACCGATCATGATGTTGTGCTGCCTTCTGATATACTGGATGATGTCCGAATCAAAGTTGTCGCCGGCTACCCGGATGGACTGATCGCAAACGATTCCCGAGAGGGCAATGACCGCAATTTCCGTCGTACCTCCACCGATATCGATGATCATATTGCCCATGGGCTCCTCCACATCGATCCCGATGCCGACCGCTGCCGCCATCGGTTCATGGATCAGATAGACTTCTTTTGCTCCCGCAATTTCGGCCGAATCCCGCACCGCCCGTTTTTCCACTTCCGTAATGCCCGATGGGATACAGATGACCATCCGGAGCGAAGGAAAAAACCAGCCCTTCCCATTATTAACCATTTTGATCATGCCCCGGATCATGTGTTCGGCCGCATTAAAATCGGCGATCACTCCATCTTTGAGTGGCCTGACCGTCCGGATATTATCATGGACTTTGCCTTCCATCTGCATGGCCTGACGGCCGATCGCAATAATTTTATTGGTTGTACGATCAAATGCCACAATCGAAGGCTCATCTACGACTACCTTATCGTTGTGGATGATCAATGTGTTTGCTGTCCCCAGATCTATGGCCACATCCTGTGTAAACCAATTAAATAAGCCCATGAATATCCCGTTATAAAAAATACTTGCTTTAACCCCAGATTCCGTATTAGCGTTAAATCGCGCTAATGTGCAAACCTAACCAAAAAATCTTGAATTTTTCAGTTATAGTGGGCAGTTTTTTGTCAATTTTCCAAATAATTGTCTATAAGCCATTTACCAGAACTCCAATGTAATAATTGAAGGTATCGACCTCCAGATTGTCCCGGGTCAGTCCGGGTATGGAAATCGGAGTTGTGCGGCTGCTTACATTGACAAACTGGTACTCGCCGTCTTTGGTACGGATCCGGACCGGCATGTTGAAATTGGGGACATTGGAAATCCACCGGCAGGCTACTTCGCCATTCTGACCAAAGAAAAATTCCAGAACAGGAAGGCTGGCGTGTTTGACGTATTGCTCAAAGACCGGCCGCAGATCCATGCCGGATTTCTCACAGATATAACTCACTACATCTTCATAATCCACCGTTGCATGGAAGAAATCTTTGTTCAGACCTCTCAGGATTTCCCTCCATTTTTCGTCATCATTGAGGATGGTCCGGATCATATTGTGCAACACTCCGCCCTTGTTATACATATCGCCGGAACCCTCTTTATTGACATGATAAGGCCCCATGAGTGGAGTCCGGTTCTGAATGCCCCGGCGATTGCCATGCACGTATTCCTGGCTGGCCTTTTTTCCAAAGTGATAATCTATGTAGAGTGCCTCAGAATAATTGGTAAAGCTCTCATGTATCCACATATCTCCCAGATCTTTGGAGGTGATATTGTTGCCGAACCATTCATGGCCGGATTCATGGATGACAATAAAGTCCCACTTGTTGCCCCAGCCGCTGCCGGATCCATCCCTACCCAGATAACCATTCTGGTATTTGTTGCCATAGGCGATCGCACTCTGGTGTTCCATGCCCAGGTGGGAAGTTTCTACAATTTTATACCCATCCTCATAAAAAGGGTAGGGGCCAAACCAATGTTCAAAAGTCTCCAACATGGTCCGTACATTATGGTCAAGGTGGGGAATGGCCTTTTCCGCATTTTCCCTCAATACCCAGTAATCCAGATCCAGCGGCCCGTTTTCACCCGGATAAGTGCCTTCAACATGCACATAATCCCCGATATTGACAGCAACATTGTAATTGTTGATGGGGTTGGAGACAAACCAGTCAAAGCGGGTATATCCGTCTCCCAGGTCTTCGCTACCCCTGAACCTTCCATTGGACACATTGATCAGGCCGGTGGGGACACTGATGCTGATCAGCATGCTATCGACCTCATCCGATTGGTGATCCTTGTTGGGCCACCAGACACTGGCTCCCAGACCCTGGCAGGCGGTGGCGATCCAGTGCTTGCCATTGCTGTCTTTCTTGAAATCAAAGCCTCCGTCCCAGGGGGCACGCTTGGCCTGTACCGGATGGCCGGAATAAAAGACCGTAAACTCATCCTGACTGTCTTTGGCGATGGTGGTGGGAAAATCGATAAAAACCGCATGGTATTCCCGTGAAAAGGGCAATTCCTGCCCTTTATACACTACTTTGTCTATTTTGAGGTTGTCAAACAAGTCAAATTGCAGACGGTCAAAATCGGTGGTTGCCGTAAACCGGAACAGGTTGGATCCGCTGATGTACCGTTCGTCCGGATCGACCCGGACGTCCAGATGATAGTAGTTGATGTCATAACAGGTACGCAAAGGAGTCAGATTGCCCCGCAGGGAATCCCCTCTTGAATAGACCTCTTTGGCTCCCACCAGCAGTTGTGCACGAGATTCGGTGGTCAGGCTTTCAACGATCAGGAAGCCCAGCAGCAGGTAAAGTAGGGTGGAATAAAATCTTTTCATCATTGTTGTAAATTGGTTTTCTGTTTTTTCTCTGAAAAATAAGCTGTTATTTCTTTTAAAGTCAGGGTGTTGAGACAGTCTTTTGCTTCGACTCCCCCTTTTCGGGCGACCAGTACGCCATAGTGCATGTCATGCAGACCCGAAGTCCGGTGCGCATCAGGATTGACCGAGAGCATGACTCCCTTGCTGACCGCATAACGGTGCCACCGCCAGTCCAGATCCAGGCGCAGGGGATTGGCATTGATCTCGATCACTACCTGATTGGCCGCACAGGCATCGATGACTTTTTTGTGGTCAATGGGATAGCCCTCTCTTGCCAGCAATAGCCGCCCGGTCGGGTGCCCCAGCATGGTAGTATAAGGATTTTCAATGGCCCGTATCAATCTTTCGGTGGCTCTGTCCAGATCCATTTTCAGATTGGAATGGATGGAAGCCACTACAAAATCGAAACCTTCGAGGATTTCATCCGGATAATCCAGCGATCCATCGGACAAAATATCACTTTCTATTCCCTTGAAAATATGGAAGGGTGCCAGTTGCCGGTTGAGCCGGTCGATTTCCTCCCATTGTTGATGGACTTCTTCAATGGTCAACCCTCCGGCATAAACCGCAGTCCTGGAGTGATCGGAAATACCGAGGTATTCGAGGCCGAGCTGATCCCGGCAGTACAGGGCCATTTCTTCCAGGGTATGCACCCCGTCACTGTATGTACTGTGATTGTGGAGAGTTCCTTTCAGATCTTTTTCTTCGATCAGAATGGGTAAAGTATGTTGCCGGGCCTGGTCGATTTCATCCAATCCCTCCCTGAGTTCAGGCGCTATATATTTCAGCCCAAAATGCCGGTAAATGGCTTCTTCACTGTCCAGCCCCTGGATTTCATCCTGTAATGTGGTGGAAGGCCCCTTCAGTAGTTGTGCCATCTGCAATAGATGATCTTCTGATCCACTGGTCAGGAACAATTGTTGGTAAAATCCGGTGCGGTCGGCAGCAATCAATTGGATAGGAGGCTGAATATTTGCCTTTGCAGTCAATTGGTCCATTTCCGGTTGCGTGGCTTCGATCAGGATGCCGACCTCTTTCAGTACCTCGTTTTTCCGGCGGAAGGCTCCGGTAAAACTGATCAGCCGGTCGGGGCCCAGTTGGGTCTTTAGTGCATCATAGGCCCGGTGGGCCTCCGGTTCCATGCTGGCATAGCGCACCCATCCTGCACTTGCAAATGTAAATTCAATAGCCTGCCTGATCTGCTCCTGTGTTTTTAAACCGAAACCTTTGGCATCGATCAGCCGATTTTCATTGCAGGCATAATAGACTTCTCCCAATGTTTCCAGTCCCAGTTCTTTCCAGATGATCAGGATTTTTTTTGGTCCGAGTCCCTTTACCTGGAGCATCTGGAGGATGCCATCAGGCGTGGCTGCCCGCAATTCCTCCAATTCGGGAAGGCTGCCCGTCTGTTCCAGTAGTTTTATTTTTTTTGCGGTGCTGGCCCCGATACCCGGAAAGCTGCTTAGTTCATCCTCCGATTTACTGCTTGCCGGAAAGGGTAATTTATTGATTTTATAGGCGGCCGCTGCCAATGCTTTTGCCCGGAACGCATTCTGTCCATGCAATTCCATCAACTGGGCAAGTTGTTCAAAAGCTGCCGAAATTTGCTTGTTGTCCATTTGATCCATTGACGCAAATTACAACAAAATTTGGATCAGGCAAATTTTATAGAAAGGGTTTGGAGAGAAATAAATTCCCCCATAAAATTTGCTTGATCCAGAAATTATAAAACTGTAATGAAAATTTCAGGCGTTCCGGTCCCTTCTCAGAGGTTCCGGTCCCGGGGGTATATAAAATTCAATATCCTGGCGGTGCCGCCACTGATTTCCTGCCATTGGTCGGCCTGGTCAAATTGTAAATGTACGATCCCACAGGTAGGGAGATCCACATATCCGTCTCCGCTCAGATAGGAGACGATTTCCGAGAGTCCGGGATTGTGGCCAAATAAAGCAACCCGCTGGTAGTTGTCATCCAGTTGATTGATCACGTGGAGAATATCGTCTATCGTTGCTTCGTATAATGGAGCTTCAGAAGCGATCTTTTTACTTGGATAATTCAAAATTTCGGCAAAAATCTGTGCAGTGGTGAGTGCCCTTTTTGCCGGGCTACTGACCAGAAATTCAGGCAAATATGAGTTATTGACGAGTCTTTCTGCCATTTTCGGAGCATCTTTGAAGCCCCGTTCATTCAATGGCCGGTCAAAATCACTCACACGGAATGTCCAATCAGATTTAGCGTGACGGATGATAAACAGGTGTTTTGCCATATTTCACATTCTTATTATATAAAGGAGGCAATAATCATGCCCTTATCCCGTCCGATTGTCAGTATAATTTTATAACTTTGAGGCCTATGAATAAACCAACTTTACTGATCCTGGCGGCAGGAATGGCAAGCCGCTATGGTAGCATGAAGCAGACAGATGGGTTCGGGCCAAACGGGGAAACCATTATTGATTATTCTATATATGATGCGATCCGGGCCGGTTTTGGTAAGGTCGTTTTTGTGATCCGGGAAGAATTTGCAGACACATTCAAGGCTATTTTCGATGCAAAACTGGCTGGAAAGATCGAAACGGATTATGTCTTTCAGGATTTTGACCTCCGGAAATATGGAATTGAACAGGAAGTGGAACGGGCTAAACCCTGGGGTACTGCGCATGCGGTACTGGCAGCAAAAGGTCGGATCAATGAGCCTTTTTGTGCGATCAATGCCGATGATTTTTATGGTTTTGATGCTTTTGCCCGGATGGCTGAATTTTTGCGCACTGAAGTGCGGGATGACCGGTTTTCGCTGATGGGTTATCAGATCGATAAGACCCTGTCCGATTACGGGACGGTATCGCGGGGTGTCTGTGCCGTGGACACGGACAATCACATGACCGATATCCATGAACGTACCAAAGTCTATTTCAAAGAAATAAATGGTGAGAAGCGGATTTTCTTCGAGGAAAACGGCGAGGAGTTTGAATTGCCTGCCGATAGCCGGGTTTCCATGAATTTCTGGGGCTTCAACCCTTCGGTTTTTGCGGCAAGTGAAGCGATGTTCCGGGATTTTGTGGAGGAAAATTCAGCGAATCCCAAAGCCGAGTTTTTCATTCCCATTGTTGCCGATAAACTGATCAAGAGCGGGACGACCGATTTTGTCGTGATCCCGACTTCGGAAAAGTGGTTTGGCGTGACTTATAAGGAAGACAAGCCCATTGTAGAAGACAGTATCCGCCAATTGGTGACTGACGGCGTGTATCCGGAAAAGTTGTTTTAACCCTAATAGAAAAACTGGGCTTGGTCCCGCTTCCGCATTTTAGGTTTTTATTGCAAAGGTTGCAACAGCTACAAAAACTACATTTGCAGCACCGTACTTACGATCAGTGAGGCAGCCGTCAGGAAAGAAAGCGCAAAAGTAAGCCATGTCCTGAGATCGCGGCATCCCCTGATCAAGTTGGTTACGCTGAGAATCAATGCCACTACAACAAAAATCAGCATTGGGATCGTGATCAATTCGCCGATGATCCGGAAAGCATTCCAGAATGTGCCGGAAAGAAAATCCAGGAAGCCATAAGATGCCGCCAGCAGCCAGGAAAAGTAAATGAAAGCCACGGCACTCCCGACCAGCAGGGCCATCGAACCTTTTTCCTTATTTACCTGATTATTCAGCATGATTCAATCTGACTTTTTTGAACATTCTTTTCGGCACTGAAGCCGGGCCGGGTACAAAAAAATCAGGCTGCCCGGGAGCAGCCTGATTTAATAAATTAATTCTTATCGTCTTTTACTTCTTCGTATTCCACATCGGTCACATCGTCGCCACCACTGCCACCGCCGGCCTGTCCGGTTGAGGCACCGGGGTCCTGACCCGCAGCACCGGCATCACCCGAAGCCTGGTACATCTCTTCGGAAGCGGCGTTCCAGGTATTCTGAAGTTCGGTTTGTGCCGCATCAATAGCAGCGAAATCCCGTGCGGCATGTGCGTCTTTCAGTTTTTTCAACCCTTCTTCGATCGGTGCTTTTTTGTCCGCACTGATCTTGTCGCCATACTCCTTCAGTTGTTTTTCAGTAGAGAAGATCAGGGCGTCCGCTGCGTTCAGCTTATCCACTTCTTCTTTAGCGATGCGATCCGCTTCCGCATTGGCCTCAGCCTCCTGCTTCATTTTCTGGATTTCCTCATCGGACAATCCGGAAGAAGCCTCAATCCGGATCTTCTGTTCTTTTCCGGTAGCCTTATCCTTAGCGGATACGTGCAGGATACCATTGGCATCGATGTCGAAAGTCACCTCGATCTGTGGCACGCCCCGTGGAGCCGGTGGGATACCGTCCAGGTGGAAACGGCCGATCGTACGGTTCTGGTTGGCCATCGGACGCTCTCCCTGCAAAATGTGGATCTCCACAGATGGCTGATTGTCCGAAGCCGTAGAGAACACTTCCGATTTTTTGCTCGGAATGGTGGTGTTCGCCTCGATCAGCTTGGTCATCACACCACCCATCGTCTCAATACCCAGCGAAAGCGGAGTCACGTCCAGCAGCAGTACATCTTTCACCTCACCGGTCAGTACACCACCCTGGATGGCAGCACCCAACGCCACTACCTCATCCGGATTCACCCCTTTTGAAGGTTCTTTTCCGAAGAAATTCTTGACGGCATCCTGAATGGCAGGAATACGGGTCGAACCACCGACCAGAATGATTTCATCGATATCAGATGTTGAGTAGCCTGCATTTTTCAGTGCTGATTTACAGGGCTCGATGGTCCTTTTGATCAGGTTGTCGGCCAATTGCTCAAATTTCGCGCGGCTCAGGGTGCGCACCAGGTGCTTGGGACCGGTCGCATCTGCAGTAATATACGGCAGGTTGATCTCGGTGGAAGAAGTACTGGAAAGTTCGATTTTCGCTTTCTCAGCCGCCTCTTTCAGTCTTTGCAGGGCCATAGGGTCCTTGCTCAGGTCGAAACCGCCATTTTCATTTTTGAATTCATCGTTCAGCCAATCGATCACGACCTGGTCAAAATCATCACCACCTAAGTGGGTGTCACCGTCCGTAGCTTTTACTTCGAAAACTCCGTCACCCAAATCCAGGATAGATACGTCATGCGTACCACCACCGCAGTCGAATACCACGATCTTCAAGTCCTTGTTGGTTTTATCCAGACCATAGGCAAGGGCAGCCGCCGTTGGCTCATTGATAATTCTTTTGACGTTCAGGCCCGCAATTTCACCGGCTTCTTTGGTTGCCTGACGCTGTGCATCATTAAAATAAGCGGGCACAGTGATGACGGCTTCCGAAACTTCCTGTCCGAGGAAATCCTCAGCCGTTTTTTTCATTTTCTGCAGGATCATCGCGGAGATTTCCTGTGGAGTATATTTGCGGTCATCAATTTCGATACGGGGGGTGTTATTTTCTCCCCTGACCAATTTGTAAGGAACCCTTCCCGCTTCTTTGGCAACCTCATCGTAAGTCGATCCGATAAAACGTTTGATAGAATAGATGGTTTTGTTCGGATTGGTAATGGCCTGGCGTTTCGCCGGATCTCCCACTTTCCGCTCCCCATTTTCCACAAATGCCACAATGGAAGGTGTGGTACGTTTACCTTCATTGTTGGCAATCACTACCGGTTCGTTGCCCTCCATGACAGCCACACATGAGTTGGTAGTCCCTAAGTCGATTCCAATAATCTTTGACATATTATATTTTTTTGTTAATGCGTATTTTGTAATTTTTAAAACTTGCTATAAAGTAGTTATCAAGCCTTGTGCCAAGCTGCTCTGTCAGGGGTTCTGAAGGGAGAATGCTGACAATGTGTCATTTTTTTGTTTGCGGACAATGTCGATTGCCCGGATACTGCTTCTATGCTAAAATTTTCGTATTTTTGCAGGTAATTGGGTTTAACCCAGGATCCACATTCGGAATCCGGGTAAAATAATTTTTCACTCTGAATTTTCAATACATAATATCTGGACAACCATGGAATTTGAAGCATATCTGGCTTTTTTTAAAGGAATCCTGGATGCGGAGCAGCCCGAAGCACCCTACGACGATGAAGAATACTATCAATATACCAAAATGAATTGGGCGCGCACCAACCGCTGGTTGAAAAAGGGTCGGCTGGATCCGCAGGTGGAAGCAGTGATAGCAGCCGTGGACCAGCCCCAGCAATGGATCGTGATCACCGAGCCCTGGTGCGGAGATGCCGGACAATGTCTTCCTTTTATCTATCTGATGGCCAGACTCAATCCCAATATCAGCCTGGAGATCGTGCTGAGGGACCAGCCACCGCACCTGATCGAGCAGTATCTCACCAATGGCAGTAAATCCATTCCTATATTGATCGTGCGGGATGCACAGGGAAAGGATCTGGCCGTGTGGGGACCCCGTCCGAAACCGGCCGGGGCGCTGTTTGAAGAAATGAAAGCCGCAGAGCGGGATTTTGAAGAAGTGAAGGAAGAACTTCAGAAGTGGTATAATCAGGATGCCGGACACGCCATCCAGCAGGAAATAGCTGCCCTGATCGGAAAATGATTTAATGGTTTGGCCCCTTGCGTATTGACATTGTTTTTTCCATCTTTGTAAGCTAAATTTTTAGGCTTAAATGATTCAGTTTCTGAAAGAAAGTACCTTTGCGGTCAATGATGTGATCCGAAAATCCTGGGAGGTGTTGAAATCCCACTATTTCTCTATTGCCGGGCTGTGCCTCAGCCTGTTTATTACCTCCAATGCCTCTGGTATCCTGGCCTTTTACATGAAGGATATCAATCCGGCCCTGAGCTATTTCATGGCCCTGTTATTTGTGATTGCCTATTTCGGGATCCAACTGACCCTGTTCAAGTATCTTTTCAGGCTGATTGACCGGCAGGAAAAAATAAAACTCAGTGAAACCATTCCGACCACCCGTGAAATGCTGCACTTCTTTTTTGCCATGATCGCAGTGAGCCTGCTGGTCCTGATTTCCTATCTGATTGTTTCAGTACTCGCCTGGCCCCTGATCTATTGGCTGGGTGTGGAAACGGTGGTCAATGGGACCTATTTGGCGGCCGCTTTTCTGACGCTTTATTTATTGCTCCGTATTGCTTTCTATCCCTTTTTTATCATTGACCGGAATAGCAGGGGCATGGAAGCGATCCGGCTGAGTGTGGCCCTGACCAAAGGAAACGTGGTGAAACTATTGTTGATTCTCGCTTTTTTTGCCATCTTGCACCTTTTGTATATTTATTTTAATTACCTGGGGTATCCGCTGATATCGACATTTGTGAGCATCCTGACTTCATTTATTGTGGTGCCTCTGTCCAGCGTGATTATTGCAATGGCCTATCGGGATATGGTGAAGCGTTATGGATAAGAAAAAGCTGGTAATTCTGGGGGCCACCGGGAGTGTGGGAACGCAGGCTCTGGAGGTCATCGAAGCCCATCCCCACCGTTTTGAAATCTATGCCCTGACGGCGCAGACCAATGCCGGATTACTGGCCCGGCAGGCATGGCAGTTCCGGCCGGAAGTGGTGGTGATCGGTGATGAAAGCAAATACAGTGAATTGTCAGGTGCACTTGAGGGTTCTGGCGTACGGATCATGGCCGGAGCGACTGCCCTGAAAGAGATAGTACAGCACGAGGAAGTGGATATGGTGCTGACCGCACTGGTCGGGGCTGCCGGTTTGGAACCCACCATTGCCGCAATAAGGGCCGGTAAGAATATTGCCCTGGCCAACAAAGAAACATTGGTCATTGCCGGGGCACTGGTCATGGAGCTGGCCCGGCAAAAAAACGTACAGATTTTGCCGGTCGATTCAGAACATTCGGCTATTTTCCAGTGTCTGTGCGGGGAAAACCGGCAAGCCCTCGAAAAGATTTACCTGACCGCTTCCGGCGGCCCATTTTTTGGCTGGGACCAGGCTGAGCTCCGGAATGTACCGGTTGCCAAAGCCCTGAAGCATCCCAACTGGAATATGGGCGCAAAGATTACCGTCGATTCGGCGAGCCTCATGAACAAAGGCCTGGAAGTCATCGAGGCCAAATGGCTTTTTGGTTTGGAGACCGGACAGATTGAGGTGGTCGTGCATCCACAATCCATTATTCATTCTATGGTGCAGTTTGACGATGGCTCTATTATTGCCCAGATGGGATTGCCGGATATGAAACTGCCCATTCAGTACGCATTGACCTTTCCGGAAAGACAGGTCAATAATTTCAAGCGCCTGAATTTTGCTGATGTTCCGAATCTGACTTTTGCGGCTCCTGACCGGCAGACTTTCCGGAATCTGGAACTGGCTTACCGGGCCTCGGAACAGTCCGGGAATATGCCCTGCATCCTGAATGCAGCCAATGAAGTAGCAGTAGCGGCCTATTTGCAGGAAAAAATCGGATTCCTGGAAATGAGCGATGTGATTGAGGAAACGATGGACCGGGTGGAATTTATAACGGATCTGAACCTGGAAAATTGTCTGGAAACCGATCGGGAGAGCCGGCGGGTTGCGGGGGAATTGGTAGATGAATTAATCTGTAAAAAAGGTTAAACTATAAGTATATAGCAAGACATAGACTATAAATATTAAGCAAAATAATCGAATTAATCAAATTTTTGAATAAAATAATCGAAATAAACAGATGGGTGTATTGATCATGATCGGACAGGTAATTTTGGGCTTGTCAATTTTAATCGTTCTGCATGAATTGGGGCATTTTCTGGCCGCCCGTGCATTTGGTATCAAGGTAGAAAAATTCTATCTGTTTTTTGATGCCTGGGGAGTCAAGCTCTTTAAATTCAACTATAAAGGCTGCGAATACGGCATCGGATGGCTGCCTTTGGGAGGTTATGTCAAAATTGCCGGAATGATTGATGAATCCATGGATACCGAGCAATTGAAAGGCGAGCCACAACCCCATGAATTCAGGTCCAAACCGGCCTGGCA